>WGMF01000031.1 GCA_016125215.1 Phycisphaera sp.
CAATCCTCCAGGTTTTAAGCGTCTCGCTTTTCGAAAAAACCCCGCTTTTACAGGCGTTTTCGAGACAAAACGAAAATACCAAGACCGACCCATTCGCTAACCAGTTGTCGCTGTTCGAGTAATGTTGGGACAGTAGTGATAAATCATCAATCATCAATTTCTTCTTCCGGGTGCAGGTCGGTGGATTCGCCTTTGCGTTTTTTCTCGACGTATTTCCTGATCCACGTGTCCCAGCTCTTGCCGGCGGCGGGGTCGCGTTCGGAGAAGGCGATGGCCTTGATCTGGTCGTAGGGGATGTTCATCCTGGCCGATCCGTCGGCGGGGATCACACGGACCAGCGGCTTGTCGGTGTCGGACTTGCGGTCGTAGACGTAGCCCTCGACGGTTCGGCCGTCGGTGAGCGTGAGTTTCACATCGCCACGGAAGTCGAACGCGCGGTCCATCGCGGCGTTGCGTTCCTGGGGTGTCGCCAAAGCGGGTACGGTGCCGGCGGGGGAGTCCTGAGTCATGGGGCGATAGTCTAGGCGATCACCGCCCATCGGTCGAAATCAGCGGTCACGGGCCGCGTCCACTGCGGCAAACTGGCTTCGTAATCCAACTGGATCAAACGCACGAGCGTGGAAGAAACGGGCGCGGGGAAGCAACCGCAGATTGCGCGGATTTCACAGATCAATCCAGATTGAGGGTTGAAAACTCTGCCTTGAATCTGCGTCATCTGCGCAATCTGCGGTTTCTGTATCGGCTCATGCTTTGGTCAGGAGAGATAGGGGTTCATTTTGTTTACTGCTCCCAGCCAAACTTGGTACGATGCAAATGATCGTGAACCGTATCCGTCGGGACTGCGATGAACCTCGAACGATTCTTCACCCACCACGGTTTATCCGAGAACCCCTTCCGCGCCGAGGAAGCCCGGCACGACTCGGTGTTCGATCGGCTGATCCGTTCATCCCAGCAGCACCCGGACTTTGAGAAGGTGCTCGGCCGGGTCGACCGCCCCAGCGCCGCGGTCGTTCTGGGTGAAAAGGGCAGCGGCAAGACGGCGATGCGTCTGCAGATCGCTGAGCGCGTGGTCAGGCACAACCACGAATCGACCGACGCCCGCACGCTGCTCGTGGCGTATGACGACTTCAACCCCGTGCTCGACCGCATCCTGGCACGCCACAGCGCCGCGATGGGTTTCCGCAGGGCCGGCAAGACCCCACCCGAGAAAATGCTGGAAAAAATCAGGCTCGTCGACCATCAGGACGCCATCCTGAGCCTGGCGGTCACCCGCCTCAACGATGCGCTGCTGGGCGTGACCACAAGCGATACCGGGGCGGTCCTGCCCGAAGATGCGCAGAAGAGGGCACGCAAGCTGCCCCGTTCGACGCGCGTCGATTGGGCGCTCTTGAGCCTGCTCTACGACCAGCCCCGGTCGGGCGGCACAGCCCCGCGATGGGCACAAATCTATGACAAGCTCAAGCTCGGCTGGCGTGCGCCGATGTCGGTCTCCCGCGCGGGGGCGATTGGATTTCTCGTCGCGGCGGCGCTGCTTTACGGGGCAGGTTTCTTGTGGAAACAAGACGCGGCGTTCCTGACGATCATGGCAGGGGTGTCGCTGGCAGGGTCGCTGGTGATGTGGGGGTTCTGGCTCTTCAGACAGCTTCGTGTGTGGAAGCTTGCCAAGCGTATCCTCGCGGACGTGTTGAGTGTGGACCGTACGCCCGGCGAGCTGCGGTCGATGTTGTTTGACATGCGAGCCGGGGACCTCGTGGACAGGCCCTGGCCCGGTCAGGCGTCGGCCGCGACGGACAACTCGGACAGCCGATACCGGTGGACGCACAGGTTGCTGGCTGTGCTGCGGACGATGGGCTATCAGGGTGTGATGGTCCTGGTCGACCGCGTGGACGAGCCCCAGGTGGTCAGCGGCCGGGCCGATCGGATGAAGCCGATTGTTTGGCCCATGTTGGAGAATAAGTTTTTGCAGCAGGAGGGCGTCGGGATGAAGCTGCTGCTGCCGTTGGAGCTTCGGCCCTTGCTCCGCCGGGAGTCGGCGGATTTCTTTCAAGGGGCAAGGTTGGACAAGCAGGCTTTCGTGGAACGGCTCGAATGGTCCGGGGCCACGCTCTTTGACCTGTGTACCGCCCGGCTGCGTGCGTGTTCGACGGGAGAGAAGCCGGCCGGTGAGATCTCACTGACCAGCTTGTTTACCCAGGACGTGACGCGCGACCTGCTTGTCGATGCCTTGGACCAGATGAAGCAGCCACGGGATGCGTTCAAGTTTTTGTATGCGGTGATCCAGGAGCACTGCCGAATGGTCCCGGAGGAGAGCGAGGCATTTCGAGTGCCTCGGACGGTGCTCGAATCGGTCCGCCGGCAGCAGGCCAATCGGCTGGAGGAGTTCCACCGGGGCCAGTCGCCGGCCTGACCGGGTCAGAACCACGTTAAACGGTCGATCCGGGGCCATATTCAACCTTTTTTACTTTTTTACTCGACAGGCTCAAGTGGGTCCACAGCCTTCCCGATAGCCGGGTATCCGAGTTTTCCACAATCGGATACGAGGCCAAACGCCCGATAACCCCCCCCTGATAAAGCAGATTTCAGCCCTGAGGAGGACAAAAAGTCCGAGAAATATCCGTCAGAATCGCCCCTGCACCCGATATCGAGGGGGGGGGAGGCTGATTTTCAAGGTCCCGATAATTGCTGTGTGCTTAAGCAGGACGTGTGGATTTGCCCGAATCGCGGGCGTCCGGGTTGCAAAGCGTGCAGATTAAGTTAGGATATTTGGCGTCTATACAAGACGGTTTCCGAGCGATCCAGGGAAGTTTTCTATCAAGAGCAGTCAATACAGCCGATATGACCGTTACTAGTGGTACGGTCTTTGCCATCGGATCACAACACCCGCAGCGTAGCGGGTGAACGAATTCAGGGTTCCTGTTCACAAGGAGAGTATGCTAATGGACATCACTCGAAAGTTTCGCAAGTTGGCTATGGGCGCGGCGGTTGCCGCGACCGTGGCTCTGGCCACCCCCGCCGTTCACGCGGCTGAAGAGGCCGGCCCGAACACCGGCGCCATCTCGGTGTCTGCCGGTTTCGACATCGTGACCCAGTACTGGTTCCGCGGCATTTTCCAGGAAAACCAGGGCTTCATCATCCAGCCTTGGATCACCCTCAATGCCAACGTCTTCAAGGCTGAAGACGGCCCGATCAACAGTGTCGACCTGAACGTCGGCATCTGGAACAGCTTCCACGCGGACAACGCTTCGAGCACGGTCTCGGGCGGTGCGTCCGACCCGACCGCGTGGTACGAAGCGGACCTCTTCTTCGGTGCCAGCGCGACCGTCCTCGAGGACTTCACCGTTGGCGTGACCTACACCGCCTACACCAGCCCCAACGGTTTCTTCGGCCCCACGCCGCAGGAAATCTCCGTCAGCTTCGGCTACGACGACTCGGGTCTCTGGGAGCAGATGGGTCTTGACGGCTTTGCCCTCAACCCCTCGGCCCTGGTGGCCTTCGAGTTCACCGGCGCCGGTGCCGACGCGGGTGCGAAGGACGGCGTGTACCTCCAGATCGGTATCGCCCCCTCGTTCGTCATCCTCCCCATCGAGGGTGGTTACGACGTGACCCTCACCCTGCCTGTCACCTTCGGTGCCAGCCTCCACGAGTACTATGAATCGGCCGGCGGCCCCGGTACCTCCGCTCCCGTGGGCGACGACAAGTTCTTTGGCTTCGTCGACCTCGGTGCGGACTTCTCCGTGCCCCTGGCGTTCATGCCCTCGCAGTACGGCTCGTGGTCGGCCTACGCCGGCGTGCACGTGATCTTCTACGGCACAAGCAACGTCAGCCCCTCCTCGAGCAACACCTCGGGCAGCACGGCTGATTGCTACGGCAAGTTCGGCGTGAGCTTCGATTATTGAACCCCAACGTCAGGCTTGAGATGTTGTCCGTACGTCCACCGGTTCTCAAGCACGACATGACACGCGGAATGTTCGCGTAGTCTCCAAAGCACGTTTGGTGTTTTCCATAAAACAGTGGCCTGTCAGGAACCCGGGCCGCTCGAAAACATCAGCCTCCGGGCTCGACCTAAGTGGACCAGGTCGAGCCTTTTTTTATGCGCAGAACCAGCGCGGTGACTAGTGACTAGTGACTAGTGACAAGTGATTAGTGACGGGTGAAGGGGCCTGGTCGGGTGGTGTGTGGACCGTGCGGTCATCTCGCTCCCCATTTAGCCCGGTCGCTTGCGACCGGCGGGGCCAAACTCGGAACACCTCTCCCAATGACTTGCAATGACGACACCGGATAATCCGGGCCGGGGAAGAAACCACAGATTGCGCAGATTTCACAGATCGATACAGATTCATCATCCGGAATATCAGCCTTGAATCTGTGTCATCCGCGGAATCTGCGGTTTCTGTCTCGATTCGCACGTATTTGCCTGTGCAAATGTTTTCACCGGTTACGGTCTTACCGTCAGGCGTTCTCAACGTGCCATCCCCCTCACCCCATTATCCACTCCCCACATCAGACATCCGACATCAGACATTCCCATCCCCACCTGACCGCGCGAGTTTTCAACCTCCGGGGACCGATCTTCACTTCCGGGGGTCGGGGGGCACGTTGCGAAATGGGTTGGCATCGTGATAATGTGAGGCATTGTCACCAGGGGGCGACATACGAGGCTTGACCATCGCAAGGCACGATAATCCGTGTCGGTGCTGTGGGTGCTTGCCTGATGATCGTCCGCGGTGTGCCCCGTGTGCGTAATGTTGGACACGGGCTTTTGAACTTAACCACGACCAGGAAGGACACGCAGCATGTCGTTCGATTCCACGATCCACGCCAAGGCCGTTGAGCTTGCCAAGCTTTCATACGAGATGACCGCCGCCGCCGGCTCGGGCCACCCGACCACCGCCGCGAGCCTGGCACACCTCGTCACCGTGCTCATGTACCAGCACATGCGATATGAGCCGGCCAACCCCTCGCACCCCGCCAGTGACCGCCTCGTGCTCAGCGAGGGCCACGCCGTGCCCATCGTCTACGCCGCCTGTGCGGACCTGGGTGTGTTCATCGGCAAAGACAGAGACAAACGCCGTGCGATGACACGCGAGGACGCCATGACGCTCCGCGCGATCGACTCGGTCGTGGACGGCCACCCCAACCCGATCGAGGGCTTCCCCTTCTTCGATACCGCCACCGGTTCGCTCGGCCAGGGCCTGTCCCACGCCGCGGGCATCGCAGCCGCCGCCAAGGTCGACGGCATCGACCGACGCGTCTTCTGCATCATCGGCGACGGCGAAAGCCGCGAGGGCAATATCTGGGAGGCGCTGGACTTCATCATCGACCACAGCCTCAAGTCGGTCTGCCCGATCATCAACGCCAACGTCTACGCCCAGAGCGAAAAGGTCAGCCCGCAGCAGAGCGCCGACGTGCTCGCCAGGAAACTCACCGCCTACGGCTTTGAGACACTGGTGATCGATGGCCACAACCCCAGCGCCATCCAGCAGGCGCTCTCGACCCACGCCCAGAAGCAGCACGACCCCGCCGCGGCCCCGGTGGCCATCATTGCCAAGACCCTCAAGGGTTGGGGCAGCGCTTCGCAACAAGGCGACGGCCACCACGGCAAACCCGCAACCGGCGAAGACCTGGCCAAGGCCCTGGCGGAACTCGACCAGACCGCGTCCAAACTCGGCGCCATGGCCGACACCGCACTCAAGATCGGTTTGATCTCGCCACGCAAAAACGAAAAACCCCAGGCCACCGCCGCCCCGACCTTCTCCGAAGCCTGCAAGCAGTTCGGTCAGGCCAAGATCATTGAAAAAGGCAAGTGCGCCCCCCGCAAGGCCTTCGGCATCGCCCTGCACGCGCTGGGTTTGGCCAACCCCGAGGTCGTCGCCCTCGACGCCGACGTGAAGAACTCCACCCACGCCGAGGACTTTGCCAAGGACGAGAAGATCAAGGACCGCTTCTTCGAGTGCAAGATCGCTGAGCAGAACATGTTCAGCGTCGCCGCGGGCCTGAGCGCCGCGGGTAAGATCCCTTTTGCCTCGACCTTTGCCAAGTTCGTCACGCGCGGCTACGACCAGATCGAGATGGCGGTCAACAGCGGCGCCAACCTCCGCATCGTCGGCACGCACTGCGGCATCACGCTCGCCGCCGACGGCCCCAGCCAGATGTCGCTGCCCGACATGGCGTGGTTCCGCTCCTTCGGCACGATGCGCAGGCCCGATGGTTACCCCGGTTTCTTCGTGCTCAACCCCTCCGACGCCTACCAGGCCTACGCCCTGACCCTGGCCATGGCCGAGTACACCGGTTCGAGCTACATGCGCGCCCTGCGGGCCGACACCGAGTTCCTCTACACCGACACCGACCGCTTCCAACTCGGCGGCCACGAGGTGCTCAACGAGGGCCGCGACCTGCTCATCCTCGCTTCGGGTTACATGGTGCACGAGGCGAACAAAGCGCTCGACAAGCTCGACGCACAGGGCATCGACGCCACGCTCGTCGACCTCTACTCGCTGCCCTTTGACGAGGAAGCGATCCTCGATTTGGCCAACGACAACAACGGCATCATCCTCACGCTCGAAGACAACTACGGCGGGGGCATGGGTTCGGCGGTGGCGGATGCGTGCGCGACCGATGGCGGCGGCTTCACCGTCAGCCAGATGCACGTGCGTCGCCTGCCCAAGTCCGGCCGCACGCCCGAAGACCTGCTCGAATACTGCGGCTTGTCGGCCGACCACATCGTCCACCAGGTGTTGCAACTGCTGCAACTGTCGCCGACGACGTGACGACATCTTCAACTCCCTCCCTCTTTAGAGGGAGGGGCAGGGGAGGGTGTGACTCTCAGTGAACACGAAGTCTTCAAATCTCAAAACATCCCCTCCCCCAACCCCTCCCCTTGAAAGGGAAGGGGGGGGTGACGCGTCATGCCGTTCATGGCGACACCACCTTTTCGTGCTCGCGGGCCTGCTCGTCGCGGCGGCGGTGTGTGTGCCGTTTGATGCGAAGGTGATCGACTGGGCGCGGGGGCTGGATATCGGTGGCGACGTGGGGACGGAACTGCGGTTTCTCCAACAGTTCGGGCAGCTCTCGTGCGTGATCCTCGTCACACTGCTCATCGCGCTGCAGGACCCGCGGAACAGAAAGGCGCTGGTGGACTTCTGGGTGGCGTATGGGCTGGCGGCGCTGATCGCGTTTATCATCAAGCTTGTTGTTGGTCGCGCCAGACCGCAGATCGCCGACGGCGGGCAGTTTGTCTGGCCGTGGATGAGTTATGTCAAACCCGAGAGTGTCACGATGTCGGTGCCCGCGCACCCGTGGATGATCTTTGAAAAGGGGGCGGCCAACCTGCAATCGATGCCTTCGAGCCACACCTGCGCCGCGGCCATCACAGCTTTCTTTATCGCCACGCTCTACCCGAGGCTGACACCCATCGTGATCGTCCTCACGGTGATCGTCGGGATGAGCCGGGTGCTGTTCGTGATGCACTACCCCAGCGACGTGTGCGTGGGCGCGGCGGTGGGGTACCTGGCGGGGTGCGTCTTGATCCGACCCTGCACTGCGTCGTGTGCCACTGGCGGCTTGCCCGCCAGTGCTTAGGCTGTGCGTCTTTTTCACTGGCGGGCAAGCCGCCAGTGGCACACCCCTCGTGCTTTTCCCATTTGCGTTCATTTGCGTTCATTCGCGTTCATTTGCGGCTACTCTGTCCTCATGCCCAGCGACCGACCCGACGACTCACGGATCATCGAAGGCCTCGTGACGACGCTGCCGGTGGTGGATGCTCCGGTCGAGCGGGTCCACGTGGCGCCGATGGGGCCGATCGTGGATAGCGGGTGCAGCACATTGTTACTACGCCCGTTCCGGGAGACGGTGACATTCAGGAATCTCGTCGCCACGGGTGTGGGGGTGTTCCACGAGACGGACGGCGTGGGCCTGATCGCGCGGTCGGCGTTGGGTGAGGTGCCGTTTGAAGAGTTGGGAGAAGTCGAGCGGGTGGAGTTCGATGGGGGTTTCGGGGTGGTGTTGCTGGGGGCCTGCCGATACCATGTTTTTCGTGTCGAGGGGGTGGACGATTCGCAGCCGCGCACGCGCATCACGGCACGGGTGGTCAAGAGCGAGCGTTTGCGGGACTTTGGGGGGTTCAACCGGGCACGGTTCGCGGTGATCGAGGTGACGATTCTTGCAACGCGGTTGCACCTCACGGGCAAGGGGTCTGTGCTGGAGGCTTTGGAGCGGTACCGCCCGCTGGTCGATAAAACGGGAAGCGGCGCGGAGCGACAGGCGTTCGAGTTTGTAGCACGATACATCGAGCAATGGCAAGACCCCAGACCCTAGACATCCTCGAAGCCCGTACGCCCTGCCGGCTGCATTTTGGCTTGCTCGCGCTGGGCGGGGGCGGCGCAGACGATGGGCGCAGGCGGTACGGCGGTGTGGGGTTGATGGTCCAGAGGCCCGACATGGCGATCCGGGTTTCGCCGATGCCCGTGGGTCACGGTATCCAGGCGACGGGGCCGATGAGCGACCGGGCGGTGGATTTTGCACAACGATTTTTCAAGGCCGCGGCGACCTCGCATCCATCGGATGTATTGATCCGTGTTCTTCGGATGCCGCGTGCGCACACGGGACTGGGCACGGGCACGCAACTGGGCATGGCGATCGGACGTGCGCTGGCGTCGTTGATCGACCGGGATGACATGGACGCCCACACGGTCGCGGGCATGGTGGGGCGTGGCGAGCGTTCGGCCATCGGTGCGCACGGCTGTTACCACGGCGGGTTGATCGTCGAGGGCGGCAAGTACGATCTTTCGACGCTCTCACCCATGATCGCGCGTCAGGCGTTCCCTGAAGATTGGCGGATCGTTCTGGTCTGCCCGTCGAAGCTCGAAGGGCTGTCCGGTCGGCGTGAGCGTGAAGCGTTTGCGACCCTGCCCCAGATCAGCGACGCCGCGACGGATGCGATGTGTCGGCTGGTGTTGTTGAGCCTGTTGCCCGCGGTGATCGAGCGGGATTACGGGACGTTCTGCGATGCGTTGTATGAGTTGCAGCAGCGCGTGGGCGAGTGCTTTGCCGCGGCCCAGGGCGGGGTGTATGCCGACCCGCTCCTGGCGTCGATTGTGGAGGCGGTCCGGGCGTCGGGTGTGTTGGGAGTGGGCCAAAGCTCGTGGGGGCCGACGATGTACGCGGTGTGTTCCGACGAAGACCGCGCCGGTGCGCTGGCTGCAAAACTTATGCGGACTTTTGACCTGGGTGAGGGCGAGGTCATCGTGACGCGCGCGGATAATCACGGCATGAGCGTGCGTAAGACCGTCTCCATCCCCGGCCTGTAAGCGGGCTCTCGTCGGGTCTTGCCATTCATCCCATCTTCACAGGGGATTATTTTTTTTGCATTCCGCAATACCCGTGATGCCTTGACCGTTTGTCTGGCATCACCGCGGTCGTCCGTTCGACCGTGGATGATGTCCGGGGGTCGGGCTTCCGGGGGTCGGGCTTCCGGGGGTCCGGGGGTCCGGGGGTCGGGGGGGATGCAGCGGGGGGGCTGTATCGGATGGTTCGCTCATTGCGAGCGTCTCTTTGAGAGGGCCGGGGCAAGTTCCGGGAAAACAGACTGGGGCGGGGGCGCAGCGGTTTTAAGCTGCGAATGGAGCATGGACGTAGCTGGATGGCGAGGCAACACCAGCCCGATGCCGACGCGCCCGAGGAGCCTTCATCGCTCCGTCGGTTGGCGTGGCTCCTGCGTCCGCATATTGCCATTCTCTCGCTGACGCTTGTTCTCCAGTTGCTTTTGGCGCTGGTGAACATGACGGTGCCGTTGTTCGTCAAGGTCCTGCTCGACGACGTATTCCCCCACGGCCGTTGGGACCTGCTGGCTTTGATCCTCGGTGGTGTGCTGGCGGTCTATGCCACGCGGAACGTGCTTTTTTATTACGCCAAGGCCTGTGCGTTGCGGATCGGTGAGGACGTGGCGTTTGCCCTGCGTAACCGATTGTTCGACGCGGTGCAGCGCATGAGCATGCGGTTCTATCGGCAGAACAAGGCCGGCGAGGTCTCCAACCGTGTGATGGGCGATTCCCAGGCGATCCAGTCTTTTATCCAGGACGAGCTTTCCACGCTCTTGCAGGCGGTCTTCCGGTTCGTCTGCCTGATTGCGATTGTCTTTGCGATCAACTGGCGCCTGGCGCTGGCCAGCACGATGGTCCTGCCTTGGCACATGGTCGCGTTCATGTGGTTCAAGCGACCGATCAAGGAATCGGGCAAGGTCGCCCAGCGCCACCTCGACGCGGTGCACGGCGGGCTGATCGAAAAGTTTTTGGCCATCGAGCTGGTCAAGAGCTTCGTCGGCGAGGAACGCGAGAGCCAGACGTTCGAGAAAACCATCGACCTCTCACGTGAGAGCGAACGCAAGAGCAAGACCTACCACGTGCTGCACAAGGTCGTGGCGGACCTGCTCGTGGGGCTGGGGACGATAGCGCTTTTAGGCTACGGGGCCTACCAGGTCATGGGCCCGACTCAGATGAAGCCCGGCACGTTCATGGCGTTTTTCTCCTTCGTGCTCATGCTCTACCCGACGGTGCTCGAACTCATGGCCGGCTTTGCCAAGTTCACCCGCACCACCACCAGCATCGACCGCGTCTGGGACCTGATCCACCCCCCCGACACGCGCACCGAAGAGACTCCCACCCACGCCCGGCCGCTGCACGCCGTCCGGGGCGAGGTCCGGTTCGAGAACGTGAGCTTCGGCTACGACGACGGCTCGACGGTCTTACAGAATGTAAGTTTCCACCTGCCCGTGGGCAGGACCCTCGCGGTCGTCGGCCAGTCGGGCGCGGGCAAGAGCACGCTCATCAACCTACTTCCCCGATTCATCGAGCCGAGCATGGGCAGGATTCTCTTCGACGGGCACGACATCAAAACGCTCGACGTGCGCCACCTGCGAGGCGCGATCGGCGTGGCGTTCCAGGACTGCCTGCTCTTCAACACCACGATCTACGAAAACCTCCGCTACGCCAGGCCCGGCGCCACACGCGATGAGGTCATCGACATCGCACGACGCACCGGCGCCCACGAGTTCATCTCGAAGCTCACCGACGGGTACGACACCGTGATCGGCGAGGGCGGCGTCAGCCTCTCACGCGGACAGAAGCAGCGCATCAGCCTCGTCCGCGCCCTGCTCAAGAACCCGCGCGTGCTCATCCTCGACGAGGCAACGAGTTCACTCGACGCCGCCAGCGAGTCCCAGGTCATCCCCGCCATACTCGAGTTCATGAAGGGCAAGACAACACTCATGGTCACACACAGGCCCGAACTGCTGCGACACGCCGACTCGGTCATCGAACTTCAAGACGGCCGCGTCATCTTCCACGGCCCGCCCGGTGAGTTGCCCGTCGGGTGGACCAGCGGCTCGCGCTCGCCCATGCTCGCGGACGACCCGTCGCAACCCGTCGGCCCGATCCCGCTGCGGATTCACGCCAAGCCCACTCAAGACGACCATGGTTCCACACACCACCCCCAGCGCCGCCGTGACCCTTTCAAGGCTGGTATGTGGTGGCTGGCGGCGTCGATGCTCATCAGCGGTCTGATCGCGGGACAAAGCGTTCTTGCCGCGGACGAAAACCCCGCCGGGAAGCCGACCGGCAAACCCGCTGTCGCCCCCGGCCCCACACAACAAGCCCCATCAGCCCAACCAGCCAAAAACCCGCCAACGGTGCCGCCCGCGCCCAAACCCGCCAAGCCAGAGGTCGTCCTGCCCCAGCCCAAGGGCGGTCGTTTCATCCCCCTGCCCGGCGTCACGCAGAGCGAGGCCGTCGATCTCCTCGCGACGGCGGTGTCCGGCTTGTGTGTCGAGCAGGGCTATTCAATTGTGAGCACCGACACCCCCACCCCGTTTGCAAAAGAATTGCCCGAAGGCCTGGAGGACGCTGCCACACTCGTCAAGAACCGGGGTAGCCAGCGCGTCACACTCCTGCTGGCCTACCGCGCTTCTGCCTCCCAGCCCATCCACGTCTGCATCATGGGTCAGGCCGATCAACCCGGCGGCACATCGGCGGCCGACGCGGACGTGGACGACGCCGCCGCTTATGTCCGAAAGGCGATCGACGGCCTGAACACGGAACTGTCCAGCGCCACCGTCGACCAGCTCAAGACCTACAAGGTCCGCCTCTCATTCGTCGAGACGCAGCGATGCCTCGACATGCTCAAGGTCTTTGGCTACACCGTCAACAAGCCCGGCGAAGCGGTCAACCCGAAGAAGCTGCCCGTCATCGTCCCCATGCCCCAGGGCAACAGCACCAACCTCCCGCCCGGCAAAGACAAAGACTTCCCCCTGACCGACAGCGACCCGATCAACGAACTGCTCATCTTCTATCACCCCTCCAGGCCCGCGCAATACTCCGCGGTCCTTGACACCATCCGCAATGTCATCGACGTGCCCGCAAGACAGATCATGATCGAGGCCATGGTGCTCGAGATCAGCGAGACCGGCCTCAAACGCCTGGGCGTCGAGTGGGAACTCCAATCGCCAAGCGGCAGCCTCGATACGCTGACCATCGGCAGGCTCCCGAGTTTTGCCACCTCCACCAACGAGGTCCCCACGCTCGACGTAGGGCTGGAAAACCTCTACGGCAACTTCCGCGCAAAACTCCAGGCCCTGATCCGTGACGGTTCAGCCGAGGTCCTCTCACGCCCGAGCGTCCTCACGCTCGACAACCGCATGGCCTACATCAGCGTCATCGAACGCATCCCCGTCGTGGCCAGCCTCCAGAACCCGCGATCCGACATCGTCACCGTCAACTTCACCGAAAAGGTCGCGGGCATCACGCTCAACGTGCGCCCGCGCGTGAGCTACGACAACCAGGAAGTATCGATGCAGGTCGTGGCCCAGGTCGCCGCGCGCGTGCCCAATGCCGACGTCGTCGTGCGCAACAGCCAGGGAGACGAGGTCGCACGCTCGCCCACCATCTCCGAACGCGAGGTCCGCACCTTCACCCGCGTGGCCAACAACACACCCTTCATCATCGGCGGGCTGATCTCCCACGACCAGACGCTCGACACCGACAAGGTCCCGCTCCTGGGCGACATCCCCCTCGTCGGGCCTTACCTGTTTACCAACACGCGCTCGAGCCGACTCAAGCGCGAGGTCATCATCGTCCTGACGCCCTATGTCATGCCCGAGACGCGCTTGGCCGGCCGAAACCTGCCCAAAGACGAGGACATGTTCGACAGCTTCGACAACCGCCTCTTCCGCGACGCCTACCGCATCCGCGCAGAGGACGTGTTCGACCTGTCGTTCCTGCTCGATAACCGCCAGCTCCGTCGGGCGCGAAGGATCGTCGAGATCATCGCGTCGCGCAACGCCGACCTGGCCGGCCGCTACCCCTTCAGGCACTTTGCCGACTCCACGCTCCCCGGAGAGCGCGTGCTCGTCTACCGTCAGATGTACGAGGTCATCAAGCGACGCAAGGTCGACGAGAAGATCGACATGTCGCGCGTGATCTATTTCAAAGCCGACCCGTCGAACCCCTCCGGGTTCAGTGTCTCGTTCCTTGAGAAAGACCTTGCGAAGATGCTCGACCTCAAGCCCGGCAAGGACGGGTCGCTCGACCCGGACGCCTTCGACGCCGCGATCAAGGGCAAGGCCGTCGAGTTTGTCTATACCATGCAGCGCTACGACGCCGACCCCGAGCGCATCCTCAAACAACCCGTGCCCGAGGTGAAAATCGTCGATTGTCCCGACGAGGCCGCGTGGAGCCGGATGCTCTGGGAACTCAACCAGCCCGGTGACGACGGCCGCGACCGTCACACCTTCATCATCCGAAACAGCAAAGACCTCACCCGTCTCCGCCGGGCCATGGTGCTCAAGCGCACCGTCGAACTCAACGCCAGCCGGAGCCGAATCTCGCTGGATAATTTCTCGGTCGGTAGGTTGCTGCTCATACCCGAATTCAAGAACGACCAGGTCAACCTCGCCGACGAACAGACAGCCCAGTATTTCTTCAACACCGAGCAGTATTACCCGGTCGTGAAGCAGGAACTCTCGCGCGACGTGGAGGCTTTGTTCAGCGCCCTCAAGCTCCCCGAGGTCCGCGCCCTGCTCGAAGACCACGAAGACCTCCTCAACGCCCTCGAATGGCAGCCCTGACATAGCCCGACTATCCCGGTCGGGCATCGGTCTGGACACTTGACCGGCTTGGGCACTTGAGTGCCCATGTCAGAGCACGGCAGTCCACGCCAATTCCGTGTTTATCCGGGACGCCGCGCGATCAGACCTTGGATGTCCTCTCCACTAACGGGAGCAACTCCCGCTCGATCGCCGCGTCGTCGCTCCCCACCTTGGCCTTGAACAGCCACCACTCCTCGACGTGTTCGACACTCGCACCCGGTGCGAGCTTCACCATCGGCCCGAGCGTTTCCACTTCGAGCATCGTCTCGCAGGTATACAGCTCCGTGTTGCAACCCATGTCGGCGTATTTCGCCTTGGGGTCGAAGGCGTAACGCTTGATGAAGACATCTTCGTGCCGGGTGTAGGCCGCCCAGCCAAGCGAGTTGGCCACGCCGACTTTCTGCGGCTTGTTGTTCTTCACGTCCTGACGCAGTTGGATGAACTTCGTGCCCCACGTCCAGCGCGGGTCCGCCATGTCGGTGTAGGGCCAGACCACGATCGGCCTTGCGGGCAGCAGCACGTCGTCCTGTGACGCATAGGGTTCCTGCGGCACCACCGCGCGCCCGCCCGGTGCCATGACCGACAGCGCCCACGGCGCCAGTTCCACGTCCCACTGGCCGTGGTTGGTCAGCGTGTGGACGACCTTCACGTGATCGCGGTCAGCGTCGAGCCGGATGCGGATTTGTTTGCCGATGCCCGTCCTCGCGTCGACATCCGGTGTGAGCACCATCTCGCCGTCGCGCTCTTCGTACTTCACGGGGAAGTTGTCCAGTTCATAGGTGCGTGGTTTGACTTCGGGGGAGGTCCACAGACGGTGACCGCCGTAGATCCGCCACTCGTTGCCGCCCGTTTTGCCGAGCATCTCGGGGTACTCGCAGAACAGGTTTTCCCCGCCGAGAAACGCCAGCCGAAGGACGCGCGGGCCGACGTCGGTCGTGGCAATCAGCTCCATGTTGCGGTTGGAGAGTCGGAGGCAGTTGGGGAAGTGGGCGTAGTTGAGTTTTTCCATAGTGCGGGCATGGTACCGCCTCCGGGGGGGCTTGACGAGCGCGTTATGATCGGGGGCGGAGAAAGCCCCCATGATGCTGTTACGTCGCGCTCTGATCCCGGTGTGTCTGGTGTTGTGGGCTGTGACCTGTTCACAAACCCGAGCCGATGGACCTGAGGGCGGGCTGGTTTATCTCGACAGCGTCACAGCGGACCTGCGTCAACTCGAAGCCGACCTGCCGATGATCGCACGCAGCGCCGAGGCCGCCGCGGCGCGTTACGTGCGTGGCGCGGGCCTGGTCGTCGAGGGTGACGAAGCGACGCGGCTGCACCTGTCCGTGGCCCCCGGCGGACTGGCGTCGTTCCACGGACAGAGCGCCGAACCGGGGGATGTCGTGTTGTATGTCATCGGTCCGCCCCGGCGGGATGAAGAATCACACAGCCACACCGGGCGTCTTGGCCGGCTCCGCGACGCGGGGTGCCTTGTCATCGTGATCGCCTCCCGTGCGGGACTTACTGATGCGGGCGTGTTCGATGCGGTCGGGCGTTCGTGTGACATACTGTTAGACACCCACGCAAACGGCGTTTTGCAGGACGGGCGGTGGGACGAGATGCGTTTTGCGCCGCGGCAGTGCGTGGCCCAGGTCGCGCTGGCGTGGGCGTGGCAGTGCGAGTTTTTTGCCGCCTGCACGAGATTGAACCGGACGCCGGTGATGAGGATGTCGCAGGACACGGACACCCAGGGGCGACGGGCCGGGCGATACGCAAACCTGCGCTACCACTATGCCCAGCCCTGCCCGCCTATCCCCCCGGAAGTATTGGGAAAGAAATATCTCAAAGCCCTGCGCGGCATCGTGGACAACCTGGCCGGCTCGCAGTGGCGCGTCATCGACCGCACCGTGGACCGATGCGTGGGCGCTATGCGATCCCCCCACGGCAGGGCTTTTGTCCGGGTCGGGCCGGGGTACAGTGCGTATCACGTCGGCGGGCAGCTTGTGGGTGAGTATGGGCCCTTCACACCCTTCGACCACGACGGCTCGAACCCCGACGACCCGCTGCCCGGTGAGGACGACTCTGTTCTTGCCTTGGGTTTCAATCAACTTCCGGGGGTGGATTGGGGTGAGTCCGAGCTTTTACGCGGCGCGGGCCGGGGCGTGTGCTGGGCGGTCAACGGGTGCTTTCTCAACCGGGGGTATTACCTCAAGCGCGGTGAACTCTTCGTGGACCTGGGCTGCCCCTTCGAGGACGCGGCGGTGTGGGTACGGGGGGACGATAACAAATTGTTATACGACGCCCCGCTCGGCGCGACCTCGGGCTTTGCCACGGACCTGGTGTGGTGGACGATAAACGCCGAACTCGCCGCACGCCTGCCGATTCGCAGCCAAAGCGACACACCGGGTATGCTGCGCGGTGATGGACACGCCGCGCCTCTACGATGACCTGGCCAGGTTGTGGCCCCTGCTCAGCCCGCCCGGGGATTACACGGCTGAGGCACGCACCGTTGCGCGGATCATCCAACACCATGTCACACACGAGCGCCCGAGCGTGCTCGAACTCGGCGCGGGCGGGGGGCACACGATCTTTCACCTGCGTGATGATTTCGACTGCACCGCCGTCGATATTTCAGACGAGATGTTGGCCCACTGCCGGGCGCTCAACCCCGGGGTCGAGACGGCGGTGGGGGACATGCGGACACTGCGTCTCGGTCGGCTGTTCGACGCGGTGCTCATCCACGACGCGGTGGACTACATGACGACGCTCGACGACGTGCGAGCCGCGCTGCGCACGGCGGCGGCGCACCTGCGCCCAGGCGGTGTGGCCATCGTCGCGCCGACTTACACGAGCGAGACCTTTGAGGACCACAGCTACGCCGGCGACGAACGTGAGCAGGATGGGGTCGCACTGCGTTACGTCTCGTATGTCAGGGCCTTGCCGGGTGAGGCGCATAAGATCGAGTCGCCCCTGCTCATCGCGGTGGTCGAGGGGGGTCGCCTGCGCATCGAAAGCGACCGCCACACCTGCGGTTTGTTTTCGGAGAGTCAGTGGATCGGGGCGATGGAGGGGGCGGGGTTTGTGATGTCAGAAACCGATTTTGATGATGACGCGGACGGGCCGTTTCGGGCGTTCGTAGGCGTGAGGCTGTGACAGGACCATCAGCGGTCCGGGCTGTGCCAGCCCGGACCGGGGCGACACGCCCCGGCTCACTTTCGTTCAGGCTCGTTCCCCGCCAATTGCTATCATGCTCGTCCTATGAACGTTCCATCCAGCAATGTTAAGTCCATGGACGCCATCGTCGCGCTCTGCCGGCGACGCGGCTTTATCTTCCAGTCCTCCGAGATCTACGGCGGGATCAACGGCTTCTGGGACTACGGCCCCCTGGGCGTCGAACTCAAACGCAACCTCAAGGACGCGTGGTGGCACGACATGGTCAAGTGCCCCCCGGAAGGTCCCGACGGCCACCCCGTCGACATGGTGGGTGTCGACTGCACCATCATCATGAACCCGAAGGTGTGGATCGCCAGCGGCCACGTCGCGGGGTTCAATGATCCGATGCGCGATTGTAAAACGGAAGGTTGTAAAGGCCGATTTCGTGCTGACCAAATCCAGCAATACCAGTGCCCGCTTAAACCCAGCAAATGCCCCGGTGAGTTTGAGAAGTGCCAACTCACCGACGCACGCCAGTTCAATCTGATGTTCGAGAGTCACGCGGGTGCGATCAAAGATGAGGCAAGCAAGGTCTACCTCCGCCCCGAAACCGCCCAAGGCATCTTTGCCAACTTCCGCAACGTCGTCGATACCTCACGAGTGAAAGTCCCCTTCGGCATTGCGCAGCAGGGCAAGGCGTTTCGCAACGAGGTGACGCCCCGCAACTACACCTTCCGCTCGCGCGAGTTCGAGCAGATGGAGATCGAGTTTTTCATCCGCCCCGAATCGGCCAAGGATTACTACACCTTCTGGCGCGACCTGCGTTACAACTGGTGGCAATCGATCGGCCTGGCCGGTGAGAACCTGCAACTGCGCGAGCACGACAAAGACGAGCTTTCGCACTACGCCAAGGAGGGGGCCGGCACGAGCGACGTCGAGTACCGCTTCCCCTTCACCGCCCCCGGCTTTGGCGAACTCGAAGGTATCGCCCACCGCACCGACTTCGACCTGCGTGCCCACGCGGAACACTCCGGGCTCGGCGACAGGCTCAAGTATTTCGACCAGGAAAAGAACGAAAAATACTTCCCGCACGTCATCGAGCCCAGCGCGGGGGCCGACCGTGGGACGCTCGCGCTCTTGTGCGAAGCCTACACGCCCGACGAGTCGCGCCCGAGCAAGGTCTACATGAAGTTCCACCCACGCATGGCCCCGATCAAGGCCGGCGTCTTCCCGCTGGTCAACAAGGACGGCATGCCCGAGATCGCGCACAAGCTCTACATGGACCTGCGTTCGCGTTGGAACATCGAGTACGACCCCAAGCAATCGATCGGCAAACGCTACGCACGCATGGACGAGGCGGGTACGCCGTACTGTTTCACCATCGACGGCGAGACCCCCGGAAGCAATACCGTGACGGTGCGCGAGCGCGACACCCAATCGCAACAGCGCATCGCCATCGACAAGGTCAAGGCGTTCCTTGCCGAGAAGATCGGCTGACCCATCGGGCTGTGAACTTATTAAGTGTTAGATTCGTCCCCACTCACGACGCGGTGGCTCGACGGTTATTGAGCATCCCGTGCAGGTCGCCGAGGTTGGGGAAGCGGTCGCGGTAGAGGTAGCGCTGCCAGAGGTTGGGCCTGCGGACCTGGGGGTGGTCGGGCGGGAGGATGTGGAGCTTGCCCCGGCGTGTGCGGAGGACGAGCTGGCCCTGTTCATCGATCCGTTCGACGACCCAGAACTTGTCCACAGCGTACGAATACCCCTCACCCATCGGTTCGGGTTCGATCTCGGTGGCACGCGGCCCAGGGTGGGCGCTGTGTTTCAAGGCCCTGTAGATGACCGGGTCGCCGGGTTGGTAAGTCGAGTCATGCACGGTGCGTGCTCCGTTCTGCCAGCAAGGTTCGAGCATGGGTATGCTCACCTTGATTTGCCTGCACACTTAATAATATCGTTAACTAAAGTGAAATCCGATACTTTTTTTTGATAATCCGCAAAGATTTCGTTAGGTTTACGCAAGCGATTGTGAAGTTGGGGAGATTTTAACCTTTATTCTCCCGGTTCAATGGGTTAGAGTAAAGCGTCACATCAGGTCCCATCGGGTCACGGACATGGCAGAACGCGGTCTGGAAATCGAGGCTGGGCTTGCGGTCGAGCTTGCGTCCCGACGACTGGCGCTGCGCCAGCTTGCCCGGGTCGAGCAGGCAGCCGACCACGCAACCGATCACGACGAACCCGAGGCGTTGCACGCTCTGCGCGTCTCGATCCGCAGGCTGCGCGCGGTGTTGCGGATCTACCGTTCCCATCTCGACCGGAGCGTGCCCCGGAAGCTGGAGAAGAAACTCCGCGCGGTGATGAGCGACACCGGTGGCGACCGTGACAGGCAGGTGCAGGTCCACTACCTCCACAGCCTGTTGGAAAACCGAAAGCACCCCGCGCAACGCAAACGGGGCATCCGGTTGCTGCTTGACGACATCGAGAGCGACCGTGTGGAAGGTGGCGCGTCGCCACAGGGGGGAGTCGTGGAGGCGTTGGAGCCGATCATCAAAAAGCTGCGCAAGCGCCTGCGTGCGCTGGACAACACGCCGCCCCTCCTCGCCGACGCCCAGCCCACCACGATGGCCCGTGCCACCGCGCGGCTGCTCCGCAAACAGGCTGACCGTCTCTCCTCCAAGCTCGACGGGATCGATTCGGTTGACAGCGTCAAGGCCTGCCACGCGGCGCGGATACAGGTCAAACTCCTGCGCTACCTTGTCGAGTCCAGCGTCCTCTCCTGGACCACCGAGCCGACCGACGATCGCACACCAACGTCTCACAATAAATCGCTGGCCCGGGCCGCGTCGGCCTTGATCGGCCGTCTCAAACAGTGGCAGGACATGCTCGGCGAACTCAACGACCGCTGCGTCCTCGAAGAACGCATACGCACCTCGGCTCAACAGGCGGCTGAGCACTGGGTGAACGGCCAACTCGACCGCGCGATGGCCATCGGCGGTGCCCAAACGCTCAAGGACCAGAGCCCGGCGAGGCTCGATGCGTGCAAGGCGCTGGCGTCGCTCATGGCGTTTGTCCACCGCGATCGGCTGGCCTGTTACAACCGGTTTGTCACGCGCGGCCTGCATCGGCGAGAAGCGCTGCTCGGGCAAATCCACCGTCTGGCGGATCGGCTCGATCCCCTGTCCACTACGCCGACCCCCGAGCGCAAAGACCCGGTCGAGTCGCAGCCGGATCAACCCGCCAACAGCCCGACCGCGTAACCGCCGGACCCTTGCGCTCGCAACGGACCCTCGCAACCCAAGCTCCGAGCGTTGGGTTATCCGCATTCGGCTGTGCGATTGACACCGCGCCAAACCAACTCTAATTTGAAAGTCTTTCACCCCTCAACGCCACTTTGGGGGGGCCACTTTGGGCCACTTTCGGAGTCCATCCATGAAGCTTTCCAGCCGCGCCGAATCGCACCTGTTCAAAGCGCTCGACAATTTTGCCATCGAACTTCCAAGCTGGGGCTTTGCCGACACCGGCACACGCTTTGGCAAGTTTTTCCAGCCGGCGGCGGCCTCGACCGTCGAGGAAAAGTTCCACGACGCCGGGCTGGTCCACAAACTTACCGGCGCGTGCCCGACCGTCGCGGTGCATGTCTTGTGGGACTTTACCCCCGGAAGTGATCCGAATGTCACCAGGCGAATTGCGAAGAAGCACGGCGTGAGGATCGGCTCGATCAACCCCAATGTTTTTCAGGACCAGCAATACAAGCTCGGGTCGTTCTGCTCGCCCGACGCCAAGGCCCGCGCCGACGCCCTGGAGCACACGCTCGACTGCATCGACATCGGCAAAGCGGTCGGCTCGGATTCGCTGTCGATGTGGCTGGCTGACGGGACCAACTACCCCGGGCAGGACTCGATCTATCGACGCAAACGCGAACTCGAAAAAGCGTTCAAGAAGATCGTCGAAGTGATGAAGAAGAAGTGGCCGCGCGCCACGATGTTCATCGAATACAAGCCCTTCGAGCCGGCCTTCTATCACACGGACATCGCCGACTGGGGCATGGCCGCGGCATTCTGCATGAGCTGCGCGGGCACCTCGGGCAAGGCGAAGGTTCTTGTCGACACCGGCCACCACCTGCCGGGCTGCAACATCGAGCACATCGTCGCGTTCCTGCTCTCGGAGAACCTGCTCGGCGGGTTCCACTTCAATGACCGCAAGTACGCTGACGACGATTTGACGCTCGGTTCCATCGACCCCTATGCCGTGTTCAGAATCTTCGACCAGATCGTGCAGTACGCTTTTGAACGGGGGATGCCCGAAGGCAAACTTCCGGGGGTGGCGTACATGGTGGACCAGTCGCACAACCTCAAGCCCAAGCTCGAAGCGATGGTGCAGACGGTGGACCAGGCGCAGCGGCTCTTTGCCAAGGCGAATCTTGTGGACCGCAAGGCTTTGGCCAAAGCGCAGGGCACCGGCGATATCGTCGGGGCCGAGACCGCGTTGCGTAACGCCTACGAAACCGACGTGACACCCTTGCTCGCCAGGTGGCGCAGATCCCACGACCTCCCCGCCGACCCGCTCGCGGCGCTCCGCAAATCGGGCGTCATCGACAAACTCGGCAAAGAGCGAGCCAAAGCCCGCAAGGAGCGAGGCGAAACACAGTCGGCCAGTTACGCGTGATCAATATTTCACGCCAAGCCCGCCAAGGACGCCAAGTGTGAAAGGTTCAGGGTCTCAGGGACCAGGAACCAGATGATTCTCTGACATCATCCATCATCCATCATCCATTCTTAAACTTGGCGTCCTTGGCGGGCACGGCGTGAAATAACGATTGATTAGAAGTCATTCAAAGGATCAACCATGACCGCCCAAGCCTATCTCGCGTTTGACCTCGGTGCCGAGTCGGGGCGTGCGATTGTCGGTGTGCTGCGTGACGACCAGCTCTCGCTCCACGAGGTTCACCGTTTTGCCAACCTGCCCGTGCAACTGCCCTCGGGTTATCACTGGAACCTCGGTGCGCTGTGGGCAGACCTCGTGCGCGGGCTGGGCAAGGCGGCGGCGTTCTGCTCGGAGCACGGCTACGAACTGCGGTCGCTGGGCGTGGACACGTGGGGCGTGGACTTCGGGCTTGTCGGTCGTTCGGGGCAGTTGCTCGGGCTGCCCTTTGCCTACCGCGACCCGCGCCACGCCAAAGCGATGGCCAAAGCCCACGATGATTATGGCGACGAGAAGATCTACCAAGCCACCGGCATCGCGTCGTGGCCGTTCAACAGTGTGTACCAGTTGCTTGCGATGCAGGCCGACGAACCGGGCGTGCTCATGCTGGCCGATCGGCTGCTCTTCATGCCCGACCTGTTGCACTATTTTTTCTCGGGCCAGATGACCAACGAGGCGTCGATCGCCTCGACGAGCCAGATGGTCGACCCGCGCGGCATCACAGCCGATCCGTCGAGCAAGACGGTCGGATCGTGGGCGACAAAGCTCCTCGATGATCTTCACCTGCCCAGACACATGCTCGGTGACATCATTGCCCCCGGCTCGAAGGTCGGTTCGTTGCGCAAGAACCTGGCTGACGACGCGGGGCTGAGCGCGGGCGTCGCCGTCGTCGCCCCCGCCTGCCACGACACCGCCAGCGCGATCGCCTCCGTGCCCTTCGACGGCAAGACGCCGGCCTGTTACCTCTCGAGCGGGACGTGGTCGCTCATGGGCGTCGAACTCGATGAGCCACTAATCAATGATAAGGCCCGCCGTGCGCTCTACACCCACGAGCGCGGCGTCGCGGGGACGATCCGTTTCCTGAAAAACATCGCGGGCCTCTGGCTGGTGCAGGAGTGCAAGAGGGCGTTCGAGAAGCAGGGCGTGACCTACGAATACGCTGCGCTGACCAAGCTCGCGGCCCAGAGCAAGCCCTTTGTGACCTTGCTCGACCCGGACCACGCGCCGTTCCTCTCGCCGGGCGACATGCCGGGCAAGATCGCGGCGTTTGCGAAGAAGACGGGCCAGCCCGTGCCCGAATCGCCGGGGGCGCTGGTGCGGGCGTGTCTCGAAACATTGGCGTGCGCCTACCGAGTGGCGCTCGAGGACGTGGAATCGCTCACGGGCAAAAAGATCGAGGTGATCCACATCGTGGGTGGGGGTTGTAAGAACGAACTGCTCAACCAGATGACCGCCGACGCGACGGGCCGGGTGGTGATCGCCGGCCCGGACGAGGCGACGGCGGCGGGCAACGTGCTCGTGCAGGCGCTGGGGTGCCAGACAAAGGAGAAGCTCTCGCAGGCGCGCGCGATTGTGTCAGCCAGCTTCGAGCCCAAGCGTTACGAGCCGCGCGACAAGGCGTCGTGGGACGCGGCGTTCGAGCGGTTCTTGGGTGTGAAGGGCAAGGGGTGAGCTTGTCGGTTTTGCGGTGAACATCCCGACCGGGAAGGCTACCCGACGGGGATAGTCGGGCTGTTTATGCCCTTGCGGTTTTTTCCGCGGCCAGGGCGAGGTTCGCGCCCAGGTCGCCGGGCTCGAAGTAGTGGACGCGGGAGAGGTCGATGTAGAGCGTCGTGTCGGTGTCGTGTTCGACGCCGCGGTGGGCGTCGATGCGGGCGACGACGTGCGGGTGACTGTTGGTCTTGAGGTAGACGTCCATCTTGTCGCCCAGCGGTTCGCTCACGAGGATGCGGGCGGCAAAGGCGTTGCCCTTGTGCTTGAAGCGGCCGGCGTTTTCGTCGCTGAACGCTTCGGGGCGGACGCCCATGACGACCGGCGAACCAACCTTGCCCTGCAACTCATCCTTGGCCCAGTCGGGGACGGCGAGGAGTTGCGAGCCTTCATCGAAGAACAACGAGCCGTCTTTCTGAATGATGCTGCCGGTGAAGAAGTTCATCGGCGGTGTGCCGACGAAGCTGGCCACGAAGCGGTTGACGGGGTGGCGGTAGATTTCCAACGGCGGGTCGCACTGCTGGATGACGCCGTCTTTCATGACGACGACGCGGTCGCCCAGGGTCATGGCCTCTTCCTGGTCGTGGGTGACGTAGATGGTCGTGGTCTGCAGGTCGAGGTGCAGTCGTTTGAGCTCAGCCCGGGTTTCGACGCGCAGCTTGGCGTCGAGGTTGGAGAGCGGTTCGTCGAAGAGGAAGCAGGCCGGGTCGCGCACGATGGCACGTCCGACGGCGACGCGCTGGCGCTGGCCGCCCGAGAGGGCTTTGGGTTTGCGTTCGAGCAGGTGTTCGATGCCCAGGACTTTGGCGGCGTGTCGCACCTTGCGGTCGATCTCGGCCTTGGGGACCTTGCGGAGTTTTAGGCCGAACGCCATGTTCTTGTAGACGCTCATGTGCGGGTAGAGCGCGTAGTTCTGGAAGACCATGGCAATGTCGCGGTCTTTGGGGGGCACGTCGTTGACGACGCGGTCGCCGATGGTGATGGTGCCGCCGGAGATCTCTTCGAGGCCCGCGACCATGCGGAGCGTCGTGCTCTTGCCGCAGCCCGAGGGCCCGACGAAGACGACAAACTCACGGTCGGCGATGTCGAGGTTGAAGTGGTCAACCGCTTTGACATCGCCGGGGTAGATTTTCACCACGTCTTTGAGGACGACTCGTGCCATGGGAACTCCGGGAGATGGGATAGTGAGCCAAAAAAGTATACCAAGCCGATGCGCGATCACCTACGGCAAATTGGCCCGCGGGCTAGAGCGATCAACCCCCAAGACACCGAGGGCACCGAGAAGATTTTTCGACAGGATCACAGGATTTTACGGGATCAACAGGATCAATAACACTTCACTTCAGATCCTGTCAATCCTGGTGATCCTGTTATCCCGTCTATCCTTTTTCCTCTCGGTGTCCTCGGTGTCTCGGGGGTTGGTATCTTCAAACCATCACGATGCCCGCGCGTCGTCGACGATCTGTTTGAACTGTCTGGCGAGCTTGGTCAGGCCGGCGAAGTCCTTGTTCTTGATGAGGTCTTTTTTTACGAGCGCCGACCCGACGCCCAGCGCGACGGCACCGGCCTTGATCCAGTCGGCTGCGGTGTCGAGGGTGACGCCGCCGGTCGGCGTGAGGCGCAGGTGGGGCATGGGGGCGAGGATGTCTTTGAAATAGGTCGGGCCGAAGTGGTTGGCAGGGAAGACCTTGACCATGTCAGCCCCGTGCTCGAAAGCGGTGAGGATTTCGGTCGGGGTCAGGGCACCGGGGACGACGGGCTTGTCGTAGCGGTGGGCTGTGGTGATGACATCGAGGTTGAGCGTCGGGCCGAAGACGAAGGAGGCGCCGGCCAGGATCGCAGCGCGAGCGGTCTGCGGGTCGAGGACACTGCCGACGCCGACGAGAGCGGTGTTGCCGACCTGTTCGCTGGCGTGGTGGATGGCGTCGAGGGCGTTGGGCGAGGTCATGGTGATCTCGGACGCCAGGACGCCGCCGTCGCGCAGGGCCTTGCAGGTGTCGACAAGAGCCTGTACGCCACCGGTCGAGGCGTCGACGCGGATGACAGCGATGAGGCCCGAGTCGATGATGCGCTGGAGGGTGTGAAGGCGTCCGGGCATGGGGGCGGTCGTCATGGGGTGCTCCGTTTCGAGGTCAGGGAATCGTACATAAAACGGGTCACTCCTGTCACTGCCGGAGCGTCGGAAGCCCCGCTACGGGCAGGATTAACCGGTGTGGGATCGAAAAATGATCGATGCAAGAGTATTGACAGGGCGGATTCAGACGATATTGTGATATAGGCTAATTGAAACTCGGTCGCAACTACATGTTTTTACTGAAGTGGTGGATCGAGGGTTTGTCCGGATCGCATACCCCCCTTAGCTGTGAGTGCTGACATGGCCACCGCGCTGCCCCAGCTTGCCCCGCCGACCCGAAAGCTCTACGCCCTCAACGAGCTGCTGCCCCGGCAGTGTGCCGTGGTCATGGCGGTCGAGGCCGACGCCGGTGAGATGGACCTGCTCAAGGCTATGGGCGTGTGCATCGGACGCAAGATCGAGATGGTCAAGGTCGGCGACCCGCTGATCCTGCGTGTGCTCGGCTCGCGTCTGGGTTTGTCCGAACGATTGGCCACGAGAGTCAAGGTCGATCCGTGCATGGAAGAGGGCTGCAAGCCGGCGTGAGAATCAACCGCCAAGACGCCAAGGGCGCCAAGACAGACGCCAAGTGGTCACGAGTTACCGATTGCGCAAATTCAGTTACCCGACACCAAACATCAGGCCCTCCCATCGCTACCGTCCAGCTCAACGTGTTGCCCCCGTCACCCGCCACATCTAACGGTCAGGCGGTTGTCGCGCTCGTGGGCAACCCTAACGCGGGCAAGACCTCGCTCTTCAACGCGCTGACCGGCCTGCGTGCCAAGACCGCCAACTTCCCCGGCACCACCGTCGAACACCGCGGCGGCAAACTCATGCTCAGCGGCCAACAGGTCGAACTCGTCGACCTGCCCGGGCTTTACACCCTCGCGGCCGCGACACCCGAGGAGCGCATCGCGCGCGACGCCCTGATCGGCGCGATCCCCGGCCAACCGCGTCCGAGCGTCGTGCTGCTCATCGTCGACGCGACCAACCTCGAGCGCAACCTCTTCCTGGCCAGCCAGGTCCTCGAACTGGGCCTGCCGACCGTGGTCGCGCTGAACATGAGCGACCTGGCGCACCGCGCGGGCATCCATGTCGACCCCCGGAAGCTCGGTGAAGAACTCTGTTGCCCGGTCGTGGCCACGTCCGCCGTCAAAAACAAGGGCATCGACGAACTGCGTCGAGCCCTCGAGGCCCGGCTCGATGAGGTGAACGCGAATAAACCCGTCGTCAAAGCGCAGAGCCTCGTCAAGGCCTGCAGCGCCTGCGGCTCGTGCCCGTTCGAGAGCCGATACTCCTGGGCCGAGTCGATCGGAAAGTCCTGTGCCACGACGCCGGTCATGTCGCACGGGCAGACCACGGAAAAACTCGATCGCATCATGACGCACCCCGTCGTCGGCGTGCTGCTGTTCTTTGCCATCATGTTCGTGGTCTTTGCGATGATCTTCTGGGTCGCACAGTACCCGATGGGCTGGATCGACCAGCTCTTCGGTTACTCGCAGCACCTGGTATCCAAGGTCGTCCCGCCCGGCGACGTGCGCAGCCTTCTGGCACAGGGCGTCGTCGGCGGCGTCGGGGGCATGCTCGTCTTCCTCCCACAGATCTGCATCCTGTTCTTCTTCCTCTCGCTGCTCGAAGACACGGGCTACCTCTCCCGCGCCGCGTTCGTGATGGACCGCCTCATGCGCCGCGTCGGCCTGCCCGGCAAGGCCTTTGTCCCGATGATCTCCGCGCACGCCTGTGCGATCCCAGCCATCATGTCCACGCGCGTGATCGAAGACAAACGCGACCGCCTCGTCACCATGCTCGTGCTGCCGCTGTTCTCCTGCTCGGCGCGCATCCCGGTTTATGTCATGGTGACCGCGCTGCTCTTCCCGCACGACTGGCTCAAGGCGGCGATGGTCTTCACCGGGGCGTATTCGCTGGGCATCGTTGCCGCGCTGACGATGGCGGCGGTGTTCAAGGGCACCATCCTCAAGGGCGAGAGCCGGCCGCTGGTGATCGAACTGCCCAGTTACAAGGTGCCGAGCCTGCGCAACGCGTTCCTGATGATGGCCGACCGGGCGCTGATCTTCGTGAAAAACGCGGGCACCGTGATCCTGCTCATCTCCGTGATCCTCTGGGCGCTGTCGACCTACCCCAAGAGCGCCCCGCCCCCGGAAGCTCTGGTGATGCAGGAGCAAGCCGCGCACCTGACGGAGATGGGCGACTCCGCGCAGGCCGAGGAACTGGCCAACGAAGCCGATCACCTGATCTCGCAGTCCGCCCTGGCCAACTCTTTTGCCGGCCGCATCGGTCACGTGATCGAGCCGGTGATCCAACCGCTGGGCTATGACTGGCAGATCGGCGTGGGCGTGCTTAGCTCCTTCGCGGCGCGTGAGGTGATCGTCTCGACTCTGGCGGTGGTGTACGGCGTGGGCGAAGACGCGACCGAAGATAACCCGCAGCCGCTCTACGACAAGCTGCGCAACGCCAAACGAAGCGACGGCTCACCGGTCTTCACGACGGCGACGTGTTTAAGTGTGCTGGTGTTCTACGTGCTGGCCATGCAGTGCCTGCCGACGCAGGCGGTGACCAAGCGCGAGACGGGCACGTGGAAGTGGCCGTTGTTCCAGTTGGCCTACATGACGGCTCTGGCTTACTGCGGGGCGCTGGTGACGTATCAGGTCGCGCTGATGTTGACTTGATTCAGGGGGGACATGGGCACTCAAGTGCCCAAGCCCCGGATCAAATACATTCAGAAACCGGAATCACCCGATCATACCAATCCCGTAAAAAACTCGTGCGCGTTAGGCGCTTGTTAGGTTGCGCTCCCGCGTGGGGTCTGGGATAGTGGGCTCTTTTGGAAAGGAGTCCACCATCGACATCTCACTTCACAGCCCCGACGACGCGGCCGAAC
>WGMF01000035.1 GCA_016125215.1 Phycisphaera sp.
GTACATGAGCCTCTCCTGACATTGAGGAAAGGCTCCATGATGGGATCGAATTGAAGTCGATGCAGGTCATGATTCGTTGCAGATCGCGCGGTTGATTGAAGTTAGAATGATTCTTGCATCAAACGTTGGGACAGTAGTGAGGAGATATTTTATGAATCGCTGTAAATTTTCTGTCTTAACCTGTCTGGGTGTGTTATCGCTGATGCTGCTGTATCCCACAACCGCACGGAGCGCCCAAGCGGATCAGGACGCCCTGCAGGGAACATGGGTGGTCACGTCGTTGACAAACGACGGTGACGAGGTCGCCGATTTGTCTAAATGCAAGATTGAGTTAAGTCACGATCACATGGTGATGACCAGCACAAAGGGAGTGATCCAAGGCAGGTTTAAGATCGATGTAAACAAGAGCCCCAAGCACCTCGACTTCTTTGTCAAAGACGACGACGGATCGGTGATGCGATTTATGTCGATCTACCGGCTTGATGGAGACAAGCTCACGATCTGTGAATCAAATCGCCCCGACGACCCGCGGCCGACGGAGTTCAAGTCCGTGAAAGGATCAAAGAACACGCTTATGGTGTTGGTCAAACTCAAGGAAGCTACATAAAACGGGATTTGTGCGGGGTTCGTGGTAGCGTGGGTTACGTGGTGACCGTGCCGTCGTGTTTAAGAAGTCGGGAGATGCCCGCTTTATCTGTCACCACATTGAGCGTCATCTGGTAACGCCTGGTCTGGCCGGGCTCGAGCCACTGCGCCGCCTTGGGGTGGCAGTCCGTCTCTTTGCCGATGAGTGAACCGTTGTAGGGTTCGATGCCCGTGGTGTAGCTGCCGCGTTCGCCGAAGTGTTGCCAGTTCAAGAGCCGTGGCCACTGGCTCAGGGGGTAGGTGACTTCAAAACCCAGAGTCCGCGACTTGTTAACAAGGCCGACGTGGACCATGCCCTTGGCGTCGGGCGTGGGGTCGAGCATCACGAGGTACTCGTGCCAGCCGTTGTGCTGGGGCAGGTTGCCGGGGACGTTCTTGAGCTTGTCGATCTCGGCGGATGACGCGAATTTCAACGTGTTCTTGTGGGGCGGGCAGGGCTTGTCCCACGAGTGCTTGTCGAGTTTGCCCTTGTAAATCAGCCGGGCACCTTTGTCGAGCAAGGGGTAGCCGAGGTTGATGTGATAAAGAAAATTATGGGCCACGGTGAGGTTGCCGCGGTTGGTGACCTGGTCGTAGATGTGGATCGAGGGTTCGCCGAGCCTGCACTGGATCTGTCGCCTCACCTCGAGGATCGGTCCGAACACACGCGCGTCACGGATGGACATGGACAGGAGCATCTCGGTTCGGCCTGCGTGGGGGTCGGGGTTTAGGATCATCTCGACCGATGCGGGCGTGTTGGAGTGGTGTCCGTGCAGGGGGTTGTCGGTGCCGTCTTCCTTGCGGGGTCCGCCGACGTAGTTGGGGCCGCAGGTGGTGAGCAGGCCGCCGGGCCAGTTGCGGACCCATCGGTCGCCGAAGTGGGCGTTCGTATCGGGCGGCGTGATGGGCAGCGGGCTGAGGTAGGCCAGCGAGGTGTTGTTGTAGAAGGCGTCGAAGATATCGCCGCCGCGGTCGAGTCCGACGGTGAAGCGCAGGCCCGAGCCGGTGTCGACGAAGGCGACGCGCGTGTGCCGACCGGAAGCGATGGGGGCTTCGAGCAGCGCGGTCTGGATGCCGCCGACCTGCCGAACGTTTTCAAACTTGGTGATGTCAAACCCGCCGGCTGCCTTTGCGGGGGCCTTGGATTTTTTTGACTGGGTTTTCGAGGGCATGGCTGCGCTCCGTAGGTCCTGTGGTGTGTCAGAGGTGATCGGTTATGATACTGCGTTTGCATCGCGGGATGTACCCGTGCAAGGAGCTGGCCATGCCGGTCTACGAATACGAATGCGGGAAGTGCGAGAAAGTCACCGAGACGCTGAGAAAGAGTTCGGACGCCGACGCGCCGATCGTGTGCGAACACTGCGGCAGTGACAAGACCCGTCGGATGCACAGTGTCTTCACGGCGGCGGCGGCCGCGCCCAAGCGTGGCCACTGTGCGCCGCAATCCTCGGGCGGGCCGTGCGGCGGGTGCTGCAACCCGCACGGGTCGTGCTCGACGTGACTCATGACCACTTGATACGCTCGGGCAAACGGGGCACTGCGCCTTGACCGCTACACTGGTGTGATGCGTATATCCATGATCGTGGCCATGTCGGAGAACCGCTGCATCGGTCGAGCCGGTGCGCTGCCGTGGCGTTTGCCCGACGACCTCAAGCGCTTCCGCCAATTGACGACGGGCCACACGATCATCATGGGCCGAAAGAGCCACGAGTCGATCGGCCGGGCGCTGCCGGAGCGGAAGAACATCGTCGTCACACGCTCGCAAGACTGGCAACCCGCGGCCGGGGGGATCGTCGTAGCGCGTTCGATTGACGAGGCGCTGCGGTTCGCTTCGGGTGACAGCGAGGCGTTCATCATCGGCGGAGCTGAAATCTACGCTCAAACCCTCGACCGTGTGGAGCGTCTCTATCTCACGCTCGTCCACGCGCAGGTCAAGGGCGACACCTACCTGCCGGAGATGGACCTTGCGCACCGGCGCAAGATCGATGAGCAACACCACCCCGCCGACGGGCGACACGAGTTTGCGTTCACGTTCACTGTCTATGACCGCGCGTGATGCGCAGCGTGCCTAACCACCATCAATTCATTGCCAGGTGTCTGCCAGGCTTCGGATACGCAGTTTCTTGCGGAGTTGTGCAAGCGTGAGTTTGCGTGCCGGTGTGAGGGTGACGACGGATTTCTGACCCGGGCGCAGGTGGATGAAATTGTCGGAGCACCGGGTGTCGTCGCCGTCGAGTTCGACCCACGCCCACAGGGCCGCTTTTTTAGCGGTGATCGTGAGGCGGTATTCTCCGTTGGCCATAGCCGAGGTTTTGCAGGAAATACCGGGGTTTTCAGCCAGTTGCAGGTGCTTGGGCCTGCCGAAGAGCACCAGGTTGGTCATCGTCGGTCGGCCCTTGACCTTCATCTCCAGCCAGACCATCAGGTCGCGCTCGGTGTGTTTTTCGAGCAGGTCGGCGAGCTTGAGCGTGACGACTTTTCGACTGGCGTTGATGGGCGTCTTGACGTTGATCGTGCCGTCACGCAGCTTGCGGCCCAATGCATCGGACGCGGTCCACCGCACCTGCCCCCTGACCGATTCGAGCAGGTCGCTGGTGAGGTGGACTTCCACCGTGCCTTTTTGCGCGTCTTCGAGGCCGCTGACGAGCAGCGGGCAAAAGAAGTGCCTGGCCATGTAGTGCAGCGCCTTCCACCGCCCGTGGTAGTCGACCGAGGCCCAGCTTGCGACGGGCCAGACGTCGTTGAGCTGCCAGTAGAGCGTGCCCATCCCGCGAGGCATGGAGCGTCGCCAGTGTTCGCAGGCGTACTTGATCGCCATGCCCTGGAGAATCTGCGAGGCCCAGAGCGTCATCTCGAACGAAGCCGGCAGCCGGAACCAACTGAGCATGTACTGCATGATCGTGGTGTTGCCGATGCCCGATCGCTGGTGGTGCTCCATCACGGGCGTGGTGATGTTGCGGTCTTCCCTGCGGGTGTAGCCCCGGACAGTCCTGGGCTCTGGGAAAGACTGGAAGCCGAATTCGCTGTTGAAGCGGTGGTCGCACGTGCGGTACCACTCGAAGGGCTTCTTGCCGTGCCAGACTTCCCAGAGGTGGGCGTCGCCGCTGTTGGGGTTGTTGAAGTCGGCCCTGTCGCCGACGGGCGTGTGCGGGCTGCTTGGCCAGTAGTCGGTCTGGGGGTCGAGTTCCTTGACGACACCGGGCAATAGTCCGTCGAAGATGGCTTTGTAATCCTCCCAACTGATGCCGCTCTTGCCGCCGACGCCCTGCTGCTCAAGCTCGTTGTTGCCGCACCACAGCGCCAGTGATGCGTGGTGACGCAGCCTGCAGACGTTGTCCTGAGCCTCGGCCCTGACGTTCTTCATGAAAGCCTTGTCCCACGAGGGGTAGCCCATGCACGCGAACATAAAATCCTGCCAGACGCAGATGCCCATCTCGTCGCAGGCATCGTAGAAGCAGTCGTCTTCGTAGACCCCCCCGCCCCAGACGCGCAGCATGTTCATGTTGGCCGCGACCGCGTCGGCGACGAGCCTGCGGTAGTCCCCGACCGTGCGCCTGCCCAGCAGCGCATCGACGGGGATCCAGTTCGCGCCTTTTGCAAAAAACGGTACGCCGTTGACGACGAACTGGAACGACTGGCCCCACTTGTCCTTGTGCCTGTCGAGCCGGAGCGTGCGCAGGCCGATGCGCCGGGTTGTGGCGTCGAGCGCCTCGCCGTCTTCGGTGCAGAGTTCGACACGCAGGTCGTAGAGCGGCTGTTTGCCCATGCCGCTGGGCCACCACAGTCGCGGGCTGTCCACCACGAGGTCCGTATCAAAAACTCGGCCCTTGAACGACACCGTCTTTTCAGCCACGATTTGGCCCATGTAACTCAGTGTTACACGGGTTCTCAAAGCACCCCGGCCGAGCTTCGTGACACCACAGGAGACCGCCAACTTGACGCGACCCTTGGCGTGGTGCTGCTGGATGGCGACCTCTTCGATCCGCGCGGTGGAGTACCCCACGAGCGAGATGTCGCGCCAGATGCCCGCCGTGACGAGGATCGGCCCCCAGTCCCAGCCGAAGTTGCAAGGCTCCTTGCGGACGTAGGCCGGGTAAGCGTCGGGGTGGGATTCGGTCACACGCGCCTTGAATACGCGCCCGGTTCGGCACTTGCGTGTGTATCTGTTGACGGACGCAAACGTGACACGGACGGTGTTCTCCCCCGCCTTGAGCAGTGGCTTGACATCCCACTCGTACGTGCGGTGCATGTTGTCGGTTTGAGCGACACGCCGACCGTTGATCTCAACAGTCGCCAGCGTGTCCAACCCCTCACAGCGTAAGACCACACGGTCGTGCTTGAGCAGGGAAGCGGGCACACGGAAGCGGCGCTGATAAACCCAATCAGTCTCGCCGATCCACTGCAGGTTTCGCTCGTTCTCACGGTAGAACGGGTCGTCGATGGCCCCGGCACGGTAGAGGTCGGTCACCACGTCGCCGGGCACGGTTGCGGGGTGGGTTTGTTCACTTTTTGACCGGCTCAGTTGCCAGCGTCCGTTGAGGTCGAGTTGATTCATATCCATGTCCTGGTGCCGATACATGTTGACAAGGCGGCCAGCACACGAGCGTGCCGACGATGAACGCACCAGTCTACTTACTTGTGTCTCACTTGACGCCGGGCCGGCGTCACTCGCTCGAACCGGCCGGCGCAGCCTGACCCAGTTTGCTGCGAAGCTCGTCCCTGAGGTTTTCGATCTCGATCAGTTCATCCGACCGCATGCTCAGGTAGCCGTCGCGGCCGTTCACAATCGGGAAGATTGTTTCGATGTCCGCCAGGGCCGCGGCCCACTGTTTCATGGCCATGTAAAACTTGGCGCGGGCGCGGAGGTGGTGGACCGAGACGGCAGCCCGGGCACTCTTCTTTTTGCCTGCGTCGGCTGTGTCGGGTGCTTCGATCGGCGCGTAAGTGAAAGCCAATCTTTTGGCTGTTTCCAGGTCGCCACGCGCCAGCGCGTCATCGACATCCAGTTCATCCTGCCATTCGATGACGTTCATAATCGCGCCGCGATGGTCCGCTGGCAAGATGCCCGAGAGCGTCAGGGCGATCGTCCCGTCCGGTCGAACGATCAGGATGTTGGGCCTCTGGTCTTCCGAGACGATGCCGAGCTGGTTGACGATGGGGTTGTCGATACCGCCGGGCACGAGCAGCACGGGAACACTCAGGGGTTGCTTCATCTCTTTGATCGCGGCTTGAATGGCCTGCGTGTCGTCACCCAGCACAGCGACATACACATTGACGTCCTTGGTCGGTCGGATGTTGAGGTCGTCTTCCAAACCGCGCGGGACGCTGCTGTCACCGGGTCGGGTGACAAACGAGACCACCGCCCACTTGCCCTTTGTATCCTGCGGGAAACGCCTGGTCGTGCCGTCGAGCGTGTTGAAGCTGTGTTCGAACTTTCGACGCCCGTCGTCCGGCTCACCCCATGAAAAGAAATACCGCTCCCGTCGGCCGTAGGTCCAACCGGGAGTGAAGGGCATCTGGTAGAGCCAGTAGCGCTGGTAGCGGTCGAGCATGAAGGTGGTCGGCGTCCAGAGCATCGGGTTGTCCGTGTGATCGTCAAGCAACATTTTTCGGTAGCGCTCGTGCATCGGTCGGCTGCCGACTTCGAGCGACATCAACGCGGCAAGTGTCAGGGCGGGGCCGGCGTCGTGTTTCCCGCTGCACTCTTTGACAAAGCCCTCGATCACTGTTTGAGGGTCCGCGTCGGGAGCGTGCAGCGCTTCACGTGCCAGACAGAACCGCGCGAGGACATCCGTGCCGGTCGGGTAGTTGCCGTCGAGCAGGGCTTGGGCTTCGACCGCGGCGCGATCGAGATACGCACGGTCGGTCGAGAGCTTCCACAAGGCCATCATGGCCACGATGCGCCTGTTGCGCACGAGCCAGAGGTCGGGCGCATCGGGGTGCTGCGCAATGGCCTGCCCACAAAGCGCGTCGGCTTTTTCGTAAGCCGCGATCACCTGCTCGAAAGGCGTACGGAAACGCACGGGGGGCTTGATGAAGCAGGCCTGGATGGCGCCGAGCGTTTCCACCGGGACCGCGCTCGCGGCGCGGGGCAAGGGCGTGGCCTTGCTTTGACCATTGAAGGTCACCGCTTTCCATTCCGGCGGCATCGCCGGGTCGAACGGGCCTTGCGTATCGAGGACCAGAAACTCACCGGCTTCAAGCGACTGGAGCTGGCTGACGTAGCGCAACTGCGCCCACTCCCTACTCGGCCACGACCCCATCATGCGTTCGTAGCCCCTGCTGTGACTGTTCCCACCCACGAGATAAAGCGCCGCGTAACCGGTGGGGCTGACGGGGACGCACGTCGGGTCGCGGCCGGCGTAAGCCTTGTAGAAAAGGCTCTGGCGTCCTTCGGGCAGGCTCAACGCAGGCCAGTCGGCCCCCGAATCCCGCAGGACCATTTCACCCGCGTCGGGCAGGTTGTCGAGATTGATGCTGACGATCGCAAAACGGTTCGCCACCGAATCCTTGACCGCCAACCACGCATCGGCCAGTGCCTTGACGTGCTCTTGGCCACCGTCTTCACTCGACCAGAAAAACAGAACCAGCGTCTGCCCGATGAAGTCCATCGGCAGGCGGACATCCTTGCCGTGGGAGTCCTTGAAAACGCCGACGACGGGCGCACCGAAGACCTGCCCCGCCAGCTTCTCCCGCATGAAGATGACCATCTCGGAATCATCCGCGAAGCGCTGCGCGATCACGTCGCACAGGTGATTCTGAAGGTCGACGTCGCCGAACTCAAGGGCCATGAGCATGGCGATACGGATCACACGCTTCTCGACCGGGGTGTCCCGGTAACGCTCGATCAGCGCCCGCAGGGCCACGGCACGGGCCTTGAGGTCTGCGCCCTGTCTGGCCAGTTGGGTCTGCGAGAGCAACAGGTCGGCGTCGAGGCGCAACTCGGCGTATTCGTTCGGGGCTTCGGCGAGGAGTCGGCAGGTGTTGAGGACCGCCTCCCGGTTGGCCGGCGTGTTGTCGAGCGTGACGATCCCCTGACCGCCGCGCAAGACCAGACCGAGCACCACGAAACGGTTCGGGGCTGTCGGGTACTGTTCGATCAATCCCTCCCCCTCACGGATCACGCGCCGCAGCGCGAGCTTCTTCCGTGCGGCGGAGTCGCCCTGCTCGGACTCGCTGAGCCTGGTTTTGAGGTCCGCGATCTTGTCTTCGGGGATTACCGCCGACGGACCCTGGGCACAAAGCGATGACGCCAGCACGCACACCCACGCGCACGCCACGAGACGGGTGATGTTGAGCAGACGTGTTTGCATGACATGTTTCCTTGATTCACGCGCGCGTGTGTCAGGGTACGGGCTTGAGTTGGAATTGCTTGATGCTTACGCCCCGGTTGGGGGCGCGGAAGGTCAGCATGATCGTGTTGCGTCCCTCGCGCAGCTCGATGACGGTCGGCTTGGAGGTCTGCCACAAGCCCTTGGTGTAGGGCAGGGCCACGTCGACCATGTCGCGCCTGTTGAGCCTGAGGGTGGCTGTGATGTCGGTGCTGACCGTGGCCACAGTCGCGGTCAGTTCGTATTTCCCCGCGGTGGGAAGCTCCACGGTGTAACTGAGCAACTCGGGGTTGTTGCCCAGGCGCTGGTAGTGGACCTGGGTGCCGCCGCCGAAGCTGGGCATGAACGCGACCTTGTCGGTGCTGTTCTCCGGGCGCGTGCAGGCCGCGGCGGGGATGGTGAACACGCCGTTCTGATCGGTGACGATCTTCCGGTCTTCCTCGGGGATGGTGATCGTCACGCCCTGCTCATCGCCGATCAGGTCGTCCGATTCGCCGAGCTTCATGCCGCCTGTGAGTTCGAGTGCCTTCATCTTGGCGTCCTCGACGATCCAGCGTTTCTTGTAAAACGCCAGCCCGTCCCAGAACCCCCCGCCCTTGCCGTAGTGTCGCAGGCTCACGTCCTCCTGCCCCAGCGCATCGCCGATCCACTGCGCACGCAGGACCTGGAGATACCCCGCCTCGTTTTCGCGTGCCTGGGATTCGAGCAAAAAGTCCAGCCCGCCCTGCGGACCGCACCACGCCACCGACCACCACGCGCCAAAGCAGATCGTCCAGCCGTCCGGCGTCCAGTGGTTCATCGCCGCGTGACCGGATTGGGTCGAACGCCTGGCCGGGATGCCAAAAGCGCGCGAGAGTGTTCGCCCGTAAAACGCTCGCGGCCCGCACTTGCCGCCGCCCGCCACGATCTGTTGACACTTCGTGCCTATCGAATCGTCCCAGGTCGGCGTGGCATAGGGCACGTCGCTCTTGACAAAGCGCACGTACCGCCACTTGTAATCGGGGTTGGTGATGTGCTCGGGGTAATACGTCCTGAGCATCTGGCGCGTCCAGGCCAGCTCATCGTTGGTGTAGGGGTCGTTGGTGATGAATCGGCACTCCCAGGTGTTCATGTCCTTGAACGCGGGGTCGAGTTCGCCGTCGAGGTAGGCCTTTTCATAAGCCAGATATCGGGCGACCTGCCCGTCGGGGTTATCGTTGTCGGCGCGGACGATCCCATACACCCCCCCGCGCGACTTGCCGTTGAGCCACGGCTGCTGTAGCGCGGTGCCCAGCGCCAGCCTTTGAAAGATGCCCGGCTCACGCGCCCTCTCGCTGGCCGCAAGGATGGCTGTGTAGACCTGCATCGCCTCGCCGTATTCCGCGCCGTTGGCGCCGCCGGCGATGAGCATCTGTTTCATCAGGGCATCGTCACTGAACAACCTGTCGAGCAGCGATTTCTCCTCCGGGCCTTGTTGAGCGAACTCCGCAAGGCCGCGCGGCGTGGCGGTGCGGATGATCGACGCCCGCATCAGGTCGGCATCAAGAGCGTCACCGGCCAGGAAATCATTCAACGCATCGAGCAGCGGCCGGGCGGTCTCCATGGCGTGCGCCTCGGCTTGGGCCTTGGCCGTCTCGTAAGCCTTGACCGCGTCCGCGTTGGCGTCTTCACCGGGGGCGGCGATCTTGTCCAGCGCCACGCGGGCTCCGAGAAAATCGGCTTTCTTCTCTTCGTCGACAGCGGGCAGTTTGGCGGCAATCCCGGCACTGAGTTTCTCTAACATCCGCGTGTACTGTTCGAGAAGCTGCTGACCCTGCGCGTTCAGTTCGACCTGCGATTCCTCTTTTGCACGGGCATCGTTTGGCAGACATATCGCCGTGAAGGCGACGATCAGGCCCGCCAGAAGAAATGGCCAGCCGCGTTGAGTTTTCATCGTGCTCTCCTTGTCAGACGCAACGGTGTTGGGGTCGGGTGGGTCCGGGGCTCAGAAGGCGTGTGAGAAGCTTGGGTGTGCCACTGGCGGCTTGCCCGCCAGTGCTTAAAACGTACGGCTTTTTCACTGGCGGGCAAGCCGCCAGTGGCACCCCAATACACACCCTCGTGATTTCAGTCTGGCTTCTCACACACTTTCTCAGCGTTGATAAACGGGGATGTATCGGTGCGGGGTGCCGAGGATGATGATCGCCATCGGGGTCTTGTGGGGGTAGTCTTCTTCCTGTTCCTGCCACGAGCCATCGGGCTTCTGCAGGGCGATGAGCGCGTCGCGGACCTTGGGGTACCACTTGGCGTAGCGTTCGTCGCCCGATTGAACCATAGCCTGCATCGCATAGTAGTGCGAGTAGTAGAAGTGGCCGTTGTCCTTGCGGGAAAAAACCTTGGGGTTGTTTTCGAGGTAATTCAGGGCGGCGGTGACCCACTCGGCGTCGCGGTTGCCGGCGAGCTGCGCCGCGTAGACGCCGCCGGCGGTGCAGGCGATGGTCGCGGTGTTGTTGCCCTGGTAGCCAAAGCCGCCGGTCGCCTCGTTCCAGACCTGGTCGCGCAGGTAGCCGGTCACCCGGTCGATGGTCTCGGTGGGGACGAGGATGCCCGCTTCACGCGCCGACGCCAGCGAGACGAAAACCATCGCGGTCACGGAAGTATCCTGGCCCGCATCGGGTCGCGGTGCGTAACGCCAACCGCCCTGCGAACTCTGCGCCCGGAGGATGATCTGCACCGCGCGTTCCAGCGCCGCTTGGATGACCTGGTTGTCCTTGGGCTCACCGGTCATGCCCCACATCTCGGACATGGCAATGGTGAACAGGCCATGCTCGTACATGCCGCCCATGACGCCGGTGGGTGAGTCTTTGGCTTTTTGCAGCAGGTAATTCTTGGCGCGGTCCAGCGCATCACCGTAGCGCCCGAAGCCGGGGAAGTGGCCCCTGACCATGAACGCCATCAGCCCGAGGCTCGTTCCCCCGATCGCGATCTTGCCCTCTTTGGACGACCACGAACCGTCGGGGTTCTGGCTCTTGAGCAGGTACGCCAGCCCACGGTCGATGGCCTGTTCGGCTTCACGGGTCAGCTCGGGTGCCTGGGGCTCGTCGTCGGTTGGGCTTTTCGTTTCAGTTGTCTGCGCCCACAGGGACGCCGTGACAAGCCCGACGACAAGCGGGCACACGACGCAGGCACACCGCAGACTCCATCGTCCAGAGCGTGGTCTCATTTCGCAACCCTCTCGTAGTAATCCTTGAGCAGGCCCCGGTATTCCAACGGCAGTTCACGCGCGAAGTTCTGGTTCAGGGCGGCTCGGTTGCGCTGGCCCAGCACGTTCCACTCCGACCGTTTGTCCTGTGGGGCTTCACCGCTCACGAAGTCGGCGACAAATCCCGCGGTGACTTCGTGCTCCGCGTCGCTGCTCTCCGTGAACATTGTCGGCACGTCGTCATCGCCTGAAGATGTGGCTTTGGCGGTCTGCAGGATCAGCGCCTGCTCGATGATAAAGTGACGCAGCGCCTCATCCGCGCCCCGCTGTTCGCGGAGGACCGTTTCACGGTCCGAGGCGGTCAGCGCAGCCACGGCGGCGGCGAGGTGTTCTTGCGCAGCCCGCAGCATCGGGTGTTCCTCGCCCTTGTGCGAGATTTCGAGGCAGCGCGAGTCGATTTCTGCCTGACGGTCCGCCAGGGCCTTGAGGGCTTGCGGGTCACAGCCGTGCGCCTCGCGGAGCAGTTGCTTGTGGTCGCTGGCCAGCGCCAGGACATCGATCAGTCGCAACACACCGGGGTCGGTCTTGGGCGTGACCTCGATGCTCGGCAGGCCGTTGAGCATCGTGATGATCGCGGTGATCGCTTCGATGTTTTCATTGAGCACCGACACGACGCCCTTCATCTGTTCGACCGCGGCGTCACGGTCGCCCGACTGTAACGTGTTGTGAGCCTCACCGGCCTGCGCGCCGGCCCGGTCGAACGCGGTCATCCCCGTGGCCAGCAGGAGTGATTGAGAATATTCCGAAGCACGCTCGGCGAGGTCGGCTTCCTGCATCGCAAGGGCCGAGTATTGATCCTCACCCGCCGGCTCGGTCCTGCGTCGCAATTCGTCCTGCTGGTATTCGAGCATCGAGGCCTCGGTCGCGGCGTGGTGCAGGTACTCGACGATCTCGGCCACATAGCCGGTCTGCGTCTGAACCGCTGCGACAAGTTGCTGCACCTTGCCCAACGATTCGGCGGCGACATCCTGCGCGTCGAGTGCGTCGGCCTTGTCACCGGCCTTGAGTGAATCGGCGGCGTCTTCGAGGTCCGTGTTGGCAAACGCCAGAGGTGTGCCGGCGTCAAGCCTCCCCGCGACGAGCTGTAACAGCGGCGCGACTTCGACAAGACAATTCCGGAGGTTGGTGAAGATCGGCTGAAGATCGGCGGCCGTCTTGGGCGTAGAGGTCTGCGTCGCTTGAATCAAATCCCGCTGCTCGGCCACGATGTCCGACATGTATCGGTTGGCAAAACCCACGGACCGCTTGAACATCAGAAGGTCCTGCAACATCGCCAGGCGACCGCCCTGTGCCACGACAAGCTCACGCGCCTCGGCAACGGTGTCCGCAGCGGTTTCCTGAAGACCGATGGCTTCGTCGGCCTTGTTGTTCCTGAGCGACTCGAGCGCCGCGGTCAACGATCGCTCGGCCCGCTCGAGCCGACTGACCAACGGCGGGATATCCGGGTCGGCCAGGTCACGGTATTGTTTCAACAAATCCTTCTTGAACTGGACCAGCTCATCCGTCAAAAGCTGTTGCACGTCCACGAGGCTGTCAACTTTTTTCTCCTCCGCGGCGGTGGCGTCGGTCTTCTCCAGAAAGTTGACGGCCTGGGTCTCGTATTTTTCAAGCCAGGAGAGCCTCTCACTCGAAGCCGCGACCAGCGTGCCCATGCCCTGCGACTCGAGGCCCAGCTCCGTCGACCAGCGCTCGAGAATCTCCACCACCCGGGCAAGGGCTTGCTCGGCTTGCGCCTGCTGCGCCGCGGCGGGTTCGATCTGATCTTCACCGAGGTGTTGCGTGGCCTTGACCATGGCGCTCTGGGCCTGCGACACCAGGGCCGGCACGGGCGGTGCTTCGGGGAACGCGTCGTCAAACATGCGCGTACGTGGCGCGGGGACCGTCGGCAACATCAATTCAAAGAGTTGCTTCCGCAGCGCGGCCTGCCCCTGAACAACGGCGGGCTTGAGCTTTTCCAATTCCACGGCCGGTGCGCTCTGGCAACTCATGCGCAACTGCCGCTGCGCTTCGATCATGGCTTTGAGCTTCGACGTGGTGTCGAGCAGCGTGGTGTACGCGCCGCTCAAGCGCACGCTGAATTCGCAGTTGAGCAGGAACCTGGTCTGTTCATCCTGCAGGGCCGACGCTTGATCCGTTTGGCCCGAACGGATCAGCGCCGCGGCCTCGCGCATCTTCCCTACGGTCCCGGCGGCGCGCAGATCCTTGACCCCGCGCGTCAAACGCAGGACCGCCAGCGGCCGTTTGTCGTATCGCATCCCACGCAGCAGGTCGTTGGCCAAGCCCTCGGTCCATTGGGCAAGGTCGTCCTGGAGTGTGGCCACCGCCTGGGCTTCCTCGTTCGACCCCCTATCGATCGTGCGAAGACGCAGCGTGGCCTGCTCGAGCGCGAGCATGTGGCACTCACGCGCGTAAACCTCCTGGGCCGAGTCGATCGACCTGAGCATGACCAGACCGCCCAGCTCACGCGCAGCGGCGTTCACCGCGTACGCCGCGGGATGCGGGTCACGCTTGTCGGAAGACCGGCCCTCGACGAACCCGGACTGCGCACGCAGCAGCGACGCCGCCTGCGCGATCGGCTTGTCCGCGATGTCGTTGAGCTTAGCCCTCATGCGGTCGATCGGCTCAAACTCCACAGCGTCCTTGATGTTGTTGGCGGCAAGGTCGTCGAGCAGGGCCTTGAACTCGACCGCGGTTTCCTGGAGTTGCTCGCGCACCAGTTCCTGTCGGATCGCCTCGAGCTGACAGGCCTGGGTGTAGTCGCTCTGGTGCGGGTCGAACGCGCGGACCGCCTCGTGGGCTGATCGCTGTTGACGGTAGATCGACTGCACACGCAGCAGCAGGCGGTCTTGCCTCTTGGCAACCTGTTCGAGGTACTTATCTTTAGAGAGGAAGGTGATCCGCCGGGTCTCGGATCGGGCGACGTGCGGGCCTCCCTCTCCGGGGTAACGGTCGCTCACCTCGACGTTGAACGACACCGTATCGCCGACTTCAAGGTCGGGCAGCGCCTTACGGTAGTCCCAATCGATCGGCTGGTCGCCCTCACCGCTGGCCACGGGGGACTGGGTTTGCGTGGTCTGCTCGTCGTGCTGGTTCACCCGGTAGGTCACACGGGTGGCGCCGATGCCGTGGTCGTCCTGGGCGCGCACGGTGAGGATAAGTGGCCGATTGAGCATGGCCACGAGGTTGCCCTGGGGCGAGGTGAGTTCGACCTTAGGGGGCTGGTCGGAGGCGACCTGCAGGTAGTAACGCGGGCTTGCAAAATCAAAGCCGTGCTCTTTCTCGACCCACTCGAAACTGTACCCACGCGAAGCGGCGACTTTTTCGTTCAGAGTCACGACGCGGCCGTCGCCAGTGACGGGCAGGTCCATCGGTTCTTCGCCGTCGCGGATGAACCGGGCAGAACGGACCGGTCGATCCAGTGAAAGTTGCCAGTGAACATCCGTGCCCTCGGGCAGCGTGAGGGTCAGGGCCTCGACGGACTCCGGGGGAGTGTCGAGGTACGGCGGATAGGTCAGGTCCACCTTCACACGTTCGATGCGCGGCGCGGGGACGACCCGTACCGTGTGCCAAGGCGTGCGTGCGTCGCCCGCTTTGATCCGGTAAGTAAAGTCACGCGAGGCCGAGGCGATGGTGTAGGTGCATCGGTCGTGGTCGACATCGAGCGTGATCTCCCGTGCGCTGCCGGTCCCTGTGCGTACGGCGATCCGGGCCTTGTCGGGGATGACGCCCGTGATTTGCGCGTTGATCTGGGCGCTGTCGCCCTCCTTGATCGTGAGACCCTGCTGGTCGAGGGCGATGTGCGTGTTGGTCGGGTAAGCGACCGCCGACCAGGGCACAAAGAGGCGCATCACCCCCGCCGCGAGGAACGAGCCATTGACCATGGCCAGGAGCACAACCGCCAGCACAAACGCCGACGAAACGGTCGCGGGGCGGCGCAAGGAATCGAAAGGCACCGTGTGCTCGGGGCGCAGCGAGTCGGCGGCTTGCTCGGCCAGGCGGCAGGTGTTCAGGCGCAGGTGGTCGGGTTGCGTGCCTTGCGCAGCCTGCTCACGGAACTGCACCGCGGAGACGAGCAGGCTCGTGAGGTTGCCGTGGTGACGTTCGATCTTCAATGCGGTGCGCAGCGCACTGAACGTACGGAGTTGTCGCCAACCGCTGCGCAGGGCAAAGAAGCAAGGCACGGCCAGCACCGCAAGCAGCAGGGCCGCGCGTCCCGGTGTGGCCAGGTCGGCCAGCCAGTCGACCGCCACGCACAACACAAACAGCCCGATCCCCCAGCGGACCGCCGTGAGCAAGCCCGTTGAAAAGTGCAACGCCTGCTCGCGTTTCCACACGGATCGTAGCCGCGAATCGAGCCGATCCAGCCTGGGCGTCTGGGAGGGGTTCATGGCAGGTCGTGCCTCCTTCGCTCAAGCCATTCGATGCCCATCAGGCCGATCAGAAGCAGCGCGACATAACCGTTGTCCCAGAGGGTGACCTCGGAGCGATAAACACTCTTCACAGGTTCCGTATCGATGAGCGATTGAAGCTCCGGGAGCTCGCGCACGCCCAGGCACCGACCGCCGGTGAGTTGCGCGATGCGTTGCAGGTTCTCGGTGTCGGCGTGGGTGTCGTTGAGTTCGCTGTTCTGGTCCGCGACCTGGAACTCGGTTGAGTTGGAGATGGGCCGGTCGTTTTCGTTGGATTCTAGGCGATACCGTCCGGGTTTGGCCGGCGAGTAGAAGCCCTCGTACATCCCCGGCTGGGCACGGTCTGGCCGGAGTCGGACGCGCTCTTTAACGGGCGTGTCTCCCAAGAGCGTGACATAGACATCGAAGCTCGGCTGGATGACCGGGTCGTAGTTGTCGTCGAGCACGTGGGCGTAGAGTCGGCTCTGTTGCCCGATGGGGTAGACCACGCGGTCGGTTTCGAGTCGGATGCGTTTGTGTTCACCCATGAGTCGAGAGAGCGTCATGAACTGGATGCACTGCGACCAGATGCGCCAGTGGTACTTGTCGCCGGCCATGTAACGCAGTCGCCAGAGGCGGTCGGTGGCGATCGACATGCACTTGCCCGTGCCGTAGCGTTGCCACGCGACCAGCGGGTAGGCCTGGTCTTTTGCCGAGGTGTCGGAGAGCACCGCCAGGACATGGGCGCCGGCCTTGGCGGAGGTCAACGGAGGCAGGTGGTCCATGGGTGCCACCCGGCTCCAGACACGGTCGTTGAGTTCGTTGTCGTTTTCGAGCGTCATCACGAGGCTGCTCCTGCCGTCCGCGGTCAGGACGGGATAAGCCGACTCGTTCACGTCTTCCCACGGCGCGTCGGGATCGAATCGCACGGGTAGCATGTCCGCCACGACCGTGCCCGAATACGAACCGGGCGTGTGCATCGCCCCGCACAGCACGATGAGCGAGGCGCCGCGGTCGCGGATGAGTTCATCGAGCAGCGCGAGCTCTTCGGCGCTGAAAAACGCTGAATCCACGTCGCCCAGGATGACCAGGTCGTATTGAAACGCCTGCTCGCGGTTGCCGGGGAAGCGCTCGATGTGATCGGGCGAGTTGCGTGCGACCTCGGGGCCCGCGTTCGAGGAGATGAACGTGGCGTGGATGCGCGGGTCACGCTTGAGGATCGCGCGGAGGTAGCGGTACTCCCAGCGCGGGTTGCCCTCGATGTAGAGCACGTTGACTTTCTCGTTGACGACCCGGACGCTGCGCACGACACGGTTGTTGATGGCGGTGGCCTCGTCCTCGAACGGGTCGATCTGGATGTCCACCTGAACCGCGCCCTTCTCGTAGACATCGACGCCGAAGTCGATCTCCTCGAACTGCAGCCCGCCCTCGAGCCGAATGGTGCGTGAAGCGACACGGCGGCCGTTGAGCATGACCGATAGCCGGGCGGTCCGTTTCTCGTAGCCCTTGGACTGAATCTGCACGCGAACGGGCACGCTGTCGCCCGAGTAAGCGACCTCCTGCATCACGACGTTTCGTATGGAGACATCGTCCGGGTCCGCCAGGCCGATCGGCACGGTGTAGACCGGGATGCCACGCGCACCGAGGTCGCGCAGCACCGCTTCGGCGCGCGGCGACGTGTCGCTCTCTGCGCCGTCGGAAAGCAGCACAATCCCCGTGGGCATGGCGTTGCCCGACTTGGCGACGGTTTCGAGTGATTGGGCGATCGATGTTGAATTTTCATCGGCGGCCAGCCCGTTTGCCACAGCCGTGGGCAAGACCCTGGCGCTACTGACCAGACGCACCGAGTCGCCGAAGGTGTGGTAGCTCACGTCGACATGTTGACCGAGCTTCTCGAACACCGAACGCGAAGTCTCGGACAATAACCGCGTGGCCAGGTCCAGGCGCGAAGCCGACGCGACGGCCCGCCTCTGGTTCGCATCGAGGTTCAGAGGTACGTTGCCGGCCTTTTCTACATCGCTCAGAGGGACGAGGTTGAGCGCTACCGCGGCGTCGGCGATGTCCCCGGGAAGCTTGCGCGGGTCCTGCGCAGCCATACTCCGCGAGACATCGATGAGCACGGGCAGACGCCTGGGCTTTGTGTCGCTCTCACGCACGACCGCCATCGGCTCAAAAAGCACCGCGACCACGAGCGCCATCACGATCAACCTGGCCAACCCCAGCGCGATGCGCAGCCAGGGCTTAAGCCCCCACGACCGTCGGTAGAGATAGACGCTCAACACCGCCACGCCGACGAACGCCGCGACCATCCCCGCTGTGGAAATGGGCCGTGCCCAGAAGAGGCGTTCGACCTGCGTGTTGGCAAGCGTGTTCAACATCTCAAGCCACCTCCGCCTGGAACACCGGTTGGGCGTCCGGAGAGCGTCTGCTATGCGTGCGTCCGAGGATGCGGTCTGCAAAAAGGCTCTCCAGCACGAGCAGCGCCAGCGCCGCCATCGCAAAGAATCGCCAGTAGGACCGCCCGGTTCTTGTTATCTCGATTTCCGCGGTCAGTTGCGATTCACTGGTGCAGAGGGTGACGCCCGTGTCTTTGATCTGCTCCTGGAGCCGGGCTGGGATCAGACAGGCCACGTCGGATTCCCGGGTGTCGACATTGACCGCCACAGGCAAACCGGGTGACTGGATGCTCACCCGTGCCACATAGAAGCCGGCCTCGCGCGACCGCTCGAGCAGTGCGATGAATTGGCCGCGGTGCTCACGGACCGGCACGGTGATGGTCTGGCCCAGGGGCGTGTCGAACACCGCGTCACTGGCGTCGGGCTGCTCGACATAGGACAGCGCCAGCGAGTCGCCCACGGTGCGCGGCTGCTCGAACTCCCGACCGGCAAGATAGGTCACGACCTGCTGCATGAGCATCGGGAAGACGGGCGTGAGGGCCATGTTGTTCCACGTGGCCTGCGCGGAGGTCGTGAACATGAACACCTGCCCACGCCCGAGCGATTGCTCCAGTAACACAGGCGCGTGGGAACCCGCCAGGCTCAAGACCGGGAAACACGTGTCGCGCGGTTCAACCCGCAGTCGCCTGGTAAACCGTGTCTCGTTGAGCAGGTCCTCGGGCAGCGACCGCAGCGGACGGCAGACGGCGTGGTCCGGCAGGTCGGGTGCCAGCGGTTTGCCGATGCCCAGGCTGTCGCGGGTGTCGATCGCCTCACCGATCTTCGCGGGGAGCAGCGCGTCCTCCGTGTCGCCCGAGAGTCTGTTCCACACGTCGGCCTTGATGCGGTCGCCGGCAAACCAGACCAGGCCGTGGCCCCGGCGGACAAAGCGTGAAATCTGGTGGGCCTGCTCCGGCGTCACCTCGGGCACGTCCGCCAGGATGATGACGTCAAACGCATCGAGGTCCTGCGTCGGGAACGCGGGCCACTGCGTGGTCTGGACGGTGTAATTTTCGTCGTCGCTCCCGTCCGCACGGGCCAGGAGCGCCGACGTGACCAGCCCGCCCGTCTCACCGCTCGATCCGTCCACACACAACACCGACACACGCTCACGCACCTCCGCGACGACCCGGCGGACATCGTCCGTGGGCAGCGCGTCACCCGAAATCTCGGCGGTGATCCGGGCGGGGCCGGCGTTGTGGAACGGGACAAAGAGCGAGACCGTTTCCGACGACCCCGCGGCTATCAGGGGGATGCGCTTGTCGTCGATCTGGATGTCATCCACCCGGCAACGCACCTCGACATCCCGTGCCGGTGATGAGCCGAAGTTGTGTACCGTGGCACGGTATCGCGCGGTGGTGCCTTTACGCAGCGTCCCGGAGACCAGGTCCAGCCCCGTGACCGCGAGGTTTTCATCGCCCCCACCGACCGGGACCACAAACACACTCGCCTCTTCCCCCAGCGCCCTGAACGCATCTCGCAGCGTCGGCGACAGTCGGCCCCAGTCACGTGATTGGGTGTCGCTGAGGATGTAGACCTCTTTCTGCGGCGCGTCCATGTCGCCGGTTAAATCCTTGAGAAACTTCGGCACGCCCTCCAGGTCCAGAGGCTCGGGCAGGATTGTCTGCTCCGAGAGCAGCGTATCGAAACCCTTGGGGTCGTAAGCCACGTTACGCAGCAATACTCGGTGTTCGCCGCCCAGCAGCACGAGCGAGACCGGGTCGCCGGGCTGGGACTGCGCCACGACGGCCTTGGCCAACTCGATCGCGCGGGCAAAGCGTGTCACGCCGGCTTCGGTGTGAGCCATGCTGTACGATGCATCGATCGCAATCACCACGCCGGCCCGCTTCTCACCGGGGAGCCACGGTGTGGCGGCGCTCTTCATCGCCGGCCTTGCAAAGGCCATCACAAGGCACAACAACGCCAGGCACCGCATGACCAGCAGCAACACGTCACGCAATCGCAACTGCCTCGAACGCACACGGACGCTCCGGTTGAGGAACCGCATCGCCGCCCAGTCCGTGCGCTTGACCTGGTAGCGGTTGAGCAGGTGCGCGAGGATCGGCAGACCGACGCCCAGCGCCCCGAGCAATAGCCAGGGGTTGAGAAACGCCATCAGCGTGCTCCGACCGACGGGCCAGCCAGGACCGACTGACGTTTGTAGAAGAACTCACTCAGGACCGCGTCGAGCGGCCGGGAGGTGTCCACGGTGGTGTAATCGATGTGGCTGGCGGAGCAGCCGGCCTGGAACGCTTCGAGGTAACGGTTGAAGTTGGCCAGGTAATCCTCACGCACGCGCTCGGCCTGAGTGGTCAACGGCTCTTCGAGCTCCAACCCCTCGAATCGCCACGTGCCCTTGAAGGGGAACTCCAGTTCGTAACGGTCGAGCGTGTGCAGCACGATCACGTTGTGCCCGTCGAAACGCAGGTGGTCCAGCCCCGTCATGATGTCGCCGACCTCCGCAAAAAAATCGGAGATCACGACCACGAACGACCGCCGTTTGACCATCAGCGCGATGTCGTGGAGCTGTTTGGCAATCGTCGTGCGGGGCACGGGTTTGACCTCACGCAGCAGACGGTCGATCTGCGCGATGATGCTCATCGACGACCGCGGCGGGAGGTAGGCTCGCACCTGTGAATCGAAAATCGAAAGCCCGACGGAGTCGCGCTGCTTGAGCACGACGTACGCCAGCGCCGCCGCGAGGAACTTGGCGTATTCGAGTTTGCTGAGCTTGCCCGACGCGTAGTTCATCGAGGCGCTGGCGTCGATGAGCAGGTAACAGTCGTAGTTGGTTTCCGCCTCGTAGAGCTTGGTGTAGTACCGCTCGGTCCTGCCGTAGACGCGCCAGTCGATGCTGCGGATCGTGTCGCCGGGGGCGTACTGGCGGTGGTGGGAAAACTCGGTGCTGAACCCCCGCAACGGGCTGCGGTGGCTGCCGACGCGCAGGCCCTCGACCGCCTCGCGCGCGACCATCTCCAGGTCCTGCAACCGGTGCAGTATCTCGGGGTCGAGATAGTGGGTCTTCGTCAGGTGTTCCGACATGGGTCCGCCTTGTTGTGCTCAGCGTGCCGCGACCTGGTAGAGCTTTTCGTCCGCGGGGACCTCGCTCAGGAGCCTTTCGATCAGCGAGTCGGCGCTCATGCCCTCCGAGCGCGCCGCGAAGCTGGGCACGATGCGGTGACGCAGCACGGGCAGGCTGACCTCACGGACGTCTTCGATGGCCACGTGGCTCCGACCACGCAGCGCCGCCCGCGCCTTGCCGGCCAGGATCAGGTTCAACGACGCGCGCGGCCCGGCACCCCACGCGATAAGCGGCTTCACGAACGAGGGCGACTCGTCTTCATTGGGCCTCGTGGCCCGGACGATCGACGCGGCGTATTCAAAGACGTGATCCGCCACGGGGATTCGGCGGATCAGGTGCTGGAAGTTCAGGATGCTCGGCCCGTCGAGCACACGCTTGAGTTCGGGCTCGACATCGCCCGTCACGCTCTTCATGATTGCCAGTTCCTCAGCGCGACTGGGGTACTTGACCAGGATGTTGAAGAGGAACCGGTCGAGCTGCGCCTCGGGGAGCGGGTAGGTGCCCTCCTGCTCGATCGGGTTCTGCGTGGCAAGCACGAAGAACGGCTCGTCGAGCTTGTAGTCTTCGCCGCCGGACGAGACGCGCTTTTCCTGCATCGCTTCGAGCAGCGCCGCCTGCGTCTTGGGCGGGGTGCGGTTGATCTCGTCCGCCAGCAGCAGGTTGGTGAAGACAGGCCCCTTCTCGAACTTGAACCGCCGGGCGTGCGTCTGCGGGTCTTCCTGCAACAGCTCCGTCCCGGTGATGTCCGAGGGCATGAGGTCGGGCGTGAACTGGATGCGCTTGAACGACAGCGACATCGTTTTGGCAAGCGAGCTGACCAGCAACGTCTTGGCCAACCCCGGCACACCCACGAGCAGACAGTGGCCGCGAGAGAAGATGGCGATCATCATCTCATCGATGACCTCGTCCATCCCGACAATCACTTTCCGCAATTCCCCGACAAGAGCATCCCGAGCGTGGCCAAGTTCCTCGATCGCACGCACGTCGTTCGAGCTGTCCGTATTCATTCGGTCGTCCTCGTGGGGCTGTCGTTCAAATCCCTCGACCCTGTCCACCGCAAGTCATCAAGGGCGTTGGTACGTCCAACGGACAGCGATACGAACTATTGCACAAATAAAAAGTCAGCCGGCATCTGATCTCCTGCGTAGCGCCACGGACCCTCTGGGCACGCACAGGCGTTCGGGCATTGCCGTGGTGGGTGAATACGGTTATATTTCCCGTGTAAACAAGGCCTTGCCGCCCCCGTCCAAAACACGCGACCCGCGGCGAAGCACGGGCGATTAGCTCAGTTGGCCAGAGCGCATCCCTTACAAGGATGATGTCACAGGTTCGAGCCCTGTATCGCCCATTTGGACCCACCCCGCCGTCGCCCCCACATCGGCCCGGGGTGTATGAGTCGGCCTGATTAACGGGCAAAACCCCCGTGCCCATCCGCAACGTTAAGCACCAGGATTGACATGACCACGCCCTTCATCCACGACGATTTTCTCCTCTCCACGCCGACGGCTAAATGCCTCTTCCACGACCACGCCCAATCGCAGCCGATCTTTGATTACCACTGCCATCTCCCGCCCAAAGACCTGCACGCGAACCGGAAGTTTGCCAACCTCACCGAGGTCTGGCTCGAGGGCGATCACTACAAGTGGCGCGCGATGCGCGCCGCCGGCGTGCCCGAAGAACTCATCACCGGCAAGGCCGACCCGTATGACAAGTTCAAGGCCTGGGCCAAAACCGTCCCCTCGACGCTGCGCAACCCGCTCTACCACTGGACCCACCTCGAACTCAAACGCTACTTCGGCATCGATACGCTGCTGGACGAAACGACCACCGACCGGGTCTGGCAAACCGCCAACGAGCAGCTCAAGAGCCTCGACATCGCGGCGATCTTTGCTCGCTTCAACGTCGCGCTGGTCTGCACCACCGACGACCCGACGGACGAACTGACGCTGCACAGCGAGATCGCGTCGCGCGGTACCTACCCCGACACCGTGGTCTACCCCGCGTTCCGCCCGGACAAGACTTACAACATGTCAGACCCGGCGGCGTTCAACGCCTACGTGGACCAGATCGCCGGCCGCGCCAAGTCTCCCTGCCGGGACTTCGAGGGCTACCTCAAAGCCCTGCGGTCGCGCCACGAGACGTTCCACGACGGCGGTTGCCGACTGGCGGACCACGGCGTGGACTGTCTTTATGCCGCCCCTTGCTCTAAAGATCAGGCGTCGGCGATATTCAACAAGGCACGCAACGGCGAGGCGGTGTCGCTCGAAGATCGGCAGCGGTTCATGATGTTCATGATGCTCCGGTTCGGGCTGTGGGACGCGGAAAAAGGCTGGGTCAAGCAGCTCCACGCCGGGGCGCTGCGGAGCGTGAACAGCCGGGCGCTGCGCGAGATTGGACCGGACACGGGCTTCGATTCGATCGGGGATTGGAACCAGGCCACGGGCCTGGCCTACTACCTCGACACGCTCGAGAACGCCAGCCCGACGGGGTTGCCCAGGATGGTCCTCTACAACCTCAACCCGTCGTCTAACTACGTGTTTGGTTCGATGATTGGCAACTTCCAGGGCCGGGGCGTCGCGGGCAAGATGCAGTTCGGTTCGGGGTGGTGGTTCCTCGACACCGAGGCGGGCATGCGCTGGCAGATCGACGCGCTGTCCAACCTCGGGTTGCTCGCGCGGTTCGTGGGGATGCTCACCGACTCGCGGTCGTTCATGAGCTACCCGCGTCACGAGTATTTCCGCAGGGTGCTCTGCGACATGCTCGGGCACGACGTGGAGAGCGGCCGGCTTCCACGCGACGAGAAGATGATCGGGAAGATGGTCCGCGACATCTGCTTTGACAACGCCAAGAACTACTTCGGCATGACGCTCAAGGGCAGGCACGCCTGAGCACGCCGTTGCACGGGTCTTGATGGGGTGAGGTCATGTCGATCGAGAAATGGTCCGAAACGATCTGGATCGCCCGGCTGGGCAACGAGCCGGCGCTGTCGGAGGACCTGGCCGGCCTGTATGAGGATGTCCGCATCTTCGAATCGCCCGTCCACGTGGTGCTGGATTTTTCACTTGTCAGTCACGTCAACAGCAGCAACCTCTCGCAGGTGCTTCGCCTGCGCAAGATCGCGGTGGACCGGGAGACACGGCTGATCCTCGCCTCGCCCCGCGACGGGGTGTGGGGTGTGCTTTTGACGACGGGGCTGGACAAGGTCTTTGAACACGCAAGCGACGTGACGACCGCGCTGGCGCTGATCCAGGTCTGACAAACCCGACCCGGTTTCGCTGTGGTTTACTTGGTGTCTTGCGGTTCTTCGTTCTGGTCGGCAGAACCGCTCTGGCCATCCGTGGATGAACCGGTGACGGCCCCGGCCGCGCGGGAAGCCCAGTTGGAAAGGAAACTGGAGCCGGCCTGACCGGGGGTGTTGCCCTGGGTGGCGTTGCCCGTCGAGTCGGACTCGTCTTGCGTCGCGGGTGATTCAACCGGGGCTGGGGTCACGGGTGTCACGGGTGTGACAGGCGCGGGGGTGAGGATGATTGAGGCGGCACCGGACGAGTTGATGCGGGCCGCTTCGATCTGTTGTTTAGCCACGGCGAGCACGGGCTGGATGGTGGCGGCGGTCCTGGCGGCGTCATTGTCACCGGAGGCCAGTCCCGACGCGAGGGTCGCGGCGTCGTTGATCGCGGCGCGGGCGGATTCGATCATCTCGTTCTGACGGGCGACGGCGGACTGCATAACCTGGGCAAAGAGCGGGGCCCGCTGCGGGATCACGCGGTTGGCCCGAGCCGCCATCCGCGCGAAGGTGTCGCCGTAGGAGCCGAGCACCTGCGTGTAGAGGTTGGTCATGTAGACCTTGTCGCCAAGCCTGCTGAGCTGGAGCATCTGCTGCGTCTGACGGTCGTCGGACGACTTGGCAGAGGCGGCGGCGGCCTGCGTGAGTTGTTGCGAACGTTCCCAAGCCTGCGCAGCCTGGGTGATGTTGCCCTCGACGTTGTCCGCAAAGCCCTGGATGATCTGCTGCACTTCGTTGACCAGTTCGTCCGCGGTCTTGTCACGGTCGGCCAGGGCGGCCTTGGCCAAGGCGTGCATCTGGGCTTCGCGGTCGGAGATGGAGCGGGTCTGGTCGTTGAGGGCGCTGATCGATTCGCCCAGCGCCTGCGTCTGGGTTCTGAGGATGGAAGCCTCGGCGTTGAACAGTTCGAGCTTGACGCCAAGCTGTTCGATCTGTGCCTGCACGGTGTCGGCCTTGGCGGTCAGTTCGGTGGAGAGGTCTTCGAGCTTGAGCTTCTCGGCCCCGGTGGTGAGGAAGGCCCGGTCCTGGGCGCTCTGTGAATCCTTGAGCAGCGCGGTGGCCTCGCTCTTGAGCGCTGCCTGCTGGTTTTCCATCGCGGCGATGGCCTGCTCGTGGCTCTTGAGCTTGTCCTGAAGGGGCTGGAGCTGGCGGTTGGCGTCGTTCTCATAGCCGTTGAGCTGCGAGAGCAGCGGGGACTGATTGACATCGAAGAGTTCGGCTCGGTCGGAGTAAGACTCGATGGCCAGGAGCAGCGCGGTGGACTTGGCCAAGGGCAGCGAGAGCGAAGCCCATCCGGCCTTGGCCTGGTCGACGTGGTGGCGAGCGGTGGCGGCGTAGAGGTCGGCCGCGAGGCTCTGGGCCGGCCCGACGAGGTCGGGGGCGGCGGTGGAGATCACTTTTTCGAGCAGGGGCAGGGCCTGCTCGTATTTGCTGTAGCGGAAAGATTCGAGGTCGATGGGTTTGTCGGCCACGATGTCGGGGACAAAGCCCTGATTGGCTTCGTGGATCAGCGCCAGGGCCCGGTCGAGTTCCGCGCGGGCCTGAGCGTGCTGCTGGGCGGTGGGGTCGTTGCAGGCGGCCAGCGGGAGCAGGCTCATCAGTGCGAGCGTGAAGAGTTTTGCTTGTCGTGCCACGGTGTGTTCCTGTGGGGGTCGTGTTGGTCAGGGATGACGCGGGTCAGCGATGACTTTTTTTGGGGGGGTCACATGTCGGGGGATGGAGGGGTTGTCGCCGGGGCAGGCTCGGCGGGCTTCTCGGGTTCGGGGGTCTTTAGGGTGGGCAATGGGTATTCGATGCCGTAGTCGGGCGTGGGTCGCCAGAGGTCGCCGATCCAGTTGCCGATGGCCTGGTATTCGGGGTCCTGCTTGTTGCGGAAGCGGGGCAACCAGCCGGGCACGCGGTCCTTGCCGGGGTGCGGCGTGGTGGCGTCGGCGGCGGGCAGGCCGTATTGAAGCAGCAGCGACCGGTCCTTGTCGTTGCGGTCGATCATGCTGCCGTCTTTGTTGGCAAATTCGTTGAGGATGTAGAAATTGGTGTAGACGGTCTGCTCGGCGTTGGGTGGGTTGCGGAAGAGGAAAAACGAACCGGCGCTGGCCCCGCCGTGGCAATCGGACGTCGCACAGTAGCTCAACACGTAACGCTGGTGGATGTTGACACGGAACTGCCGCAGCGCGGGCGGGTCGTCGTGGATGGTGGCCTTGGCGTAAAGGTCACGGGCCTTGACATCGAACATCAACCCGAGCACCTGCCAGCCGGGCATCGCCAGGACTTTGGTCTGGTTCTGCTGGCCGCGCAGCTGTTCGCTCTGGTCGGCGTACTGTGTGATGAGTTGCTGGCGGGTCTCGCGTGTGACGGTGACCGCGGGTTTGCTCCGAGAGCTCAGGTCGGCTTCGTAGACCTTGATGAGGTTCCACTGCTCGGGTTCGAGCATCTTCGTGGGCAGGTCGCCCTCGTAGGGTTGGGCGGGGTTTTCGCCCGTGGTTTGCTGCGTGTTGGTGGGCGGGGTGTTTGGCTGGGTCGGCGTTTTGCTGGCGTTGTCAGCCCTGAGTTTGAGCCGAGCCAGCACGACGTCCCGCAGTCGAGAGACGCGCGTGTCATCGGGGAATTGTTTGGCAAGGTCAGCCAGTTCCCGGTCCGCAAGGTCCAGGGCCTTGTCGTCTCGTGTGCTGCCCCACTGGTCGTAGAGCCACTGAGCGAGTTTGTACCGGCCGTCGAGGTCGTCCGCCTTGAGCTGCGCCTTCTTATCGTTGTAGATGTCGGTCAGGGTCTTGACCTTGTCCACACTCTTGACTTGCTCCGCGGCGAAGGTCGTGGCAATGCCGGCGATGCGGAGCGTGACGCCCGAAGCGTCCTGGCTGATGAGTTCACCCGTGATCGACCTGCCGTCCTGGGTCTGGACGACGACCTGCTCCTGTGCGCTGGCGTGGCTTGCCAGAAGGAACATGACCGCAAGCATGGCAACAACAGGGGAGCATGTGCAGGCGTATCGCATAGCGGGCCTCCGTAACGATGGGCCGATCCCTCCGGGACTGTACTAGTATAAGCCCAGACATCGGTTTGCAGCAATGCGCGGGGGGCACAGGCCCGTGCGGACAATCCATTAGACGCACGAGGACCGGCCGGGTGCGGGGGCTGCACACAATCGGTGAATGTCTCAGCCGGCTTTCTTGTCCCGGCCTTCGAGCAGTTCCATGGCCAGCGTGATGAGCCGTTCCAGACGCACGGGCTTGAGCAGGTAGCCATCGACGCCCAGCGTCTCGGCGTATTGCTGGTGACGCTTGCCCTCGTTGGCGGTGACCATCACGACCAGCGGGGCCTTGATGAGCTTCTTGACCTTCTCCAGCACCAGAAACCCGCTCCGCCGGGGGAGCATCATGTCCAGCACGACCAGCTCAGGCTCGTTCTGTTCACAGATGCGCACCGCTGTGTTCCCGTCGGTACAGGTCATCGTGCGGGCGCCCTCCGCCTGAAGGGCCTGGTTGATGCTCTGGAGCACCTCGTTGTCATCGTCCACGACAAGGATCCGTCGGTCCTGGAGCCTGTTATCTGTTGACGGGTCGGGCATGACGGGCACTCCGGTGAGGAACGGATGAGTCTAGCGTTATTTTTGAATCACGGCTGTGACGGGTCAAGGGGAATGTCTGATGTCTTTGATTTCACTCGCGTTTATTTGCGTTCATTCGCGGCTACTCCATCGGCTCCTGCAGTCGAACGAGCGTGGCGTCGTCCATCCACGGCAAGGACTCGAGGTTTTGACGCACGCGCACGGGCATCGGTTTGCCGTGACGCTCCCACGTAGGTCGGCTGCGCCATCGGCGGTGCATCCACACGTACTGCTCAGGGTGCTTCCGCACCATGCGCTCGATCGATCGCATGTACCTCGCGGTCACGTAAAACAACGGGTCGGCCAGGCCCTGCCAATCCGCAGGCTCGATCACGTCGTCCACGTCCACCCGGTATTCATACCCCTCACTCATCCGAACCGCACAACCACACACCACCGGCACGTTCATCCGAATGGCAAGCAACCCTATCGACTTGTAAGCACTGGCCATCCTCCCGAAAAACGGCACAAACAACCCCCGGTCCCCCGCACTCTGATCCCCAATAAACCCCAACGCCCCCCCGGAACCCCCGGAAGTTGCCCCGGTGTTCAAGACACTGTCGTTCGTATCACTCTGAGGTGCCCCCCCCAGCACCTCGACCATCCGGTCCGTAGCGTCCCACTTGGTCACGATCCGCAGGCCCTTGCGTTCACGGATGCCCATGATCCAGTTGTTGAGCAGCGGGTTGTCGATCGGCCGAGCCACCGCGTCGATGCGGTAGCCCAGCACCGCCAGCAGGTAGCCCAGCACCTCCCAGTTGCCCAGGTGCCCCGTCACCATCACCACGCCCCGGCCTGCGTTGAGGTACGAAAGCACCGGGCCGAGATTGCCCAGACGCAACCGGTGCGCCCAGCTCTCCTCGTGGATCAGCCGCGGCAGGTGTTGTAGCTCAAAGAGCAGGCGGACGTAGTGCTCGATCGCGCAGCGTGAGAGGTGGTCGATGCGCTGCTCGCTTGCGTCCGGGAAGGCGATGCGCAGGCTGTCTTTAGCGCGTTCGCGGTGCTTGCGGTCCAGCGCGTGGATGGCCTTAGCGACATAGGGTGCCATCGCCATGTTGGACCGCGGTCCCATCGCGCCGAGGACCGACATGAACGAACGCAGCGCCACATACTCGCTGACGATGCGGATCGGCGAACGTTTGCGCGGCATGGGGAAACGTGGGGTTGGCCAAGGGGGCCACGGGCGGATTGCCCGTCAGTGATCTAAGCGAACGTTTATTGCACTGGCGGGCAAGCCGCCAGTGGCACACGGCGGTCTAGCCACCAGTGGCATACGGCGACTGACGGCAACGATTAACGCTGGTAGTAACCCACCATCGACAGAAAGCGGTTCTGGTTGAGGATGGGGATCTTGAGCCGACGTGCCTCGTTGATGAGCTGCTGGTACTGGTCGAAGCGTCTCTGCGCCGCCTCGTGCTCGGCGATCTTGACCGGGTCGATCTCGTCCTTGCTCAAAGCGTCGGGCTGCGTCGGCTCCTTGCCCAGCACGAGGAAGTCGGTGTCGTAGGAGAGTTTGTCCATAACCTGTCCGCCCCAGTCGGTCACCATGGCCACGACGCGGTCACGGTCGCGCAGCGTCGGGGCACCGGTGTTGTCCAGGTCGAAGTCGCCGAAGATGTGGAACTTGAGCGTGGCGTTGCGGTCGTAGACCACGTTGCCGATCACGTCGCCCTCGACGATCACCGCGTTTCGGCTCTTGCGGACGACCCGGCAGAGCGAGGAGTTCTCTTCGATGCGGGTGATCTCGATCGTGGCCTTGCCGCGCAGGTCGCCGAATTCGTCACGCACGATGCCCGTGGCACGGTCGTAGACTTCAAAGGTCATGCCCAGGAGGACGTGGTCCTTGGCACCGAGGTCGATGAAGACCATCTGCGTGTTGCCCGAGACGTTGAGGATTTTGCCGTCGGGGATCAGGGAGGTATCGATGATCGTGGCGCTGCTGTCCCCGCCGGGGTTGGTCAGGTCGTCGATCTTTCGTTGGAGTTCAGCTTTTTCGGAGACGAGCTGGTCGATGCGGGTCTGGAGGTCCGCGATGTCGGTGCCGGCCTTGGCCTGGACTTCCTGGAGGCGTTGTTCGAGCGACTTGGCGCTGGAGTCGGCCTTGCCCTGGTAAGCCTGGAACTCGGTGGAGAGCTGGTCGATCTTGGTGAGGTTCTGGGTCTGTGAGTTCTGGTAGGTCTGCTGGATGCCGGACACCTCGGAGCGGGCCGCGTCGAGTTGGCTGTTGACCTGGGTCAGTTCGCCCTTGAGCCTGGCAATCTCGTCGGTCTGTTCGGTGATGGTCTGGCGCTGGACGTTGAGGACCGAGAGGATCGGCGCGGGGTTGGCCTGCGTCTGGAAGCCGGCCGAGATCAGCCGCTGCTGGAGCGACTCGGCGTTGAGCGGGTCGGGCGAGACGAGCCTGGCGTAGCTCTGCATCTCGTTGATGATCGCGCGTACGACGGAGATGTTTTCCTTCTGGGCCTGCTCGGTGAAAGCCGAGACCTGCGGGTCGGTGCGGTCGCTGTCGCGGATGAAGACCGCCAGCTTCTTCTGCGCCTCCTCGACGTTGGCCTGCGCATCTTTGGACTGGTTGTAGAAGATGATCGCAAAGAGCAGTGACAGAACAAAGCCGAAGCTCACGATGACCAAAGCCACCGCCAGACCGGCGCCGCTGGAGATGCGTCCCTTTGCCATTGCGACTGTACTCCTAGGGGGATGACAAACCCGATCCCGATCACTGTTAGTGTCTTCGCTTCAAAGGCTTTCGTCAACTGGGGATTGAAGATTATTGTGGCCCCGCCGGGGAGTGGACCCTTTGGCCTCTCGCCCCGTCGCCGCCTCCAGCAGCACCGCTTGGACTTCATCCACGTGCCGACGCATGGAGAGGTCCAGATCCAGCCCCTTGCCCACCTCGACGCATTGGTTGCGAAACGTGCTGTCGCACAGTCGGGCCACCGCCCCGGACAACGCCTTGGTGTCGTGCGGGTCGTCGATCAACACGCCTGCCACCTCACCTTGCCCATCGACCGCAAAGTCCTTCGAGCCGTCGTATTGCGACACGATCACCGGCAGACCCATCCGGACCGCCTCGATGACCACACGGCTGGCCGGGTCGAAAAACGTCGGCAGCGCCGCTACGTCCGCAGCCGGGTAAAGCCCTACCACGTCACTGACCTTGCCCAGAAAACGCACACGGTCACCAACCCCGCACCGGCGGGCCAGTGTGTGATAAGACCGGCCCGCACGTCCTGCCACCCAGAGTTCCACGTCACACCCCGACCTCACCGCGCCCGACACCGCTTCGATCAACGGGCCAAGCCCTTTGCGTCTCGGGTCCATCGAAACAAACACCACCACGGTTCGGCCAACGGGTGTGCCCAGTCTCGACCGCCACCGCGTCCGGGCCTGAGCTTTTTGCTCGACCGTGGGCAAGGCCACCTCGACCGCGTTGGGGGTCATCACGATCTTCCCCGCCGCCGACGGGTAGTGCCGCCGAACCTGCTGTGCGATGTAGGAACTGATCGCCGCGATGCGGTAGACGCGCGGGTCGTGGAGGGTCATCGTCTCCAGCTCGCGCAGCGCCCTGTGCTTGGAGTTGACACGATAGAGCCACCGCCGCCACGCACGGGACCAACGAGAACCCCGCATGGCCACCATGCGCTCGTGCAACTCCGCCATCACCCCTGCCAGAGGCTGCACCACCGTCGCCGGAACAGCGGTTGTCAGCGACAGCCCCACGTCAAAATCCCCACTCTCCAGCCGCGACACCGCCCACTTCGAGAACCCACGCACCCGCGACCCGCTCTTGAGCTTGCCCGACGCAAAACAGGCCTCGACATCCACCCCCTCGACCCGGCCCTCCCCCGTCACCGAGCCGGCCAGGATCGTCACTTTGTGGCCCTTTTGCCCAAGAAGCCGACCCACCTCCTCGGCGTTGCGCTCCGCCCCGCCGCCGCGGACCTGGAAGTGTTCGAGGATGACCGCGACACGCAATCGCTCCGACATGCGACCCGACCTTTCGTTGGGCTTTATGATAACCCCTCATCCCCCACAGGGTCCGACCATGCCCCCCAGCCCAGACCCCATCGCGCCGCCCCACGCCGTGAGCCTCTTCAAAAGCGATCGCGGCCGCGAAACCTGGCTCATCCATAAACCCGACTCGCCCCCCACCGTCCTCAAAACCCAAACCGCCACACCCCTCTACATCCTCAAACACCTTCTGCGTGTCTCGCAACTCCACCGACAGGCGCGGGGCATCACGATTCTTAAAAAATACAACCTCCCCACCGCGGCGCACCTCGGCCCGCCTCGACTCAAACGCATCCACAACCGCTACGCCATCACGCTCGAACTCGAACTGGCACCCGGCAACACACTCTACAACCTCTTGAACCGCGAGCACCCCACCCTCGAAGACCAACGACAAACCGCAATACAAGTCGGCAGCCTCATCGCGCAGACCACCGCGGCCGGGCTCTTCAACGACGACTTCAAGGGCGACAACCTGATCGTGGACCTGGCAACCCACCCCCCGCGCGTCACGCTCATCGACACCGTGGCGATCACCTCGCTCCGGACCGATCCCCACCTCGCCGTCGTGGCCATGTCGCACAAGCTCTGGCTCTCGCTGGTCGAGTTCGGGCAGGCCCCCGCAGCCACACTTTGGCGCACAACCCTGCGTCAAGCGCTGCGACCGTTTAACCGTGCCCAGCGCGCCCGGGCGATCCAGGCACTACGCCAGATGCCCCCGCCCAGGACCCAGCCCCGGTTGCCCGTGTCGTGAACCACCGTTAGATTTGAGCCGATGGTCCCTTTCACCGTCGCGGTTTGCTGCAAGAATTCCCAGGACACAATCGGCCATGCGCTAGACAGCGCCCAATGGGCTGATGAAATCATCGTCGTGGACTCCGGCTCGACCGATTCCACGCCCGACATCGCCCGCGCCAAGGCCACGCGCTTCGTCACCGAGCCGTGGCGTGGCTTCACCGAACAGAAAAAGTTTGCCGTCTCCCTCGCCCGCAACGAGTGGGTCATCGTGCTCGACAGCGACGAAGAAATCTCCCCCCAACTCCGCGACACGCTGACCCAAATCCCCCCCGAAGAACTCAGGAATTACGACGTGCTGCACGTCCGCAGGCGGAACTATGTCTTCGGTCGGCACGCCCGCGCATGGGGGCCGGACTGGCAGTCGCGCGTCATCCACCGCGACCGCGCCAAATGGACCGACGCCGTGCTCCACGACGACCGCAAACCCACCCACCCCTCACGCCAGAAATATATCGTCGGCCACATCGACCACCGCCGACACAGCCAAGCCGGCTTCCGCGATTACTTCGACGGCTCACTCGAAGACAGCCGACTGCTCATGGTCGCACAAGACCTGCACAAGCGCGGCAAGCGTTGCACATCGTGGGACCTGGCTGTCAGGCCGCTCACGACCTTCCTCAAGCTCTACATCTTCAAGCTCGGCTTCCTCGACGGGGCGTTCGGCCTGCTCATTGCTCAGAAGACCGCGCGCGGCACCGCCCTCAAATACGCGGCACTCTGGGCGGTGCAAAACGGCGTGGACAAGCCGACACAGCCCGGCTGATACGGTCTCCATAAAGGATTGACGCGGGGAATAAAAGTCTAGATCGACGGACGTCTTGATCTCCCCTCCCTCTTCAGAGGGAGGGGTAGGGGGAGGGTGTTTTCCCTTGTGATTGCAGAGGACATCCCCTCCCCCAGCCCCTCCCCTTGAAAGGAGAGGGGGGTGTTCACATGTCCGCCTCGGTCAGCCAGCGGACCTCGGGCCAATATTTCGGGCCGGTGTTGGGCTGCGGCTTGCCCGGAGTGCTGCGGCCCTCTTTGACATACTTCGTGAGCAGCGCGGTCAGTTCGGCCACGACATCGGGGTGCTGGTCCTGGACGTTGACCTTTTCACCGATGTCGGTGGACAAGTCATACAATTGAATAGACGGCAGGTGCCTGGCTTCCTCGGACCTGGGCTTGGGGTCGCTCCAACCGCCCGAGTCCGGGCACATCTCCAGCTTCCATTTCCCCTTGCGTATGGAGAACGAGCCATTGATCGAGCTGTGAACAACCGCCTCGCGCACGGGGGCGGTCGCGCTGCCGTCCCAGATCGGCGCGTTGCTCACGCTGTCCTCCGCGGCGTTGTCGGGGAGCTTGTAGCCCGTGACCTGCGCCATCGTGGCCGTCAGGTCGGACAGACAGAACGTCTGGTCGCTCCGGCTGCCGGGGGCGATGGTCCGGGGCCAGCGGACGATAAACGGGATGCGGTGGCCGCCCTCGAAGATGTCGGACTTCATCCCGCGGAAAACATAACTGGGGTGGTGGCCGACCTTGGCCAGCTCATCGAAATCCGCCATCGGTGAGCAGCCGTTGTCCGCGGTGAAGACCACGATGGTGTTGTCAGCAATTTTGTTTCGGTCGAGGGCTGTCATCACGCGACCGACCATGTGGTCGACCATCAGGCAGAAGTCGCCGTACTCGTTCGTGCCCGACTTGCCCTTGAACTCATCGGAGGGGTAGATCGGCGTGTGCGGCGCGGGCATGGGGAAGTAGATGAAAAACGGGTCGTTGGTCCCTGCGTAATCGTCGATGAGTTTTTCGACCTTGGCGGTGAGCGTGGGCAGTACTTCCTCGGGGACGAAGTCATCGCCGATCATCCCCTTACGCATGAACTGCTTGCCGTGGCGGGCCTCCATGATTTGGGTGGGGACACACGTCACACGGTTGTTTTCGATGTAGACATAGGGCGGCATGTCGAGCGAGGCGCTGATGCCAAAGTAATAATCAAAGCCGTGGTCGGTCGGGCAGTCGGTGATGGGCGCGGTGAAGTCGACGTGCTCCTCGTGCTGATAAGTCGAAGCGAGCGAGCCGTCCTTGAGGTGCCAGTTAAGCCCGAGGTGCCACTTGCCGACGCACGCGGTGCGGTAGCCTTGCTCCTTGAGCATGGAGGCGACGGTCAGACGGTCGGGTTCGAGCACGGGCTGCGAGTAGCCGCCGGTGACGCCGTGCTTGAGGTGCGACCGCCAGTTGTATCGCCCGGTGAGCACGCTGTAGCGCGAGGGCGTGCAGACCGCTGAACTCGAGTGGGCGTCCGTGCATCGCATCCCCCCCGCGGCGAGCTTGTCGAGGTTGGGCGTGGTGAACCTGGCGTTTTCATTGAGACACGACAGGTCGCCGTAGCCCATGTCGTCCGCAAACATGTAGATCAGGTTGGGGCGTGTGTTCATGGTGTGGTCTCGTGTGGGATGCCCACGGTGATCGGCATCAAGAGGGTATCGTCTCCTGAATCATACAAGACAACGCCCACCGGCTACCATGTCTTGCACACACGGCGCTGGCGTTGGATTTTCATCCCCTACCCAAAGGTCTTCGATGTTCGGCTCACACCTCTCCGTTGCCGGTGGCCTGCACCTGGCGCTCGAAGAAGCACGCAGGCTCGACATGCAATGCGTGCAGGTCTTCACCAAGAACCAGCGCCAGTGGACCGCCCCGCCGCTGACGGATGAACAGGTTGCCCGGTGGAAATCCACGCTCACGACGACCGGCCTGGCCACCACCGTGAGCCACGATTCATACCTCATCAACCTCGCAAGCCCCTCTCCGGAGAACCTGAAAAAATCCCTCACGCTCTTCCGCGACGAGCTCGAGCGCTGCGAGACGCTGGGCATCCCCCACCTCGTCACCCACCCCGGTGCCCACATGAAAGAGGGCGAAGAAGCGGGCCTGGCACGTATCGTCCAATCGCTCGACACGGTCCACAAAGAACTGCCGGGCTATAAAACCGTCACCTGCCTCGAAGTCACCGCCGGCCAAGGCACAACACTGGGCTACCGCTTCGAGCACCTGCGCACGATTATCGACTCGGTCAGAGATCCCCAGCGCCTGGCGGTCTGCCTCGACACCGCGCACATGCTTGCCGCCGGCTACGACCTGACCGGCGCATCGGCGTGCAGCGCGGTGTTAGACGAACTCGACCGCGTGCTGGGGGTCGGGCTTGTCCACGTCCTGCACGTCAACGATTCCAAGACGCCCTTGGGCAGCCGGGTCGACCGTCACGAGCACATCGGCCAAGGCCACATCTCACTCGACGCCTTCGCGGTGCTCATGAATCACCCCCACTTCCGGGCGATCCCGAAGATCCTCGAAACCCCCAAGGAAGACGCCCCCGACGGCCGCCCGTGGGACACGGTGAATATCCAAACGCTCCGTTCGCTCATGACGGAAGCTCGATCGCCGGGCGGGAGTCCACCGCGTGTAGCGCGCAAACGAAAAGTCTCGAAAAAAAAGTGACCCCGCCCCGCGATATCCTGAGCTTTGCGGCGTGCAACCCGGTCCGTTATGTCGACGCGGTCCTTGCGCGGAGGGCCTGAACAAACCTAATCCAACCCCGCCTGACTCGGCGGAATACCGCGTGATTTATTTTGGCCATTTGACTGCCCGCTTGGACTTTGTCATCATCGCCGACCGCGCAAACCCTGTGTTTGACCACCTTGGAGAGGTGTCCGAGCGGCTGAAGGAGCTGGTCTCGAAAACCAGTGTGGCGCTTGTCGTCACCGTGGGTTCGAATCCCACCCTCTCCGTTGACCAGAAACAGCCTGTTCACAACAGGCTTTATTTATTGATCTTCCGTTCGTTGATATCGTTCCGTGGGTGGCCTTGTGGAAAGTTTTGTGAATACTCTGGCCGCCCGACTCCGCCTGCCTCAAGGCAAAAGCAATCTGCGCCTCCGTGTAACGCTTCCGCTTTTACGAATGTTCCTTTCGATAGACCAAACATGATCCCATAAGTCGCACTCGATGTGGATCAGGAATCGGGGAGGAGACCAAAGCGGGGATGTCAACTTGTCCACTCCTGAAGAATGGGACGGTTGTGCAAGCAAGAGAGGAACGATCAAGAGGTGAAGCAGTGCTTCGATAAATCGGCGAGGGGGCTTTGGGTAATCATCATGGGATTGCGTGAGTTTGATGCGTCCTCTTGAAATCCAAGGTGTGGGTCTGTCGGCCACGGCAGGTGCGGCCATGGTCAACCCACATCCGTTGTGATCGTCACAACACCGCTCATGTTGTCCTGGTCAGTCCTTGGTTGAGAATAAACTGGTCGGCAGACCGGACTGGTTGTAGAGGTTGGCCGTCGCGGGGTTGGAGGCCCATGCGTAACGCACCGCTACAGGGTGAGCGATGTCGGGGTGCCAGACGGTGACCTGGGCTTTTCCGGAGATCTTCGCCTTGGCCACTTTCCATTGCCCGTCCTGGCCGCAGATCTCGAAGCCGCTCAGTTCTTCGTCGACGGGTTTGGCGGGTTCGAGGAGGTGCTTTCTGGCTACCATCAACCCCTCCCCGACGCTGTCGAATTGGATCACAACCTCGTTGCCCGTGATGGTGGACGACTTGTAGATAGGTCCACTGCAGACGAGGTCAAAACCGTAGTCTTTGGCCAGGGCCCATAGGGCCAAACGCTTGCCGACATCCACCTTGTTGCGTGAGTGAACCTCTTCGGGCTCTCCGATATCGTTGAGCACAGCCATTCCAACGTTCTTTTGATCCATGGCCTTTCGCATATCGTTGCAGACCACAATCCATCCATTCTTGTTTATAGGTTTTTCGAACTGGGCCAATTGGCAGTAGTAAAAAGGAAAGTCGCCCTGTCCCCAGCGATCCCGCCATCCGTCAACCAGGTTGCGGAGGTAGGTTTCATAGGAAAACTCCGCCTTCTCCGCACCCGGGGCGTTGGACTCGCCCTGATACCACAGCGCTCCCCGGATGGCATAGGGAATCAGGGGATTGACCATGGCGTTGTAGAGCGTGCCGGGGAGGTCGGGATTTTTGTCGGGGGCGAAGGATTTGCGTGGTTGGCGGGGGGGCTTCGTTCCTTCCTTCTTTGCCTGCTCGGCTCTCTGCTTCCAGATTTCGACACTCTTGTTGTACCTGGCCTCCATGGCATCCGAGTCGTAGTTCTCCATGGCAGGACCCACCGTAGCCATTTCGCCGTCATAGTATTTGGCCAGAGCTGGATTCTTCTTGTACTGGGTGGTAGGGATGAAGGGCTGAATTTTCCTCCCCCCCCATGGGCATGCCAGAAGTCCGATGGGGACATTGAGCTTGGCTCGCAACTCCTTGGCGAAGAAGTAGCCCACGGCTGTGAAGGACATCTTGCTGTCCGCCGAATCCGCCTTGATCCAGGCCCCTTCGAAGTTACTCAGTTCCTTGTTATAGGAGGTGGCCGCGCGTACGGTGATCTGACGGATAAGAGGGTCCAGTGAAGAACCAAGTTCCCCGGCGATGGCGTCAGCGACGGGCTGGTACGTTGGGTTTTCCCGCTTCTGGCTACACCCTTTGAGGTTCATCGCCATGTTCGACTGTCCCGAACACACCCAGACCTCGCCGACCACAACATCCTTGATCTCAAGTCGATCGGACCCAACCGCGATCGTCATCGACCTGTTCTCAGCCGATGCCTTGAGGGGTTCAAGCACGACCTTCCAGGACCCGTCTTTTGCGACGACTCCTTCAACCGTCTGACCGGCAAAGCTGACGCTGACCTTGTCCCCAGCCCGGCCCCATCCCCAAATCGGCACCTCTCGTTCGCGTTGCAGAACCATCCCGTCCGAGATGACCGAGGGCACGTTGACCGCAGCAAAGACGGGTCCGAACCCCAGTAAGAGAGAGAATAGGATACTGAGGAGTACGCTCTTTGTGGTAAGCAGAGTCATTGCTAACCGTGATACGGATGTGTTCATTGAGAAGTCCTTTCTATAAGCCCTAACAGTCTGCAATCAACTGCACCGTTACTCTTAATCGAGCGTCCTTCCTTGTCCTGCTCGCTCCTGCGTATTCGCGTGCGAACCCATCTTCGATTCCAGTTTCTGTCTTTTGGTTATGACCTGCCCTTGTAGTGTGCTGAAGAAGAACATGGAACGCTGTCACGGCAGATCAATCTTGAAACAATAGATCGACTCACCCTCGATCGTGTAACTGAATAAAGCTTTCGAAGCTGTGATTGTTGATGCCCTGCCCTTGTTTGTGGTGTTTGCATCCCAGTGCGTCACGCCGACTTTCTGGCTGATTAAAGCCGTTTCCGCCAGTGAAAAGCCGAGCTCTTCCATGGGTTTGTCCGACTTGTTGAATACCCAGATCGTCACCGTCTTGTCCTTGATGAATGCCGTCGTGTAGACATCGTCACGGGGCATTGGGGTATCGAGGTAGTAGCCACGGTTGGCATTGTTCACGAGCTGTTTGTAGACCTCGTACTTGTACGAAGTGCGGACGCTCTTTCCGTTGGTCCAGATCATGCAATGGTCTTTGCCACCGAACGGCCCAAAGAAGAGCCAACTGTCGATGCCGGTGAAGCCTGCCCGGATATGCCTCCAGAGCGTTTCGGAGTTCATGACCTCGTCCCGCGGTTCGACGCCAACCCAGCCGTGCAGCTCCGAATTCCAGGCCTCCTTGCCCAACGTCCGGCCCAGCTCTGCAAACGCCTCTATCGACCCGCGCGGATCGGTATTGTGGCAGGCGATCACATCAAGACAGTCATCGCCCGCAGACTTTATCCAGTCCACGCCCTCGGCCATGTTCCATGCCGACGGCGCTACAATCAGCGGCATCTTCACGCCCGGATCGAGCAGGGCCTTGAGGTGTTTAACCATGTATGCGACTTTTTGTGGAGGAAGTCTAAGCTCGTTGGTTGTGTCCAGATACTCGATATCGAGCTTTTCTTTGTGCATGAAGTTGAGGTAGTCGGCAATGTATTGAGTGTATTTTTTCTTGTCGAGTTTGCCGATCTTCCAGGTCGTCTTGCCGTCGTTATCCTTCCCGGTTTTCTCAAAGGGCAAGACCCATAGCGGGAAGGGGGACCACGGCACGTGGCCGCCAAAATCGTTGTCCCTTTCCTCGGGGCTGTAGGCTTCTTCCAGCGGTCGCGGGCTGGCAAAGAACTTGATATCCGGGTTCTCCTTCTTCATGGCCTTCATCATGTTGAGGATGCGCTCATAGGCCTCGGGCTTCTTATGGCCTTCATCTCGCTCGTAGGCGCAGTTGATCGCCACGCGTACATAATCGACCTTCAAATCCCCGACGGCATAGCGGGCCAGCTCACTGTCAATACCCGGATACCACCACCAGAGGCGCTCCGCATCGATGCCAAAACGCATCTTCTGCCGAGGTTCATGCCCAATGACGACCCGATTCGGTGACTGAGCTAACGCATGGTGCGCAACGAATATCCAGCCAAGGCAGGCAAGAAATCGGACGCCGTACTTCATCTACAACCTTCCTGATATCTGATAAGAATCCGCTTCTTCATGTTTCACCGGCATCGCGCTTCAATGTAGTGATCTGGCAGCTCAACGGCCCTCAATGCAAGCTTGATAGCAGGTGGCGTGATCGGACACCGGCGACAATCATTACAAACACGGAAATGATCCACAATCCCGACCTTCTTTGTTGTTGGCCACGGCTTTTGCGGTCTTGCCACTCAGCATCCCGTAACGACAGAGGGCCCCACAACCGCTGTTATTCATTGGAAAATTTGTGCCGGATCAAAATCACTTACTTGGTATTGAGCGGTTGGTTGAAATCAAGCACCTTCTTGCGATCACCCTTTGAGATCGTCACGACGCCGCTGTTGTAGTCGGCGTTGAGGAACGGGCTGTCGAAGACCTTCTTCGGCGCGTAATCGACCGGTTTGCCGTTGATGGTGGGTGTCTGCTTGTAGCTTGTATCGAGCGTCAGTTCATCGCCATAGATGCTCGTGTAACGCAACACCGGGCCTTCGAAGGAAATCTTGCTGGATTTCACCTTTGACTTGAATGCCTCGAAGCTCTCGATGTCGGTCTTGGCCATGACTTCGAGGATCAGCGGCGCGTATTCGTCATCGGGGGTCAGGACGTACCCGGGCGGCGTGGTGAAATCGGGGCCGGCTTCCAACTTGCCGGCGAACGTCTTCTCTTCCAGCTTGAATCCACCACGTGTGACGCGCACAGCCGCATAGGCACCCGGCGCCTCGACAAAAGCAGAGTCTCCCTCGACCACCGGCTGAGGCAAACCCCGCTTGGAGAACCAGGCCATCATCTCCGCGGCGCCAATGTTCGTCTCTAGCTTCTGTGTGATGAGCGTGCCCTTGCTCTGCACGGACCACTGGCCGTTGGAGTCCACGAGATTGTTCGCAGGACGCACGATGGGCACGATACGTGGGTCGCCTTCGCCGGCGAAGACCACGCCCTGCCAGCGGCTCTGCATGCTGATCGCGGACCAGTCTGACCACGGCCGCGCCTCGGTCATGGGTGTGCCGATGATGAAAGCCGGGTCGCAGTAGCTATAGAGCAGAATACCCCCGCCGTCGGTGCGCAGGGCGGTCACTTTGTAGGGCTTCTTGATGACGGACAACTTCAATCCCTGCGGGCGCTGGCGGATCTCGTACCGGCCACGCCCCTTGGCGTCGAGCGCGATATCCGCCACCACGGCGGGTGGGCGGTAGTCGCTCAGCACCGCGTTCACTTCGTAGCCGGACATTGGCGGCTGCTTGCCGATGCCGAAGTAGAACCACGCCATCGGCGCGTTGCCACTCGTGCGTTTCTGCGAGTAGATGTTCGGACCTTTAATGCGTGCGCCGCCGCCACCCATCAGGCCATCGATCTGCGTCTCTGCCCAATAGGCGAAGTAAAGATCGAGCAACATTCCCGCGGCTTGGTGCACGCGAGGCTCGCCGAAGTCGTAGAAGTTGTACATCACCCGCATCAGGATGGAGTTGTACGAGTCGCTATGCATTTCGGCGCACGGGCTCTTGCGCGCCCGTTCCAGGCAGTACATCACGAAGAAGTCGTTCCACGCGCGGTAATGCTCAGCCGCGGTCCCGCCCTTATCGTATTTCAGGTCCTTGTATTCCGGGCGGTCCTTAGCCAGTTTTGCGAAGTGCCAGTTGAGCGTGAAGTCCATCGCGTCGTGGTTCTCCGAACCGTAGATTCGCCAGGTCTTGGACTTCTCGTATTCCGCCTTATCGAGCCAGGAGTATTCCTTGGCGTAGAGCCAGATCGGCTTGAGCACGAACGCTTCGGTTTCGGGGGTGAGCAGGCCGGCGTGCCTGGTCCCGTGGGGGCCGTACATCTCGATCAGGCGCATCACGATGTCAGCGTGCCAGTGGAAGTTGGCGCCGCCTCCGATGGCCTCGGGGTGGTCCAGGTAAAATTGTGCATTTTCAATCAGCGCGGCGTTGGCCTCGTCCACTTTCTCGTTCAGATAGAAACAGCGGGCGGCGAATGCGACGATCGAATACGAGTAACCTCGCACATAGAGGCCCTGTTTAGCTTGCCGCACTAACGGCTTGCCGGCCTCGGCCTTGAAGTAGGCATCCACACGCTGCTCAAAGCCCGCGATCACCTGCTCCGGGGTCGGGCCCGTCTGTTCAATAGTCTGGGCAAGGATCACCCCGGGTGAAAAAACCAACACTAGGGCAATGATCAATCGCATTTTTGTTCCTTGTCTGTCTGATTAAAATCGAGAATCACCTTGCGGTCGCCCTTGCTGATCGTCACCAAGCCGCTGTTGTAGTCCGCGTTGAGGAACGGGCTCTCGAAGGCCTTGTCGCCGTTGTATTGGACTTCATCGCCGTTGATAGTCGGCGTCTTCTCGTAGCTCGTATCAAGAGTCAGCCGGTCACCGTAGATCGTCTGATAGGTCACGACCGAGCCGTTCATCTCCAGGATGCATTGCTTGACCTTCTTCTTGAAAGCGTCGAAGCTCTCGACGTCCGTTTTTGCCATCACCTCGAGGATCACGGGTGTGTAGGTATCCTCGGGCACGAGGATTTTGTGGGCCGGGAGATGGCCACCCGCTTCCAACGGATCGCTCAATGTATAGCCACCCTCTGCCAGACGGATCGCGACGTTTGCACCGGGGGCCTCGACAAACACCACGCCGTCCTCTTCGATCGGCTGCCCCAAGCCCTCCTGCGAGAGGTAAACGATCATCTGCCCATCGTGTCGGGTGAATTTGATCCGTTGCGTAATCAGGCTGCCTTTGGACTGTACAGACCAGAACGCGTTGAAGGCCACGCGGTCGTCCTTCGGGCGTACGATGGGGATGATGCGTGCGTTCGGGTTCCCGGTGAAGATTACGCCTTGCCACCGGTTCTGCGAACTGATCGCGGCCCAATCCACGTTGGGCAGGGCCTTGGTCATGGGTGTGCCGATGATGAAGGCCGGATCACAGAACGAGTAACGGAGAATCCCGCCGCCGTCGGTGTTCATGCGGTAGGGGTTTCTGTTCGTGGTCAAGCCCAGGCCCTGCGGGCGCTGGCGGACCTCGTAGCGCCCACGCCCCTGCACGTCGAGGGCGATGTCAGCCACGACCGCCGGCGGACGGTAGCCGCTCAATGCCGCGTTTATGTCGTGCCCGCTGACATGCGGCGGCTTGCCGATGCCAAAGTAGTACCAGTCCAGCGGACGTGTGCGACCTTGCAGACCACCCAGAAAATACACCCGTGATTGACCGCCACCCGAGACCCCGTCGATCTGTTCCTGCGCCCAATAAGCGAAATACAGGTCCAGCAGCATCTTCGCCGACCGCCGCACTTCGGGTTCACCAAAGTCATAAAAATTGTAGACGCCTTTGATGAGCGTGCTGTTGTATCCGGCGCTCATCATCTCGATGAACATGCCCTTGCGTGCACGTTCGAGGCAGTAGACCACAAAGTATTCGTTCCAGGCTTTGTAGTGTTCAGCGGGCGTGGCGCCGTTGTACTTGACATCGCGGTATTCCGGGTGGTTACGGGCGATGCGTGCAAAGTGCCAGCTGACCGTGAAATCCATCGCGTGATGGTTTTCTGACTCGTATACGTGCCACGTCTGGCTATCCTTGTATTCCTCGCGGGCAGGTGTGGAGAAACTTTTAGCGTACTGGAAGATCGGCTTGAGAACGATCCTTTCCGTCTCCTCGGTGAGCAGCCCCGCGTGGGCGGTCCCGTTTGAGCCATACATCTCGATGAAGCGCATCACGATCTCGGCGTGCCAGTGGAAGCTGTCGCGGTCGTTGATGTCCTTGAGGTTGTCGAGGTAGTGCTGCGCGTTCTCGACAAGCGCCGCGTTGGCCTCGTCGATCATCTCGTTGAGGTAGAAGCAGCGACCCGCGAAAGCCATCATGGAATAGGAATACCCCCGCACGTAGTTCCCACGCCCCGGAGAGAGTGGCGGGTTCTTCTTTGCCCGCACCAGGGGTTTGCCGGCCTCGGCGCGGAACATCGCGTCCACCCGATCATCGAAACCCGCGACCACGCCCTCCGGAGTTGGAATACGAGTTGCCGGTTCCGCTGCCGAAATTGTGCGTGTCACCATCAAAACTCCTAGTGCTAAAAAAACTGCTGCACGCATATCGATTCCCACAGCCAGTGCTAACAAGTGTAAACAGCGTTGGTAACAAGTAACGCATGCAATGAACGCCCGGTTGATGATCTGTATTGCAAATCATGATCGCGTATGGGCCGGTTCGCGGGCTATTTGTGATCACCCGGTTCGATGACACCGATCTCCCTGAGCCACGCCATGCACGCGTCCGGCCAGGCGGCGTTCTCGTCGGTTTGCTTACGGCCGATGCCGAAGCCGTGCCCGCCGGTTTCGTATGTGAGCGGTTTGCACTTGATGCCATTCTTCTTCAGGGCTTCAAGGAAAAGCTCGCTGTTCCTGATCGGGACAACATTGTCGTCTTTGGCATACACAAGCAGGGTCGGCGGCGTCTGCTTGTTGACATGTTTGTAGCTGCTCGCTTCATCGATCAGTTCTTCGCTGGGGTTAGGCCCAAGCAGGTTCTTCCTTGAGCCTGCGTGCGTGTCAGGATCCGCCATCGTGATCACGGGATAGACCAGCACGGCAAAGTCGGGCCGACTGCTGAAGCGCGCGACCGGGTCCTTGGACTTGGGGTCGGCGTCGATGTGATACACCGTGGCAAGCGAAGCGTCGTGCCCACCGGCACTGAAGCCCATTAAACCAATCCGGTTTGGATCGATGTCCCATTGTTCTGCGTGGGCTCGGACGACCTGCACCGCCCGCTGCACGTCTGTCATCGGCACCGGGAATCGGTAGGGCTTGAATCGGTAGCGGAGGACCACCGCATTGACGCCCCGCTCCCTGAACCACTTGGCGGTCTGGATGCCTTCGCGTTGATAGACCAGCCCCGAGTACGACCCGCCGGGGCAGATGATGACCGCTGCGCGCGTCCGGCTCTTGCCTTTGGCCATGTACACATCGATGGCGGGCTCACGGACACAGCGATATACGCCGTATTTGTCGTATCTCGTCTCCGGGGCCGGCGCACCCTCCGGCAGCGTCGGCTCGCCCGGCGGATCACCTTCATACAGCTCCAGATGGATATCCTGATCCCTGGGCTTGGGGTCTTGTGCAAGCGCGGTGCGGGGCAGGCAGGATGCGACGACGCAGGCCACGATCAGGGCTGACAATCCAATGAACTGACTTGCTCGTCTCATCTGAGTTTCATGCCTTGATCTTGTAAAAGCCTCATATCGAGGGGAGCCGGTGTGTATCGAGGATGCTCTGTATTTCTTAACCCGAGCACGATCGCCCAGCTCCGTTTCCCATTGAGGCTGGCATTGTTGGCCAACCTAGTAACGCACGTCGGGCAACACTCTCCATTCACCCGACGACAGGATGTACGACGCGGGTTTATTCCTGCCGGGCACCTTCTTCAAACGTGGGTCATTGGGGTTGACGCCGTAGACCCGGAACCCCGAGCCGTCGGTCCGGGTGTAGTTCAGGTCCACGGAGCCGTCACCGGGAAGCGATCCCGGAAGCCGGTACCAATTCCTGATCCAGGTGGCATCGTCCGTGAGGATGACCGTCATCGGCGCCCCGCTGTGATCGGGGTGCGCCATGTCCGTGTAGGGGTCCCGGCGTTGGAAATGGTCGGTCACGAGGATATCGAACTCATCGCCCTGGAATGTCATCCGGTCCGACAACCGCTCGAGTTTCTGCTCGCCCTTGCTGAATTGGTAGCCGAAAAAGAACGCCGTGGAGGTATGGATCTGAACGGAGTCAGCGTTCTTGAAGTCGAAGTTCTGATTGAACGGGCACTGCACGACCTCGTTGATGGGGATGTAGGGCGTGAGGTTCGGACGGTCGTCAAAACTGTAGGCCGGCTCACTCGGGTCGGTGTATTTGAGAATGTTGGGCGCGGACCAACCTCTTTCAATAAACGGCATGGCACGTGTCGGCCACATGCCGTTGTGATCCGCGGCCCTCGTGGTCGCCGCGACAGCGACCATGCGTTGGTTACTCGAACACACCGTCAGCCTTGTACGGTATCGTGCCCCGTTGAGCGCGGGCAACAATACCGCCATCAGCAACGCGATGATGGCGATCACCACCAGGAGTTCGACCAGCGTAAAGGCCTCGTGCTTGGATTTGATCGGATTCATGGTCGACGTATCCGATGAGATTGGGTCGATGAAATGGCGTGCCCTTAAATCGAAACGGCGGCGCGGCTTTTATTTCCCGCGCCGCCGTGGAGGAGGAATCGATTTTCGTCGGCCGGGCCAACCGATTCAGGCCTTGCGGCGCTTGATCATCAGCAGCCCGCCGAGGCCCAGCAGCGCCAGCGTGGCGGGTTCGGGGATGATACCGGTCACAACGACGCCCCCGAAACGGGCCCTGTTGGGATTGGTGGCACTGGTGCTGGAAAAAACGTAGGACCATGTAATCGTGTCGTAATTCTGGGCGTCAGAAAAGTCATACCGGACAACCTTAGTTGCGTTAACAGGAGTGACACCTGCCAGTACGAGGGCAGCGGGATCGACGGTTGTTTGCCCGCTGCCACTCATCGACAGATCAATGGTCGTTGTCTCGGCTGACGAGTTGTTCAAGCCGAAGAAAAGATAGACAGAGCCCGAAGAAAGCGATGAGATATTGATGGTGCCTGTCACATTGTAAGGCCGCCCCATGTCCGTAAAATCGTAGTTGTCGAAGGCGCCGTTAGGCACGCTTGTGGACCAGATTCGCATCTGTGGAGTCGTGGAGGAATTGGTGCCGGTACCAGTTGCTGTACCAATGATGCTGCTGCTGCCGCCCACAAGCTCGGTAATCGCCGTGGAACCACCCGTAGTGGTGTAGAAAGCGTAATCGATGATCGGGTTGTTGAAGCTTTGATCCAGCCCACCCGTATTCAAGCCCTCGTCGCCGTTGGCAACCCCATCACTCAAGCTATACCCTTCATGTCCGGGCGTCACGGAAACGCCGGCAATATTCGTCGCGCCCCCCGCTCCTTGTGATTCACCGATAGATTGAAGTGAGCCTTGAACTAGTGTCGCGGCCGGTGCCGAGCCGACCATCACGGCGAGTGCGAGAGCCGCGATCATGGTGGCGACGACGTGTGTACGTGTCGTGTTGATGGACATTCTTTTGATCCTCCTTTGGGGGTTGACAATGATTTCTGACATGTCTGGTCCTCCGCTGCTTTGGTCGCCAAGGGTGGGTGGGTAGCTCAGGATAGATAAGTAGTGAATGATGCGAGCCGTGTTTCGGACCTCCCTGTTGAGTGGGATTTATACGCGTCTTTTCCTTTACCTACCGACGCACGAACTATGCACGAGACAGAATTGATGACATTTCCAAGGTTACCTAAGGATTTCGCACAGTCAATAGCGTTTTCCGCAAAGAACATGAAATTAGCGCAAAATAGTGGCAATCTAATCGATATGAACCGCTCAGAACGCATCTTCCTCGCCGCTGCGGGGGAGGAATTGATTTTTGTCGGCCGGGACAGGCGATTCAGGCCTTGCGGCGCTTGATCATCATCAGGCCACCCAGGCCCAGCAGCGCCAGCGTGGCAGGCTCGGGGATGGGAACGATGACAGCGTTCAGACTGCCCGAGGTGAAGTAGCCCTTCTTGCCGTTGCCGAAGTCATAGGCCGTGGCCGGACTGACGTATGCAGTGCTGCCGAAATTGATCGAGAAGGCACCGTCGATGAGCTTGTAGGTGCCCACGCTGGCGTTCGCCCAGTCCCAGCCGACAAGGTCTAGGAAGGTCAGATTGCCCAAGGTGAGCGAACCGCCTGTAATCCCGAGGATGCCCGTGCTGCTGACACCGAGGGTCGCGCCTGTGAGGTCGAGGTCGCCACCGGCGCTGATGGTCAGGCCGTTCCCGAGGCCGCCGTTGGTGGCGGTCTTGCGCCCGATCGTGCCACTGGTACCGACGGTTACCGCGCTGGAAAGCGAGCCGGTGACATAGAGCTTGCCGCCGGTGACGGTCGTCGTGCCGGTGTAGGTGTTCGCGCCGGCGAGAACCAGCGTGCCAACGCCAGCTTTGTTCAACCCGTCGTTACCCGCGATCTTCGGGTTGATCGTCAGCGTCCGGTCGCCCTGTGTCACGTTAATAGTTGGTACTCCTGAGGTGACGTCGAGGGTCAAAACAGATCCCCCGCTGACGCCGACGGTCACGTCGTTGGACGAGGTGGTTTTATCGGTAAAGGTGATGTTGCCGATCGTTCGACTGGTATCGAGCGTCACGGTCTTGTCGACAGTGATGTTCACGCCGATAAAGCCAGCGGTAGAGTCCACACCATCAGCTGGTGGATTCCAAACAGAGGTGCTTGACCAATTGGCCGTGGCCGCGGCAAAAGCGCCCCAATTAGCGCTGGCACCATACGACGGCATCGCCGAGAGCGTAACGCCACACACAGCGGCGACGATGATAGTAGCTGTCTTGTTGCTGGACATGACTTTTGACCTCCGTTGCGGGTTGACAATGATTGCTGACATTTTCTGTCCTCCGTTGCTTTGGTCGCCTCGGGTGGACGGGTAGCTCAGGTTAGATAAGTATTGAATGATGCGAGCCATGTTTCTAACCACCCAATTGAGCGGGATTTAAGCGCGTCGTTTTCCATCTTCAACCGACGCGAGATTTTTCAGTGGAACAGAATTTATGACACTTCGCAAAGATATCTAAGGATTCCGCCCAGTCAACAGCGTTTTACGCAAAGTACATGAAATTAGCGCAAAATGGTGGTAATCTAATCGATATGCCCCGCCCAAAACGCATCTTCCGCGTCGCCATGACATCCGACAATGCAGCGGCAAACATGCACAGCACCTTTCTCGGCGTGCTCAGATACAGCGAGCAGGCTGAAAACTGGGTTATGGTGGGGCAGCTTCAACAACCCATCCAGGCGTTCAAAGAAGTGGACCCGGGGTCTGTTGACGGTGTGGTCGGGTTCTTCCGTGGGCTGCATACGTTCGAGCATTTCAGGGAGGCGGGTGTCGCTACGGTGAATTTCTCGAACAGCATTGAGAACCTGGACATGCCACGCGTGGGCAACGATGACGAGGAGATCGGTCGTCTCGCGGCCCGGCACCTTCTGGAGCGTGGCTTTACGCAGTTCGGTTTTCTCGGTGACGACTTCCACTGGTACTCACGCCGGCGACTGGCGGGGTTCAGAGAAGTGATCGAAGAAGATTCTCGCCTGGGGCGTCAGGTCCATGTCATCAGCGTGAGCGGTCAGGGCGATATCGAACAACTGAGCCGGTGGCTCGGGCCGTTGCCCAAGCCCGTCGGCGTCATGGCGATCAACGACTGGCGGGCGATTACTCTCATTCAGTCTGCGCAACAACTGGGGCTGCGTGTGCCCGAGGACTTGGCGGTCGTGGGGGTCGACAACAACCCGTGGTTGACGCAACTGTCCTCTCCGAAACTCACCAGCATCGAGCCCGATTGGGAACGGGTCGGGTTCGAAGCTGCACGTATGCTCGACGAACTCCTGCGGGGCGAAACCCCCGCCCCCAGTCCGTGGATCAAACCACTGGGCATGACGCAACGTGGGAGCACGGACATCCTGATCGCCGAAGACCCGGTGGTGGGTCGATCGATGGCGTACATCCAAAAAAACTACGCCAGGCCGATCACGGTAGAGCACTTGCTGGACGAGGTCGGGGTCTCTCGGCGAAAATTGGAATCACGATTGAAGGATGCGTTGGGAGTCACGCCGCACCAAGCGATCTGCCGGGCGCGGGTCGAGCGTGCCAAAGAAATGCTCGTGCAGACCGACTCGCCGATGGAACCTATCGCACGGAAGTGCGGGTTCGGCTCTTCCAACCAACTGCAGATCGTGTTCAAACGTCTGACCGGCATGACCCCGGGCCAGTACCGCCAGCGTTTCGGCAGTCGTTGAACCTTGCGCCGCGTCCAGATATCTGTGTCGCGACGGTCTGCGGGTACCGGATGTGTTTGCCCGAGTTGGCGTAGTCGAGGCCGGCGTATGGTTACGGTCATCGGCACACGCCGCCGGTGTGCGGTCCGGGGACCGCACCAAAATAAAAACCCCGCGTGTTGTGCGGGGCTGGACGGGGTTTGAATTCAACGGGCCGGGGTTTCATGCGTAGGCCAGCGATGGGGCATCGACCTGATAGACCATCGGGTAGACCTTGTCGTCGTGGAGACGGTCGCCCTCTTTGACGGGGACCGAGGGCAGGACGATGTGGTTGCCTTTCTCGAAGAATCGCGTGCGGTCGCTCATGAAGTGCAGCGCGATGGCGCGGCGGGGTCGGCCGCTCTTGTTGGCGTGCGAACCGTGCCATGTGAGGGAGTGGTGGAAGTGGACGTGGCCCATCTTGACCGGGCAGAGCCTGCGCTGGACCGGGTGCTTGTTGAACTCGGTGGGCAGCTCGTCGTAGTTCTTGAGGGTGTTGAGGAACGCCTGCTGTTCACCCCACATGTGGCTCATGGGGACCATGCTCATGCAGCCGTTGGACTCGTCGACGTCGTCGAGGGCGATCCACGCGCTGACCTGCTCGTGCTTGGGCATGAGGTTGCCCCAGAGCGGCGAGTCCTGGTGCCACATGTTCACACCGCCCTTGGCTGCGGGTTTGTATTGGATCTGGTCGTGCCAGATACGCAGGTGGCGGGCACGCAGGAGCTGGGCAATCTCCTCGACGATGACGGGGTGACGGATGAGCTTCTCGAATGCGGCGCTGGCCTGCCAGATGTTGACGATCTGCCAGACGGGGGCGTCGTTGTTGCCGCTGAGGTTGGCAATCCGGATGGGCTGAGGGATATCGGTGCGTTCGCGCTCGTCGATGACACGCATCACCTCGCCCTGAAGCTCTTTGACTTCGTCATCTTCAAGCACCTTCGAGCCGAGCAGGAAGCCGTCGTGCTCGAACTGTTCAACCTGTTCCTGGGTCAGCATGAATAATCTCCATTGGGGTTGTCAAAAGCCTACCCCCGTTTTGATCCAAGACAATGGCTAAAGCAATCAAACGATGTCTAAAACACTCACCCCCCCGGAGGTTGTGACAGCAATATCCCCCCACCGCTATTTGAGACGACCGGCAAGAAGCGCTTCACGGTAGGCCGAGGGCGGCAGGCCGTCGTGTCGGGAGAAGACCTTCGAGAAGTGGTAAGGGTCTTTGAACCCGCACGCCAGGGCGACCTGCTTGATCGAGAGATTTTCATCCGCCAGGAGTCTGCGCGAGGCTTCGAGGCGCAGGCGTTGGAAGTAACGCATCGGTGAGCAGCCGGCCCAGGATGTGAAGAGGCGGTTGAAGTGGCTGACACTCAAACCGGCGTGGTCGGCCAATTCCTCGACCGTCACGCTGTGCATCAGCCGGGTCCGCATGAAGGCGACCACCCGTTCGAGGTCGATCGCGTGCCTGTCCGTTTGCGTGCGTGAGGACTGCACCGAGCTGTTCATACGGACCAGTTCCAACAGCACCCCAGAGAGGGACAATGAAGCCTCCATCGACGACCAGGGGTGCTTTCCGTTGTGCGCCTCGACCACGCGCATCAAGCCATGCACCGCGGGGTGGTGGGCGTTCAAAGTAATGCGTTCCGAGATGGCCAAACCCTGTGTGAAGCGCACCTGGTATGGCCTTCGACGGTACGGGTCTTGCGTGTACGCGGGCAGGCCGGGCGCAAAATCGAAATGGACCGCGACGTGGTCGCAGGGCAAGTCGGCCACCAGGCTCAAGGCGTGGGGTTCGTAGGGCTGGAGGAATAAAAGGTCCGAGGCTTTAAGCTCGACGGTGTGGTCCACGAACTCGACAACAACCCGGCCCGAGAGGACCAGGACCAGCTCGTGGTCGAAGATGATCCGCTGGGGCATGTCGCGTTTGATCGTGCTCCGGTGCGCGATGCGGATAACGGGCTTGATCGCGTCGAGGTCGACGGTGAACGCCCTGAACGAGGCGGGCCTCTTGTGTGGGCCGGGCTGTTGGACTTTCTCAATCAGCGTCTTGCCGGGCATGCGGGCATGATACCTCCACCGGCTGGACCGGCCCATCAAATGGGCTAAGATCAGGGCCTTCTTTCCACCGGACGCACACGATAACCCCCTCACGCGAAATGCCCGACAAACCCCACGCAATCTACTGGCTTGGCGCCTCGCAGCTCCAGGCGATCTACGGCCCGGAGGAGCAGCGCGACATCGCTGAGCTCACGCACGTCCTCGCGGACACGGGCACCCCGCCCGAACAACTCGACGGTGTCGAACTGGTCTTCAGCGGCTGGGGCGCGCCGAAATTCGACGAGGCCCTGCTCAAGCGGATGCCCAAACTCAAGGCGGTCTTCTACGGCGCGGGTTCGGTCAAGAAGCTCGTCTCCGACGCGATGTGGGACCGGGGCGTACGCATCACCAGCGCCTACAGCATGAACGCCGTGCCCGTTTCCGAATACACGCTGGGCACCATCCTGCTCTCGCTCAAACACTTCTGGAGGATGTCGAAGCAGGCCCACCTCAAAGATCGGTTCAAGGACCGCAACCGCATTCAGGGCGGCTACCGGAGCGTGGTCGGGCTGATCTCGCTCGGGCAGATCGGTCGGCGGGTGTGCCGATTGCTCGCGGGCTTTGACATGAAGGTCATCGCATACGACCCGTTCATTCTGCCCGACGATGCCGGCGCGCTGGGCGTGGAACTGCGAACACTCGAAGAGGTCTTCGCCGAGTCCGATGTCGTGTCGCTGCACACGCCCTGGCTCAAGGAGACCGAGGGCATGGTGACAGGACAGCATTTTGCCTCGATGAAGCCCTATGCGACATTCATCAACACCTCTCGCGGCGCGGTCGTACGCGAAAACGAACTGATCGAAGTGGCCCGACAGCGTCCGGACCTCCAATTCATCCTCGACGTGACCTACCCAGAACCGCCGGTGCCGGGGTCGCCGCTCGTTGATCTGCCCAACGTGCTCCTCACCCCGCACATCGCCGGGGCGATCAACGGCGAGTGCCGACGCATGGGACGGTTCATGGTCGACGAACTCAAACGCTACCTCGCGGGCCAGACGATGCAGAGCGAGATCACGCGCGAACGCGCCGCGATCCTGGCGTGAACGTGCATCGCATACATGCCATATCACGCAATAAAAAACCGGCGATGCCATCGCCGGCTTTATGAAGAGTGCCAAACAAAACAACTTCCGGGGATCGGGGTCAGGCGACCTCGTAGACCTCGCCGGAGTTGAGCAGCGATTCGAGTGTGCCCTCGCCGCGCGATTCGATGGCGTCCGTGACCTGCTTGGTGAGCAAGTCCTCGTAGCAATCGTCCGCGATGCGGTAGAGCACGCCGACCGGCTCGGGGAACTCGGGGTAACTCATTCGGCTGAGCATGTAGGCCAGGCTCTCGTCGTGCATGTCGTGGACCAGCAGGTCGTCCTCGGTCAGGCCCTTGCCCAGTTCCACGACGCGCGGCTTTCGGCGGTGGTCGAGGAAGATGCCCTTGTCCTTGTTCTTGCCGAAGACCATCGGCTTACCGTGCTCGAGTCGGACGAGGTGCTCCTCCTTGGAGTCTTTGTTGGTGGCGTACTCGAAGGCGTGGTGGTTGAAGACGTTGCAGTCCTGGTAGATCTCGACGAAGGCCGACCCCTTGTGCTGGCCGGCCTGTTCGAGGATGTTGGGCAGGTCCTTGTCCACGTCGATGGCGCGGGCGACGAAACTGGCCTCCGACGCCAGGGCGACCGAGCAGGCGGACAGGGGCATGTCGATCGAACCCATCGGCGAACTGGGGGTCTTCTTGCCCTCTTCGCTGGTGGGCGAGTACTGGCCCTTGGTCAAACCGTAGATGCGGTTGTTGAAGAGCATGATCTTGAGGTTGACGTTGCGACGCAGGGTGTGGATGAGGTGGTTTCCGCCGATGGACAGGCCGTCGCCGTCGCCGGTGACGACCCAGACGTCGAGGTCGGGGTTGGCGATCTTGACGCCGGTCGCCAGGGCCGGGGCGCGTCCGTGGATCGAGTGGAAGCCGTAGGTCTCCATGTAGTAGGGGAATCGGCTGGAGCATCCGATGCCGGAGACGAAGACTGTGCTCTCCTTGCGGTTGCCGAGCTTGGCAACGACCTTGCGGACCTGGTTGAGGATCGCGTAGTCGCCGCAGCCGGGGCACCAACGCACGTCCTGATCGGAGGCGAAGTCCTTGGCGGTGAGGACGGGGAGGTGGGATGCGGGGCTTGTGGGGGCGTTGGGTGTGGCGGTGGTCATGGCGTTTCTTTCAGGGATTCTTTGCTGACTTCTGGCTTCCGGGGGCAACACACGGAGTGTGTGGGCAATCGGGGACTTACAAACTGTTAATCAGCCTTCGCTTTCACCGTGTGACGCGGCTTGGCTGATGGCGGCGAGGCGGGCATTGAGGTCCTGGTCGTCCAATGACAGTGCCTGGTGGTGGGGCATGAGGAACTCGCGGTCGCCCCACTTGTTTTCGAGCATGAGGTCGATGGCCTGGGTGATCTCTTCGACGAGGAAGGGTTTGCCCTGGACCTTGTTAAGGCCGCGCGCATCGACGAGGAACTTGCCACGGACGATGATGCGCAGTTGGCCGGTGTTGAGTTCGGGGATGAGCACTTTCTTGAATCGCTTGATGACCTCGCCGAGGTTTTTGGGCAACGGGTTGAGGTAACGCAGGTGCGCCGCGGAGACCTTTTTGCCCTCGGCCCTTGCGCGGTCGACAGCCGTGGTGATCGTGCCGTAGGTCCCGCCCCATCCGAGGACGAGCAGATCGCCGGAGCGGTCGCCGTGGGGTTCGAGTGCGGGTACGTCGTCCGCGACACGGGCCACCTTTGCGGCGCGCAGTTCGGTCATAAGCTGGTGGTTCTCGTCGTCGTAACTGACGTTGCCCGTGATGTGGGCTTTTTCGAGGCCGCCGATGCGGTGTTGGAGTTCGGGCGTGCCGGGGATGGCCCAGGGACGGGCGAGTTTGTCGTCGCGGGTGTAGGTGTGGAAACCCTCGCTCTTGGTCGGGTGCTTGACCTCGAATTTATCCAACGAGTCCGCCGACGGAACGCGCCACGGTTCGGACCCGTTGGCAAGATAACCGTCGGAGAGGATGAGCACGGGGAGCATGTGCTGCGTGGCAATGCGGACGGCTTCGATGGCAATGTCGAAACAATCCGCCGGTGATTGCGGGGCAAGCACCACGAGCGGGCTGTCGCCGTTGCGTCCCCACAGGGCTTGCAAAAGGTCGGACTGCTCGGTCTTGGTGGGCAGGCCGGTCGAAGGTCCGCCGCGCTGGACGTTGACGACGATCAGCGGCAGCTCGGTCATGATGGCGAGGTTGAGGGCCTCGCTCTTGAGGCACAGGCCCGGGCCGGACGTGCCGGTGACGCCGATCTGACCCGCGTAGGCCACGCCAATGGTTGCCGCCATGGCGGCGATCTCGTCCTCAGCCTGGAAGGTTTTGACGCCGTAGTTTCTCATACCCGCGAGGGAGTGGAGGATGGTGCTCGCCGGCGTGATGGGGTAGCCACAGAAGATGATCTGTTTGTCGCAGAGCTTGCCCGCGGCGACGAGGCCGATCGCGATGGCTTCGTTGCCGGTGATCTTTCGGTACTTGCCGGAAGAGACCGCGGCCTTGCCGATGTGGTAGCGCGAGGCAAACATCTCGGTGGTTTCGCCGAAGTAGAAGCCGGCTCGCAGGGCCTTGATGTTGGCCTCGGCCACCTGCGGGAGTTTCTTCTTCTTGGCAAAGTAATCGGTGAGGTACTTCTCGGTCGTGTCGAGCGGCCGTTCGTAGAGCCAGTAGATCAGGCCCAGGGCGTACATGTTTTTGCAGCGTCCGATGTCCTTCGACCCCATGCCCGTGTCCTTGAGCGACTCGGCGTTGAGGCGGGTGATGGGGACCTTGTAGACCTGGAAGCGCTGCGTGTATTTTTCATCATCGAGCGGGTTGTAGCCCTCGGCGTAGCCGGCCTTGCGGAGGTTGACCTTCTCGAACTCGTCTTCGTTAACGACGACGATGCCGCCCTGCTCGACGTCTTCGATGTGGGCCTTGAAGGCGGCGGGGTTCATGGCAATCAGGGCGTTGACGCGGTCGCCGGGCGTGTGGATGTCGGTCGAGGCAAAGTTGATCTGGAAGCCCGAGACGCCGGCGACGGTGCCCGCGGGGGCGCGGATCTCAGCGGGGTAGTCGGGCAAGGTGGCCACGTCGTTGCCGACGATGGCGCTGGTGTCGGTGAACTGGGTGCCGGCCAATTGCATGCCGTCGCCCGAGTCGCCCGCAAAGCGGATGACCGCGGAGACGAGCGACTTCATGGGGCGCTGTTTGTTGACGGTGGAACCTTCGGGGGCCATGTGCGGGGTCCTGTGATCGTGTGGGGGTGGTCGATTCAACTCAAAGGGGATCGCTCTAATTATTCGAGGCTGCGGGCGTGTCGGCCCGGTTGTCTGTCCTATTCTATTTCGGTCATCATCGCCTATCCATGTGAAGACCCACTCACCGCGACGAAGGTCACGGTTCAATACATTGACTTATCCACATCGGTCTTCTCCGCCGGGGCTGGGGGGTGGGTGGAACATTTTATCGGTTTCCAGCGTAGTGGCAACGTAACACACCCAACGCACACCGGAACGGTCAAGACGGCGAGCTATAATCGGTCCTGACCCCCAGTCCCCCGGACCCCCGGAAACTGGAAGCCCAAAGCCCGGTCCACCGCATCCCCCCGACGGATTATTTGGTGACTTGACCTTCCAACCCACGATAAATTCAGCACGCACGTTCAAAAAGCAAACAGAGTCCTTTATGCCTGCCAAACACACATCCACACTCCTGATGGCTGCTTTTCTGGGCTTGGCGTCCTGTGGAGACGACAGCGTCAAGACCTACCGGGCACCCTCCGAACTTGCCCAATCCCCGGCTGTCACCCAATCCACGCCAAACACCGCCCCCGTCGATTCGCCCGTAACCCGGGCTGAGCCCTCCTCATCACCCATCACGTGGACCCTGCCCGGCGGCTGGGTCGAGGAATCCAACCCCGCCCCGCCGCGACTGGCGACCATCACCATCACCGAAGATGAACGCAAGGCGGAGTTGGCGGTCACTCGATTCCCCTCGGGTATGGACCTCGTCCAGAACCTCAACCGCTGGCGTGGCCAATTCTCCCTGCCCGCCATCCAGAGCACGAGCGAGCAGCCCGGCACGCAAGTCCACATCGCCGACGGCAGCCCCGCGACGATCTATAAGTTCGAGTCCGACACCTCCGCGTCCTTTGCCCCCGACGACGATCCGACGGGACTCGTGGCCATCATCCCCCACGACGGCCTGGAGTATTACCTCAAGCTCACCGGCCCCCGGAAGCTCGTGAACACGCAAGAAGAAAACTTCCGGGGGTTCGTGGGGTCGGTGAAGTTTTCCCAGTAACACGCGATGCAGGCGATACGCACACTCCTCAAACCCGTGGCCTCGCTCCGCCTGACCGTCGCGCTGTTCGTCGCGGCGATGGCGCTGGTCTTTGCCGGCACGCTCGCACAGATGCACCGCGATATCCACTCGGTGCTCAACGACTACTTCCACACCTTCTTCATCCGCATCCACGGCTCGTGGACACCGATCCCCGGCGGGTACACCATCGGCGGACTGCTCCTGGTCAACCTCATCGCCGCCCACACCGTACGATTCAAAATCACCCGAAAACGCGCGGGCATCATCATGGTCCACCTCGGGCTGATCGTGCTGCTGCTCTCCGAACTCGTCACCAGTCTCTTTGCCGTCGAATCGCAGATGGCCATCCGGGAAGGGTCGTGGGTCAACTACAGCGAAGACTTCCGCGAACTCGAATTGGCCTTCACCACGCCCGACGACGAGCCGGGCCTGGACCTGGTCAACGTCATCCCGCACACACTGCTCCGCCGGGGCAAGCCGATCCGCGTGCCCGATTCGCCTTTGGAAGTCTCGCTCGTCCGTTGGCTGCCCAATGCCCGCATCCTCGGCCCGATGCAGATGGGCAACCGGCCCAAGCCCGCGACCCAAGGCTTCGGCAAGCAGATCGGCGTCGACCTGATCCCCCCCGTCACCGAAGCGGGCAAGATCAACTCCCCCGCCGCTGTCGTTGAACTGCGTCACACCCAAACCGGCGAAGAGCTCGGCTCGTGGCTCGTCACCATGGAACTGTTGCCCCAGGAAATTACCGTCGGCAACAGGACGTGGCACGTCGCGCTGCGCCCACGCCGGGACTACAAGCCCTACGCGATCCAGCTCATCGACTTCAAGCACGACCGTTACCAGGGCATCGACACGCCGCGGTCGTTCTCAAGCAAGGTCCGCATCATCGACGACCGCGACGGGACCAACCGTGAAGCGGTCATCTGGATGAACCACCCGCTGCGCTACGAGGGCGAGACCTTCTACCAGGCCAGCTACGACGCGGCCACCGAACAGACGAGCATCCTCCAGGTCGTGCGCAACCCCAACACGCTGACCACCTACATCCCCGACGCGATGTTGGCTCTTATTCCCGGGGTGCTCGTGCCGTTCGTCACGACCGTGCCGGGCATGGCGCTGTGCCTCGTGACGGTCGGGCTGTGTATCCACTTCGGGGTCATGCTCGGGACGTTCGTCAGCAAGGAGGGGGTGTGATGAATTGGCTCGAGCGCATGTTCCCGGTTGTCGTGTGCGTGGCGATGCTGCTTGGCTTGGCCGGCGCGATGAGGCCGCGACAAGACCCCGGCCCGATGGACCTCGAAGCCTTGTCTCAAATCCCCGTCATGCACGAGGGGCGGGTCAAGCCCATCGAAGCGGTCGCACGCGGCACGCTCTCGGTCCTCCGCGCCAGGCAGAGCATCCGCACCGACCGGGGAGAGATTTCCGCGGTTCACTGGATGCTCGACGTGCTCACGCAACAACCCGTGGCTGACGACTACCCCGTCTTCCGCATCGACGACCCCAACATCAAATACCTGCTCGACCCCGGGGACCTCGACCAGAAATATTTTTCCTACAACGAAATCACCGCCCACCGCGAGAACCTGCTCAAGCAATTCGACCAGGCCAACGCCACCCCGGCTGAAAACCGATCGACCCTGCAACGCAAACTCATGACCCTGAGCCAGAACGTCTCACGCTACATGGCGCTGGCGCAGTACGAGAGCATCCTCCCCATCCCGCCCGTCGGCAACAAACCCAGCGACACCTGGCGCACGCTCGACCAGACTATCCAATCCGTCCGCTTAGGCGAAAAAACACCCGAAGCGCTGGGCTATCTGAGCACCATCCTCAGTGCCTACCGCGAGCACAACGCCGAGCAGTTCAACCACGCGGTGCATGGCTACCTCACTTATCTCCGCGGCGTCCTGCCCGAATCGCAGTTGCACAAGTCTCGCTTCGAGGCGCTCTACCTCCAGGCCTCGCCCTTCTACTGGAGCTCGATCGCCTACGTCTTCTCGGCCCTGCTCGTGCTCGTGGGATACCTCGTCTGGCGAAAGCCCCTGCTCGAAACCGCCTGGCTCGTCGCTCTGGTCACACTCGGCCTGCACGCGGCCGCCATCGGCGCTCGCATGTATATCCACGGCAGGCCGCCCGTCACCAACCTCTACGCCTCGGCGGTCTTCGTCGGCTTCATCACCGTCGCCCTCGGTCTGTTCATCGAGTTCTTCCACCGCAACGGCATCGGCTCGCTCGTGGCAGGCATCACGGGGTTCCTCTCGCTCGTCATTGCCCACAACCTCTCGACCGGCGAAACCATGGAAGCCATGCGCGCGGTGCTCAACAACAACTTCTGGCTGGCCACGCACGTCGTCGTCATCACCATGGGCTACGGCGCCACCTTCCTCGCCGGGTTCATCTCCATCCTCTACATCATTGGCGTCTGGGTCACGTTCGGCCAACTCTCGCCGGAGGTCCGCAAGGCCGTGACACGCATGGTCTACGGCACCGTCTGTTTTGCGCTCTTGCTCTCGTTCGTCGGCACGGTGCTCGGGGGCATCTGGGCTGACCAGTCCTGGGGACGCTTCTGGGGATGGGACCCCAAGGAAAACGGCGCCCTGCTCATCGTCCTGTGGAACGCCCTGATCCTCCACGCACGATGGGGCGGCATGGTCAAAGAACGCGGTGTCCACGTCCTGGCTGTCGGCGGGAACATCGTCACCGCCTGGTCGTGGTTCGGCGTCAACATGCTCGGCGTCGGCCTGCACTCATACGGCTTCATGGACAAGGCGCTGAGCTACCTCGTGCTCTTTGCCCTCAGCCAGGTCGTGCTCATGGTGATGGGCCTCTTCGCACCGGCGTGGAACGTGTCATCAAAAGCCGGCGCCTCGGCGACGGTGACGACGAGCACTTGAAGACAGCGAAGGGGAATGACCCGCAGACTACGCAGATGCCGCAGATTTCAAGGCAGATTGGAAGAGAAATAATTTAACCACCGAGACACCGAGGACACCGAGAGGAACTCAGTAGCGACTCCATGACTGACTCGGTGATCTCGGTGTCTCGGTGGCCCAATTTTCTCTGTCTTGAAATCTGCGTCATCTGCGAAATCTGCGGATACTCTTCTCAACGTGAATGCTGTTGCAAACAGACCCACCATGAACCTCCGCCTGCCGCGCGGGTTCTATCGGCGTGACCCCGTCACCGTGGCCAGGGGGCTGCTGGGGCAACAACTCGTGCGGGTGTTCAAGGGACAACGACTTGCGGGCATCATCGTCGAGACGGAGGCCTACCTCGGCGTGATCGACCGCGCAGCCCACACGTTCAACGGCAGACGCACACCGCGCAATGAAGCGATGTACGCCGACGGGGGCACGGCCTATGTCTATTTCACCTACGGCTTGCACCACTGCTTCAACGTCGTGTGCGGCAAGATCAACAATCCCCTCGCGGTGCTCGTGCGGGCGCTCGAACCGGTCGAGGGGATCGACGTGATGAAACGCCACCGCCGCGCGGCAAAACGACGGACCGACCTGTGCTCCGGGCCGGCTAAACTCTGTGAGGCGCTGGCCATCGACAGGTCGTTCAATACCACGGACATGGTTGAAAGCAAGACGCTCTTCATCGAGCAAACCCGCGCCCGGTCGCTGCCCGCAAAATCCATCACCGTGACGCCCCGTATCGGGATCGGTTACGCTCGGGAGTGGGCGGACAAGCCGTTGCGCTTTGTGATTATCAACCACCCCCACGCAAGCAGGCCCCCTGTTAAACACCCATGAGCTTCCCCGAAGACTGGCCAGAACACGAACTGGGCAACACCGGCTTGACCGTCGGTCCCTTCGCGTTGCGCCTGCCTTTTTTCGCTCAATCGCACTCGCCGCCAAAGAGCAACACGCTTGTGGTCGTCACGCCCGGCGACAGCGAAGACCTGCTCATGCAAACCGCTCCGCGGATCACCCGGATGCCTGTGATGCTCTGCGTCGGCGAACCCGCGTTTGCCCGGCGGCTGCGCGGCGATATCGAACAAAGGCTCTCGAGCCTCGGGCGTTCACACGTCGATATCCTCACCCTCCAGGTCACCGACCCCGCGGAGCTTAAATCCGGCGGCGCGCTGCAGACGCTCTTCGACCTGCGTTCGGCCGGTATCGCGGAACATCTGGGGCTTTATTGCGGTGACGTGCGCGGCGCGGAGTGGTTAGCCCTCAACACCGCCGTGCGCGTGATCGCCACGCCTTACAACCTGTTAGATCAATCGGCTGACTACCGCATGATCGACGCCGCCCACGAGCACGGCCACGCAGTGATTGCGCTGTCCCTCGAAGGTAAACAGCCCCACGACACCTCTGAAGCGGTCGCGTTCGCCCTGGCCACACGCCACCGCGCCCTGCCTGTGCTTGATGCAACGCCCGACCATAACTCACAGCCGATGGACGATGACACGCTGCGTCAAGCCCGAGAAACCTATCGCCGAGCCCACCCCGCGCCCGACCCCCTTCCACGCAGTAAACCCCCGGAAGAATAGAGCAACCGGCTTCAATAAACTCCCCTCCCTCTGAAGAAGGAGGGGAGTAAAAATGATTCCAGACGCTCTAATTCAAAACCACTACCGACGATCACATCGGCTGACCGTTGGGGAAGTAGCGATCAAGGATCGCCTGCACCCGTGCACGGACCTTGGCTGCGTAGGCTTCGTCGTAATCATTCCACCGCGCAGCGTGGTTGCGTTCGGTAGTGAAGCCTTTTTCGCTCGGCTCCTTGCCCCACCACTTGAGGGTAAACTCGCGGAAAGCGGCGTTGTCTTTAGGGATCAGGCTCTGGTACTTGACTAACAGGTTGTAAACCTTGTCCGAGGGTTTGAGGCCCGCGGCCTTGATGTCGGCGTCGGACTTTTCGTTGTCCTGCGTGGCGATACCCCAGAACGCGATGAGTGGTCGGAGGTCGGCACCCGCCGCCTGCGACAAGCGGAGCGTGTATTCATCGGTGTCCTTTGTGTCGCGCGGCCAGGGCTTGGAGTCCATGTCGTCCTGGTTGGCCATGTGCCAGAACTTGCCCAGCGCGTCCCAGCCGAACAGCCGGGCTATGTCGACGAACTTGGCGTGGCCCTTGGGCTGGTACTGCCTCTCATACCCGAGCATGCCCGTACCGTCGAGGAAGTGGTCGCACACCATCCATTCCACCGCGGTGGATTCGAGCGTGACGAAATCATTGTTGATCGTCAGGGACCGTCGGAACGATTCGTTGAGTTCAACGCCCCAGCCCCTGCACAGCACGGGGACATACAGCAGGTTCACCGCGGACTCGCGGTCGCCTTCGTACTTGGGGAAGAGCATGCCGTGGCCCAACTCGTGGAACTCGTAACTGTGGGCGAACTGCGGGCCACGCACGAGGTGGTTGTCGTGGTACCCACCGTAGTCTTTTGTCGGGTCGTACCCACGGTTGACGCCGGGGTAGCCGGGGTGGAAGGCGCTGCCGCGCAACTGGAGGTCGACCTGGGCGTAGAGCGTTTCACGGCCGTACTGGTGCGGCCGGCCCATGAGGTCGTTGACGATGTCCATTGACTTGTCCCAGTCTTCCATGAGTTTGTCGGGGTCGTCGAGTTTGTAGACCCAGCTCGTGGGCACCTGCATCATGAACTTGTCGGACTGGAAGTCAGCCCACGGGGCCTTGCGGTTGCGTTCGACGTCACGCCATTGTTCGAGCGTGGTCTTGTCGAAGCTCTTCCACGAGAAATAGGGCGACCGGGCGACGTTGCGGACAGTGACCTCCACGACACCCGCGTCGGCCTTGAGGGGGACTTCGATGTAGATGCCCCCGCCCAGCGGGTTGGCGACTTTCGTTTCGATGCTCGTGATGTCATACACCGTTGAGACACGGTGCAGGCGCAACACACGGGGTTTATTGCTCAGGTCCCACGAGTGCGCCCCGACACGCACCTGGTAGCCCTTGTTCACAAGCGACTCGGGCACGGTCACGGTCGCAATCGTTCCCGGCACGAGGTACGCCCCGGTCGGCTTGCGTGCGGGCAACTCCGCGCCGAGGATCGGCGCGCCCCAGGTCTCGGGGTAGCTGCCGTTGATCTTGACGGTGTAAGGCTCGGCTTCGATGGGGGCTTCGACCTTGCCGGGGAAGAGGTCGGCACACGCAAACCGCTGCCCGTCGAGCGCATGGCTGAACCTTTCGAGGCACGCGGGGTTGTAGGCTTCGTCCACGAGGTCCTGCATGACCCAGAAAATCGCCCAGTGGATTTCGTCGCCCGCCTCCCGGCGTTTGGTGCTCAGGTTCTTGTAACCCACCCAGAGCGGGCTGAACCTGGTGTCATAAGTCTGCACGAGGTCGAAACAGGCCGTTATCAATTCTGCGCTGCGACCGATTTGATTCTTGTTGTCGTTGAGGGTCTTCGTGCAGGCGATGATCTGTTCGGGGGTCAACTCGCTTGTGCCGAGGATATGGGCCTTGAGCGAGGCCAGCGCGGCGGTGGCGTCCGCAACCTTTGCAGGATCGGCGGGCGGGGTGGGTTGGGCGTGGAGAACCGAAGCGCTGAAAAGGATCACGCAGAGCAGCGCAAAGAGCGACTCACACGGGCGTGTATGGATCGAGCGTTTCATAGGGTCTCCGGGTTACGGTCGTTGCGTGGGCCATCCCAAAGCGTACGCTCAGGACTGACGGCGGTCTAAACCCTTGATCTAACCCGAAAGCATCCGGGCGATTTCTTCGAGGTCGGTCCGCATTCTTTGGTGTGTCTGTTCATCTACCAAGCCGCGTCGTCTTGCCAATTCAAACAAGGGCACGCACTCCTGGGTGGAACCGCGTGCGATGATGAAAAAGTTTTTCCTATCCGCCTTGGTGAAACGACCGTTTCCTTCGGCGATATTGGTGGCTACGGATAAAGATGCACGGTTGAGTTGGTCTATCAGATAGAAGTAACTTCGTGGAAATTGTTCGGTGATCGTGGCAGTACTGTCAGCCAAGTCGACAGCTTTTTGATAGACCTGCAGGTTCTCAAACATGAAGGTCATGCATGGTCCTCAGGGAAGAGCAGGAGAGCAGGAGACCGCAGGGGAGCGATGCAACACTATTAGTGCAATAGCGTCTTTTTCAAATCTGCCTCTTTCTCCTGTTCAACTTCTCACCTGCTCCCCTGCTCTATTTTTCGGCCTGGGGCCGAAAAATCGGGGTGGCCGGATTCGAACCGACGACTTCCTGCACCCAAAGCAGGCGCTCTAGCCAAGCTGAGCTACACCCCGTGTGTAGTCGATAGCGACAATATGTTACAGACCGTGAAAACGAATAGGTAAGGCGTTGGTCAATCAATCGAGCGCGGGTCGGGGTCACTGTGGCCGATAACGCGAGCCACCCGAGCCCCCGCCCGAACCACCCCGGTAGCCGCCGCTGTAACCGCCACCGCCGCCCGAGTTGCCACGGTAGCCGCCGCCGCCCGAGCCGCCTCGGTACCCGCCGCCCTGACCGGGGGCACGGTCGCCGTAGAGCAGCGCCTGTTGTTTCTTGTATTCCAACCTGTCGCCTGCGATCTTCTGCAACGCTTCGAGGCGCTCGACCTGCTTGACCAGCACGACGATCTTCTCTTCGGGGACCGGGTTCTGGATCTTGAGGTGGCCGATGCGCGTGGTGATGCGCTGGGCTTCGAGCTTGAGGCTCGTGATCCGTTCCTCCAGTTCCTTGGCGTTCATCCGGTTGATCCGAGCCAGCGACGGCGACGGTTCGCCCTGCAGGATCGGCATCGTCCGCTTACGCTGGTGTCGCCCACCTCTGTCCATCATGGCATCACTCCTCAAGGCCCGAGCAATCTGGCCACGCTCGGGTAAAACATCTGTGCAGAAAGGTTACGCCCGACCCAAGCGCATTATTGTATCAAGCCGCGGCGGGTGTGGAAAGTTCAAACCACACGCTTGCTTCCTTGCCCGACAGGGGGTATCACCTCACCAGTCTTTGACGTTTCTGTCCGATTATGGATTCCGGAAACTGAACCCGAAATCTCGACCATCGGCTCATGGAGATTGACTTATGCGTATCCCGAGCGACACCGGCCGACACACGCTTGGCTCCTTCGCGTTCTGCGTCATCGCCGCGCTGGGCATTGTGTCAGCCCAGCCCTTGGGGCGATCCGCGTTTGCTCAATCACCCGCCGGTTCGACAACACGGGACACCGGTTCTCCAAACCTGTCGAGCGACGAACGCAAACCCTCGGACCCGGGCGAATCCACAAGCCTCACGCCCGACGGCATGGGTCACGAACCACTGATCTGCGGGAACAGCGAGACTCCCGGAGCCGACATCCTCATCCAGTGGGAAAACGACGGCGCCTTCTTCAAGCCCAACGGCGCAAGTGATGAGCACTACACCAATGGCGTCCGCGTCGACATCACCTTCCACCCCGGCTTCGCATCGGACATCGCCCAGGCGTTACCCCTGGCACCGGGCGTGATCGACCACCCGCACGACGACATCCGCTCCGCCTTCGGCCTTGCGATCGGCCAGAGCATGTTCACGCCACGCGACACCGCCTCTACCGCGCTCATCACCACCGACCGCCCCTACGTCGGTTGGCTCTACCTCGGCGCTTATCTCCAACGCCAGCGCAGCGATGTCTTGGACCACCTCGAACTCGACGTCGGCCTGACCGGTCAACCCTCTCTGGCACAGGACGCGCAGAAGTGGGTCCACGACCTCGTCGGCGATCCCGAACCGATGGGATGGAACAACCAGGTCCGCACCGAGGTCGACTTCAACCTCATCTACACACGCAAGTGGCGCATCAACATCCTCACCACCGACGACGTCGCGGCGCTGCCCATCGTCCAACTCATCCCCCACGCAGGCCTGACGCTCGGCACGGCCAACCGCAACGCCTTTGCGGGCTTTCTCGTCAGGGCCGGCATCAACCTGCCGGATGACTTTGGACCCTCACGCATCGACAACCCCCGCGCCGCCACAGGCCAACCCCGCAACGGAGACCTGGGCTTCTACGTCTTCGGTCGGGTCAACGGCAAAGCCGTCCAGCACGACATGTTCATCCAGGGCGGCAACTTCACCAACGGTCCGGGCAAAGATGTCCAGGCCCTCGTCGGCGACGTGCAGGCCGGCGTGGCGGTCTACTGGCGCTACTTCGAGTTGGGCTACTCGCAATCCTTCTTCACCAAGCAATTCAAAGGGGAAGTCGGCTCCGACTCGTTCGGCGGGTTCTACCTCGTCGGGACGTTTTGCTTTTGAGGCAACGTCTTGAGAAAGACTCACCCCGGCAGGCGTCTGCGGTCTTGCTCGCTCTGGCCAAGGTAATCGACATACTCTTTGACGCCCTGTTCAAGTGAACGCATCGGGTAGGCAAAGCCCGAGCGTGCGAGTTTTTCCGTGGTCGCCTGCGTGAAGTACTGGTACTTGCCGCGGAGGTCCTCGGGCATGGGGATGTATTCGATTTTCGGTTCAAGCCCCTGTGCGGTGAAGACCGCGGTGGCCAGGTCCTTGAACGTGCGTGCCAACCCGGTGCCGATGTTGTAAAGACCGTTGGGCGCGGTGGCGGTGACGGGCGTCTTCATCAGGTGGACGGTGGCGGCCACGGCGTCGGCGACGTGGATGAAGTCGCGCTTCTGCTCCCCGTCGGCCACCCCCGGGAGGTGGGACTTGAAGAGCTTCATCCCGCCGGTCTCTTTGATCTTGTTGTACGTGTGGAACGCGACCGACGCCATGCGGCCCTTGTGCGACTCGCCGGGGCCGAACACGTTGAAATACTTCACGCCGGCCCAGCGCGGCGGGGCCTCCTTTTGCTCCAGCGCCCAGAGGTCAAACAGTTGCTTAGATTCCCCGTAGAGATTGAGCGGCTTGTAGCGGTGCGGGTCTTTCCGGTCGTCGTACCCGTTCGACCCGTCGCCGTAGGTCGCGGCGCTCGAGGCGTAAACAAAAGGCTTGCCGTGCTCGGTACACCAGCGCCAGAGCGTGCGGGTGTATTCGAGGTTGTTGGCCATGATGTATTGGCGGTCGGTCGCCGTCGTGTCGCTGCACGCGCCTAGGTGGTAGATGCCCGTAAATCGGCCCGCTTGACCGGCGAGCACCTCGCCGATCCGGCTCAGGTCGGCGTAACCCTTGACCGCATCGGGGAAGTCGTGCCGAACCTCGGCGGGGGCTTGAGAGGAGCTGACCTTGTCACGGATCGAGGGGAAATCGTCCACCACGAACAACTCACCCGCCCCGCGTTTGGCAAGATACGCCACGAGATAGGCCGCGATAAATCCGTTGGCGCCGGTGACAATCATCATGGTCGGCATCGTAGCGGATAAGCCTGCGCGTGTCGACGGATTGCGGGGCAAGAGAAACTGACGTCAATAAACTCCCCTCCCCTTTCAAGGGGAGGGGTTGGGGGAGGGGATATCTTCTGCACAACGCAAGTGAACACACCCTCCCCCGGCCCCTCCCTCTGAAGAGGGAGGGGAGATAAAGACGCCAGTGGCTACAGCCTGTGAGTCAGGCGTTCAGCGGACCCATCTTCCTGCGCGCCAGCGCGAAGCACCACGCGATCAACACGCCGTTGACAGCAAAAAACAGCAGGAAGACCCACAGCCCCCCCACCTTCATCGCCGCGGCGTGCTGGGTATAGAGTGGTTCGAGGTCGACACGGTTGAGACGGACTACCTCTCGCACACAGGTCGCACCGAGGATGGCCACAACCGAACCCACGGTTGCAAGCGCCAGCGAACGTGTGGGTTGATCGGGGCAAATGGCAAGCCACACCAAACCGATGAGCAGCACCAGGCCACCCATCAAGGACGAAACCGTCCACACGAGCGCGGACTGGCCGAAGATGACCGAACCCCCGACCTCGTCGGCAGGCCCCGCCCAGAGGTATCCGCACGCACAAAGGCCCGCCATCGCCAGCCCAACCACGCCCGTCACCGCAAGGCGTTTGAACTCGCTGCCCGGCACCGGTTGCCCCGTGTTGCGCTGGTAACGCAGTTGCCAACCGAGCATCCACACCATCGTCGGGAACGCCCCGAAGAACCAGATACCCAGGCGTGGGAGCAATCTCGGGTCGGTGTAGATGATCGAAGACGTGGCGTAAAACGCGGTCTTGAAAACCTGGCTGCGCTGACTGAGCAGGTGGTTCTCCGTCCACGAGTAAGCCACAAACGCAAAGCACGCAAAAGCCCCGACGCCGATGGCGGCACGGACCAGGCCGTGCCTGTGGGTGATGCGTTTGGATTTGAGAAAGTATGTCAGGTAGAAGCCGACGATGAGCACGGGGAGGATCGCCATCCACCGGTGGAAGAGCAGCAGGTTCGCGGTGTAGAAGTCTTTTTTGTAGAGGATTTGGAGGAAGAGTAGTGGCGCGACGCCCGCGGTGATCGCAGCCGAGAGGGCCGCGGGCATCCAGTCACGCAAAACTCTCGCCGCCGGTGCGGTTGGCCGCTGCCCATCCGTTCCCCTGAACACACTCACCCACGCCACATACGCGCTGCCAGCCAGCACGTAGTTCATAAAGAGCACGTGGACCACGAGCGTGACCACGTAGAGCGTGAGATAAAACATCGTCGGGAGCGGCTGGTCGAGAGGGAACATCGTGAAACCTATTGCGGCCCCGTGGCGGCGCGGGTCAGGCGGTCGGCCGAGTTTGTATGGGGTGGAAGAGTGGACAGGCCCGACCCAGTGCCCGCCTGTTCAAGATAACGTTCGATCTCCGTGAAGGGCGCGGTCTGTGACGTGTCGGGCCAATCCGTCGGGCGATTGTCCGCGTTCCACGTGACGAGTTGCACCACGGCTTCAAGCTCGTGTGCATTGCCGACGAACGGCGGCATGAACGTCTTGAGGTGCTGGAGCTTGGCAAAGTTCAGCCGTTTCTGGTCGAGCGTCCACGAGCCGGCCAGGTGCACCAGCGCGTTAGCGCCGTCCATCGTGTGACAGACCGAGCACTGGTCACGGAAGACCATGGCCCCGAGACGTAACTGGTTGTTAGGGTAGGCCTGCGCGTCACGCAGGGGGTACGGGTCGTCCGTGGTCAGACCGACGTTACGCAGGTGGGCGACCTCATCCGGCACAATGGAATTGGAGTAGAGCGCCCCACGGATGGTGTAGGGCTTGCGCACGCCCTCACGGACAAACTCCCCCCCGCCCGTGGCGGCAAACGCCAGCGCCAACAGAAGCGTGGCTGTGGCGCCGTTGATATAGAGCCTCTGTTTGATGAGCGCCATCACCGCGTAGCCCCCGATGAGCAGCGACGCCCCGGCGCTGACCATGAAAAAGAGCGTCATCGCGATCGACCCGCCCATGACCCACTGCCGGCTGTCGGCTGGGATCACGCTGAAATACCACCACGCCAGCAGCGGCATGACGACCATCGCCCCGAGGAAGTGCGCCATGCGGTTGATGAGCACGGTGCGTTCCTCTCGTCCGATCTCACTCATCGTGTTGACGACGACGCAGCCGGCCAGCGCGGCGATGGTCATCGAGACCACGGTGCGGAAGAACAGCGAGGGCCAGAAGCTGGGGTTGAAGAAGTTGGCCCAAAGCGAGCCGGGTTGCCCCAGCGCCGGGGTGAGCTGCCACGAGAGGATGCCGTTGATCCAGAAGAGGCTGAACCACGCGGCGATGGAGTAGAGCACGAGCAGCGTCATGCGTGCGCGGTCGGTGAGGCCTTTGCCGTAGCGGTAGAACGTGTAGCCCGAGACGATCTCGAGACAGAAGAATGTCCACTCGGTGGCCCATATCCAGTGGAACTCGTCGACCATGACGCCGATGGTGCGCGCCGAAACCTGGATGGTCGTGAACCACATCGCCACGCCCGTGAGGGCGCCGAGGACGAAGCTGATTAGCACGAGCGTCTTGAAATAGGAATCGAGAAACGCACGGAAGAGTTGGCTGTGCGGGTCGATGGCCGGTGACGTGACTTTTGGCCTGCGCATCGCAAGCCACTGCAGGTAACACATGAGCATCCCGCCGCCGATGGCAAACTGCGCGAGAAAAACATGGAAGATCCCCAGCCCCCCGATCACCATGCCCTTCATCACCGGCCCGAAATCATTGAGCGGGTAGTACGTCATGCGTTCACAACGATAGGCATAATCACATCAAAAAGAAAAGGGCGCGATATTAGGATTGTTGTCAACCGGCGCGATCGTTTAGCATGGTGGACCGGTGACCACATGATGACCCCACGCCAGCGCGTACTTGCCGCGGTCGAGGGCAGACCGGTGGACCGTGTGCCGATCGACTGTTCGGGGCACCGCTCGTCGGGGATTTCCGCCATCGCTTACCGACACCTGCGCGAATACCTCCGTCTTCCCGAGAAGTGTGTGCGTGTGTACGACCCGATCCAGCAGTTGGCTATTCTCGACGAGGACGTGCTCGAACGTTTCCACATCGACACGATCGAACTCGGCCGCGCGTTTTGTCTTGACGACAGCGACTGGGCCGACTGGACCCTGCCCGACGGTTCGCCTTGCCAGATGCCCGGCTTCGCTCTGCCCGAGCGTGACGAGACGCGGAAGCGCTGGGTCCTGCGAGCCGGGACCGGGCGCATCATCGCGGAGCTCCCCGATAGCGCGAACTTCTTCGAGCAGTGCTACTACCCCTGGGCGGAGCGTGAACCCGACTATAACAACCTGTTAGAAGAGATCCCCGCGGCGATGGCCGAGTCGATGTGGTGCGCCGTCCCCTCGCCCTCCGGCGCGCACGCGGCAAAACTGGCGGACAAGCCCCGGCACCGTGAGCAGGCCGCCGCGCTGCGTCGATCGACCGATCGCGCGGTCCTCGGCCTTTTCGGGGGCAACCTGCTCGAGATGGGACAGTTTCTCTACCGCAACGACAACTTCTTCATGCTCCTGGCGGGCGAACCGGACAAGGCCCACCGCTTCCTCGACGTGTTGACCGATTTGCATCTGAACAACCTCGAACGCTACCTCGCGGACTTCGGCGACGTGATCGACATCATCGTGTTCGGCGATGACCTGGGGATGCAGGCCGGTCCGCAGATCTCACCCGAGATGTACCGGGAGTTTTTCAAGCCCCGCCACGCACGCATGTGGAAACGAGCCAAGCAACTGGCGGATGTGAAAGTCATGCTCCACTGCTGTGGCGGCGTCGAACCCCTGTTGGACGACCTCATCGACGCCGGCCTTGACACGATCAACCCCGTGCAGATCACCTGTTGCGGGATGGACCTGCCGCACCTCAAGCAACACTTCGCCGGCCGCCTCTGCTTCTGGGGCGGCGGTTGCGACACGCGCGACGTACTGCCCAACGGCTCGGTCGAGGACGTGAAGCGACACACACGTGACCAGGTTTCGGTTTTTGGCAGGCGGGGGGGCTTCGTCTTTCAGCAGGTCCACAACGTGATGCCCAACGTCCCGCCGGAGAATATCGTGGCAATGTTTGATACGGTGATGGGCACGACATGAAGGATGCCTGCCACTGGCGGGCGTGTCACCGGCGCCTTGTCCGCCTGTTGCACACAATAGAATGTCTTAACCTGAGGATGACCATACCATGACACTCCCCTGCCGCAAGATGCTCGTCTCTGTCTCCGCCGCCGCGCTGGCTTTCACCCACCATGCCGCCGCTCAACCCGCCAAGCCCGCAGATACCCCACACCAGCCCGCCAAACCCAACGTCCTGTTCATCGCAGTGGACGATCTTAAACCACTACTCGGTTGCTACGGCAACACGCTCGTCAAGTCGCCGAACATCGACAGGCTTGCGGACAAGGGGACGGTGTTTCTCTATAACTATTGTCAACAGGCGGTCTGTGCGCCGTCGCGCGCGAGCCTGCTCTCGGGTTGTCGGCCGGACACGACGAGGGTGTGGGACCTCCAAACCCCGCTGCGTACGACGCTGCCCGACGTGGTGACGCTGCCGCAGCTTTTCCGCGAGTCGGGTTACACCACCCTCGACTACGGGAAGATCTACCACCACCTCACGGCTGACGACCCCAAAGCCTGGAGCGAAGTGCCCATGAGGTTCCCGGGCATGCAATGGCTCGCACCCGAAAGCAAAGAGATCATCCGCAAGAGGTACGAAACCGAGGGCGAAGCGGCCATGAACAAGGGCCAGGTGCGTGGGCCGGCCTATGAGAGCGCCGACGTGCCGGACAACGCTTACAGCGACGGCCAGATCGCGGAGGCCGCGGTTAAAAAATTGCATGACTTTGCCCAAACGGGCGAGCCTTTCTTCCTCGCGGTCGGCTTCTACCGCCCCCACCTGCCCTTTAACGCCCCTAAGAAGTATTGGGACCTCTACGATCACAACACTATCGCACTGGCCGACAACCCCGAACCGCCCAAGGACTGCCCCGACATCGCCCTGACCAACTCCGGCGAGATACGTGCCTACGCCAACATCCCCAAAAAGGGCAAGCCCGCGGAAGACGACGTGGCTCGCATGTTGATCCACGGCTACCTTGCCAGCGTGAGCTACACCGATGCGCAGGTCGGCAAACTTCTCGATGCGCTCAACGACAACCACCTCGCGGACAACACCATCATCGTCCTCTGGGGCGACCACGGCTGGCACCTGGGCGACCACGGCCTGTGGTGCAAACACACCAACTTCGAGTCCGCCACGCACGCCCCGCTCATCATCAGCGTCCCCACCCCCGGAATAGTCCCGGGTTTCAAGTCCGGCAAGACCGAACGCCTCACCGAGTTCGTCGATATCTTCCCGACGCTCTGCGAACTGGCGCACCTGCCCCCGCCGGCCACGCTCGAAGGCACAAGCCTCGTCCCGCTCATGCGTAACCCCGAACTCCCCGTGACTCAGTGGAAGCCTGCGGCCTTCAGCCAATACCCGCGCGGCGGCGTCATGGGCTACTCCGTGACCGACGGCCGATACCGTTACACACGATGGCAGAAAAAAAACGACGGGTCGGTTGTGGCCACCGAACTCTACGACCACCAGACCGACCCGGAAGAGAACATCAACATCGCGGTTGTCGATGGACACGCCGATGTCCGCAACCGGATGAATAAATTACTCGACGGGGGCTGGCAAGCGGCACGACCGGGCAAGAGCCATTGATCGCTGTTGAACCCACCGCTTATTCAACTATTACCACGTGTTAGACCCCGAATACACAAGGAGCATTCTCATGACAGTCTCCAGGATCGCATGGACCCTCGTGGCCCTGTTCATTGTGACGGGCACAGCGGTGTCGAGCGCACTATCCAAAGAGGTGCAGGTCTTCATCCTCGCGGGGCAGTCGAACATGGTCGGCCACGGCAAGGTGGAGACGGGCAGAGAGCCCAACACCTTCGAGCCCCGCAAATCCGCAAAGGAAGTCAAAGGCGGGCTGGGTAGCCTGAGGGATATGGTGAACAAGCACCCCGACCTCTTCGGGCCGAAGGGGAAGACACCCATCGTCGACGACGCGGGCAAATGGCTCGTACGCAGCGACGTGTTCATCGATTGTGTTGCCGACAACAAAGACGTGAAAGGCCAACTCACGACCGGCTTTGGCGCGGGGCAATGGATCGGTCCCGAGTTCTCGTTTGGCTTCACGGTCGGCGATGCAATCAAGGACCCGGTGCTCATCATCAAGACCTCGTGGGGCGGCAAGGACCTGTGCGTCGACTTCCGCCCGCCCAGTTCCACCGGCGAACCACCCCGCAAGTGCGAGCCGGAGGACGTGGGGCATTACTACCGATTGATGATCGAGACGGTCAAGAAGGACCTGGCCAACATCGAAAAAGATTTCCCCGAGCTTAAGGGTTACACACCTCGCATCGTCGGGTTCGGCTGGCACCAGGGCTGGAACGACGGCGGCAACGAGGCCGCGGTCAACGAATACGAAAAGAACATGGCCAACTTCATCCGTGACGTGCGCAAGGACCTCGATGCCCCCGACATGCTCTTTGTCATTGCCAACACCGGGATGGTCGGCCCGGATGCAAAAGGTATCCGTGCCAAGCTCTGCGAAAACCAGCTCGCGCTGGGCGATCCGAAAAAACACCCCGAGTTCGCTGGCAACGTCGCTGCCGTCGAGACACGCAGCTTCTACCGACCGCCCGAGATGTCCCCATCCGACTTCGGCTACCACTGGAACCACAACGGCGAGAGCCACTTCCTTGTCGGCAAGGCCATGGCCGAGGCGATGCTCAAGCTCATCGGCAACGACAAACACAGACCCTGATGACACGCCGTCACCGTGCCGAATGACACCCAAGACGCCCCTGCCTGTTGCGGGATTTTGACGTGTCTGGTGAGGCAGATCACCCGGGGATCGATCCGCACTCCGCCGGCGTCGCGCGGTTGTAGATCACCGGCAACCGCCCTTCCCACCTCTGCCACGGCCCGTCTTCGGTGGCCAGCGTGGCCATGAAGTGGGCGACGTTGATTCGGCTGGTCTGGCCGGGGTTGAAGATCGCGCTGCGCGTGGGTGACGGGTGAACCTCATACTCCGTGACCTCACCCTCGTTTTTCAGGGAGTCCGGCCGAACGACCGCCCACCCGATGAACGGGGCCTCGTGCCCGATCTGTGTGCGCAGGTATTCCGCCGCCTCTTCGTTGTCCGCGTGCGGGGGCACCAGCCAACGGATCAGGCCCACGACCAGCACTTGAGCGATCGATATTGTTTCACCCAGTTTTGCGCGGCTGTTGCCCGCGGTGTTCATGAGGATGAAACGGACCTGCGTTGGCGGTCGGTTGCGTTCGATGGCCCGGCACAAACGCACTGCGGCGTCGGTCACGAGTCGGCGGGGCCTGCCCCAGATGCCCTTGAAGGTCATGTTGTGCCCCAGACACGACGCCACCGCGTCGCACCCGGAGACAAGACCTGACAACTTGTCATCATCGAGGTCGAGCAGCGCCGCCTCGGTGATGGACAAGCGCTCGTGGTCACGCACGGCGGCGGGCAGACGCTCACGCGAACGGACCACCACGCGGACGGCGTGCCCATGTTCGAGGAGCTGCGCGACAAGGTGCTTACCCGTCGCACCCGTGGCACCGACGACGAGGATGACTTTGTGGGATGGCGATGACATGATCGTGGCATGGTAAACCATCCCACGGGATGCCACACGACAAAGCGGAGGGCCACATGGCGTGGCCGCGAAGGCCGCCATGTGATTGGAGAATGTTGTTTGAAGCTGTGATTCCCACCCGTGGCGTCCCACGGATGGAAACCGTGGGCGTTCGTTGGGTTTTGAACCCGTCACACGCCCACGAGCTTGAGCATCGGTTCGAGCGCGCGTTCCCACGAGTATTCGCGCTCGACGTGTTCGCGTGCCGCCCCGGCAATGCCCTTGCGGTAATCGGGTTCGGTCATCAGGCGTTCGAGGTGGTTGACCCACTCATCGGGGTTCTGAGCGACAAGCAGGTGTTTGCCGGGGACGGCGTCGATGCCTTGAGAGGCTTGCTCAGAGCAGACCACAGCCCGTTGGCACGACATCGCTTCGAGCACCTTGTTCTGTGTGCCGCGCGCGATGAGCAGCGGCGCGATCACCGCCGCGGATTGCGAGAGGTACTGCCTCACGTCCGGGACCGAGCCGACGACTTCGACGCCCTCGTGTCGGCCAAGTTCCATGACGGCCGGCGTCGGGTGGCGGCCGACGATGACGAACTTCGCCCCCGGGAGACGTTGACGCAGTTTCGGCAGGACGTTCTTTACAAACCAGATGACGCCGTCGGCGTTGGGGCGGTAATTGAGCACGCCCACGAAGGTGATCGTCTTCGACTCGCCGGCGTCTTCGAGCGGGTGGAAATAATCCAGCGCCACGCCGTTGCGGACGACGACAAGGTTCGGGTGATCGCCCACGTGCTCGCGGTAGGCTTTGGCTTCGTTCTCGCTGACCACCGTGACGGCGTCGAAGCGGTCGAAGTCGCCGCGCTCGACACGTCGGAGCCTCCTCGCCTCGGCGGCAAAGACAAAGCGCTTGGGCGACCACGTGGACTTCGCATACGCGCGCCACTTCTGGCTGTCGACGTCGACGAGGTCGATGACGTGACGGATGTCGGGGTTGTATTTTTTGCCCAGGCCGTGCGTGAGCAAACGGGCGTACTGGACCATGCCTGTGCAGAAGGTGAGCACGGTGTCGAAGGGCTGCTGTTCGTGCCACTGGAGGATGGAGTCGGCCAGGCCCTGTCGGTAGAAACACGCGGGGGTGACGGGCTTGCCGGTGGCCAGCGCGATGGCGCCCTTGAGCTTGCCCCAGTTGTTGGAGATGGGTTGGATGGCGACGCGTTGCGCCATGGTCATGAGCAACTGATGGTGCTGGAGCCAGACGGGGTCGTCGCTGGTGCAGGCGACGCCGAGCTCGGTGTGCTGGGCCAGGAGCTTGAGGAGGTTGTAGCTGCGGATGCGGTCGCCGCGGTCGGGCGGGTAAGGCAGGCGGTGGGTGAGCAGGAGGACGCGCGGCTTGCGTGCGGGGGCCGGCACGGGTGAGGGTGCGGGTGAGGGCGACGCTGCCGCCTCGGGCGTGGCGGGGTCCACAGCTTGGGGGGCCAGTGCGGTCATCGCGTTGGGATAACTCAGGCGTAACGGTAGAGGTAACGCGGGACGTGGTAGGTCATGTGCGTGAGGATGACGCCGGCCACCTCGCAGTTGGCGGCGCGGAGCAGTCGCTTGGCACGGTCCACCACTTCCACCGGCGTCTTGTTGAGTCGCACGACGAGCATGACCTGGTCGCTCATCGCGCCGAGGATGGCCGCGTCCGTCACGCTCACGACCGGCGGCGTGTCGATGAAGATGTGGTCGTAGCGGTCCTTGAGACGTTCGAGCAGTTGCACCATGCGCGGGCTGGAGAGCAGTTCGGTCGAGCTGACGATGTCACGTCCGCCGGCGGGCATGAACTGGAGGTTGTCGTAGACCGTCTTGTAGCAGGCCTGTTCGATGTCGTCGATCTCGCCCTTGAGCAGTGAGATCAGGCCCTTGTCGGTCTTGCGTGCAAAGAGCTTGGCAAACGAGGGCTTGCGGAGGTCGCCCTCGACGAGGAGCACCTTCTGGTTCCGCAACTCGGAAAACGCGATGCCCAGGTTGATGCAGCTCACGCTCTTGCCCTCGGCGGGGGCGGAGCTGGTGATGACGTGCGTCTGGAGCTTGCGTGTCCGGGCACGGGCGAGGATCTGCGTGCGGATCGTGCGGTACTGTTCGGTGATGGCCGAGCCGCGGTCGTGGTGGACGATGATCTCGTCGGCGTAGCCGTTGAGCGACGGGTCGAACTCACCCTTGCGGACGGCGGGGAGGTTGTCGAGTTTTTCCAGAGTGTGCCGGTCGGATCGGGCCGCGGCGTCGGTGACGACGGAGCCTGTGAGCTTGTTCTGACGCTCGTCGTGGAGCGTGGAGGTTTCGGGGGCCACACTGTCCAGTGCAAGAGCGGGTGTGCGGTCTTCGGGCTGCTGCGCGGCGTGCTTCATATCGTCCAACGGCAGCGCGGGCGATTCGTTCTGGGCTGGCTCGCCGGGCGCGGAGGCCTCGGCACCGATGGGGTCGACCGTCGGCTTGGTCGGCTTCTTGTCGCGCTGGGCGCGGCGGAGTGCGTCAAATACGTCGCCCATCGTCCAACTCCTGTTGCGGCTGCGGGTCGGCGGAAATCGCGTCCGAAGCCACGGGGTCCTCTTGGAACATATCGGTCATCGAGCCTTCAAAGTTCGGCAACATCTGCGAGATCGCCCTGCGGACGACCCGGGAATCGATCAGCCGACTGTCGCCGGAATAGCCCACCAGCAGGGCATTATCACAGATCAGGTTCACCAGGCGGGGCACGCCCTTGGACCGCTCGTAGATCGCCTCCAGCGCGTTGCGGGAAAAGTCCACGTTCGGCCGACCGTTGCTGGCACGGACGAGGCGGAAGGCGATGTACCGCGTCATGTCGTCAAAGTCCATCGGCTGGAGGTGGCAATACATCACAATGCGCTGGATCAGGGGGGCCAGCCGGGGGTGGCGGAGCGTGGCACGCAATTCGGGCTGACCGAGGATGAGCAGTTGCACAAGCTTATCGGTCTCGGATTCGAGGTTGGTCAGGAGACGGATTTCCTCGAACTCGTCGATCGACAGGCACTGGCCCTCGTCGATGATGACCACGCAGTTGCGCCCGACCATCTTCTGGTGCTCGACGAATCGCTTGAGCGTCACGAGGAGCGAGGCTTTGTCGGCCGTCTGCGAGGCCTCGACGCCGAACTCGGACGCGATCATGCGGAGCAACTGTTGCGAGGAGACGCGGGTGTTGTTGATGAGCGCCACGCGTGCGTCGTGGCCGAGGCGGCGGATGAGCGTGCGGGTGAGCGTGGTCTTGCCCGCGCCGATCTCGCCTGTGATGAGTGCAAAACCACGGCGGTTGCGGACGGTGTATTCGAGCTTGGCCAGGGCTTCCTTGTGCTGCTCGGTCTCGAAAAAGAAGCGCGGGTTGGGCGTGTTCTGGAACGGAGCGGTGTGGAGGTTGTAGAAGGCTTCGTACATGGGGGAGGTTAACCGCCAAGACGCCAAGGGCGCCAAGACCAAGCGGAGAGATCGATTAGGGTTTCATAAGCGTTATGACGGTCGGTCCAAATACTCAGAAGATTACTTCAAATCTCCGTGTTTTCTTGGCGAACTTGGCGTCTTGGCGGTTAGGTTTGTTATCCCAGAAGCATACGCTTGACGTAGCCCGCGGGGTTTTTCTTGAGCGACTGGAAGGCCACGGGGTCTTCGAGGCTCAGTTGGGTCAGCCAGAACGCGCCGAGCAGGATCACGACCAGGACCGTGCCCACGGCGGGGTAGACGGTCCAGCTCATGAGCTTTCGGCGGTAGCGTTCGTTGGGCGGGATGATCTCGTTGACCGTGCCGAACACGGGCAGCTTGAGCTCGTCGGTGGCGTGCTCGACGCTGTGGATCGAGTGGTCGAGCAACTCGGCCAAAACGATCATGGCCACGCCGATGCCCAGGCCCATGATGATCGCCATGCCGATGATCTTGACCAGGTCGGGCGAGCTGGGGCGGGGCAGGTCGCTGGCACGCTGCTGGAATTTGAAGCGCACACCCTGTTCGCCGGCTTCCTTCTGGAACTGGAGCTGGGTGCGGTTCTTGTTGGTCTCCCAGAACTCGAGCTGCGACTGGGCCTCTTCGAGTTCACGGACGATGCGCTGGTACTCGTTGCGGATGACGAAGTAGTTCCGGTTGAGGATTTCGAGTTTGTCGATCTCCTTGCGCGCCTCGTCACGCTGGCGTTCGAGGGCGACGATGGTCCCCGTGAGGCTCTTGATTTCCTGGATCGCGCTGTTGCGCTGGGGGTTGGGCGTCATCTCGGTCCCGCCGGGCACTTCCTTGTCGAGCGTGGCAATCTGCTCGTCGACCTGCGCCATGAGTTCGCGCACGCGCTTGACCGAGGGGTGGTCCTCGGTGCGGCGCCAACGGGTGAGGTGGTCGTCGAGTTCAGCCTGGAGCTGCGCACGGCGGGAGAGGGCCGCGTCGCGCTCGGGGTTGGATTGCAGGAGTTTTTTCTCGATCATCTCCGGCTGGGAATCCACCCACGTCTGCAGGCTCTTGCGTTTTTCGTCCGAGGTCTGGAGTTCCTGGTCGATCTGTTCGAGACGGGCACGCAGTTGGGCCAGACGGACCTGAACGCTCGCGGGGTCGTCGGGGAGCAGGCCGGGGTTGTTCTGCTCGAACTGGAGTTTCTTGGTTTCGAGCTCGGCGACTTTGTCGCGGTTGCGTGCCACTTCCTGCTCGAAGAACGTGCGGGCGTTGACCAGGCGAGTCGAGAGGTCGCTCTTGGTGCGGTCGATGTAGTTGCTCACGAGGCGGTTGACGATGCGCGGCGCGTCTTCACGGTTGGCATCGGTGTAGCTGACCATGATGCGGTCGACCTGTTCGGTCTGCGTCTGGAAGCGGACGCCGAGCTTGCCCTGGATCGCCTCGACCATGTCGGTCTTCATCCGCTGGCCCTCGGCGGTGAGGGTGTTGTCAGCGTTGTGGGGCAGGTTGCGGGTCATGCCCAGGTCTTCGACGAGCTGCTCCACCGCGGCGCGGTTCTTGATGTCCTGCACCAGCAGCGAGCGGATCGGGTCGAGCAGGCGTTCGCTGGCGGTGTCTTTCGAGTCGGTCATGCCCTCGGTGCGACGCTCGAAGATCGCCTCGGCGCGGTACTCGCGCGGGAGGAACTGCGCCGCCCACACCACGAGGATCATCGTGACCACCGCCGGGAAGAAAAACTTCTTCTTGTGGCGGAAAAGGATGAGAAGCCACTCACGCAGGTTTGTCGGCTTACGCCATGCCATGTGTCTTTCCCCTGTCGGCGGGGCGCGTCGGCCCAGCCCGTTCGTGCGTCGCACCGGTCGCACGGATGCGATTCGGTCGCGGCGCTTTGGTCGATGTCAAACCCTGACCCTGGACCCTGATCGAAAACCTATCCACAGAGCCAGAACCCTGGCTCCTGATGACTTCGCAAACAGCCCCGCAGTGGTCAGAGGGCGCCACCGGTCGTCACCTGCGCCGAGGCCCGCGCCGGGGTCGAGACCGCACGGATCGCCGGGTCCACAGGCATCAACAGGTTGCTCACGATCCTGCCGACGGCCGCAAGCGGGTTGATCGGCAGATAGATGATGTCGCCCTCTTCGAGGACCGCGTTGTACTTGAGGTCGCCGCGTTGGATCATGTCGTTGAAGTCGATGGACATCCTGCGGACGAGTTCGCCCTGCTCGTTGGGACGCAGGACGACGAGCTTCTCGGGCCAGGCCGTCGCGGGGACGCCGGCTGAAAGCACCGCGTCAAGCACGGTATCCGTCCCGGTGTAGGGCTTGGGGCCGGCGTTCGTCTCGCCTGCCACGTAGTACTTCTTCGAGTTGAACTGCGTCACCTCGACCTGGACCGTCACGTCCTGGTAATACTTGAGCATCTTCTCTTCGACCTCGGCGGCCAGTTGGGTCGGGGTCTTGCCGGCGACGAAGATGTCGCCCAGGAGGTACATGGTGATGTAACCATCGGGGCGGATCGAGGGCGTGGCGTTGTCCACTTCCGGCGCGTTGGGCGCGATGATGCGGATGGCGTCGGGTGGCTCGATGATGTAAGGCTTGCCACCCACGATCGGCCGGGGCGATTTCATGAAGGCGTCATAGTCGGTGTACTTGGTCGCACAGCCGGTCGAAAGACCCGCCGCCGTGATCGCCAGAACAAGCCCTAAAACCGTCAGCCAAGGTGTGTTGCGGTGCATGTGCGACTCCATCGTGCTTAGTGAACAGGCCTGGCGGGCCTCTCTGGCCGTACCCCCTATAAGGTCGGCCAAAACGGACCCTTGCGTGAGACCGATGATTGTACCCGGTTATCGGATCGGCACCTAACCATGTGAAGGCCCCCGGTTGGCATTCCACAATTCGGGACCGTCTGGGGCAAACCGGTAAACAGGGCAGGGCGAACCGGCCCTCCCAGCGGGTCCGTTCCCTTGACCTGATTACCGGTCACAAAATAGCGTTTCACCGGACCGCTCACCGCGCCCCGCTGTCGTTGAACTTGGCAAATGTCGAGAACAGCAGCTTGAACTCCAGGGCAAGGCTCATCCGGTCAATGTATTCGAGGTCCATCTTGAGCTTGCGCTTGACGGACTCGATGTCGGTGTCGTAGCCGTTGTAGATCTGGGCCATCCCCGTCAGGCCAGGCTTGACCGCAAGTCGCTTCTCGAAGTCGGGCATCTCCCGGCTAAGCTCCTCGAACATCTCCGGTCGCTCCGGACGCGGGCCGACCAGGCTCATCTCCCCACGCACGATGTTGAAAAGCTGCGGCAGTTCATCGACGTGGCTCTTACGCATCCATCGACAGACGGGGATCACACGCGGGTCATCCTGACCGGCCCGGACCGCCTTGCCGTGCGCCTCGGCGTCGACATACATCGAGCGGAGCTTGTAGATCGTAAACAGCCGACCGTTCAGGCCGACACGAACCTGACGATAGAGCACCGGGCCCGCGGGGTCCCAGAGCTTGATGAGTAAAGCACAGAGCAACATCAGAGGCATGAAGCCCATAAAGAGCAGCGAGCCGCCCACGATGTCGAGCACCTCTTTGAAGATGCGGAACTGCCTGCGTGCCAATTCCAGCAGCACCCCACCGCCGCCCGCACCCACCATGACCATTGTTATCGGTTCCGGCATGATTTCTTCCCCTCACCCTACAGGCGCGTAGCCCGAGCGAGAAACCCGATCTCCCCTGTCTCCATCGGCCAGCAAGTCACCCCGCTTGGACAGGTCTGTCGAAACGCCATGGCGTCCGACAGCGTTGTTCCCCCTAAGCTATCACCATTTTGCAGCCAGTCAATTGTGAATTCACCTATTTTTACGGATATTTAACTATCATCTCGTCGTTAAACTGTTTATACGGACCCTGTAATAATTTAGTGTGAAATTAGGCAGCTTTTCGGCGCCGAAAAAAGGCAAACCGGCTGCCAATCCCTAAGATACCTCCATGCACGACGACGACCATGTCTGCCTCTGTTTCCACGTCTCCAAGCGGAAGATCGTCAACTTCTGCAAACGTGAGAAACCCCCCGCCGCCAGCCTCATCAGCCAGTGCCTGAGCGCCGGCACCGGCTGCGGGTGGTGCATCCCCTTTATCAAAAAACTCCACGAACAAACCATGGCCGGCGTCGATCATCCCGACCTGCCGACCTCACCCGAGGAATACGCCAAGCGCCGGGCGCGGTATCTGTCCACGGGCGAGCGGCCTGAGGAAGAATCCGCCGCAAATGAACACGAATGAACGCGAATGAGCGCAAGTGACCCGTGTGATAAAATGAGTCCCATGCATACCACAGCGGCCCTGAACGTCACACCGACGCGCACACGCAACGAGTCACCCGAAGTGGTCAGTTGGGTTGTGCTGGTCGTCGCCTGTGCCTGCGTGTTTGCCGTGGCTCTGGTTTTTGCAATCTCAAGCGGACGGTTTGCAAAAATCTTCGACGACTTCGGCACCGAACTGCCCACGCTATCCAAGATTTACCTCGCCACACCCGTCTTCGTGTTCCCCGCGGTGGCGATGTTGATCTCGACCGTGATGCTCCTGGTGCAGTTGGTGTCGCAATCGAAAAAACTCGTCGTCATGCTTTACGTCATGGTCATCGGACTGTCGGTCCTTTCATTCCTGACCTACGTCTTTGCCCTGTTCTTGCCCCTGAGCCATCTCATCCAGTCGGTGAACTGAATGACCCGCGTGACACCCGTTTTCACGATCGTGTCCAATTCGCGTTCATTTGCGTTCATTCGCGGCGAACTCCCCGGCTGCTTCACACATCGCTATGATGAAAAGCCATGAAACCCACCGCACTGATCCTCCGCTCGGCGGGCACCAACTGCGACCGTGAACTGGCGCACGCCTTCGAGTTGGCCGGCGCCGCGACACAGGCCCTCCACGTCCACAAGCTCATCGCCGACCCGGGTCTGATTGAACAGTTCGATCTCATTGGATTTCCTGGGGGCTTTTCCTACGGCGACGACATCGCCGCCGGCCGCATCCTGGCCAACCAGCTACGACACCGCCTGCTCGAACCCCTCCAGGATGCCGTTCGCCGCGGCGTGCCCATGATCGGCATCTGCAACGGGTTCCAGGTCCTCGTCAAGATGGGCCTGCTCCCCGACCCGCTCGAACCCAAACAAACTGTTACTCTCGCCGACAACACCTCGGGCCGATTCACGGACCGATGGATCAGACTCGTCGCGGACTCGACAAGTGTCTGCCTCTGGACGCGCAGCCTCGATCAGCTCGACCTGCCCATCGCGCACGGCGAGGGCCGGTTCACAGGCCACCCGGATGTGATCTCTCGCCTCCGCGACAACCACCAGGTCGCCCTGCGCTACGCACACAACGACAACCCCAACGGTTCGCTCGACGATATCGCCGGCATCTGCGACCCGACAGGCTCCGTCCTCGGACTCATGCCCCACCCCGAACGCTTCACCGACCCGACCCACCACCCGCAGTGGACCCGGCAGTCACCCGACTGGCTCACGCAAACACCCGCCGGTCTACGGTTCTTCCACAATGCCGTCGAGCACGTGCGTCAGGGGAAAGAGTCTCACGCGGGGGTCGCTCAGAGCGCGGGGTAAGACAGTGAACAGAATCAACAATAGTTAGCTTGCAAAAACCGCTTTCTATCAGGTTCTTTTCATGTCCCTTCGGCAACTCAACACAATCTGTTACACCCTCTGCATCGTGTGCATCGTGGCGGGCGTTGTGTTTGCGCTGATCTTGATCAGGGGTGATATCGATAACAAGATCGCGTGGAAGGGCTTCATGACGATCGGCGTTTTCTTTCTTGCCTCATGCCTGACCTTGAGCGTCAACAAGATGATGGATAAGCCGACCAAAAACCAGGCCTGACGTAACAAAAAACAAGTTGCCAGCTTACATCTACCCCCAAGCAACCCGATCTATCCGCATTGATCCCTAAACCCCAGACGTTCTCGACTCCTCGCTCACTGCGTCCCCCGCGTGAAACTTGCCTTCTCTTCGCGGTCTTTGTGAGAACTACTCCGCACCGGGCCTCGAAGTGACCACAAGATTATCCCGGTGGATCACCTCGGCGTAAGCCATACGCCCCAGCAGCTTGGCAAACTGTGAAGACTTCTTGCCCATGATGAGCCTCAGTTCATCCGCTGAGTAATTCGTCAAACCCCGGGCAACCTCGCCGCCGCGTGCATCTCTGACGAGAAGCACGTCGCCGCGGTCGAACATGCCGGTGGCGTCGGTGACGCCGGTCGCAAGCAGGCTCTTGCCCTTGTCCCTCAGCGCAGCCGTCGCGCCGTCGTCGATGGTGATTGTCCCCGCGGGGCGTTTGGTCAGACCGATCCACCGTTCCCGGCTGTCCATCTTTCGGTTGCGCGGCGCGGGGGAGAAGAACGTGCCGACCTCTTCACCCGCCAGGATGCGCAGCAGGACATCGCGCTCCCGTCCGTGGGCAATCACCGCCAGTTCGCCCGACTCCATCACGAGCCTGGCCGCCTCGAGCTTGGTCTTCATCCCACCGGTGCCGCGGGCCGATCGATCCGAACGGGCCAGCCCCAGCACGTGCGTGACATCGTCGACGTGGTCGATCACCTTGCCCTTCTCATCGAGCAAGCCGTCCACCACGGAAAAAAGGATCAGCGCATCGGCGCGCAGAGCGTGGCAGATCATGGCGGACAATTGATCGTTGTCGCCGAAGCGCAGCTCCTCGACCGCGACGGTGTCGTTCTCGTTGATGATCGGCACGCAGCCCATCTTGTGCAGGTGGGTGACGCAGTTGCGGATGTTCAGGAAGCGGTTGCGGTCGTCAAAGTCGCTGCGCGTGAGCAGGATCTGGCCGACTTTCATGTTGTGAGGCGCAAAGGCCTCGTGCATGTGGGTCATGAGCCTGCGTTGCCCCACCGCGGCCACCGCCTGTTGGGCCGACACGTCGGTCGGCCGCTTGCTCAACCCCAGCTCCGCCACACCCGCTCCGATCGCACCGCTCGACACGATCGCCACCTCGCAGCCTGACGCGATCACCCCTGCCACCTGGCGCGCCATGTCCGCAAGGTAACGCTGGTCGATCTGCCCGTCGTCACCCGTAAGCACCTGCGTGCCGATCTTGATGACGATGCGCTTGGCGCTGGAGAGCATGGATTGTCGGAGTGATGACGACATAGATAACCCAAGCGGACTAGCCGCCGATGAACGCCGATGAACGCCGATGGGGGAAGGTGAACATGAAAATCGATGAAAACATAAAACCGGTCATGCGGCATCGGAAACAAGATGTAGAAACAAGGTATTGTTTATTGCCATTATCGGCGTTTATCTGCGTTCATCGGCGGCTAAGTCTGCTCATCCAGCAGGCTCAGGGCGACCGCGGCGTGTCTTGCGGTGGCGCCTTGGCGTGACACGATAACGCGGCGACCGTTTTCTGCCAGTTGGTCCCGGCGGGTGGGGTCGTGTAACAGATCGATCACCGCCTGACCGGGGTCGGGCGAGACGACGATGCCGTGGCCGTCGGCCAGCGCGTCGACCATCTCCTGGAAGTCGCCGTGGTGCGGGCCGATCACGGTCGGCCTTCCGAGCGCGATGGGTTCCACGGGGTTCGAGCCGTGCATCGGGACAAAGCTGCGCCCGACGAGGGCAACAGTCGCCCAGGCGTAGGCCTTGTTGAGTTCACCCATGGTGTCGAGAAGGAAGACGCGGCGCTGGTCGGGCTTGCGTTGAGAGCCGTCGGGGTGCTGGGATCGACGGACGATCTCACCGTCGGGCAGGAGTCTGGCAACCTCCTCGAAGCGCTCGGGCTTGCGGGGGACGAGCACGAGTTGCGTGTGCGGGGGAAACCTCTTGAAGACATCGATCAGCAGGGCCTCTTCGCCCGGCCCGGTTGAGCCGGCGACGATCACGGGGGCGTCGTGGCTCACGCCCATCGCGTCGCGCATCGCCATGGACCCGTGGACCCGGTCGGGGGTCATGAGCTTGACGCCGTCCCATTTCATCGAGTCCGCCACGGTGACACGGTGCTCGGGCACGCCCATGCCGCGGAAGCGCTGCGCGTACGCCTCGGTCTGCGCCGCCACAGCGGCGACCCGCTTGAACGTCGGCCCGATGACCGACCGGAAGCGGTGGTAGCCCCGGAAGCTGCGTTCACTCAGGCGGCCGTTGACGACGCAGACGGGGACGCCCCGACGCTGGCACTCTAACATCATGTTAGGCCAGACCTCGAGTTCCGCCAGGGCGACGGCGTCGGGGGACACCGCGTCGAGGAAGCGCCGGACAGCAAAGGTCGCGTCGTAAGGCGTACGGAGCACACGGTGGTGCGACGCGTAGATTTCCCTTGCCCGCGCCACACCCGTGTCGGTCGTTGCGCTGACGACCACCTCCACGTCCGGTCGACGCTGCGAGATGTGGTCGACCATCGGGCGCACCGCGTTGACCTCCCCCACGCTCACGGCGTGGACGAGCAGGCGTTTGCGGGACTTGGTGGGCAGAGCGGGATCAACCCGGCCAAACCTCGCCGGCCAATCCGTGCGGTGCTTGCCCGAACGCACCATCCGGTACGCGAGCACCGGGCTGAGCACGATCGCCGCGCCGGCGTATGCGATGTCGTAGACCCACGCCATTCAGACATTGTAAGAATGTCTGATGTCTGATGTCTGATGTCTGATACCTGAGGTCAGTAGAAACCCATTGAAGATTGATGAATGATGATTGATGATCTCAGACAAGAAAACAGGGTCCGGATTTTGTCCTGGACCCTGAACCCCTTGCTGATCTTGGCGGCCTTGGCGTGAAACTTCCCTGTCTCTCCCCGCGCTCACCGCGGCCCCCGCGTGAGACTCGATTTCACTCTTTGTCCATCTCGAAGCCTTTTTCGGTGGCCTGTTCGCGGACGGCACCGATGACCGCTTCGTCGAGGGATTTTTCACCCGAGGCCTCGGCTTGCTTCTTCATCTCGGCGGCTACGTACTGGTCACGCGCGTCGGCCAGTTGTTTGATCTTTTTCTGGATCTCGCCTCGGTTCTTGGCCTGTTCTTCCACGTAGGCCTTGCGCTCCTCGGGGGTCATTTTCTGCATGTTCTCGGGGAGGTCTTCGGTTTTGACTTTCTCCAGGTCGAACTTCTCCTCCTTGCTGGCGTCGACAAGGTCCCACGCCGCGTTGTTGTAGAGGCCACCGGCTTTGGAGGTCACGCGGGCCGCCGCAACAGAGGGGGCCACGCTGTTGGCGTTGGCGTCCTGAGCGGTCTGGCGTGCCTGAGCCTCTTCAGCCTGCTGACCGTAACCGATGTAGGTCTTGTTGAGTTCCGCATTCAGCTCGGCCAGTTCCTTGTCCTGGGGTGCGTCGATCTGGACGACCTCTTTGTTCTGGTCGATGGCAAAGTATTTCCCGTCCGCCAGCGCCGCGCCGTCGGCCCACTTGCCGTTGAGGCCGTCCTGGAGCGAGCCGCAGTGGATCGTGTTGACGATGATGCCGTGCTCGATCGCGGCCTTGCAGGTCTGGGCGTAGGGCACGGTGCCCTGCGTGAACTCCTCGTTACCGGCGATGAAGATGGCACGGTAATCCTTGACGTTTTTGCTCCATTCGAGGTCACGCACCGCCACACCGATGACCTGCCCGCAGTATTCCGATCCGCCGTTGGTCGTCAGGGCAAAGAGCGCCTCGGAGATGCGGTCGAGGTCGGTCGTGAGCGGGGCCACCTGACGGATGTAGCCGGTCTCGGAGTTGAGGCTGTCGTTGCCGTATTCGTAGAGCGCGACGTAAAGCTCGGGCGACTGCCCGTTCTGCTTAGCGGTGGCAAACTCGTTGACGATCTTCCAGAGCTGGGCACGGGCCTGGTTGATCAGGCCGTCCATCGAGTTGGAGGTGTCGAGGAGGATGGCCAACTGGACGACGGGCTTGACGGGTTTGACTTCGGGCGCGGGTGCGACGGCAATATCTTTGGCGTGAATCGGAGCGAGGGTGAAAGCGACTGTGAACAGCGCGACGAGTACGGTTGTTGCTGTGCGGGTTTTCATCGTGAGGCTCCTTGTGCGTGATGAAAGTCTGATCGTAGATGGACCCTGCTTACATCCATGTCAGACGCACACCCCCGGGAGAGGTTTCAAGGTGCGCGGAAAAATGTTTGGAGGACCTTGGATGATCGTTCACTGCCCAGGGAGTGGGAAGTGTCCCCCTCCCCGGACCCCTCCCCCTCCCAGAGACGGCCGTCACAACACAGGGGTACGCCTCCCCCGGCTCGGGCAGGGGGGTCCGGGGGGACGGCAGTCCCCCTGGTCTGCAATTGTTTTTCTCGAATAATCGTATGTCACTTCGGGGCTTGGTAACGCATGAACAGCGCGTCACCCTTCTCGATCTTCGACCCCGGTTGGAGTTGGCCCCACTTCACAAGGTCGTCAAGCTTGTCGCGTCCGGGTTGGTAGGACAGCCCCATGCGCCGCCAGAGTTCCTCACACTTCCAAGGCATCACCGGCCAAAGCAGCACCGACGCGATGCGCAGGGCTTCGGCGCAATGATTCAAAATGACACCGACATCTGGCAACCGATTGATGTCTTTAGCCAACTTAAATGGTTCTGTATTTTCAATAAGTTCATCAAGTAATTCAATAAGTTGTTTAGCTGAGATACATGCGGCAGATAAATCCATCTTATCAAAGAATGCGCTTGTCTGATTTATCCGTATCCTGACATGCTCCAATTGAGATATCGAGTTTGATTCGGGCAATTCAAATGTACTTTTTGTACTTGGCAGGACACCATTAAAATACTTCTGAGTCATGTTGGATACACGACTAAAGCAATTGCCAATGCTATTAGCTAACCCGGTGTTATACGTCTCCACAAACTTCGCCTCGGCGAAGTCGCTGTCGGTCGTGCCCATCGGGCCTTGCGTGGCAAGAAAATAGCGCAGGGCGTCGAGGCTGAAGGTTTCGACGTAGTGGTCGATCTTTTCGAGGTCGATGAAGTTCCCGAGCGTCTTGCCCATCTTCATGCCTTCGCTGATCCAGAAGCTGTGCGCGTAGACGCCGCCCGGAAGTCGGACCCACTCGTAACCCTTACACTTGCTTAGTGCCAGCAGCATCGCCGGCCAGATCGCGGCGTGGAACCACAGGATGTCCTTGGCGATGAGATGGGTCGCCCCGCCCCCGGAAGTCCAATACTTTCTGCGCTCGGCGGTATCGACATACGTCAGGTAGTTGAACAGTGCGTCGATCCACACGTAGATGCTCTGCGACGGATCGCTCCCGGGGACGTCCGGCATGGCGATGCCCCAGCCGCCGGTGCCGGAGCGCGAAATCGGCACGTCGCGTGCCTCGGCCAAACGGTTGACGATCTCGTTTTTTCTCGCTTCGGGCTGGACGGTGAACCGCTCACTCTGGATCGCCTCGATCACGGCGTCGCGGTATTTTTCGAGGCGGAAAAAGTAATTGGTCTCCTGCTTGCGCACGAGGGGCTTGCCGTTGATCGGGCTTTTGTATTGGTATTCCTGGGCCTTGGCGTCGGTGACGTACTCCTCCTGGCCCGCGTCGTACCAGCCCTCGTACTGGCCGGGGTAGACGTCGCCGCTGGCCACGAGCGCAGCCACATACTCGCGCACCTTGTTCTTGTGGCGGTCCTCACTCGTGCGGACGAAGTCGTTGTTGGAAATCCCCAATCGCTTGAAGGTTTCCTTGAAGACCTGCGCGTTCTGGTCGGCCCACTGTTGCGGGGTCAAGCCGCGCGTCGCGGCGGCGTCCACCACCTTGGCGGCGTGCTCATCGACACCGGTCAGGAAAAAGACATCGTCGCCCTTCAGGCGGTGGTACCGCGCGAGGATATCGGCGACCGTCGTCGTGTAAACGTGCCCGATGTGCGGGCGGTCGTTGACGTAGTAGATCGGCGTGGTGATGTAATAAGGCTGGCCTGCGTCGTTCGTCATCGCGGGGATTGTACGGGGTTGACCGGCGCGATGCGAAGTGAAGAATAACCCGGGCGTGTCGGATTACTTCGGCTGGGCCGTCAGCACGTCCATACGTTTGATGTCGATGACGCGGACCTTCAGGGCGTCGTCGTAGCGAGTTCGGCCGACGATGCCGACGAGTTGCCCCAGCGCCGCGTCGAGGTCCATGCCCTCTTTGGCCTGCACGTAGGCGACCGTGCGGTAGGTCGAGGGTTCGACGATGCGGTAGAGACGCGGGAGGTTGATACCGTTGTAGACCGCACTCGACGTAATCAGCCCCATCACGTCGTAGATCGGCTCGACCTCGGGGGTTTCGTCTGCTTGTTTGAGAGACTGGGCCTGTGCGTCGATCTGGGCCTTGACCGTCTCGATCTCACCGAGCGCCGCCTTAATCTGCACCTGGCGGTCGAGGTAACGCAGTCGGCTGTCTACGATGCTCTTTTCATATCGTGAAAGCGAGGCATCTTCAGCCAGGGCGCGGTATCCCGTGAGCAATTCGTCGATGGGCTGCTGTTCGACGGGCTTGGTCTTGGCTGAATCAAAGCGGGCTTCGAGGTCGCGCAGCGTCGCAGAGGCGACAGCGGGTGTCGGCTGAGTATCCACCGTGGTCGTGGTCGTGGTGGTCGTTGTCGTCGTGGTATCCGTTGTGGTGGGCGTGGTGTCGGTGACTGTCGGGGGTTGATCGACGGTGACGGTGGCCGTGGGGGTGGTATCGGTTGATGGGGGCGTTGTCGTGGTGGGGGTTTCGACCTTGTCCGGTACGGTCGTCGGCGTGGTGGGGGTGGGGGTTGTGGGGGTCGTGGTGGTTGTGGTCGTGGTCTTGTCGGGCACGGCGGGAGGTTGTGTGGTGGTCACGCCGGGCTGGAGGGCCATGAGTTCCTGCTGGGTGGCTTTGCGGATGTTGGACTGTTCGACGTAGACATACGCGCCCTTGGGCGGTTCGATCTTGAAGTAGTCGCCGTCCTCGCCGAGGATCTTGACGGTGTCGCCGCGGTTGAGATCGATCTGCCTGCGCCAGCTGAAGCCCGGGCCGTTGGTCGCACCGGCTGAGACCTTGGCGGCATCGGTGTTGACCACGCCCTCGGAGCCGTCGCCCTGGCGGTTGACCAGGCCCTTGGAGATGTAGCTGTAAACACCCTTGGGGGGCACGATCTTGTACCAGCCGAAGACCAGTTCATCGATGGTGACGGTCTGGTCTTTGTTCAATTCGCCGACCACATAGAAGCCCGGCCCGCCACCGGAGCGGACCTCGACCTTGTCTTCGAGGACGACGCCGACGGAGGGCGCGTCCTGCGCCAAGGCGCGGTGTGCGGTGGCGGAGAGTAAAACGACGAGGATGACGGCTAGGTTCTTTTTCATCTTGGGGTCCCCTGACAGAGGATGAGAATTCCTATCGACGGTATCTGTCCCGGCTGTCCGCGTCAAGGAGTTGGAGCACTTGGTGGATTTGAAATGATACCGACATGGCGGTCAACGCCTCGGCGCGTTCGGCGCGGGCACCGGTTCGATCAGCCACGCCACGCCGAAGGTCCACGGCTCGGGATATCCGTCCTTTCGGCTGACCTCGATGCGGTATTGTCCGGTGTCCCGACCGAGAGGCTGCCGCTCCAGGTAGACGTGTTCGACGTTGTCGATCGTGCTCACGGACTGGTCGCAAACCTCTTCGGACCCGTCGGGTTTCGTGCGGATCAGTCGGAGGTCCATGTCTGCCAATCGGGGTGACGTGGACCAGTAAGGCTGGTTGGAGATCAGGTCGCTCACGGTCCTGCCGTCGATCCGGCGGTGCCAGGTGAGGATGATGGAGACGCGCTGGTCGCCCGGCTCGGTCGGGGGTTCGAGTGTGTAGCTGACATTGCCCCCGGTTGCGAGGGTGTTGTAGTCCCAGGCATACAACTTGTTAGGTTTGTCAACGCTTGCACGCGCGGCGGTGAGGATGTCGTGGGCACGGTCGATGCGCAGGCGGCCGGCCCCGAAGTGGTCGTCGAGCGGCTTGCCCGCTTCGCGCTTCCACTCGCGGGGTTTTTCAGCGCCGGCCAACAGGACCGCCTTGATGACCTCGGGCCTGGCCATGTCCTTGTCCTGTCGCCGATCCGCCTCTTCGAGGAGCAGCGCCGCACAGGCCGCCACGCGTGGCGTGGCAAAGCTTGTCAGGCCCTGCGTGACGATCTCGGGTTTGCAGCGACCGTCGCCCTCGAATTGCGTGTACCCCCCGCTGCTGCGTCCCGACGCGTTGCCCACGGCAATGGCGTTGTAGGCACAGGCCAGGAGCGGGTCGACCGGCTTGTCCGCGCCGTTGTTGACGCCGACGAACATGAGCACGCCCTTGCGGTCGACGAGGTAATCGATCCGTCGGAGCACCTCGGAGGCGTAATCGTTCTTCTGGCTGGATATCCAACTGTGCGAAAATATGCGCGAGCCATCGGTGGTCGGTGGCCGGGGCTGGCCGGTGTTGAGATAGCCGCGGCTCATCCAGTCACCGGATGTGTAACAGTGGACCGTGGTGATGCCGGGGGCTGGGCCGGTGTTGCCCGCGAGGACTTTTGCCGTGGCGGTGGAATGGTTGTTGGGCAGGCTCTTGCCTGAGTGGGCAACGAGTTGCACGTCCTGGAGCGAGGGGTCGGCGTCGTTGGGCAAGTAATTGCCCGGCCCGCCCTCGGCGTGTCCCACCACGATGCCCTTGCCGGTGAGTGGGTTGTCAGCGAGTTTGCGCTGCAGGGTTTTGAGGCCGATCGGGTCACGCTCTTCCGGCTGCGCGGGCGGGTCCTGTTCCTGATTCTGGCTTGAGTTTGTTGAGCTGTTGCTGTCGTTGCGGTCGATCTGCTCGTAAGGAGGATTGGCCTGGCTGCGTCGTGCGGGCGGGCCAGAGGAAACCCTCGCAAGGGTGAGCAGAAGCCCGATCGCGATCAGGGGCAACAAGCCGGCGGCAAGGTGTCTGAGGGTCACAAGGCGGTTGGGGGTCACGTAGGCTCCTGTGCGGGGGTGTGACTGATGATAGGAGCGCAGCAAACAGGTCGGCCAAGGCTTGGCTGATGTTGTTGAACGTGTGTAACCGGTTCGTGATCGATCAATTCTGGGGTTTGAGGATCAGGTCGAGCGTTCGACCGTCGGGCGTGCGGATCGAGCCTTGCCACGACTTGTCGTAGAAGGGTCGGATGATCCACGGTCCGGGCACGGTGTCGAGCGAGAGGCGTGAGAGATCTGCCGAGCCGAACTGACCGACCTCGGCAGGCGTGGCGATCTCCAGCCCCAAAACGGAGTCTGACACCTTGACGGTGATCTTGAGATTGCCGAAGGAAACCGCGTCCGAGAGGTAGGTGATGCGAGTCGAGCCGACCGCGATTTTTTCGGGGCTCTGAGGTGGCGCGTTGGTGTCGGCCATGGGCGGATGGACCAGGAGGCTGACCGAGTATTGGAGCGCGCTGTTGCGGATGCGGTCGAGCAGGACCTGCCTGGAGATGTTGGTCCATTCCTGCATGAGCGCGGGGACGGTGGGCGAGGGGAGCGCCCGCAGGTCGCGGGTGAGTTTGTCCACGATCGAATCGTCGCCGCCCGCCGAATTGACGAGAACCGCCACCGCGCCCTGTGCAAGGGATTCATCGTTGGAAGGGATCAGCGCGAAGAGGTCTTCGACCTGGCTGTAGGCATTGATCCACCGCGACGGGTCGGGCAGGGTTCCTTCGGAAATCTGCTTGCCCAGCCACGTGGCCACCGGGTGGTTGTCGACACGGTGGCGGAGTATGGCGGTCACACGGGGCACGTTCTGAGTCAGGGCAAAATAAAGCCTGGAGGCAAACTCCTCGCGCTCGTTGTACGACCGCTTGAGCAGCAGTTCCCCCAGCGGCGCGTTGAGCCCGATGATCGCTTCGGACGCCTGCCTGGAGGCCTGCCCCGTGGTCCGCAGGATGAACTGCATCAACTGTTCACCGACCAGGTCCGAGCGCGGCTGGTGAAGGAGGAACTCCACCGCTTCGGGCGGGACGGGGCGCTGGCCGAGGGCCGCAAGGGTGAGCTGCGCATAACGCTCGTCGGGCGCATCGGGGCTGGTTGCGGGTTCGGCGGGCGGGTCGAAACGGAAACGATTGAGCACCGTCCACGCCAACGCACGGATGTCCTTGTCCGCCGACTGGAGCACGCGGTAGATGCTGTGCGAGGCGTCGGGGATCGGGATGGGTCGGGCCAGACGCACACGCGGGACGGCCTGTTCGTTGGCCTGATCTTTGGGCGATTTGAAGATCGCCCCGATGGCTTTGCCCACGACGCCGGCCCCGGCCGGTCCGACCTCGGCGTCACGAAGCGTTTCGAGGGTCATCCTCACAACTTGTAAGTCGGTCGAACCCAGGAGCGTGCGGTCGAGCCACGCGGCGGCCAGCGGGCTGTCGACCGCGTGGGCGACCGTGGTCCGGACGAACTCAGCCCTGCGGGCGTCGGGCATCGCGGCCATGTCCGTCTGCTGGCTGACTACGGCCACAAGACCGGGGTGCATCGGGCCGTTCTGCTCGATGTTTTCCAGGATGTTTTCCGGGGGCGGGCCTTTGGAGTCGCCCAGCAACCGGTTAAGCCCCGTGACCAGTTCGCGGATGGCCACGGGCTGGGTCAGGTCGGTCTTGAGCAGGCCCGTGAGTGTGAGCAATTGCGTCTGCGGGTCGAGCGACTCGGCCACGGTTTTGAGCAGCGTCGTGCTCGCGGCGGTCGGCGGGATGGTGGCGGCCAGTTCACGGATCAGCAGCAGCCGGCCGTGTGTGTCGTTGCCCTTGAGCACGAGCTGCGCGAGTCGGTAGATCGGATCGTCCACCGTGGCCATCCGCACGATGTCGCGCTGCGTGAGCGTGAGGGCGGCCATCCTGTAGGTGTTGAAGTGCGGGCGGGCTTGAAGCTCGGTGACGATGGGCAGGATGTCGCTGTAGACCTGCGGGCTGATGCCACCATCGGTCGTCAGCGCATCGACACTCACGAGCTTTCGCATGGCCTCGAAGGCGGCGTAGTCGATGCTCCACGGCTGGCCGCGCGTGCCTTCGAGCGTGACCTTGTCGGGGTTGCCCCGTATCTCGAACACCGCCCAGATGCGCGGGGGGATACTCATGCTGATATCGGTCGGCAGTTCGAGCACCGCCTTGCGCAGGTCGCGGAAGGCCTCGACTTTTTTGCGGTAGTCTTCGACCTCGATCTGCCGACGGATCAGGAATGCGCGGTAATCCTCATCGGCGTTCTGTTTGATCTCGGGGAGCGAGCCGGGGTTGGCGTTGTTGAGCAGGCTCGGGTCGATGCGCATCGCGTAACCGGTGGTGCCGGTGAGGGTCGCGTTGGGGATGAACCGGTCGAGTTTCCATGCGATGAGTCCGTCGGGCTGGATCACGATGCGGCGTGTAAAGCGGGGCGTGGTCTCGGGCAGGTCGTAGGCTTTCTTGTCGATCTCGAGGGATTGCTCGATGTCGTAGGCAATGCGGTAGGCCAGGAGTCTTCCGCCGGTGACGCGGATGGTGTTGAAGCCCAGCTCGAATTCGGTTTCGGGTTTGTCGAGTTTGAGTGGGACTTGAAACAGAACCAGCCCGGCTGTGGGCGTGAGGGTCCAGACGCCGTCGCTGGCCGAGGGTGAAAAAATCCCCTTCTCGTTGAGGATGGCCTCGGTGTCCAGTTCGCACGGGATGATCGGTTGAGCCGGCGCGTCGGCCCCGCCTTCCTGCGCACGCAACTTGGACGTGAAAGCCACACAGATCGTCAAGAGGGCAATCCCCGTCAAGGACCACGGTCGCGCTGTCGAGTTCAACATCCTCTGATTCCTTCCGTCACAGATTCCTTCGCTGTGAACCGTTGACCGGGGCCTGTCAAGACAATGGATATGGGACCCGCCGACCCGTCACTCCACACCGTCAACCGCCTGGTACTCATCAACCTCACCCGTCGAATCTTACCTGTGTCACGCGGCGACGGTTTATCGTAACACTCAATCCGCTGTCATCCAAAAACACAATCGGCACGATCGGGCAAGATGGATAATCTGGCAGAACGCCGTTCCGTGCTTAAGACCTCAACGCCTGATTGGGCTTTGCACAAACGCTGCGCGCCGCGACTTGGTTATGGACGGGGCCAAGTTTCGTGACGACACACAGAAATCCTTGTTTTTAGCTGCTTCGCTGGGGTATCGCGGGTCGAACGCGGTGAAAACCATCTCTGGCATCACGGTTGCATTGTCACGTGGGTTGCGTGCGATCGACGGAATCGGTCGGCTCGACACGGAAGTTGCGCGGGTGACGCCGCACCGTCCAGCAGTACCCATCACCCACAAGGACACGCCGCATGGTTGCCACGCTCAAAGACATTGCCAAGAAGACCGGACTCTCCATCCCCAGCGTCAGTCTCATCCTCAACGGCCAGGGCCACAAGTTTCGTCGGGAATCCTGCCGCGCTGTGCTCGACGCCGCACGGGAACTCAAATACCGACCCGACATGGTCATGCGTCGCCTCGGTCGTGCCTCGACCCGCCGCGACGCGATCGGCCTGCTCGTCCAATCCGAATCCACGCACGACGTGACCGACCAGCCCGTCCACGAATACATGTGTGGCGTCAACGACGAACTGCTCGAACCCGATCAACTGCTCGTCGTGCTCAAGCTCAACAGCCTCATGTCTCGCAACGGGCACAAGCCCCCGCGACTGCTCTCCGAACGTTTCGTGGACGGCTTGATCCTCGTCGAGACCGGCCTGCCCGAATCGCTCCAGGGACTCATCAGTGACTTCGACATCATGAGCGTCAACCTCAATACCCAGAAGCGCGAAGACTTCGACTGCGTCTTTGCCGACGACGCCCACTCCGGTGCCCTGGCGACGCAGCACCTCATCGAACTGGGCCACAAACGCATCCTCTTCCTCCCGGCCCCGCTCAAGCAGTCGGACGGCTCGATCAAGCCACGTTACTCCTCGTACCAGCGGGAGCACGGCTACGTCAGCGCGATGAAGGCCAAGGGGCTCGTGCCCGAATGCACCGAACTGAGCGCCGGGCTGGACGACCACATCCACACACTCATCGAACGCATCGTCGCCAGCCACAGTAACCACGCCCCGATTACGGGTATCGTGGCCGGCTCGATGGGCCTGGCAATCAAGACCATCGAGATGCTCAACCTCACGCCCCTGCGCTGCCCGCGCGACGTGAGCGTGATGTCGGCCGGCGACCTGCGACTCTTCCACACCGCCTGGCCCCATGTCAGCCGAATTACCTGCGACCGCTACGTCATGGGCCGATGGGCTGCGCGGATGCTGCTGTCCAAGATCCAGGGCGAGGGCCGACCGCAACCCTCACTCGAATACAAAGGCGAACTGATCCGAGGCGGCACCACCGCCCCGAGACTATCCAACTGATGCACGTGATCGACACGCCCTGCTCCGGTGATTCGGAGGGGAGCAAGGCCCAAGGAGACACCCGGAGAAGTGACGGGGAGAATCCGGATGGGAGAACATCCGGGGATGGAACGGGGAGTTGAATTGGACGGGGAGTCACGGATGGGGAGTTAAGTGGATGGGGAGTCAGTGGACGGGGAGAATCGCAGGACGGGGAGTCCGGTGGGGAGCAAAGGGGGGAGCCGATTGGGAGAATCACGGTTAGCCCAATGGGACATAAGGGTGTCGGGGAACGCGGACCGCGAGGACTACCTCCACCTCAGCGGTCCGCGCTTTTTTGTTTCGTGGGGTGATGTGTGTGACATTTATCGTGATTATCCGTAGCACGCGGGGAGATCGGGCACGCTTACTCTTAAGCCCGCTCAACCAAAGCGACGAAATAACCCATGTCTTGCATGATGGGATTGCCCGCAGGGGCACGCACATTTTGCAAGGAGATCGCCGATGGACATGTCGCTGCTGCTTTGGGGCCTGGTGTTCGGCTCGGTAGGGATGGGGCTGTTCATGTACGGCAAAAAGCAGGGCGCACCCGCGCCGCTGGTCTGCGGGTTGGCGCTCATGGCCATCCCCTACTTCATCACCAACACGATCTTGCTTGTGGCCACCGGCGGCGCACTGGTGGCTGTGCCCTACTTCCTCAGGGCGTGAGACCCGATGACAGATCGATTGTGGGCGATGCAAGACTCGCGCTCTGAAATCGTGCGTGGGTCATTTCATCATCATCGAGACCACTTTGCCGATGATGAGCACCGAGGCAAAGAATACGTTGACCAGCGCCACGTAACCCAGGCCGTTGCGGATGTCGGGGCTCAGGCGCAACACCGGCGCGTTGACCACCTCGCACCACCGTCGCAGGTCCATCGTTCCCGCCGACCAGAAAGTCCCGCCCAATCTCAGGCGGACCCACCAGACCCGTGCGGCGCACAGCCCGATCACCAGCGCGCAGAACGCAGGCCAGGTGAGCGTCGGCCAGTAACCTCGACCGACCAGCACAAAGCGCCCGATCAACAAAAAGAGCACGTAGACCGTCACCGTCAACCCCACGAACGCGCACATCGTCAGCAGCGCAGCGCGCCTGGGGGACAGACCGGCAAACGCCGACGAACTGTTACGCCTTCGCGCATCACCGACCTTTTCTGTAACCGCGCTCCGCCGGGCTTGTGCCAGTTCCTCGTCCAGTTCCCTGGCGACTTCGTCTGAAGAGGCCCCGTCCGGTTGACCGGTTGCGCCGGCGGGGCCGTTTGTCTTGACACTCAACAATTCCTCGGGGGTTTCAAAGTCACCCTCGGGGATTTCTTCTTCGCTTTCCTTGAGGTCCTGACCCTCATAGACCCCACGCCGAGCCGAGGCCCGGCCGCTCTGAACATACGATTCAGACGTGTCGAGCGTGACGCTGTGTTCCTGACCCGCGTGACTGGTGGTGGCGTCGATGACATCCGAGACGGTCTCGAAGTCGCCGGCGATCGCCTCGTCCGCGCCCTCGGCGAGCATCTGGTCGATCTGTCCCAGCGTCTTGTCGTCCGCTTGCGCGGAGTCCGTCGTGACTTGAGCCGATGGTTCGGCCTGGCTCGATAGCGTGGCGGTCGCTTTGGCGGGCTCGATGTCCCCGCTCTTCGAGTCGACCGCTTGCAAGAGTTCTGCGACCGAGATCGACTCGCCCGCGGCATCCTGCGAATCCTCGATACCCTGCGTGGGGGCATCCGACCCGGGCTGCGCACCGACGGGATCATCCGTCCGGGATTGTTCCACGCGCTCTTCCTGGCCCGCGTCACGCTGACGCCTGGCTTCATCGAGCATGGACTGGATCTGGTTGGCCAACTCGTCGCCGGCCAGGTCCTCCTCCGTGGCCTGGGTGACGGTTTCAAATGAACCGGTCGGCAAGTCCTCGTCCGACGCCGGGGCTTCTTTGTCAGACTCTTGGTCAGCTTCGGATTGACGCGTCGCTTTCTCGTCCACAACGGACTTGAGCAGACTGTTGAGCTGGCTCTCGAAGGCATCCTCCGTGGCGGGTTGCGGCGGCGCATCAGGGGTCGGCGGCTTGGGGTTGGCTTTTTCTTTGGCTTTCACACTCGAGGGCTTGAGGTCCGGTTCGATCGCGCTGACCTCGGAGAGCAAGGCGTCCAACTCCGCCTCCAACTCGGGCGTGGGCTTGCTCGACATGTTCGGGTGTTTAGGGTTCTGGGGTTCTGCCACTGCGGTCACTCCCGGAGGCCTGGGGGATCGTGAGGCAGCCACCGCGTCCTGATAGACTCGGTCAAGCCTCCCACCCGACTATCGTCCTCTTTCCGGGCCGACTCAAGGCCGTTACAAACCTTACAGACCCACCCGACCCGTTTCTCCATGCGACGCTTCTATTATCCAGACCTGGCCGGGATCGCCCAAGACTTTATGACACCCCTCGTGCTCAATGGGGATGAGTCGCACCACGCCCTGAAGGTGCTGCGGGTGAAGGTCGGGGACAGGGTCGAGTTATTCGACGGCTCGGGCACGTCCGCGGCCGGTGAAGTGGTCGAGACCTCTCGCAAACAAGTTACTGTGCGCTTGACCACTTCGCGGACAACCCCCCCACTCGTACCCTCTCTCGACATCGCTGTTTCCCTGCCCAAAGGCCCCCGCGCCGCGGACATGGTCAACACCCTCACCCAGCTCGGGGCCGACCGTCTGTTCCCTCTCTCCACACGACACAGCACGGTCAAAGCGGGCGATATCAAGGTTGACCGCCTGCAACGCGCCGCCATCGAAGCCGCCAAGCAATCCCGGCGGGACTATCTCCTGACCATCGAAAGCCCCACGACACTCGAAAATCTTTTCGAAGCTCCCCACGACCTGCGACTCGTTGCCCACCCGTACCCCGATCAGCCCTTCGAGATTCAAGCTGCGCTGGGCGGCGCATCGCGCGTCCTGGCGCTGGTCGGCCCGGAAGCCGGCTTCACCGATGAGGAACTGGCACTGTGTTTTCATCACGGTTGCCGACCGTGGAAACTCTCCCCGAACATCTTGCGCATCGAAACCGCCGCGGCCGCAGCCGTTGCGATCCTCCGCGCTCACACGCACAACGTGAGATAACCGGCTGTTCATACCAATCCCGTAAAAAACTCGTGCGCGTTAGGCGCTTGTTAGGTTGCGCTCCCGCGTGGGGTCTGGGATAGTGGGCTCTTTTGGAAAGGAGTCCACCATCGACATCTCACTTCACAGCCCCGACGACGCGGCCGAAC
>WGMF01000014.1 GCA_016125215.1 Phycisphaera sp.
GTTCGGCCGCGTCGTCGGGGCTGTGAAGTGAGATGTCGATGGTGGACTCCTTTCCAAAAGAGCCCACTATCCCAGACCCCACGCGGGAGCGCAACCTAACAAGCGCCTAACGCGCACGAGTTTTTTACGGGATTGGTATCATACACCTCTTCGCCTTGGTACTGACTCCTGATGCGCTCCTGAAATTCATCCCACTGCTCACCGTCATGAGTATCCAGCCCTACTACCAGCAGATCACCGGCCACCGTCGGGGACGCGATAGAGTCGAAGAACTCCCTTTCCGGGAGGTTGCCGATCGTGCCGCCAAGGATCGCCCACACAGCCGCGTTCCAATCATAAGGCCGGTGGAACCACCGATGCAGTCGCAGAATATCGGCACGGCGACTTCGGAGAGCAATACGATTCGCCAATTGCATTTTCTCTAGTGACCGGTGAATGCGCCCCTGTGACTCATGCATCATGTCGTGGCTTACATCGACCATCCAGTACTGCACGTTTTGTTGTGTAGCCGTCGCCAGAGCATGCGCCAGCAGAACGTCCTTTTCCGGCGAGCCACCACCTGCAAGAGCTACGCCAACATTGTAGGTTTGATTCGTAACGGCGTTCTTCCAGGCCGAAGTCTGAAGTAGGTCGCCGAGCGACCTCAGGCAGACCGAGTACATGGCGTAGTTTCCGTTCTCGACAAGAGAATTCCATGAACGGGCCGCTTCAGGCGTCAAAAAACAGTGCCAAGAGCAGAGTTGCCCGGCTTTGATGCCCGTCAGTACTCCCTCAAACTGCTCGTCCAAGGGGGTTTCCATAGGCCAACACTGGGACGATCGTGAGTCGCACACATTGAGTTCCGGTTCAATCATGCGTCGCAAGGCGGCGCACTGATCTTCCCCTAACTTGTTTTTCGGGGCATCGAGAATCTTTTGCAACATTATGGCGTCCACCCAGCCCATCGGAAGCTCGCGCCGCAAAACCTCAATAAAATTGACGAAGGACGAGGACCACAGTCGATGCGGCGTTACACTTGTCAACCCGAGCTCCTTTTTGACAATCCACTCCCAGAACTGATAGTACTTGTCCGGCGTACTGTGATGCCATTTCTGCGCGGCTTGAAGAACCTTTTCTTCATCCAAGGAGCTGATAGGGGGTATCGACTTGTTGTAAGCTTGAACCCATTTGACAAGAAGGGCAACGTGGTTGCTTGCATCGAACATCAACACCAATAGCCTTCGTTTGGCCACCCAATCACGAATCCCATTCTGCTGTTGTTCTGATGTGGAAGTCATCGTGCCACCTCATCGGGAACAGACGTTGAACGCTCCGACGACGTCGAGCGACTAGGCGCCGCGTGGCGGGCGAGCATGAAATTCGTGAAGAACCCTATTGGTATCCCGATCGCCGCCTCGTTGATGACTCCGGAAAGGCCGCCGAGATTCCAGGCGAGTGCGGCAAAGAATCCAATAGATACCGCCGCTGTGAGGGACAAGGCCGAGTGGCGCCAGCCGAGAACCTTGATTGCGACTGCCGGGGCGAGGCCAGCGGCCATGAAGGAAATAGAGGTGATCGCTAGCCCAAACACGGTACTGCGCCCCTCGAGAGCCCATGCTGCCAGCATTGTACCAAAGCCCAGGATAAGGGACAGCCACTCCAGCCGCAAGCAAGCGCGGTATCCGCCGAACAGATCGCGGGTCGCTTGGGCCATCGCTACAAGGAGACTGTTCGCTGTCGACGCGATTGCACCGAAGATGTCCCCCAGAATCAACCCTACGAAGACCGCTGGCAGGGTTGCGCTGACGAAGACTGTGAGGCCTTTCTCCGGATCGGGAAGACTCGGCATCACACCTCGTAGCAGTACCCCAAAGAGTGTCATAGTGGCCCAGGTCAACTGAACATATCCCATGTAAATCCATCGTGCCGCTCGGGCCTCGCTGGGGCTGCTCGCCGCCAGGTATCTGGTCGTGACTTGGGGTTGCGCCAGACCGAACCCGAGCGCGGCCGCAGCGTAACCAAGAATAAACCCAATCGCAGATGCAACCGTGCCGTCACCCAAGAAGTTTAGGAAGCCCTCGCCAGCGCCCCGAATATGCTCTGAGAAATCTGGATCACGCGCTGCAACCCAGCACATTGAACCCAGTGCGATAAATGTTCCGAGGACGCGGGTTACTGCCTGAAAAGTATCGGTGTAGACCGAACCACGGAAGCGGCCGATCGCAGAATAGGCGATGGTGACCGCGGCAAAAATGATGAGCGTCGAGTGGCCAGTGATCCCGAAAGCGCCCTCAAGGAACTTCTGGCCCGCCACCCATTGCGCCATCGTGTAGCCGCCGAGGCACAGAACGACAATCGTGGAAGATGCGATTGTGAGGGGGTGCAGTCGTCCGACCTTAAGATCGTGCGTGATGATGTCCGCCAGTGTCGTGGCGCTGGCGCGGGCACCATATGCGTTGATGCGATGGGGGAAGAAGGTCCAGAACACGATGTCGCCGAAGAACCAGCCGAATGGCAACAAAAGCCAGTGAAGGCCATAGGAATAACCCAGTCCGACGGCACCCGTGACAACAAACCCACTATTGGCAGCGGCACCGGCGCTAAGACCTACCAACCACCGGTTTAGCTTCTGCTTGCCAATATGCTCTTCAGCCTCATCGCGGGAATCACGGCGGCCCTTCCACGCAATGAGGTATGTCGCGAGCAGCACGACGAAGAATACGCCCATCGCTTCGATGTTCCAATGACTCTCCATGTTCCGGCTCCTTGGGGGTATTTGTTCAGCGCAGCGGCAGTGTACGGATGATTAGCGACCGCGAGAACGGAAAGGGGCGGAACGGTGCGGAACGAAGGCGAAAGGCAGGGATCGGTCTCTCCGGCCGCGTTCCACCGCTCTCCGTCTCGTTCCCTTGGCGGTAGCACGACGCAGCCGTAATCTTTACCAAGAAGTTAGGACACGCCTCGCAACGGAGTGTTTATCGTGAAACCGCCAACATATGTGGAAAGACCGGACGACGGCGACAATGAAGCTGAGACTGCTTGGATTATCCCGGACCCCGAGCAACCATGCATCATCGAAAACCGCGCCACCGGGCAACGATACTACTTTCCGAATGGTGGTTGGCCCGTGCGAGATTTGCCGTCCCAACGACCAGAGACCCGGTAACAACCCTTGGCACCACGATCTTCATTCCGGCCGTAAACACCACGTCTCTCGCTAAAACGAAAGGGATAACTATGCTGATTGGTAAACATTCCACAATCGGCAGCACGGAATCGCTGGCATTGGGCATGAACGAAGACGACCGCGTGATTGTCGTGTGGTTTGATGTTAATGGCATTGAAGCCCCTGCGGCTCTACAAATGATCGGTTCATTGTTCCTTTCTGACGTGAAGGAGAAATCGATCCAAAATCGGAGAACCGGCCAGTGATGTATGGCGCCCTCCGTGAACCAGTACCTGATTGATTGTTATCGACCCGGCGAATGACCCAGTACAGGCTGGACGTCCAAACTTGGGTTGTGATCATGCAAATGCAGATCATGAACCCGTATTCTCTGCTGATTCAACCAGTTCTCGCCAGACCGTTTCTTTACCAAGCGAGTCACCCGAACTTTTCTCCACGAGAAGCCCTTCGGCAGAAACCGGAGGGCTTTCTTGTTGCCATGACGGGAGTTACGATTCGGCGAGCAGGCACGGTGGTTCAAACAGCACGCAGGGGCGACTGGATTGGAAAACTGTGGTCAGGAGATTCGATGCCACTCGATCGCGACATCACCGAGAAGATCAAGGAGACCTTTTCGTTCGAGGACGCACCTCGTGCGACCGAATTGCTCTTGGAGGCAGGCAAATCTGGGAGAATCGCGCGCTGCATCGTATTCACCGCCCGCGGAAATCTGGATCGCCTGAAGCAACTTATTCAGTTGGCAGACCAAGATTTCCGGGATGTAATCGTGGCGGGTAGCTCTACGATCCCGCAGAAGAGTGCGCCGGTAACGGGGTGCGCGATAAGCGCAGAGCTGATACGAAACCTCAATCATTGCGATGTATTGGCAGACGAATCGTAACAACGCACGGGTAACGATGAGCTACTTGTTCACGTTCTGCATTTCGGCAAGCCGGTAGCTCGTGCTGCGTCCGCCGCCGGGGTTTTGCAGGACAATCCCGCGATCCAACAACTCACGGATGTCGCGTAGTGCGGTATCGGTCGAACACTTGGCGAGCTTGGCGTACTTCGATGTGGAAAGGAATCCTTCGAAGTTGTCCAGCATGCGGTTGATCACCAGGCGCTGACGATCATTCACGGGTTGGCGGTTGATCCGCTGCCACAACTCCGCTTTGTGCAACACCGAGGCGAGGGTTTGCTCCGCGCCGTCCAAAGCACGGTCAAGGCAGCCTAGGAACCACACCAGCCAGGGGGTGATATCAAGATCACCACGCTGGGCGGATTCCAGATTCCGGTAGTAGTCCCTGCGCTCGGCCTCGATCTGCGCCGACATGCTGTAGAAGCGTTCCTTCATGCCGTCGGCGCGGGCCAGACCCATGTCGGCAATCGCGCGCGCGATACGCCCGTTGCCATCGTCGAACGGGTGGATGGTGACGAACCAGAAGTGGGCGATGCCTGCTTTGAGCACGGGGTCTGCGGGCGACGGCCCTTCAAACCATTGGATGAACTGCGAAACCTCAGCATCCAGACGCTCGGCGTCCGGTGCCTCGAAATGCACTTTCTCACGCCCAATGGGGCCGGACACCACTTGCATCGCTCCTGATTCCGTCTTGCGCCACCCGCCCACCGTGATACGCGACATACCGCTGCGACCGGTGGGGAAGAGCGAGGCGTGCCAAGCCCACAGCCGCGCTTTGGTGAGCGGCGCGGCGAAGTTCTGCGTGGCGTCAAGCATCATCTCCACGACACCCTCAACATCCCGACCCGCCTTCGGCAGGCCCGCCACATCCAGCCCCAGCCGCCGCGCGATCGATGAACGTACCTCGTCAGGATTGAGCACTTCGCCTTCGATGGCGGACGTGGTGACCACATCGCGCGTGAGTACGGTCAGTGCGGCCTCGGCCTGGAGTTCGAAGCCGAGAGATTCCATCTTGCCCAGCAGCCGTCCCTGCTTGTGCCGGGTGGCGGCGAGCAGCGCAGCGAGCGCCTGGTCGTCCCAGGTCAACGTGGGCCAGCCGGACCGATCATGGATGTACGTTGATTTTCGACGCATAATGTGCGGTGATTGTACGCAACAATCACAGCCCCGGCAAGTTTATCGACGCAATTCGTGCGGCGAATAATCCGCCTATTCACCGCACGCGGATTTGACGGGTCGGAACGTCACGGTAAAACAGTCGTCGGCATAACAAACGAATTGATAGGCCCTTACGATTCGTTGTCGAGCCAACTCTCGACGAAACGACGCATGATCTGTTCTATACCATGTGTGGGACTTCGATTCAAATGAGACCTGCCCTTTCTGGGGTAGGTCTTATTGATTGGGTGGAGCGATGTGTTCTGCCCGCGGGTATGTTCGCCAATGGAGACTGCCATAGGCGAGAGTTTCAGGCCAGACGACTACGGTGAACGGCCCCAACGTCAGGCCGGGCAAGCCCGGCGGAAGCGACGTCTGGCCAGAACCGTCACACAGCCCAGCGCCAACATCGCCAACGACGCCGGCTCGGGGACCGGCGTAAATATGAAGTTCGATGTAGCATCGCTCGTGCTTGCCCCGCCCAGGGCGCTGCTGGAGGACCAGAAAAACAAGTTGCTGCTGATCATGAAATCGTCGAAGGCTGATGTCGTGGTGGTCGGGTCCGGGCTATCCAACGTTCCGCCGACTGTGGTTAAACCGAGCACGCCATCGTAAAACCAGATCTTGAACGCGGTGTTCGTTGTATCGAAAGCGGTCGAGCCGAGGTAATAAGGAACTTGTGAATACGAATTGAGCGACCCGATGATTGCTTCCGACCCGATCCCGGTGATGTCGTTGGTGTCGTAGGAAAACGTGGCCGAGCCGGAAAACACCTGGTTGATGTAGTTCTGCCCGGTCACGGCTGGCGTGGACCAGGTGCCGGAGACTTGGACAATACTTGCGGTGGCGAACTGGGCTGTCGTGACCGTGAGGATTGTCGCGAGTAAAGCAAGTTTTCGCATGGATGGTGTTCCAGTGCCATTGGTGAAATGCATACGGCATGAATGGGAGGCATGCGCCAGGTTGATGTGCAGCATTACGCAGTCTGCTTTTGACGTCGCAGCATAGCGATCAGCCCGCCCAAGCCAAGCAGCGCCAGCGACGTCGGCTCGGGGACGACGGTCGCGATGGTGATCGGGCCGGTGTTGTAGCTGTACTGCGAGGAGACATCGGGGTTGCCGTCGGCGCTGTCGAAAATGGTGTATTGGATCGCCGGGCCGAACAGGATGTAGTAAAGCGACTGAGTGCAGTCGGTCCAGTCGGGGTCTGTGTTGTCATGCGCCTCAAAACCGGTCCCGGCGGTGTTGTCCCCGACGATGGTAATGGCCGTGGGAGAAATGACGAACGCGTTCGGATATAGCGTCGCGCCGGGATTGGTGTTGGAGAAGGTGTAGGGCAGCGCACCGGTCACCTCGACATTCCATGCGATGATCGTATCCATCGCGTCGTTGGTGGCGATCATCCCACCGGCGATGGCGTAGCCGCCGCTGAGGGTGTAGGGCACAACGTTGTAGACCACGTCGGCACGAACAGAGGCGGCCGCGAGCCACATCGCGACGGTCATCAGGCTAATAGGAGCTTTGCGCATCATCATTTCGTCCTCTTTGGCAGTCAGTCTAAGGGAGCACCCGCCGTCTTCGCCGGAAGAACGCGCTGCTCACCGAGGCAACCAGCACGAGGGCCATGGTGCCAGGCTCGGGGACGGCGGCATGTTGAAGAATTATGGAGTCAGCCGTGCCACCACTACCCCACAACGCGACAATAAGAGGCGAGGTAAACGAAATACCCAGTGTGGCGAGATCCGTCCCCGCGACTGTCATTGATCCCCCTGGATATGCATCGCCGGAGGTGTAACCTGAAGGCACATACAAGCCAACATCGTTGGGGGCATTAAAGAAGAAAGTGAAAGGGCTCCCGGTGATTGTCGCAGTAGAAGAAACGTCATCATAATTGAAAGTGCCGAATGGGGTGCTACTTGCAGTTCCCGCAGCCGATCCAAGGGAAGAATAGTAACGGTCCTGAAGAGACCCGTCAGCCGCGAAAAGAGCGGGCCGTGCCGCTTGAACGAACTGGGTAAAGTTATTGCCACTGATCTGTAAGCCGAGTCCAGTCAAGTTGAGAGTACCTGCGGGCGAACCATTAGCCCCACCCCAGGAAAACACCACGTTAGTTCCATTTTGCTGAACTTGAATGATCAGTGATGCACTTGCCGTGCGGCTTATCCCAAACATCAGTCCAATGGCAAACACGCAACTGATACACCTCACGACGCTCCGGCTCATAGAGCACCGTGAACTGATACGAAAGCGGCTCTTCGATGCGGTCATGCGAGTCATAGGATTGGACCTCTCAACTGATAGGAAATGTGATTCCGTCGGGCCGCGGGGAGCGTGGGGTGGGGGTGAGGGGAGAGAGGAAAAACAATGAAGTCTGCCCCCCCTCCGGAATCGGTATGTGATCTGCCGCCTTCACCATTCGAACCCTCCGTTCTGATCTACCGGAACCGGGATTCTTGCACGGAGACCAACTCCGAGCCGCGTACAAACAATATGGCACCCGTTATTCGCCTTGTCAAGGTGAAACTGGCAAATATAGTTCGATTTCGGTCAAGGCGTCCCAGGGCAGGTCGGGTCGATCCTGCACGTTGCGGCACCCAGCGATGCTCGACCTGAATTTGTGGGTCAACTTACTGGGGCAAGCCGCTTTGTGATCCAGTAATGCTCGGTCATGATGACCCACTAACGGCCCAATTCCTGAGGAACCGGCCAATGACTTGTTCTATACCATGTGAGGCAGTCCGATTAACCTACGACCTAGCCACAAGCCAGATCCAGGCCCACCAGATCGACAGCAGCCTCAAGGGCCATTTTGACGGCCTCTCAGCGTCACCGCAACCCCAAGCGCACGTTTGAGGGGGGGCTGTTAGTCACTTGCCCCCCCGTTCGATCACACCCACCGCTGCCCGGCCTGTGGCCGGTCAACGCGGCGGCGAGGATTCCGCCCGAGGACGTGCGGGCAGGGGGACCTCAGGGCCGGCCCCCTGCACCCCCCGGCTCCCCCGGAAGCCCTGCGGGTGGGGAGGGAGGACCAGAGACCCTTAGGCCGCAGCAGGTTCGACACGCACCACGCAGAAGAGAGGTCCGACGCTCCCTCGCGATCGGCGCGGTGAAATATGCGATGTAGTCAAGAAGGGCCGGGCGACGGCGGAGGCCGCCGCTCTCGCGGCTGGCCTCCCGCCGAGATACCCGCCCGCCCCTCTGCCGCTTGTTGCTCCTCTCACCATTCCCGTTCGTAATCACGCAGCAACCACCGAGCAAGCATTTGCCTGATCTGATTCCGCCGTTTCTCCTCTGACTCTGGAGAGTACGGCACGCAACCGTAACACCCAATCCACTTGTTTTTGGACTTCCGACTCGAGATGCTCAGTTCAACGTAGCCATCGTCGCCATCTGGCATGCGTCACCATCCGAGAGGCGATTGTGGTCGTACCTGACAGAATCGGGAATCACCCCGATTCAAAGAAGACCCACCCATTCGTGGCGGGTTTTTTTATGGGGGCCACGCCGTGAAGTGGGAAGCTTGTGCTGACCGGGATTCGTGGTAAAGATGGGTTTTTCCTACACCGCAGCCAAGCGCGAGGTAGATGTACTCAAGGCCGATGGCCGTATCGGATTCGTGGGGTCATCGCGGACGGGGCGCTATGCGATTTGCTCGACTGACAACAGGCATTATTGAAGGACCGGAGAATTGTTTCCAGTAGACCGGGATCGGGAACTTGGGGGGAGAGGGGTTAAAAGCTTGCACTTGTTGTCACCCACCGATGGTGCGGCGTGACTGACAGGGGCAGCTCGTTTCGATATAGTTGGGGGGAGGCCACATGGAGTGATGCTGATGAAATCGATCTTGAAAGTGACCGCCATGGCCACAACCCTGTTCGTCACCACGGCCCCCGCCTTCTCCGACGGGCCACGACTCTACGAGCTCTGGGAACCCGAGCCGGCCCCAAACCGCGGGCACGACTTCGATCAGGTCAAGGCGAGAGGTTTTCCTTACGACGCAGACTGGGAGGCGTGGTCGTATCCGATCGGCAACGGCTATGTCGGTGCCAACATGTTCGGTCGAACCGACACCGACCGCATCCAGATCACCGAGAAAACCCTGCACAACAAGGGCTGCTACAACAACGGCGGTGCTACCAACTTTGCCGAGGTGTATCTCGACTTCGGACACGACACGGTTGAAGAGTATCGGCGGTCGCTTTGCCTGAACGACGCGATCGCCCGCGTTTCCTATCGCTCGGCTGGGACTCGCTACACGCGTGAATACTTCGCATCCTATCCCGACAACGTGGTCGTCGTTCGCCTCGATGCGGAACGCGGCCACGCAATCTCTCTGACCGTCCGCCCGGTGATTCCTTACTTGGAGCAGGAACAACGCACGGGCAAGATCACCGTCGAGGACAACCTGCTGACACTCAAGGGGACGGTCCCGTTTTTCAATATCAACTACGAGGGACAGATCAAGGTCATCGCCGAGGGCGGCAGCACCGAAGGCAACTTTGACCGGGGAACCGTGACGGTCAAGGACGCCGACTCGGTGCTGATCCTCATCGCCACCGGCACGAACTATCGCCTCGGCGAACGCATCTTCACGCAGCCACCCGAACAAAAGCTCGACCCCGATCTCGACCCGCATGCCGAAGTCACGCAACGCATCGTCGCCGCGGAGCGGATGGGCTTTGACGAACTCAAACGCCGACACCTGGCCGACTATACCAAGCTGTTCAGCCGTGTCTCGGTGAATCTCGATGCCGAACCCTCGCCCGCCCCGACGCATGAGTTGCTCGAGAAGTACAAGCAGGGCAGCGACGATACGTGGCTGGAAGAACTGATGTTCCAGTATGGTCGATACCTGCTCATCGCCAGCTCACGAGAGATGTCGTTGCCCGCCAACCTCCAGGGCGCGTGGAGTCAGTACTACTTCACGCCCTGGTCCGGCGGCTACTGGCACAACATCAACGTGCAGATGAACTACTGGGGTGCGATGAGCACCAACCTGCCCGAGTGCATTGAAGCCTACCTCGCCTACTTCCAGGCGTATCTGCCCAAGGCCAGACAATATGCCCAGAGCTACGTCCGTGAGCACAACCGCGACCGACTCGACGACCTCGACGGCGATAACGGGTGGATCGTTGGCACCGGCGCCAACGCCTACCACATCGGCGAGCCTGGCGGGCACTCCGGCCCGGGCACCGGCGGCTTCACCGCCAAGCTGATCGTCGATTACTACCTCTTCACGCAGGACCGCGGGTTCCTCGAAAACGTCGCCTACCCCGCGATGCTCTCGCTGAGCAAGTTCTACTCCAAGGCCTTGGTGCCCCACGGTGGGCTGCTGCTCGTCGAGCCCTCCGCCTCACCCGAACAGTTCGCCAGCGAAGAACAGGTCAAGGGCATGCCCGGAGAGCGCAAAGGCCGCGGCTACTACGTCACCGTCGGCTGCACTTTCGACCAGGCCTTCGTCTGGGAGAGCTTTCACGACACGCTGCTGCTCGCCCAGGCGCTCGGCAAGACCGACCCCTTTCTCGACACCATCAAGGCGCAGATGAAACGCCTCGACCCGATCCTGGTCGGCTCGTCGGGGCAGATCAAAGAGTTTCGAGAAGAAGACGCCTACAGCGACATCGGTGATCCACACCATCGGCACATCTCCCACCTCTGTGCGCTCTATCCCGGAACGCTCATCGGCTCCAGCCATCAGGACTGGCTGGCTGCGGCCTCAAAAACGCTAGACCTGCGAGGCAGCCAAACCACCGGCTGGGCGATGGCACATCGCATGAATTGCCGTGCACGACTCGGCCAGGGCGACGAGGCACACGCGGTGTACCAGCGGTTCATCCGTGAACGCACGCAACCCAACCTGTGGACCTTGCATCCCCCGTTTCAGATCGACGGCAACTTAGGCACGATGGCGGGTGTTGTCGAGATGCTCCTGCAAAGCCACGGCGACTTCATCGAGGTCCTGCCCGCCCTGCCCCGGGCGTGGGCCACCGGCGAATTCTCCGGTCTGGTCGCTCGCGGCAACTTCATCGTCAACGCCACATGGACCAACCGACAGGCTTCGTCCATCACCATCACCGCCCGAAGCGGTGGTATCTGTCGCGTTCGCTGCCCGGGCATTGAAATGGCCAGGCCCACCGATCAGGACGGACAACCCATCACGACAAAGAGCACAGAACCCGGGGAAATCGTCTTCGTGACTAGTGTTGGCAAGACCTATATGATTCGCTTTTGACGAATCGAGTTGCTCACGCTGGCGAGTGCAGCCCACGCTGGGCTAAACAGATACACGGATAGGAAATTTGATTCCAGGCGAGCCGGGTCAGGGGCTTGGGGAGTGGGGGGCAGCTACGAGGTTTGCCCGCCGCCGGAATCGGCATGTGATCTGCCCCGTTCACCGCCCGAATCCTCCGTTCTGGGCTGCAGGAACCGGTTTTTTTGCTCGGAGACCATCCCCGAGCCGCCCCCGGATTCGATACAGACAATATGACACCCGATTCCGCCTCGATCAAGACGACACAGGACAAGCAGGTCGTAATAAGGATCAGGCGTCCCAAGGCAGTTCGGGCGGAACTCCACATGCAAGCACACGCAAAAATGCTGAATCTTTTAGTGGGTCAACTTACTGGGTCAGGCCGTTTCTTGACCCAGTAAATACTGGGTCATCATGACCCACTAACGGCCCAGCTTTCGATGAATCGGGCGATGATTTGTTCTATACCATGTGTGGGACTTCGATTCAAAGAATTTTCGCCCACACTGTGGGATATGGATGATGGTGGTCCGTCTGGGTGGGACATCTTGCACATGGACCGTAAACAGATCAACGAGCGTTAGTAAGTCCATTCGTCTCGCCACGTCACCTGGAAGCTCGATTCGGTAAAACTGACCGGCAGCCAAAGGTATTGGCCATCGATCGGGTTCTTGGGATTCCATATGTCAAACATGGCAATCAAGCGGTCTTTCTTGCCCTGGATGGGAAAGACGCATGTGCTTTGCCCGCCGAATGTCTTGTCGGGACCGAGCCGGTTTGTTGGATTGGTGCCGACGCATGGATTGTCGAGTTTGATCCATGGACCCATGATGTTGTCTGCGACCGCGGATTTAGCGGCATTGGGGTCCCACCCGGTACAACCCGAGGTGATCAGGTAATACTTGCCTTCCCGCTTGAACAGGGCAGGCGCTTCTCGCCAGTTGTTGGGGTAGAGTTGGATGAACTTGCCGATTGTGGAGAGATAATCCTCGGACAGTTGGCTGATGTGCAGCGTGGCGTTGCCTTCGGAAGAATACACAAGATAGGCTGTTGCATCGTCGTCCACAAAAAGATTCATATCGCGAGACTCTGAATCATCCGGGCGGAAACTTTTCAAATAGGTATAGGGTCCCTGGGGTGTGTTCGATGTGGCGACCCCGCACAGGGCGGCATGATATCCCTGACCTTTCAACTCGTGGTGAAACCACATGACAAAGGTCTGGGTTCGGGTGTTATAGATCACCTTCGGGCGTTCGATTGTGCAGCCGGGCGCGATCGGGCTGTTGGGTTCTCCCGAAACGGCAAGGGCGATGCTGCGATCTGTCCAGTTATACAGATCGGCGGAACTATAGACATGGACGCCGACCTCCGTGGCGTTGCCCTGCCATCCTCCGGTCTTGTGTTCACCGAACCAGTAATAGGTTCCATCATGGAACAGGATGCCCCCGCCGTGGGCGTTGATCGGCTTGCCCAGGTCGTCGTACCAGACCTGTCCGGGATGGAACGACGTGTATCGTGGTGCATCGGCTGGTGAGACTTCTCGGATGCGTACCAGATCGTCTGCTTTCAACACGCTTGGCCGCAACTCGCCGTCTATGTTGGTCAGAATCACCAGTTTAAGCCCCTTCTTGTCGGCTCCGGCTGGCATGACCGAATCGGCATTAAAATCGCTGCCCTGCGCGAGCTTTGGACGCACCTTGTCTGTAATGTTCGACCAAGTTCGGCCTTTCCCCAGATAAGCGCCGACAAACGATCCGTTCCTGGCTGTTTTCGGGGCACCGCCCCCAACGACCAGTTGCTCGCCCTCCCCACACCTGACGGAATGCTGCTTCCCGTTGGCTTGATAGGTCATGAACAGAGTCTTGGCCTTCCATGGCGCGGGGTCCTGATCGACAAGATGGTTCCCGGCCAGAACCATGCAAAACATATTGGGCACCCCTTCAAGTGTTTCGCTTTTCACTCTGGCCCTCTTCTCCACGGTTCCGTACTCCGCGGATTGGACGATCAATTCCCCTGACAAGATTTCTGTAAGGCAGGCCAGGATACAAACGGCATGCAAGATCGTTTTCATCGTTGCGATTACTCTCATGTATGGTTTAGATGAATCGGTAAGCCCACAGGTCTCAGGGGGAAAAGCGGTGTCCCCGGAGCGTGATGCTTGCACGGAACTCGCTCGGGCTCATGCCCAGCTCCCTTTTGAACAGGTTGTTTAATGTGATGCGCGACGTGAACCCCACGCGCTGGGCGATGCTTGTGATCTGTATACTTTCATCGTGCAACAACCGCTTGGCCAGTTCCAGCCGTAACCGTCGGATTTCATCGCCGACGCCGCGGCCCAGCGCCTCGATGAAGCGCCTCTGAAGCGTACTGGTGGATGATGCCACTTCGTAGGCCACCCTGTCCACGGTCAGTGGTTGGCGCAGCTGGGCGTCGATGTACCGCAACGCCCTGACGACCAGTTCGTCTTCCACAGCGAAGTGGCCCGTCGATTCTCGAGCGATCACACCCACCGGCGGGACAAGAACGGCTTTGCCCTCCGCGGGTTCGCCGTCCATCAGCCGATCCAGCAGCGCCCCCGCTTCGTAACCCACCTGCTCGTAGTTGATGTCCAGGCAGGATATCTGCGGTGAAAGCTCCAGCACGCTCTTGATGTTTTCCATGCAGATCAGCGCGATATCCTGCGGGATGCGCCATCCCAGGCGTTCACACACATTCGCCAGCATCCGCGCCACCCACGCCTTGGCAACCAGTACGCCGACCGGCCGACTCAACCCGTTCAGAAAACACTCCATATGCCTGACTGTGGCACGCCAGAACACCCGCTTGTCATTGGGGGGGATCGTATCTTCGAGTATCTCGATACCGACGGCTAGCCCCCTGCCACTCCCCGCGACCACAAAGGCTTCCCGTATCGCCAAGACCTGCTTCTCATCCGATGGGCCAAGGTACCACAGGCGATGGAACCCGCGATCGCCCAGGTGGTCGGCAAGGACTCGACCGCACGCCGTCGCATCGTTGTAGACACCGGCGATCTTCTGGCTGGCATAGCCATAGAGTGTGTTGACAAACGGAATGCCCCGGCGTCGGAGTTCCTGTACGGATCGGCCCGAAGGCCGCAACACGACCCCGTCATAAAGTCGGCGTGATTTGTTGCTGCGCAGGGTCAACGCCGCCAGGTCCGGGTCAACCACGCAACGCCAGTTCGGGTGCTCCCGGGCGTAACGTTTAACGCCCCCCAGCACGCCCTGATAGTTCGGGTAAGGCTGGTCGATACGCAGCCCCACCCCGACGACGCGATCCTTCGACATGGCAGCATCCTCACGCGCTGACGTCATTTCATACATCAATAACAGGATATTATTCGCAAGCCGGTTGGCGACGCAAGAGGCGCCGGATCGATCCACAGCTCGTCGCATCCTGACGAAGAACTGTTTTTTCTACGTGCAGCACCCGGGGCAGAAAAGAATTAAATTTAGACAAAATTGAACGATATTGATACATCCGAGGGTATATTATCTACATGCGAACCATGGGGGTTCGTGGCCTGAAACGGTCGCATGGGGCGTCTGTCCCCGCATTGAGCCGTCCTGCTCCGCATGAACAATCGGGCTTCACCATTATCTGGAGGTTAAGAAATGATCGGTACAAAGACAGCTACACTTGTAGTGGCACTGGCCGTCACGGTCGCCGTGAACTCCGCCGGTGCCGCCATCATCAGCTTCGCCGGCTCGCAACTTAATGTGGACCCGAAGATCACCACGTCTGGCACGACTGACTCGGTCGGGTGGAGAAACACCGCACCCGTCAAGACCTACGACTTGGACGGCGACAACATCATCGGCACGGATGGATACGACACACGTAGTGGTACTTCCATCCCCTCATACATCACCGGGTACTCCCATATCGGCAGCGGCAACCCGTTTGGTTACATGGATGATCCCGCTAACCCCGGCAACAACGATTACCGCGCGGGCTTCTGGGGTGCGAACTCGAGCAGCGCCACCATGTTCACGTTCTCAATCACCGGGACGAGCCTTAATGGCAAGAAATTGGGCGTAGCCATTCAGTATGACGCATACAACACCGGGAGTCAGATCTACACGCTATCGCAGATCGCGGGCAGCGGCAGCGGTTCTGTCAGCCAGACAGTAACGGCTTTGAATAACGGCTATGACTGGGCATACTTCTACATTGAGGGTGCCACCGCGGGCGATACGTTCCAGATGACCTCTGCCAAACCTGCTACAGGTTCTATCAACTACTTGAGTATGAGCGCCCTGGCTTTCGACTCCGCCCCGATACCCGAACCGGCCTCCCTCGCCCTGCTCGGTCTCGGCGGGCTGTTGATGATCAAGCCCCGTCGCGCCTGATCATCGGTCAATGATTCTGACAAGTCTTCCAACGGCTGCGAAGCCGATTTCCCTTCGCCGCCGTTTTTTTTGATTACATCGCCCGATCATCCCAACTGCCCAACACCCCCCCAAACTGCGAGTTATCGAACGGTCTTCCGTTCTACTTCCATTGAGTGTCTACGATTCTGCGACGCCTTCCAGAGCCGACATCGTCAGCGGAAGGTTCCGTGTAATCGTGCTTCGTAACCATGCAAGGCGCAGCACAGGAGAGGGATGTAGGGCACGCAAGCAGACCAACCCCGGGTCGCGTGGAGTCTATATGACACCCACGCTCACCTTGGACAAGACCATGCGGGATACCGGCGTCCAGTGACACGGCGTGCCTCGGAGGATAGGCTTTGACGATGCACATAATGCATTACAGAGAACCCGCCCGATTCTGGGAAGAAGCGCTGCCACTGGGTAACGGCAGGATCGGCGCGATGGTCTATGGCGGTGTGGGTCGCGAGCGCATCGCGCTCAACCATGACACGCTGTGGACCGGTGGGCCGGTGGAGTTCAATCCGTACGCCATCCCCGGAAACCTTGAGACTGTCCGTCAACTGCTGCGTAACCGTCAATACACCCGGGCCTGCCAACTGACACAGGAGATGATGTCTCGTCACGACGTACAGGCCTATCAACTGGCGGGTGACGTTTACGTCGATTTCAAGACCGGCGATGAATGCTCCAGCTATCGACGGGAATTGAATCTGGCTACCGCGACGGCCACCACGACGTATCAGCACGGAGAGGTCGGGTTCAGGCGTGAGAGTTTTGTTTCAGCGCCGCATCAGGTTCTGGCTACGCGATTCACCGTCAACGGCGGTGACATGTCGCTGGGGATCGGGACGGAATCGTTGATGAAGCATCGGGTCGTGACGGGGGACCGTGAACTGACGTTGATCGGGGCCTGTCCGCTGCGCAACGCAACCTCGAACAAGCCTGCGGTCTGGAGTGAACATGGCCAGACGGGCATGTCGTATGTGATTAAGACCCGCGTGGTCACCGATGGCGATGTCACGGTCGAAGACAGCCAGCGGCTTGGCGTGCGGGGCGCTACAAGCGTTCTGATCCTGATCACGATTGAAACCGGTTTCATCTCATGGCGTGAAGCTCCGTCGTCGGATGTAACCTCGATGTCGCATGCCTGTGACGCGACGCTGGATGCGGCCACTGACGCGGGGTGGGAACCACTGCGACAGGCCCATCTTTCAGAGCACACCGACCGCTATTCGCGCATGAGCCTCGACTTGAACGCCCGCGATGACCGTCCGACCGATCAGATTCTCAAGGCTCATGGCCATCCGACCGCGAATCTGGCATTAAGCAACCTTGTTTTCAATTACGGACGCTACCTGCTGGTCAGTTCATCACGACCGGGCACGCAGCCGGCCAATCTCCAGGGCATCTGGAACGACAAGCCCGTGCCGCCGTGGCGGAGCGACTATCACACCAATATCAATCTCCAGATGAACTACTGGCCGGCCGAGACGTGCAACCTCACTGATTGCGCCGAGCCATTACTCGACTATATCCGCGACATCTCGGAGGCGGGCACCCTTGCGGCGAGTCGGGTCTACGGGGCGAGAGGTTGGTGCATGCACCATTGCAGCGATATCTGGCGCTACGCTCAGACCGCGGGGGCTTGCCCGAACTTTTCACTCTGGCCGATGGGCGGGGCGTGGTTGTGCCAGCACGTCTGGGAACATTTTGCCTTTAGCCGGGACTACGAGTTTCTTCGCCGGGTGTTGCCGATGCTCAAGCGGGCGGCTTTGTTCTTTGTCGATTTCCTGGTCGAAAACGATCGGGGCAAACTCGTCACCAACCCGTCATGCTCGCCTGAAAACGCGTTTATCGATCCGCAGACCGGCCAGAGTGTCGGCCTGTGTGAGGGCAGCGCCATGGACCTGATTATCATTCGGGAGCTGTTTGAATATGTTCTGGAGGGCAGCGGGCTGCTTGATGAACGCGATGAGGTGATCGATGAAATCAAAGCGGCTCTGAGTCGTCTCGCGTCGCCACGGATCGGCCATGACGGAAGATTGCTCGAATACGGCATCGAAGCGGAGGAACCCGAACCGACGCATCGACATCTTTCCCATCTCTACGGTGTCTATCCGGGTTGGATGCATACGCCGAACCTGAAGCCGGATTACTACGAGGCCTGTCGCAGGTCCCTGGAATTCCGTGGTGATAAGAGCACCGGCTGGGCCATGGCGTGGCGCGTGGCTTTGTGGGCAAGATTCCGCGATGGTAATCGCGCCTTGAAGGTCATCGGCAATCTGCTGAGTTATGTCCCGGCGGATGCCGCTCTCCATCACCACTCCGGAGGCGGTCTCTATGCCAATCTCTGGGATGCCCACCCGCCTTTCCAGATCGATGGCAATCTCGGTGTCACCGCGGCCATCGCGGAGATGATCGTGCAGTCTCATGCCGGTTGCATCGATCTGCTGCCCGCTCTGCCAGACGCCTGGCGCGAAGGTTCGGTCCGAGGGTTGCGTGCGCGTGGGGGGTTCGAGGTCGATCTGGTATGGAAAGACGGAACCCTGACAAACACCACCTTGCGCGGCGTGTCTAACGATGCGGCCTCATGCAACGTGTGCTACCAACAAACCGTGGTGTCGTTGAACATTCCCAGAGGCAGCGCGGTGGCTCTGACCCTGGCAGATTTCAAGAGACAATTCTAGAGCACACCCAACGCATCCATAGCGGATGCGTTGGGTGTGCTCTAGGCGGATGATCGGCTGTCCAGGCGGTACTGCCTTGTGGTCGTGCCGTAGGTTTTGCAGAACGCGTTGTGGAGGAACTTGGGGTCTTTGAACCCTACGCGGGGGGCCAGTTCGCGCACGGGCAGATCGGTGGACCGGAGCAGCTCGGCAAAGCGGTCGAGGCGTGCGCGGCGCATTTCGGGGCCTACATCGGCAGCAGCGGGGAAGAGTACAACATCCCGGCGTCCGACCTTTGCCGACGGATTTAGGGGGGTGCTTTTAGCGCCCTTTCAACCAACCACGTCCTCGGTGGATCCATGGTGGATGCGACCGTCACAGGCCAAACCATTACATCCTTCTACTGGAAGCCACTCTGCGGGGCCAACATCGATGGCTCTGCCAACTTCAACTACGCCCTGACCGACGGAAGCGTGGCACGGTTCAAGCTGGCGTCCAACAACGACATGCCCGTCGCCATGAACCCGGCCAACGGCGGCGGCATCGGGGCGGGCAACGACCTCTTCCCCAAGGCGTGGCGAAAATAAAAATCTGGAAACCGCTACACACTGATTGGAGTGGTTCGGCAGCGGATACGATCTCCCCTTTGACTTCACAAATGCGTGCTACACTCTCGGCATGCCACGACCCTACGACGTAGCCGCTTACATCTGGCCGGCTTATCACTACGAACCGCGGTGCGAGCACTTCTGGCCTGAAAAAGACGGCGAGTGGTACACCGTGCGCCGTGGCACGCCGCGCTTCGAGGGGCACGACATGCCGCGCATCCCGCTGCTGGGGTGTCAGGACGAAGCCGACCCCAAGGTCATGCGGCAGCACGTCGAGATGGCGCGGGAGCACGGCATCAACGTCTTTATCGTGGACTGGTACTGGTACGAGAATTCGCCTTGCTTCGAGCGGCAGCTCAACGAGGGCCTGATCCCCGCCCTCGAGGGCACCGACAGCAAGTTCTACCTCATGTGGGCCAACCACGACGTGAGCGACCTGTGGAACATGCACGTCGATTACAACTGGGAACCGGATCGGCCGATCCTCTGGAGCGCCAAGGTCGACCGCCCCACGCTCGAGCCGATGTTCGAGCGCATCATCGACAAGTATCTCACGCATCAAAATTACTACCGCATCGGGGGCAAGCCGGTCTTTTCGATCTTTGATTACCCGACGCTCGTCAAGGGCCTCGGCGGCATGGAGCAGACGGTGGACGCGATGGGCTGGATGCGCAAGCGCTGCGTCGAGCGGGGCCTTGGCGGGCTGGACCTCCAGGCGATCGCACGCGGGGGCAACCTCGACGTGCAACCCGGCTCGCGTGACAGGGCGCTGCAGCGCGAACAGGTCGCCCGTTCGATGGGCTTCGACAGCGCGACGATGTATCAATACTGCATGTACGCCGGCGGCACCGGGGACTACGTGGTCTGGGCTAACAAGGCCATCAGGTACTGGGAGAAGCACGAGGAAGTCTACGGCACGTGTTACCCGCACGCCTCGGTGGGATGGGACAACACGCAGCGCACACCGTCCGCCAAGCGTGAGCAGGTCGTGACCGGCGCGACGCCCGAAGCCTTCGAGGCGTGTCTCTGGCGTGCCAAGGCGTACCTCGACCAGCGTCCCAACCAGCAACCGCTCGTCACGCTCAACAGTTGGAATGAGTGGACCGAGGGCAGCTACCTGTTGCCCGACATGCGGTACAGGTACAGTTACCTCCGCGCGGTGCGCAACGTGTTCGGCTAAGGAACAGTCAGAGTTGTTTCACATGAGCTAGAGAAATGGCGTCAATAAACTCCCCTCCCCTTTCAAGGGGAGGGGCTGGGGGAGGGGATATCTTCTGCTCAACGCAAGGGAACACACCCTCCCCCGACCCCTCCCTCTGAAGAGGGAGGGGAGAAAAAGACGCCAATCGCTCTAACGGAGTACGTGATGTCTGAACACCCAACCACGGACAGCGGTCAGACGAACATGTCAGAGATCGCCGGCTACCTCGGCATCCAGACGGACAAGCTGCCCGACCACTACAACGCGGGCTTTTCGATCTACGTCGCCGCGTGGCCGCTCGTGGAGAACTACCCCGGCAACAAGTTTCAGACCGGGTTGTTCGGGACGTGGATGTTTGCCCAGCACACCACCCCACCCCCGACGGATAAGAAGCTCTACAGCGATATCGAGGGCGGCTTGGGATGGTGGCGCGACACGCGCTTTGCCACCCAGACGCCCAAGTTCATCATGGGCGGTGTCGCGCTGAACTTTTCGCAGTGGGCCAACGGTCCGGGCGCGGGCAAGAACCGTGACTGGGACCACCCGCTGGGTTTGTATGGCGTGGCGCAACTCAGCCCGTACGTCCTCTGGCCCCCAGACGGTTTGAACCTCAGGCAAGGCACGTGTGGCAAACTCTGGGGCTACGGCTACCTGCCCTTACCTTTGATTAGACCTAAGGCCACCACCTCGGGCAAAGACGTGCCCACCGGCGGGAACTGCTGGACGCTTTTCCTCAACACCGCCAACTTCAAAGGCCCCGTCGCTTTCTTCACGCCTTACTTCTTTTCGAGCATCACCGCCGATCAACCCGAACTTGCGGGGTTGTTCCTCGATAGCTGTCCGTCGAACCCCAACCGTCACATGCAGATGGAGACGCAATACATCCCCGCGGCGCAGGCCACCGACCACAAGGGCGAGACCTACGCACGCATCGGGCCGACCTCCTTCCCACGCAACGCGCAAAACCTCTCACCCGTGCTCCACCTGCCGACCGTCTACACACCCGACGCATTATCAATCGCCGTCGATCAATGGCTGAACCACGACAGCCCACCCGTCAGCGGCACGATCAACATGGAGCACGCCGCGTTACACAAGGTCATCGGCGAAAACCGCGCGAGCTGGGCGATCTACCAGCCCCCGTTGCCGCGCGAAGAACGCACCGGCCTCGAATGGAAACTCATTGCCACCGGCACGCCGATCGATGACCACACCTTCGGCTACCGTTGGAACCCCGACTTCGTCGCCCCAACCAACACGCCCGACGGCCCGCTCTTCACACTTCCCGAGTATTACCGGCTGACCACGCTCGACGACGGCAAGAAGCGATGGGTTGCCATCCACCCGCAGGACGTGCCCCCGGAGACAGGTCTATCCAGTATCAAATTCGCGCCTAATCACCGTCAACACCACGAGCCGTATGTCACGCCGAGTGACGCCCAGAGCTGCTGGAAAAAGCCCGGCCCGGTCGCGGGGCCATTCAAAGCCAAACTCGGCGATGGCAGCACGGTGGTTTACCACTGGTATCGTTTTGCCGACCAGCCCGCGCTGCTGAACGCCGACCTGTCAGATGACGAACGCGAAGCGCTGCAAAAGCGTGTCGAGAAACTTCACGCACACTGGGAACCCGACGGCGAATATCTTGCCCCGCCCGGGTTCGGTGAGCTTGCCCACATCGACCCCGCGCTCGTCGTCAGGCCGCCCAAAGGTCTTGAAGTCGGCTTCGTCCCCATCGTCACGTGGCAAGGCATCGAGGATTGAATATGTACCAATGTGATTTTTCCAACGAAGAGTTCCGCAAGCGAAGAGAAAAACTCCGCAAACGGGTCCACAACCATTCGGTCTTCCTCCCGGGTGCGCCGACGCCCAATGGCATGGTGGTCTTCCGGCAGTTCAATGATTTCTACTATTTCTGCGGCGTCGAGGTCCCGCACGCTTACCTGCTCATCGATGGGCCGACGGGCAAGACGACGCTCTTTCTCCCCGAGGGTAAGCACCTTGTCCACGACAGCGACGACCCGATGCTCTGTGCCGACGACCCGGACTACGCGGTGAAGACCACCGGCGTCGATGCGATCGAACCCCGCAGCAAGATCGAACACCACCTCGACAAGCTCACAACGCTCTACACCTTCATCCGCGACGGCGAGGGCTTTCGCGAGTGCGTGCGATCACTCGATGACGCGCGCAGACAGATCGAAGCCGACCCGTGGGCCGATCAACCGGGCAGGAGCGCGTACATCGTTGACAAAATCCGGGGCCGTTTCCCGAAGCTCGAACTCAAAGAAGTCCAGGGCATCGTTTACGAGATGCGCATGGACAAGTCGCCGAGTGAAGTGTCTCTCATCCGCCGTGCCAGCCAGCTTGCGGCCTTTGGCCTCGTCGAGGCGATGCGTGCGACAAGGCCCGGTGTGATGGAGTATCAACTCGCTGCGCTGCTGCACTACCACTACATGGCCGGCGGGGCACGCGACGCAAGCTACCCCGCGATCGTCGGCGGCGGCAAAAACGCCTACCACGGCCACTACCACGCCAACAGTGCGCCGCTCCGAGACGGCGACCTTGTCCTAGTCGATTGCGCCCCCGACTACCGCAACTACACCAGCGACATCACCCGCATGTGGCCCGTCAACGGGAGATACACCCCCGTGCAGCGCGCGCTCTACGGATTTGTCACCGAGTACCACAAGACGCTCCTCTCGGCCATCCGCCCCGGGCGCACCTGCGACGAGATCGAAGACGAAGCCGCACAGATCATGCGATCCCGACTGCGCGAGTTTGACTTTGCCACCAAGTCCCACGCGACCGGCCCGGAGTGGATGTTCAACTTCAAGAGCCACCTGGCGCACAGCGTCGGCCTGAGTGTCCACGACGGCGTGTCCCACAAGGACGTGCCGTTGCGACCGGGCGTGGCTTTTGCGGTCGACCCGCAGATGAAGATCGACGCTGACCGCATCTACCTGCGTGTCGAGGATTCGGTCCTCGTCACCGAGAACGGCGTCGACGTGCTGACGAAGGACGCGCCGCTCGACCTCGACGCGATCGAAGCGGTGATGCGGCAACCGAGCCTGCTGGAAGCCTTCCCGCCGATGGGCGTGCCACGACGGTGAAAATGTCTGATGGGACTAGCATCATCGATCCATCTTTTGGAAACGCCCTGAGGGGTGTTTACACTGGATCGAGTGAGCGGTTCATCCAAACAGGTTCAAGAGTTACTGGGCAATCGCCAGGGCTGGACGCCCATCGCGGTGGCGATCAGCCGCAACCACCCCTCGGCGGCGTCGATGATGGAGTTGGCACGTGAACGACAATGGCAATTGATCCAGTTGGAGACCTACGGGGGACAGTTGCCGCCGGACCTCGATGTTCGTGGGGCTATTGTGAACTGGCTGCCCACGGAGAAGCACGCCTTGGAATTGCTGGAACTGGGTGTTCCGACCGTGCGTATGGGCAACGATGTCCACCCCGATGATGCCCTGATGCCCTCAATCCTGCAGGATCGTGCCGCAACGGGTCGACTCGCAGCCGAGCACTTTGCCCAGCGCGACTTCAAGCATATCGCCTTCATCGGCCGTACGCCCTGGGGGATGAACAAGACACTCTACGAAGCTTTTGCACTCAGGGCCGGTGAACTGGGGTGCACGGCGCACCTGCGTCAAGAGATGAATGTCCCCACGCCTAAGATGGTGGACGGCGGCCCCCTGCCTGACCGGGCAAGGTGGCAAGCGCGACGAGAAGCCTTTACGCAATGGCTCACCGCCCTGCCCAAGCCCGTCGGCCTCCTGGCGTTTGGCGACCTTGTCGCGGTGCGTTATTGCCAATGGGCTTCCGGTGCGGGGTTGCGCGTCCCCGAGGATGTCGCGGTGCTGGGGATCGGCAATGACGAGTTCATCTGCGAGTGTGCCCAGGTGCCCCTTTCCTCGGTCGCGCTCGACCACGCCGGCGTCGCCAAGACGGCGATGGACACACTCCAAAGGCTCATCGATGGTCAACCGCCGGAGCACAACCCGTCGTATGTCCCGCCCAAGGGCGTCGTCACCCGACGCAGCACCGACTTCCTGGCCGCCTCGGACCCGATCGTGATCCGGGCCCTGCGCTACATGTGGGACCACGTCACAGAAGACCTGACGGTGGACCAGATCGCCAGGAGTGTCCACGTCTCCCGCCGAAAGCTCGAACGGGCCTTCCATGCGGACCTTGAGCACGGGGTCTATCAGGAGTTCCAACGCAGGCGACTGGACAAGGCTTGTGAGTTCCTGCTGCAGACCGACTGGAAGATCGCGGACATCTCCCGTGCCCTGAAGTTCAGCTCCCCGGTCTATTTTTCACAGGCTTTCCGGGCGACCTTTCAGACCACCCCCGGCCAATACCGGCGGGCCCGCAGAGGGGCTTAAACCCGTTGGGACCCCGACGGCGTGTCGCACAGACTAAATCATATTGCCGCATATTTAGTCTTGTGTCCAGCGATTTCAGGTTTATGCTACCCATAGTCAGGTTCAGAACGGCAACAACCATGGCTGCCGGCTGATGCCTGGAGTTTGTTTCACTGGATCGTTCACTACAGCACTTGTTTCAGGTTCTATCAAAAAGGAGGCTACGACATGTCGAAATTCAAAACACTCAGCACCATCGCGGGGGCCCTTGCACTGTCCACAGCGGTTGGAACGGCCAACGCGGCAACGATCGTGTGGAACTTCAACGACAACAACGCCGTGGTCGATGCCAACGGTCTGTCAGGCGATGGCGTGACCACCGACAATGTGACCTTCTCCACGAGCGGTGCAAACACCGCTAGCATTGCCAATCAGCGCGCCCAACGTGACTTGGGTGGTGCGCAAGGCTCCGAGACTTCGACGTTCTTGTTCACGCTGAATATTGGCGCGACGCCGATCAATCTGACCAACGTCAACTTCGTCCAGGGACTCGACGTGAACGCTGGCAGCGTGAACAATAACTACTTCAAGTGGGTCCTGGTGATTACCACGACCGGTAGTGAAACCCCCGGTGCTTCGCAGACGACATTCGCGCGATCTCAGGTTGGCAGCAATGCTGATATCACTTTCAACGAAGCCGCGACGCTCTCAGGTCTCGACAATCTTTCAAACGTGGATGTCACCTTCGCGTTCACGGGGCACTACGGCACGTTGTCTGACTACACCGGCGGCTCTAACACCAATCGCTTTATCTACCTCGATGACGTGACATTCACCGGTGAGCTCGTGCCCGTGCCCGAGCCGGCGTCGCTGGCGCTGCTGGCACTCGGTGGCCTGATGTTGTTCCCCCGCAGGCGTTGAGATGCAATAACCGTGATCGATTTCGCGGGTTCGTAATCCGACAACCCCAAACGATCCATGCCAAGCAGATAAAAGAGATTCCTCCTCCACGGCTGGGTGAGACACGATGATCTCGCACAGCCGTTTTCGATCTTGCGGTTTGGATTGCCCGTAAACCAAGGAGATGCACGGATGCTCACGCGTGATGGAAATCCTCGAAAACGTGCCCCATCCGCAGGGGGTTTCACCCTTGTGGAGCTGTTGATCGTCATCGCGCTGGTCATGCTGCTGGTGGCAATCCTGTTGCCCACGCTGGAAAAGGTGCGTTGGATGACGCGCCTGACACAGTGTAAGAACAACCTCCGTCAACAGGCCCTCGCCCTGACCGCCTACGCCGCGGATAACCACGGCTGGTACCCGCACCCGTACGACATCAAAAACCCTGCATCGGGCGGCACAAAGGAATATCTCCAACCCATCGGGCGCGTGCATAACGGAATGGCTGGTGCCGTGGGGAGCATCCTGGTGCCCTACATGCCCCAGAAGAAGCGGACCTACGTTTACGTTACACGGGGCATCACCGGGGGACCTCTGACCGCGACCTATTACCCCTTGGTGCGCTGCCCGGAATACGAGTATCTCATGGCCCAGCACAACAACTTCGGCGAATGGACCTTCGCAAACGATCAGGCATACAACTTCTACTTCAACTGCTCCAGCGGTGTGGACTCGGGGACGGTCCGATTGGGCTACTCCGGCTCGACGGATTTTGCCCCCACGGAACCCGGGAAGATGCTGCGGAAGATCAACGACACGATGGTCATGAGAACCGACGACGGCCCGAAAGAATACACCATCCTCTCCTCGGACATCATCCTCAAAGCCAACGGTCAGTCGGCCTGGACCTCGCACGGCCGCGGGAAATACAACGTCCGTGGGATCTACTACAACCGCTTCAACTTCTTCGACGAGATCGTGCCCAACTACGCCTTGAGCGACGGCAGCGTCCGCCAGTTCAAGTTCCAGTACGACGACCGCGCGAACCACATGTATGAATCGATGTCGACCCAGGGCATCAGCGGTGACGCCTACTTCTTGCCCAAGGCCTGGGCACGCTGACCCCCGGAAGGCGGGGTGGACTTCTATCCACCCGACGGATCTGTTATTCTTAAAAAGATTTGGCTTGGGTCTTTCACGCATTTCTATCGACTCAGGCCTTGCGATTGTCCGCCTGTCAAGGAGTCGAAGATGCGAAGGGCTTTTAGCTATGTAGCGACTTGTCAACCCGCGTGGGGTTGTCCGGGGGGTCCGGCGGGTGGGTCGGTCGGGGTTGGCAGCGGTCAATCAGCTATGGGCGCTCGGGACCTTGTGGGTCATGCGGCGCATGAGATCGTGTACGA
>WGMF01000051.1 GCA_016125215.1 Phycisphaera sp.
CGACTCGAACGCCGACGGCTCGCCCGACATCCTCTGGCGTAACCAATCCAATGGCCTGACGATCGTCTGGACGATGAACGGCACGAGCAAGAGCGGTTCGCTGGGTTTGCCCACCGTCAGCTCCGTGTGGGAAGCGGTGGTCTGAGCGTGGTGTCTGAAACCAACGGGCAGGATGCGGGCTTCAGCGGCACACTCAACGATGGCTGGCGGACGATAGCCGAATGTACGGCATTAACGGTTAAAATTCACCGTCCAAGACACCGTGCATGTTTCCGCAGCTCGCAATGTCAGGCGGAGCAAGTCGGGTCTATCGGGGTCGATTTCCGTTGTGGCTGAACACTGACGCGCACTGGCTTGGGCGTGCTTGTAGCCGTTGAGCGAGATCACGATTTTCATGGCTTCGCCACCGATAACATGCGCTTTGCCTTGGAGGGTCATGGCCGACGGGTCCCAGTGGACATCTGAAAGCTCGACCCAACCCTGCAGGACGTGCCTGTCGGTGGAGAGAACCTGTGGCCGATCGAGGGCTTTACGCAGCGAGACCATCGCGCAGTGGAGCGGTGCGAGTGTGGTTTGCAGTCGGCCGGTGCCCGGGAGTTTGCCGAGGTATTGATCGGACCAGAATTCGTAGGCGTGATACTCCCCCCGCGGGTCGAGGCCGACGGCGTTGTCGGCACGTTCGCCGCTGATGGACGTGCCCACCACGGCTTCCTTATCACCGGTGTTGAACAGGGCGACCTGGTGCCAATCCGAGTCGTGGACAAGGTCGTAGACCTGCGGGTGCTCATTGCCCGTGAAGGCGTCGAGCGGTCGGGCGGTGATGGGTTCGGGGTAGTGGGGGTAGGTGCGAGAGACGGCGTGGGTGATCTCGGGAGTGAAGAACGAAAAGGATGTGGACAGGTCCAGCCGACCGCTGGTGAGAAAGTTCATCGTGACGAGTGAACGCAAGACGCCCGGTTCAAGGCCGTGTACCGCTTTCGTGTCGGAATAGTAATTGAAGACGGAGCGGTTCTTGTACCATCGCAGGCCGCTGATGGAGACCATCTCGGGCACGAAGGCGTTGGAGTCCATCCATGTGCGCTGCGTATCGATGATGCCCGCCGTGACATCGAGGCACGGCCGACCCGATTCGCCGAGGTTGCGTTCATCGATCAGGCCGTCCTGTCCCATCCCCTCACGGATGAGTTCAAAGGCCCTGCGGTAGGCCTGTGTCGTGGTGGCGTAACGGTCATCGAACCCGCCCTCGGGCCGCCACGCGCTCTCGGGGTAATCGATCTTTACGCCGCGGATGCCGTCGTTTCTCATGCGACGCCACGACTCGACCACGTGACGGGCAAAATCCTTGTCGGTGTAGTCATACGTGACATACGGCTGGTGGTGGGGGTGTTTGCGTTCGCCCTCTTGGAACTTCGGGTGTCGGCGGTCGACCTCGGACACATCGTTGAAGAGCATGTGCTGTGGGTGTGTGCGTGCGTAGTCATCGGAGGGCATGCCCAGTTGCATGTAGATGTAAGGCACGCCGTGACGCGCTCCGAGCGCCTTGCTCCATCTGACAATCGTGTCGTAGGGTTCGACGAGGTGGCCGAACCTGCGCATGTGTTCGTCGTCCCACCAGCCCTGCTCGGTGTCGTTGTGGTACTTGTCGGGTTCGAGACGGATGGCGACACGGGTGTAGCGTGTCAGGCCGGCCGCGTTGGCGTGGTCGAGTTCTTCGACGAGCCGGGCGGACGTGTTGATGTCCGGCAGCTTGCTCACGTGGCCGACGCTCCACCCGCACAGGACGGGGAAGTCATAGACCTGCGGCCGGGCATCGTTGGCAAGCCGCAGCGCCCAGCCGTATTGCTCAAGAGCCTCGAAGGGTTCGCACGTGTGTACGTCGAGGTAGAACGTGTCGGGTGCCCAGTAGGTTTCTTCTTCATCGACGAGTCGGCCGACCGGGTCCTCGGCGTGCAGACCGATCAGGCCGTTTTCGAGTGTGGCAACCTTTGCGAAATCCCGCTGGTGCAGCCCGCCCCACACCGCGCTGCGGCGCTTGCCCGCGACTTGTCCCGTGAGCATGAGGCTGTTGAGCGAGTGCCGGGTGAGCGTGTTGAGCACCCGGGTCGGCTCGGCCCCCGCTGCGCCGTTAAGTGTGCGGAGGTTTTCAACCTGCTGTCCCCCGAATAACCGGCCCTCACCCATCGGCGAAGCGCCCATCAGTCGCATGCTCATGTACGTGGGCATCCGCAGGCCAAAGCCCATGACCAGAGCCGGTCGGTTGTCATAGAGCGTGAAAGCATAAACGCGCGTCACCTGTGGTCGGCCCGTTGTGCGGTGCGGGGTGTATCGCCAGATTTCGGGCTGCGTCACCTCGACGACAAGGCGTTTGCCATGACCCAGTGCGTCATCTATCTCGACTGGGTCTTCAACCGAAATCGTGCTTGATATCAGGAGTGGACCGCCGAGGACCGTTGCGTCGAGCAGCCGTTCGTCACTGTGTGAGTCGGTGAGGGTGATCGTGGCGCGTGAGGTGTCCAGGCTCACGGTGACGAATGGGTTGGCCAGAGTGACACGGGTGTGGGTCTGTACGGGCGTGTCCATTTACGTGTTCCATCGCCGCAGCGCGAGGGAGTCGTTCTGGCCGCCGAAGCCGAAGCTGTTTGAGAGGCAGGCGTTGATCGTCATCTTGCGGGGCTTGTGGGGGATGTAATCCAGGTCGCACTCGGGGTCGGGGTTGTCGAGGTTGATGGTGGGTGGGGCGGTCTGGTCGCGCATGGCTAAACAGCAGGCGATGAGCTGCACAGCGCCTGCGGCGGCGATGAGGTGGCCGAACATGCTCTTGACCGAAGAGACCGCGAGTTTTTTTGCGTGATCGCCGAAGAGGTTTTTGATGGCACGGGTCTCGGTCGAGTCGTTCTCGTGCGTGCCGGTGCCGTGCGCGGCGATGTAGTCGATGTCCTCAATCGACAGGCCCGCGTTGCGGACGGCCTGCCTCATCGACGCCATCGGGCCCCGGCCCTCGGGGTGCATGTCGGTAATGCGGTAGGCGTCGGCACTCGAGCCATACCCCGCGATCTCGGCGAAGATATGGGCACCGCGTTTTTGTGCGTGGTCCAATGACTCGATCACGATCATCCCCGCGCCCTCGCCGAGCACGAACCCGCCGCGGTCGGCACTGAACGGGCGTGAGGCCTTGGTGGGTTCGCTGTTGCGTGTGGAGAGCGCGGTGAGGCGGTTGAAGCCGGTGACGCCCAGTGGGTGGATCATCGAGTGGGCACCGCCGCAGAGCATCACGTCGGCGTCGCCGCGTTGCAGGATCATCATCGCTTCGCCGATGGCCTGCGTTGAAGCGGCGCAGGCGGTGAGGCAGTTGTAAGCCGGCCCCTGTGCGTCGAACTCCATCGCCAGGTGGGACAGGGGCATGTTGGGTTCCTGCTCCACTTCGCGCACGGGGGTCATGAGCGCGGTGGCGGCGCGTGCCCAGGCCTTGCCCTGGATAGTTTGCGTGGCGTCGTCGAAGCCGGCGAGGTTGGCGGCAACATAGTTGTCAAAGTCGAGCGACCCCTCACCCGATCCGAGGTAGATACCAAGCCGTGTGCGGTCGAAAGAGTTGCCGAGTTTCTCGAGTCCTGAAAGTTTCCACGCCTGCGCCGCCGCGCCCAGGGCATAGGCCGTGTTGTGGCCCACGCCCTCGTGGATGGCGGGGTCTTTGACGCAGGAACGAAAGTCGTAGTCTTTGACCTGGGCCGAGAACGTGGTGGGGAAGGTCGAGGCGTCGAAGCGCGTGGTGGCGCTGACGCCCGACTCGCCGCGCATCATGCGTTGCCAGACGGTTTCGATATCGTGCCCGAGCGGGGTGACCCACCCGAGACCTGTGACGACGATGCGCGGGGTAGGACTTGCCATGATGATCCCATTAGTGAGGATGCTACATTTGAATAGAGTTAGGCTCTCCCCAGCACCAGCGCAGCGTTCTGGCCGCCGAGGCCGGTCGTGCAGACCAGCACGTGGCGGATGTCCGACTGGCGGGCGGGTGCGTTGCCCAGCATCCCGGGCAGGGGGTGGTCGCGGTTGATGCTCGGGGGGAAGGTCTGTTCTTTGATCGCTTTGGCGGCGACGCACAGGTCGATGGCCGACCCACCCGCGCCGCAGTTGCCGATGAACGGTCGAACCGCGACGACCGGGATCGCAGCGAGGCGGTCGGAGAAGATCGAACACAGCGCCGCGTGCTCCGCTTTGTCGTAGTCGGGGTGGCCGCAGCCGAAGGCGACGATGAGGTCGATGGCATCGTGACTGATCGTCGCTTCGCGCAGCGCGGCGCTCATGGCGCTAACCATGCCCCGGCCGTGCTCATCGGGGAAGAGGTTTCGCTTACCGGGGTTGACCGTTTGCGAAGCGCCAAAACCCAGCACACAGGCGTACACGCTGGCGTTCCGGGCCTTGGCGGTCTCTTCTGATTCAAGGGTGACAATCCCGCCGCCCTCGCCGGGCACCGCACCCGACGCCTGCGCATCAAACGGGCGCACCGCCTGCGACGGGTTATCGTTCATCGTCGTGGTCAGGCGTCCGGAATAGACCTCGCGGAGGAATCCCATCGGGTTCATCTTCGAGTCGGCCCCGCCGCAGAAGCACATGTCCGCCTGACCCCGTTGGATCACACGCAGAGACTCGCCAATCGAGAGCAGGCCCGAGGGTTCGTTGCAGGTGATCGTGTTGCTCGGTCCCTGTGCGTCGTGCACGATCGTGACGTGGCAGGCGAGCATGTTGGGCAGGTATTTGAGCAGCCACAACGGGGTCAGGTGGCCCATGCCCTCGCGTCCCCACTTGTGGTAATCGAACTTCCCATCGTCGCCCTTGGCATTCACCAGAGCGGAGGTCAGTTCGTTCAACTCCGCCGCGATCAGCCCCGCGCCGATGTGCGCGCCGACACGCTCGGGAGCATACGTCACCGCCTGTCCCTCGCCGGCGTTGCCCCGTGTGAACAGTCCGGCATCCCGCGCAGCAAGGTCCGCCGAGGCGACCGCGATCTCGGTATCACGCGCCATGACCTTGGTCGCTTTGCGATAGGTCTTGGGCACGAACTGGGAGACCTTGAAGTCCTCTGGCAACTCGCACCCCAGCGAACAGGCAAAACCGCCGGCATCGAAAGCGCGGATCGGCGAAACGGCTCTGCGTTGTTCAAGCAAGCCGCCCCAAAGCGCATCGATCCCGACACCCAGGCCCGTGACCGTCCCCAATCCCGTGATGACAACCCGTTTGGACATAAGCCCACCAGTCTAACCTAAGGCCATAAAAAGGTCGCCCACATCCAGCGACGATGCAAGGGGATCGGCTGGTGTGCGTTAAGATGAGACAAGATGGCAGCCCCCGCAACCCCCATCAACACACCAGAATCGGGGCGCAAAAACGTGCAGCCCCCCGATCAACGCATGTCCCTGCACCGCAGGCTGTGGGGGCTGTCGGCTCTCTATCTGTCCGCAGTGGTCGGGATGTTCGCTTTGAGCCTCTGGGGATTGTTTGCACTGGACACGCAGGTCAACGCGGCGCTGGCACCCTATCGCACGCTGCGTGAGGTCTACGAGATCGGTCAGTGGCTCAGCCGGGCCGACGCGGCATGGGACACGGGGTCGAAGAACGCACGGACACAGGTGGTTCGTTCAGCGCTGACAGCGGCGCTGCTGCGTTCACAGGACCTCGAACGGGTGCAACCGAGCGATACGTTGCTCCATCAATTTTCCGACGAGATTCAATCCGCCCTGGGCGCCCTGTCCGTGAACGACCCCTCGGCGGTCGAACTGCATTTGAATTACGCCCTGAACCTGACCGCGCAGGTCGCCGGCCGAACACGTCTGGAGATCGTCTCGATCAACCGCAGGGCACGCGAGCAGCGGGTGCGGTCGGTGGTGTCGATCAGCGTCGGCCTGATGCTCATCATGATCGGCGTGGTGTGGGCGACGTGGCGACAGGTCGGGCGGGTGACGCGACCGCTCGATCAGCTGACGCAAGGCGTGGAGCGCTTGTCGAAGCAGCGGTTTGGCGACCCGGTCCCGATCGTGGGCGACCGTGAGTTTGCGTTGCTGGCGCAGCGTTTCAACGCGATGTCGCAGGAACTGGCGTCGCTCTACGAAAGCCTCGAATCCCGTGTGCGCAGGCAGAGCCGGGAACTGGCGCAGGCCGAGCGATTGGCCAGCGTGGGCTACCTCGCCGCCGGCGTCGCGCATGAGATCAACAACCCACTGGCCGTGATCCAGACCAGCGCCGAACTGGCGCTGCGCACGATGGACAAGACCAGCGAATCCGACCGCGTCAAACTCGAGGAGGCCCGCACGGCGCTTCACGACGCCCTGGACCACGCCCAGCGCTGCGCCGCGGTGTGTCGGAGGCTGCTTGCCCTTTCACGACCGGAGATGGACACGATGCAGCCGGTGAATATGCGACAGCTCATCGACAAGACGGTCGAGCTCTCGCAACAGGTGGTCGGTCCGATGGAAGTGCGGGTGATCTTTGCCAATGGGGGTGGCGATGACGGGGCGTTGCGGGTCCTTGGTGACGAGGACCTTTTACGGCAGGTGATGCTCAATCTTTTGGCCAATGCGCGTGCGTCCTACGATTCTGCGAACGGAGCGCGTGTGACGATCGTCGTGAATCAAACGCAGGAGGGGCGGGTGGTGATCGACGTGCGTGATGAAGGGCGTGGGATGACCCCCCAGACGCTCGAACGTGCCTTTGAGCCTTTTTTCACGACGCGCAAAGGCTCACATCAGAACGCCGGCCTCGGATTGAGCCTCTGTTACACCCTCATCCAACGGCACAACGGGGCGATGCGCGCCGCCAGCGACGGGCCGGGCAAGGGCAGTGTGCTGACGGTCGACCTGCCCGGCTTGACCGACTCGGGTCAAACCGAGATAAGCGTTCAATCCCCCTCGATCCCTACGCCTGCGCTCCACACCCGACCCTGACCGCACAGCAGCCCACCATGAACAGAGAACCCGACATCACGGACTTGCCGGATCGCACCGCGGAGACTCACAGTGTGTTAGTCGTCGAAGACGAGCCCCGCCTGCGTGACCTTGTTGTCCGCGCGGTGCGTGACATGGAGTTGACCGTGACCGGCGTGGCCAACGCTGAATCGGCTCTGTCCGAGATGGCCAGGCAGCCGGCGGGGATCGTCGTGCTCGACCTGATGCTGCCGGGGATGGACGGCATGGCGCTCTTCGAGGTGATCCACAAACGCTGGCCGGGCACGCGGGTCATCATCCTCACCGCGTTCGGCGACCTGGAAACCGCGCAGCGGTCGATCCGCCTGGGCGTCGTGGATTTCCTGCGTAAGCCCTGTTCGCTGGGTGAACTCGAAGCGGCGCTGTCACGGGCGCTGAGCCGGGTCGATCCCGTTGAGCACCCGCATGCGTCCACGGAAGACAAACCGGTGGAACTCGGAGCGGTGGGCCGACCAATGTCGATCCCCGAAGCCGAACGCAGGCTCACACTGGCGGCCCTCAAACGCCACGGGGGCAACCGCCGTCTGGCCGCGGAGGAACTGGGCATCTCCGTGCGAACGCTCTACTACCGACTCTCCCAATGGAAAGACGAGCGTGACGACACCGACACGTCGGCATGACGCGCGTGGTTTAGAAAAGTTATCATTCCCGCAATGCTCGCCCACCGCATCATCCCGTGTCTCGATGTCAAAGCCGGCCGTGTGGTGAAGGGGGTCAACTTTGTCAACCTGCGCGACGCCGGCGACCCGGTCGAGATCGCGCAGGGCTACGACGAACAGGGCGCGGACGAACTGGTTTTCCTCGACATCACCGCCAGCCACGAGGACCGCTCGATCATGCTCGACGTGGTCCGGCAGGTGGCGGAGCGCTGTTTCATGCCCTTCACGGTTGGGGGCGGCATCCGCACGATCGACGATGTCACCGCGCTGGTGCAGGCGGGCGCCGAGAAAGTCTCGATCAACACCGCGGCGGTGGTCACGCCCCAGATCATCAGCCAGACCGCAAGGCGTTTTGGACGCTGTGCGACGGTGGTCAACATCGACCCCAAGCGCGTCGACCCGGATGAGTTCAAGTCCCGCACGGGCAAAGACCCGCAACACCTCAGCCGGACGGGCAAGGTCTTCGAAGTTCACACGCACGGCGGACGCAAAGCCACGGGCCTCGAAGCGGTCGCGTGGGCAAGAGAGGTTGTCGAGCGCGGCGCGGGCGAGATCGTCCTCACGAGCATGGACGCCGACGGCACGAAAGACGGCTACGACACCGAAATGACCGCGGCGGTGACGTCGGCGGTGGGCGTGCCGGTCGTGGCGTCGGGTGGGTGCGGTTCGCCCGAGCACATGCGGGCGGTGTTGTCACCGACCAATAACGGGGGCGCGTCGGCAGACGCTGCGCTTGCGGCGAGTATTTTTCACTACGGGCAGTTCACCGTGGCACAGGTCAAAGACTATCTCGCCAGTCACGGGATCAGCGTTCGACAAATCGCGGCGGCGGTCTAGGGTCCATTCCCAGGTCAGGACACCAACATGAGCAGCAACCCGATGACAGACACACCGATGGACGGCGGGCACCTGCCCTCGCTCACGCAGACCGCGCTCCGTAAGTATTTCGAGGCGGCGGTACGGTTTGAGGCTTCGGACCTCATCATGCGCGGTGGGGTCGCGCCGCGGTTGCGTCTGCGCGGCGAACTCAAGTCCCTCGACGGCGGAGCGCTCAAGGCAGAAGATTTCGAGCAGGCGATCCTCTCCACACTCAACCCGGTCCAACAGGAAAGATTTGCACAGCACGGCTCGCTCGACCTCGCGGTGGACCTGCCCATGGGAGAGGGCGTCCTCCACCGCTTCCGCATCAACCTCTTCAGGACACGCGACCGCAGCGCGATTGCTGCGCGACGCATCAGCAACAAGATCGAGGACCTGACCTCGCTGCACCTGCCCGATGCGCTGGGCGTGCTGGCCGAGCACACGCAGGGCCTCGTGCTCGTCTGTGGCGTGACGGGCAGCGGCAAGAGCACCACGCTGGCGTCGCTGATCCAGCGCATCTGCAACAAACGCGCCTGCCACATCCTCACCATCGAAGACCCGATTGAATACCTCTTCACCGACGCCAAGTCGGTGGTCAATCAGCGCGAGATCGGCATCGACGTGCCGGACTTTGCCACGGGGTTGCGGGCGCTGGTGCGGGAGAACCCCGACGTGGTGCTCATCGGGGAGATGCGCGACCGTGAGACGTTTGAGGCTGCGCTGCAGGCCGCCGAGACGGGGCACCTGGTGTTCGGCACCATCCATGCCTCGAGCACCTCGCAGGCCTTCGGGCGCATCTACGACCTCTTCGAGACCGACGAACGCGAGGCGATCCGCAACATGCTGGCGTTCCACATGAAGGGGTTTTTGTATCAGAAGCTCCTGCCGACGATCGTGCAGACGCCCCAGCGTGTGCCCGCCATCGAGGTGCTTCTGCAAAGCCCGCCGACGCGCAAGTACATCCTCGAAGCGCGTGAGCACGAACTGGACCAGGTCATCAAGGCTGAACGCGAGCTGGGCATGCAGAGCTTCACCGACAGCCTCGCGGGGCTTGTCGAGAAGGAACTCGTCCACCCGCAGGTGGCCATGAACCACGCCAACAACCCGCAGGAACTCAAGATGAGGCTTCGCGGCATCAAGACCGAGTGACGCCACCGCCCGATCCGGGTAAGCTATGGCTCTGGTTCATGCACGGACGTTATCCATGGCCCACACACTCGCAGCGCAGTCCGTCTTCCTGGTCAGCCCGATCAAGCCCTTCTTCTGGATTTTGCTGGTCCTCGGCTGGGCGTACCTGGCGGCGATCATCGACAAGGACGCCTCGAAGCACTACTTCAACAAGACGCTGTGGAACGGCGCCTTGTTGGGGACCGGCCTGACGGCGATGCTGGTGATGCTGTTTGTGCCGGTGTTCATCGTCGGGTTCCTGCTGGCGCTGGTCATCGTGGCGGGCGGGTTCTTTGCTTACCACTCATTCCGCAACACACAGGTGCCCCCCAAGGACAAGTGGGACTTGACCTTCAACCGTGTCCGTGACGCGATCGACGAACGCGCCTACGCCGCGGCCCAAGAGAACGCCTCGATCAAGCTGCTCAACAAGGACACCTCACCCATCGACGTGCCCGTGGGCGACGACCCGGCGGTGCCCGCCTTCGAGGCCTTTGAAAACGCCATGAACTTCCTGCTCCAGCGCGGCGGGGAAAAACTCGAACTCCACATCACCTCTGAAAAAACACTCTTCCAGGCTTTTGTGGACGGCATGGCCTTCGACCTGCCCGCGCTCGACACGCCCACAGGCATGGCGCTGGTCGATTACCTCAAGGCCAAGACCGGTATGGACCCGGCGGACCGCCGCAAGAAACAGTCCGCCATGCTGCTCATCGACGCCGGCGAACTGGGCAGGCACAACCTTGCCCTCATGACGATCGGCTCCACACGCGAGCTGCGCCTGCGCATCGCCATGGACCCCGGTAAGCAGACCGTCCGACCCATCGAACAGCTCGGCCTGCTCCCGCAACAGGTCCAGCAGCTCGAACCGATCTTTGGCGACCACACCCAGGTCGTCGTGGTCGCCTGCCCACCCGGGCACGGCCAGACCACCACGCTCTACAGCTTTCTCAAGAAGCACGACCCCTACATGCTCAGCATCTTCACCCTCGAGGAAGAGGTGGCCTTCGAGATGGAGGGTGTCTCGCACGAACTGATCGCCTCCGCCGCCGACGGCGCCACGGTGGCCAAGACGCTGGCCTCGGTCATTCGGCGTGACCCGCAGGTCGTCATGCTCGACTCGCTCACCGACGCCCAGGTCGCACGCACCGCCGCGTCAAGCGTCGACCACACCCGCCTCTACGTGGGCATGAACGCCCCCGACACCTTTGCGGCGCTCAAGACGTGGGCCAAGTCCGTCGGCGACCTGAGCATCGCCGGTTCATCGCTCCGCGCGATCGTTTCACCCCGGTTGCTCCGTCGCCTGTGCCCGACCTGCCGCGTGCCTTATTCCGTGGACGAGGCGGCGCTCAAAAAGCTCAACCTCCCGCCAAGCCGGGTCAAGCAGCTTTTCCAGCACTCCGGGCAGGTGATGGTCCGCAACAAGCCCGAGCAGTGCCCCACGTGCTCGGGCATCGGTTACAAGGGACGCTTTGGCGTCTTCGAGATCATGGTCCTCGACGACCAGGCCCGGGCGTTCCTGGCCCAGGGCAAGCTCGACCCGCTGCGCAGCCACCTGCGCAAGAACAAGATGCTCTGGCTCCAGGAAGCGGCGCTGGCACGCGTCGTCGAGGGGGCCACGAGTATTGCCGAAATCAAACGCGTCCTGGGTGGGAAGTAACACATAGTTAGACCGGACGGTGGCCCATGTTCCTGAACATCTGCATCCTGCTCTTCTTTATCCTGATGGTCTATTGGTGGGGCGCGGTCCAGGGCGTGTTCAGCGCCATGCTCCACCTGGCGGTCACAATCGCCGCCGCGACGCTTGCCCTGGCGTGGTGGGAGCCGCTGGTCGTGGGGTTCCTCATCAAACGCATGCCCGCGTATTGCTGGGGCATCGGCCTGCTCGGGCCGTTCGTCCTCTGGCTCATCGCGCTGCGCGTGGCGTCGGACAAGCTCGTCAGGGGCAACGTCATCATGCCCAACTGGGCCAACTGGGTCTTCGGCGGCTTGATGGGTTTTTTCAGCGCGGTGATCTCATCGGGACTGCTCATCATCGGGCTGGGTTTCCTGCCGTTGCCCACGAGCCTGATGGGCTACCGACCGCTGTCCGTCTCGACCGATGGCACTCTTGCCGGACACGTGGGCGAGGGCCTCTGGCTCCCCGTCGACAAGTGGACGCAGGGATTTTTCAACACGGTCTCCCTCGGCTCGATGTCGACCGCCAACCCGCTCGCGTTGCGCCAGCCCCAGATCGCCCAGCAGGCGGCGCTCTTCAGGATGCGCTACGACAGCGACCACTCCCTGGCCATCGACCCGGCCAGCGTCAAGATCGATGCGTGGTACCAGACTTCGTTACCCATCTCCGACATGCCGACCGATCTGGCACAGGCGTTGGGAGATCGGCTCAAAGAGATCGGCGGCAAGCTTGTGGTCGTCGACACGACCTGGACCGTCGCCGCGGCCACCTACGCCGAGGGCAAGCTCACGATCCCGCCAACGCAGGTCCGGTTGATCGCGGTGAACGAAGGACACAAACAGACCCCGGGCAGCCTGATTGCCCCGGTCTGTGCGGGTCAGTTTGATCCCGTGATCCAATCCCGCAAGTTCATCCCATTCCTCAACGACCGTGAGTTTGTCACCAGCACGTTCCAGGAAGTCAAGGTCTCTTTTGCATTCGTGCTCCCCGAGGGCAAGGTTCCGGGCGGGGTGCTCCTGAGGCACCTGCGATACGACCTGCCGGGTGAACCGGAACTGCAGCGCGAACCGCTCCTGGCTTCCATGGGCAGGCCGCCGATCCAGGTCGACACCACGGATACCACGGGCCAGACGCCACCCGACGGCGATACCCCCGGTGCCCCCGGTGGTCGGGAGGGCGTTGTGGCCGGCGGTCTGGCGGCGTCGGTCGAGGTCAACGACACCCTGCCCCGGCCGTTCTCGAAAAACTACACCACCGACTTTTCCTACGAAGACGACGCGGTCACCAGCGGTAAGGGCGAACTCAAAAAACCCGAGATGGCCCCGCCGATGGGCCTGCGTGTGACCCGTGTCTACGCACCGAGCGGCTTGAAGATCGTGCGCGTCAGGATCGAACCCGACCGCGCCCAGTCGATCTTCGGCAAGGCTATGGTCTCGGCCGCGATGACGCAACAGCTCTGGCTCGAAGATTCGTTCGGGCAGAAGTGGTTCCCGGCGGGTTACGCCTGGCGACGGGCCGGTGATACCCAGGAAATCTCCGTTGGGCCCGGGTCGGTCAAGGCCGCCAGCGACCTGCCGATCCCCAAGCTCGCAAAGGGCGACGACCTGTATGTCTACTTCGCGGTGCAGCGCGGTGCCAAGCTTGTGCGTTTTCACTTCGGGCAGGGCACAAGCCAGGACCTGAACCTCGTCGTGCCCGAATAACGAACACACGAAACACAACCATGGACCTGGCATCGAAGCGTGTGGTCGTGATGGGGCTTGGCCGATTCGGGGGCGGCGTCGGGGTGACGCGCTACTGTGTCGAGCGCGGCGCGGACGTGCTGGTCACCGACAAACTCGAAGAGTCGAAGCTTGCACAGAGTCTTCCGGCACTGGCCGACTTGAACGTGCGTTACCGTTTGGGCCGACACGAGGTCGAGGACTTCACAAACGCGGGCCTGGTCATTGCCAACCCCGCGGTCTCGCCGATGCATGACCCCTACCTCCGCGCCGCGACGGGGGCGAACGTGCCGATCACCACGGAGGTGCGCATCTTCATCGAGAACCTGCCCCGGCCGCGGGCGCAGGTCGTGGGCGTCACCGGGACGGCGGGCAAAAGCACCACCACCGCGATGGTCGGCCACGTGTTGCGGGAAACCCATCAGAATAAAGTCTGGGTCGGCGGCAACCTCGGCGGGTCGTTGCTCGACAAACTCGGGCAGATCGGCGGTGAAGACACCGTCGTGCTCGAACTCTCGAGCTTCATGCTCTATCACATAGATAGGGTCGCGTGGTCGCCGCACGTCGCGGTTGTGACGGGCTTTTCCCCCAACCACCTCGACTGGCACGGTGGAGTTGAAGAGTACGCCCGGTGCAAGCAGGCGATCCTGGAACACCAGGGAGCCGGTGACTTTGCGGTGATCGGGCCGGTGCCGCGAGAATACTTCAAGCCGCGCACCTCGCGTGTGGCGTACCTCGATGGGCTGAGTACCTATCGTGATCCGCACGGGTTGAACCTGCTGCTTCCCGGCGAACACAACCGGGCCAACGCCAGGCTGGCCATCGAAGCCTGTGCCGCGCTGGGCGTGGAGCGACACCGTTCCACCCGGGCCCTCACCACCTTCCGGGGCTTGCCTCACCGTTTGCAGTTTGTTCTCGAACACCACGACGTGCGTTACTACAACGACTCGAAATCCACCACGCCCGAAGCGGCGATCCTGGCGATGCGGTGCTTCGAGCGGGGCACGGTCCACGCCATCCTCGGCGGTTATGACAAGCAGAGCGACCTCGAACCGATGGCCCGTGTGGCCAGGGCACACTGCCGCGCGGTCTACACCCTCGGTCACACCGGCGGGGCGATTGCCACAATGTGCGAAAACGCCGATGGTGGTGCGCAGGTTGTCCGCTGCGGCACACTCGATGCCGCCATGCAACAAATTGTTACACGGGTCTGCCAGGGCGACACGGTCCTCCTCTCGCCCGGCTGTGCGTCGTGGGACCAGTTCGACAACTACGAGGCCCGTGGGGCCGCGTTCGCGTCGCTGGCCCTGGCTGTCACAGGCGAGGGTTCTCCCCCTGCGCCGCCCGGATAATCCTCACAACCCTCACAGACCCACCCGCCGGATTACCGGACGCTTGAGCGTGCGTGTGGTGCGGACTGGGTAACACAGAAAATCATTTCACGCCCGACGGCCACTGATGGCGGGTCTTTTTACGGACGATAAAAACTCAGCACCGCGTCCGCCCCGGCTCGGTGCGCACTGTCCACGGGCGGGGTCAATACGCGAGGGAAGTATGGACGTTGACACGATCCTCAAGACCGCTCTGGAACTCGGGGCCTCCGACATCCACCTCGTGACGGGCCACGTCCCCATGGCGCGCATCCACACCGTGATGACGCCCCTGGACTACCCCGTGCTCACGCCCGAGGGCTCGGTGCGCATCCTCGAACAGATGGCGCGTCAGGAGTCGATGACGCAGTTCAACAAGATCAAAGACGCCGACTTTTCCTATGAAATCCCCGGCCTCGGACGCTTCCGTGTCAACGCCCACATGCAGCGCAACACGGTCGGCATCGCCTGCCGTGCGATCAAGGAAAAGATCCCGCCGCTCAAGGTGCTCAACCTCCCCGAGGTCATTGCCCGCCTGACGTATCTTCCGCGCGGCCTGGTGCTCGTCACCGGGGACACCGGCTCGGGCAAGTCCACCACGCTGGCCGCGATGATCCAGGAGATGAACCAGCGCTACTACAAGCACATCATCACGCTCGAAGACCCGATCGAGTACGCGCTGCACAGCAGCAAGAGCACGATCGAGCAGCGCGAACTCGGTGCCGACACGCCGAGCTTTGCCAGCGGTCTGAGGCACGTGTTGCGTCAGGACCCGGACATCATCCTCGTCGGCGAGATGCGAGACCTGGAAACGACCGCCGCCGCGATCACCGCCGCCGAGACGGGCCACCTGGTCCTGAGCACGCTGCACACCGTCAACGCCTCGCAGACGGTCGAACGTATCATCGACATGTACCCCGCCGACCAGCAGAACCAGATCCGTTCGATGCTGGCCAACACCTTGCAGGCGGTCATCTCGCAGACGCTCTTCAAACGCACCGACAAGAAGGGCATGGTGCCCGCGGTCGAGGTGATGCTCTGTACGCCGGCGGTGCGCAACCTGATCCGTGAGAACCGGGCGTTCGAGATCCCCAACGTGATCGAGACGAACCGCGCGATGGGCATGAACACGCTCGACAACGCGATCGCCGAGCTCTACTTCAACGGCATGATCTCGCGTGAAGACGCAGTGGCGCAGGCGGCGTTCCCCGACAAGCTCGAACGGATGCTCGCGGCGTAAACCATGAACCACAGAGGCACAGAAGCCCAGAGGGATACAGGAAGTGTTTTGTTTGTGTGATCCTGTGATCGTCGAAACGATGGAAGATGTTCAAGCCATGAATCATGATTCTCTGATTTTTCTTCTGTCTTTCTCTGTGTCTCTGTGCCTCTGTGGTTATGCATCGAATTCCCGGACTTGATTGGAGAGGCGCAGGATGCCCCATTACCGATATCAAGCCAAAGGCTCGGACGGGCGGATGACGGCTGGCGTGCTCGCGGCGGACAACGCCATGGCGGCCGCGGCTGCGCTGCGCCAGCAGGGTTCACAGGTCCTCCAGCTCTCGCCCGTCGCGGCCCAGACCGTCACGTTCGGGCAGAAGCTCAAGGAACTCAACCAGGGCACAGGCCCCGGCGCGCGGGATATCCTCAACTTCACCAGCCAGCTGGCGGTCATGATCCGCGCGGGCATCTCGATCCGCGGCGCGATCGAGGGTATCGCCGAGCAGACCGACAACATCAAGTTCAAGAAGATCCTTTACCATATCAAGCAGGACGTGGAGTCGGGCAAGCAGTTCTCCGAGGCCCTGGCCAAGCACCCCAGGCAGTTCAATTCGCTCTACGTCAACATGGTCCGCGCCTCTGAAATGTCGGGATCATTCAGCCAGATGCTCGACCGCATCGCCTCGTACCTTGCGCAGCAGATCGAGACCCGCTCGATGGTGATCGGGGCAATGATCTACCCCGGTGTCATTGCGACCTTGGCGGTGAGTGTGACGATCTTCCTGCTCACCTTTGTTCTGCCCCGTTTTGCCGCGGTTTTCAAGGGCAAAGAGGCGGCCATGCCCTGGCCGACCAAGTTCCTCATGGGCCTGTCGGCGTTCATGGTCGATTGGTGGTGGGCGGTGGTGCTCGTGCTGGTGGGCGGGGTGGTGGCGTTTGTCCTGTTCGTCAGGACCGACCTGGGTTCGCGCTGGTTCGACAAGGTCAAACTCACGGTCCCGATCTTCAAGAAGATGTTCCGCGCCCTGTATATCAGCCGATCGTTGCACACGATGGGCGAACTGGTCAACGCCGGCGTGCCGATGCTCGACACACTGATGATCACCGGCGACATCAGCGGCAACTGGTTCTACCGCAAGCTCTGGCAGAGCGTCTACTCGTCCGTCAAACAGGGCAAGAAGATCGCCCACCCTCTGCAGCGCAGCCCGCTGCTTCCTAAGAGCGTGGTGCAGATGGTCAGCGCGGGTGAGGAGTCGGGCAAGCTCGGTGAAGTGCTCGACGAGGTTTCGAGCTTCTACGCCAAGCAATTGCGCGAGGTCATCAAGACCGTCACCGCGATGATCGAACCGATCATGATTATGGTCATGGGCGGCGTGGTCGGGTTCATTGCGATGGCGATCATCCTGCCGATCTTCAAGCTCTCGACACTGGTGAAGTAGGGACGGGTGAGAAGTGATTGGTGACTGGTAACTGGTGACGTGTGAATGGTGAAGCCGGGGCGGTCGCGTAGGGCTTGTGCGGGTTGTGCGGGTTGGGGTGGAGCCATCGAGGCCACGACCCGGACGTGAGTCGGCCACGGTCTGAAGTGAATCGTATCTTTGAAAGACAGCGTCTTGTTGACACACCCAGCCATGACACCCGCTAACGATCTGTTATCCGCTATTCGCCGTCCGCATTCATCACGGCTCCGCCGTGCGCGGGGCTTTACGCTCATCGAGGCGGCGCTGACGACGGTGATCATCGGCACGGGGGTGCTGGCAATCGTCGCGGCGCAGCAGGCCTACACGCGCAAGAACGACTGGGCACAGCGTTCGGGCACGGCGATGCTGCTGGCCAATGAAATCCGTGAGATGACGCTCCCGCTACCGATCCACGACCCGATCACCGGCAGTGCGAACCTCGGGCCTGAGACGAACGAGACCGGCGGTGCGACGGTCACCGACCCCGAATTGCTCGGGCAATACGCCGCAAATTTCGACGACCTCGATGACTTCGCGGGTGTGCAGGACACAGGCGGTGAGTGGTCGGGCATCACGTTCGACCCGCCTATCAATGCGTTGGCCCAGACCGTCAGCGGGATGACCGGTTGGTCCCAGCATGTGAAGGTCGAGAACGTGCTGCCCACGAACATCAGTTCGACCTACACGCAACCGTTGGGCTCGACGGACCTTTACCGCGTGACGGTGGAGGTTTACTACCAGAGCCCGCAGGACGCCACCCCGATGAAGCTGACCGAACTGGTCTGGGTGACCGGCAAGTAACCACGGAGGCGCGGAGCCGACGAAATGGACAGCATGGCCAGAACACCATCACGAACGATTCGCGCTAGCCGTGACCACCACCGTCGCGGCGCGGCCGCGGTGTTGGCGATGATGTTCCTGGTGATCTTCGGTTCGCTCGCCGCCGCGATGGCGATCGTCGCACAGGGCAACCTCTCGACCGCGGATTCTCAGTTGAAGATCAACCGATCACTGGCGGCTGCCGAGACGGGCATGAACTGGCTGATCTACCGCATCAACCTGGTCTCGCGTGACGTGCAGACCCGTGCGGGTGAGATCGACGCGACCAAGGCGGGAGAGCTTTGGGACGAGGTGCGGGCCAAGTTGCTCGATTCCTCGTACGCCAATTCTCTGGTGAATGAATCGCACAACCTGTCCGAGCCTTACGAGGTGGGCAAGGTCCTGCACGTCGGGCCGATCGCGGTCGGCCCCGGTGCGCCGCAATTCACCGCGACGTTCACGCCGCACCCGATCACGGGTGAGAACTACAACTCGTCGTATTACCAGCGGCCGCCTTACTCGACGATGTCGCCGGCGGTCAGCAACACGAACCCGTTGGACGCGACGTGGGTCCGTGTGCGTGTCGAAGCGGTCGACGGCACCGCGGGGCACTCGGTCACGCGCTCGATCCAGATGGACTTCAAGATCGACAAGAAGATCCGCTACGCCATCCTGTCCAAGAGCCGGGTGATGATCGGCCAGAACGTGATGGTCGAGGGCCCGGTGGGCAGCCGATTCATGGACACCGACCTGACAAACGGCCACCCGATCCAGGTCGAGTCGGACTTCAAGGGCCTGGACTCGCAGCTCGATTCGGACCTCGACGCCTTCGTCAACACGTTGGCCATCAACGACACCGACGGCGACAACCGCCTGAACGTCCACAACGCCACCGAGGTCAACGGCATTACCAACCCGCAGGATTACGACTACAACGGCGACGGTTACATCGACGATTACGACTTTTTCCTTTCGCACTTCGATTCCAAGGGCAACGGCGACGGCAAGCTCACGCCCATCGAGCTCAACACGTCGGGTGATATCCACGCGGCGCAGCTCTTCACACTGATCGACACCGCGGGCGACCCGTCGAGGCCCGGATACAACGACGGCGTGATCGATGAGCTGGACGGTTACGCCAAGATCAAGGGCGAGGTGAAGCTGACCGCCTCGATGTCGGACTGGAACAACGGCGCAGCGGGGGGGCAGTACCAGAACTATTTCCAGGGGCCGATCCACCCGGATTACGGGGAAGACGCGCTGACCTTCCAGGCTTCGGACTCGACGGTCCACCAGTTCGAGCCGACCGACTTTGATGTCAGCAAGTTCGAGGATATGACCACGAGCGACCTGGCCACGCAGGCCACGACGGAGGCGGCGAAAAACGACCCGAACGATCCCAACTCCCCGCAACCCCTGGGCACGACGCAGTTCGAGGAGGTCCCCTACGGATCGGCCCACCCGTACGACTATTACGACCGACCGGTCTACAAAAACATGACGTTCAAGAACGTCAAGATCACCAAGGGGTCCAACGCGCTGTTCATCAACTGCCGATTCATCGGCGTGACCTTCATCCAGACCGAGACCGCCAACGGCGACAGCAACTACAACTTCGTCGGCACGCAGGAGGCGGACGGTTCGATGAAGTTCCCGACGCTCAGCGCGTCGGTCAACGGCGCGTCCGTGAGCAACACCAAGACGATCAGCAACAACGTGCGTTTTGATAACTGCACCTTCGAGGGGGCGGTCGTCACCAGCGCTTCGCCCAACTACACGCACGTGCGGAACAAGATCGCCTTCACGGGCAACACGAAGTTCAAGATCGACGATTCCTCGGAACTGACCAGCGACCAGAAGAAACTCTTTAAGCGCAGCACGATCCTGGCGCCGCACTATTCGGTGGAGATGGGCACGTTCGTCTCGCCCAGCGCTTCGACGGAAACGGTCGACCTGTCGGGCACGATTGTCGTGGGTGTGCTGGACATGCGTGGACAGGTGGACGTGAACGGGTCGATCATCACGACGTTCGAGCCCAAGAACGGCGAGGGCCCCGTGATCGGCGACACCAGCCCGCAGTTCAACACGACGCTGGGGTATTTCTCGTCGTCCGACGGTGACCTCGAAGCGGAACTCCCCACCGGCGGTATGGGTGTGATCCACGTGCGCTATGACCCGACCCTGCCCCTGCCCGACGGCATTCTCGGGCCGATCCAGATCGAACCGGAGATCGACACCTACACGGAAGGCGGTGCGCAGTGAGCGTGCGGGATTCGGGACAGTTCGGTGTCGAACGCCGCGGCGTGAAGATCGCGTGTCAGCCCGAGGGGCATGACAAACCCTCGTCGCCGATGCGGTCGAGGGCCAACGACGCTGTCCATCAGAAAATCAGGCGAACACAGGACGGTCAACGGCCGAGCCTGCCCTCGCGTCGCCCGGCGCTGGGGTTGAGCCTGGTTGAAACATTGATTGCCCTGGCGATCACCGCGATGCTGCTGACCGCGACGATGGTCGCGATCGATGCGAGTTTCAAGGCGTATGCCTCGGCGGCGGAGCAGGCCTCGTCGCAGTCGGGTTTGCGGATGATTGCCAACAGGCTGCTCACGCTCGTGCGGACCAGCACCGCGCACGGCCCGCTCCAGGCCGAGACCAACGTCACCCTCGACGGCAATCTCCTGACGAGTTATTACATCGAACTGCTCGACCCGAACAACAACGTCGTCAAGGTGGAATACAAGGCTGAAGAAAAGCAGTTGTGGCTGACCACCACGCCGGCGGCGGGGGGGGCCTCCAATTCCCAGCCGCTGCTTGACGGTGTAACCGATGCGAAGTTTTTCTGTCTGAGGCGCAAGAACGCGCAGGGGTTGTACGTGCTCGAACGCGGGACGATCGACATCACCGTGCAGCCCGGCGCGGATGCGACGCTGCAGATCGAGTCCGGATCAAGCCCCGCGATCCGGTTGATCGCTTCGACGATGCCGAGGAAGTTGAACTGATACCAATCCCGTAAAAAACTCGTGCGCGTTAGGCGCTTGTTAGGTTGCGCTCCCGCGTGGGGTCTGGGATAGTGGGCTCTTTTGGAAAGGAGTCCACCATCGACATCTCACTTCACAGCCCCGACGACGCGGCCGAAC
>WGMF01000056.1 GCA_016125215.1 Phycisphaera sp.
ACAATCCTCCAGGTTTTAAGCGTCTCGCTTTTCGAAAAAACCCCGCTTTTACAGGCGTTTTCGAGACAAAACGAAAATACCAAGACCGACCCATTCGCTAACCAGTTGTCGCTGTTCGAGTAATGTTGGGACAGTAGTGAGCCGCAGTATTTCGCCAACCGTGAGGCCCACGAAGCGGTGGGGCGTCATGAATCGTGCCCTTCAGTATTTTTACGGAGCATTACCGGCAGCTCACCCTTCTTGTACGGCCCGTACGGGTTCACGTAGATGTCTGTGAACAATTCGTCGGTCGAGAGGTCCGGCGATTCGTTGGCAAACTTCACCGCGTCGAGAGCGGCCTGCTTGCACTCGCGGGCGATCTCGTCGATCTGGTCCTGCGTGGCCAGCGACTTTTCGATCAGGCGTGCCACGAGGCGTTGGATGCAGTCCTGGTTTTCCTCGCGGTGGGCGACCTCCTCCTTGGAGCGGTACTTCTGCGGGTCGGACATCGAGTGGCCCTTGTAGCGGTAGGTCCGTGCATTCACGAACGCCGGGCCGGCCCCGATCTCCTCTTTAGCCCCGAGGGTCTTGCTGGTGCTTCCCCGGATTTTGTCAGCCAGTCGTTTGAAGGTGTCGTAGGTGTCCAGCACGTCCATGCCGTCGCACTCGGCGTACATCATGCCGTAGGCCGCCGCTTTGACGGAGAGGTCGTGCGCCATGCTCGTGCCGCGCTCGATGGCGGTGCCCATGGAGTACATGTTGTTCTCGACGACGAAGATGATCGGCAAGCGCCAGATGGCGGCAAGGTTCATGGCCTCGTGGAACGCGCCTTGATTCAGCGCGCCGTCGCCGAGCGAGCAGACGCAGACGTTGTTTTTCTTTTCGTACTGGATGGCAAACGCCAGGCCGACGCCCAGGGGACACTGCCCGCCGACGATCGCGTGCCCGCCGAACATGTGGTGCTCTTTGTCGAAGTAGTGCATCGACCCGCCCTTGCCCTTGGCACAGCCTGTGACCTTGCCGAACAGCTCAGCCATGGCGTAGTTGGGGTGCATGCCGCGTGCCAGGGCGTGGCCGTGGTCCCGGTAGGCGGTGATGATGGGGTCTTCGGGTTGCAGGGCGGCGATCGACCCGACCGCGGTGGCTTCCTGGCCGATGTAGAGGTGGCAGAACCCGCCGATCTTGGCTTGCTGGTAGCTCTGGGCGGCCCGTTCCTCGAAATAACGGATGAGCATCATCTGCCGCAGCAGTTCAAGCAGCCGCTCAGCGGAGAGGGCGTCGCTTGGGCGTGGCGCAGAGGTATTGATTTTCTCACCAGTGGCGGTGGTCATGGCGGCTCCGGGCGCGATCGGTTCTTAACCGGGAAGACCCTATAGTTTAGGGCCAAACGGGGGTGCGGGCAACACGCACCGTTCACCGTTACAGATCGGCAATATGCCGTGTTGAGTGATGGGCCGATAATGGGTTGAGCCGGGTCGGCGGGGGACCCACACCCTGAGGGTGTGGGCGTTCTTGGAGGGGGTCGCCGGGTTAACTTCCGGGGGGGGTGGGGGCTTTGGCGCCCTCTTTGCCCTCGTAGTGGTTGAGGTACATGCGGGTGGTGGGGTAGGCAAAGTCGATGGTCGGTTCCTCGGCGAAGGCTTTGAGGATGGCCTCCCAGATTTTTTCTTTGTTGCCCCGGCGTTGTCTGGGGAGCACGAGGTAGCGCAGCGTGAGCATGACGCCCGAGTCTTTGACGTCGGTGTAGACCGTGGGCGTGAGCACGTTGAAAAAGATCATCTGCTTGCTCGCGGCCCGGCGGATCTGCTCCTGCGCGCCTTGTGATAATGGCGAAGCGTGCTCGTTGGCAATGCGGACCAGGATTTCCTTGGCCTTTTTCCAGTCGCTCTCGAAGGTGACGAGGACGCCCAGTTCGTCCCAGATGTGCTCGAACCCGCGCGTGTAGTTGGCCACGGGGTTCCTGAAGATCATGTTGTTGGGCATGGCGATGGTGCGCCCGGTGGACTGGTCGGCGTCGACCCACGCGCCCAGTTCGAGCAGGTAGGTCTGGAACAGCCGTACGTCGATCACGTCGCCGCGGTGGCCCGACATCTCGATCCGGTCGCCGACCTCATACGGCCTGCGTGTGACGATGAACAGAAAACCCGCAAGGTTCGAGATCAGGTCCGACAGCGCGATGGCAATACCCGCCGAGACCAGCCCGAGGAACGTGCCCAGGTCCTGCAACCCGGAGAACCACACGCGCCCGATGGCCAGCAGCGTGACGATGCCGAAGATGTAGTTGGTCGTGCGTCGCCAGTAGTAGTGGCGCTTGATGTCGGTCACGCGCTTGCGCAAGACCCGGAGAATGACAAACCGCGTGATGAAAGCCAGGAGCAGGACGACGACCGACCAGATCAACCGCCAGACGGCGTCGGCTGACAAACCCGTGGCGTTCACAGCGTGGTCGATCCACTCGCTGGGCATGCCATTAATCTAACACATAACCCCCCCGTGGCCGAGACGGATCGGCAGACCACAAGTCGGAAACACATTCAAACGGGGTCAAACCTGCTCGGTCACTCGGGCTGGGGAGCGAGGACTTTGTCACGGATGGCGCGGGCCTGCTCGAACCAGCGGAGGTTCTTGCGGTAATGGCCCAGTGCGTTCTTGTCATTCTGGTCGGCGTGATCGATGGCGGCCTGCTGCTGCTTGATGGCCTCATCGAGGTCGCCCGACATGAAGCACGCCAGCGCGAGTGTGTCGAGGATGGAGCTTTGGTTGTGGTCGGTCAGTTCAGCTGCACGCTGGGCCGACTTGAGTGCCATTTCGGTGTCGACCTTTTCCAGCCCGCCATCGTCGAGGATGAACCACGCCAGCTCGTTGAGCGATTGGGCGTCGTCCTTGAACGGGCCGTCGACGAGTTCCTTGGCCAGCGCGTAGCCCGCGTCGTAGTCTTTCTTGTTGGCCAGGAGGATGTTGACTTTCATGAAGCGGATGCGGTCCGCCGACTCGGGCGAGAGTTCGATGGCCTTGTCGAGCGTGGCCAGTGCCTCGTCGTAATTGCCGGCTTTCATCGCCTTGCCAAAGGCCTGGCGCAGGTCGCTGATCTGCGTCTCTTTGCCGGCCGCGGCCTGGGCGTCGTAGGTGCCGTCGAGCACCTGTTCGACGACCTTGTCCATGCCGTTCATCGGGTGGCCGATCCACGCGATCTTGCCCTTCTGGTCGACGACGAATGAGCAGGGGATACCGTCCTGCCCCGCGGCGGCGAGCCAGGCAATCGAGCTTTTACCGTTCTGACCCCCCTCGTCGAGTGCGACGACGTAGCTCATCTTCTCGCCCATGTCTTCGACGAATTTTTTGACCTTGTCGGGCGCGTCTTCCCAGACGTTCAGGCCGATGACGACCAGCCCTTTGTCACGGAACTTGTTCTGCAACTCGGTGACGTGCGGGATCGCGGCGCGGCAGGGACCGCACCAGGTTGCCCAGCACTCGATGATGTAGACCTTGCCCTCCTCGAACTTCTCGACCTTGTCGCCGTTGAGCCACTGACTGACGTAGAGCTGTGGGGCGTTGTCACCGACCTTGAGCGCCTGGGCGTGCAGGCGCGGGGTGAGCCACATCGCACCGGTCAGCGCGAGCAGGACAATCATCAAGCGGGAGTTGAAGCGGGGCATGGGGGGTCTCCTTGTTCGTGAACCGGAAGGGGTCTGGGCGTCAGGCGAGACACCCATCATTTCACCACAAACGGTTGGATGAATCCATTGTGAATAGTATGCGAAACGATGGCGGGAAATTAAACGGCTGTCTGCCGTTCGCCCCCGGAAGGCGACCGGGCTAAATAGGGCCTGTCACCGCGTGGATTCCCGGTGCTTTACGTGGTTCAGCCCGCTTTTTTATCTTCGATCGCGCTCTTGCCTTGACCACTTTCAGTGGGGGCATCGTCATCGGACTGGGTCTGTTCACCGGGCTGGTACTCGACCGGGCCGGGCTTGTGTTCACGCCAGGGCTGGTCTTTGATGAGTTCCCGTGCCAACTCGAAACCATGTTTGGCCGCGTGCTCCTCGGTCGTGCGTTGTGGGATATCGTGGCTCTTGCCTCGCCGGCCGGGTTCGACCGGCTGTTCCTGGTAGAGGTGGACGGTCTGCGTCGGGAAAGCAAACTCGACGCCCAATCGGTCCGCCAGACGCACGATGTCGAGGAACAGCCGTTCGCGTTCGCGCAGCTCAATCGTCCAATCGTCGGTCTCGAAGAAGACGTTGAGCAGGATGTTGATGCTCGAGCCGGCAAACTCGTTGACGTAGGCCTGGTAGTAGTCCTTGCGGGTGTAGGGGTGGCTGCGGACCAGTTCGCGGATGCCCTCGCAGAAGGCGACCATCTGGTCGGGGGTCGTGTCGTACTGGACGCCGATGTTCGTCTGCCAACGTCGGTACTTTCGCTTGCCGTAGTTGTCGACGTTGGCACGGACGAGGTTGGCGTTGGGCACGGTGACGAGCGAGTTGTAGAGCGAACGCACCCGCGTGGAGCGGAAGCCGATCTCCTCGACAATACCCGAGACGTCATCGACCGAGATGAAATCCCCGACGGAAAATGGCCGATCCACCAGCACAGCGACCGAGCCGAAGAAGTTTTCGATGGTGTCCTTGGCGGCAAAGGCAAAGGCCAGTGAACCGATGCCCAGCGAGGCCACGAGCGGCCCGATGGGGATGTTCAGGCTCTGGGCCACGTAGATGACGCCGATGATGACGATGAAAATCTTGAGCGTCTTGCGTGCCATGGGGATGAGCACGTCGTCGACCTTGGTCGCGGTCCGTTGGGCGAACTGCGTGGCAATATCTGAAATCAGGTCGGTCAATCGCCAGGCTGCGAGCGTGCCCATCAGCGCGATGAAGACCTGCGCAGCGCCGAGCAGGATGACCTGCACACGGTCGGGCAGGGCCAGGAGGTTGGTCGAGAGGACCATGACCCACAGCCCGCCGGAGACAAGCAGGCCGATCGGCCGAACGGTGCGGGCGGTGGTCTGGCTCTGGGTTTCGACGCTGCGTTTGCGCGTGTGGTGCGTGATGAGGAACCGGAACACCGCCCGGACGCAAAAATCAAGCAAAAACCCGATGAATACCGTGACCAGCAACCCCAGCCACTGCCAGGTCTCGATGCCGATGACCGTCTTTCCCGCCCACCGCTCGGGCAGCAATCCACGCAGCACAGGCTCGGCGACCGTCTCGACTTTCTCAGCCGCAGTTTTCAGGTTGCCCACCATGTTGTCGGTCGCGTCGTCTACCGCATCCGCGACGACCGACGCGGTACTCTGTGGGGCAGGCGTTGTGTGTTCGACCGGGGCATCGACAACGCCCTGATCGGCGTCAGCCCCCTGCGCCCGCAGCAAGTCGGGCGCAGCAATAACCGCCACGAGCAACGTGAATGCAAGGGTCCATCTCTTCATACTCAACCTATCTCTGTGATGACGCGAAGACTCAGAAACCGCTGACCCCAATACGTGGGTCACAACACATCATTCCTTCGGGATCACCCGCACATTCACCCGTCCCCCGGAGGTAGCCCCTCCCCCGGTAGCGGTCGCACCCTCTGAGGCTTTACCTGATGATGTTGTTGTGTCGTGAGATTGATAAAGTCCGCCGCCATGACGCGGATTGAGCAGCGACTCCACAGCCGCCACACACCCCGCCGCCACCGAGAGCACCGCGAACACCATCAGCCCCACCACCACCCCCAATATCACCAGCGCCGCCACCGGCACGATCACCGCCACCGCCGCCGCGATCAGCGCCCATTTCACCACCCAGCTCGGCTTGCTCCGCACGTACCGCACCCGCTCACGCCAGCGTGCAAACTGCTCGCCCTGGATGCTCTCAAAATCCCACATGGCCATACCCTAGCGCATCGATACGCCTTTGACAACCCGCAAAGCCCTACAACCGTTACACCCCGCACGCCCGACCGTTCCCAGCCCATTTCCTGAGTGGCCGGCCCCTCAATCCCGTCAAGTGTTCTTCGCTTCGGGTCGATTCCGATCATGTCCAGTCACGTTCGCAGGAGGAGGGAAACCATGACGCAACTGTCCACGCATAACACGGCAGGCCCGTCGGTCGCCGGCTCAAACGATCAGGCCGCGGTCGACAAGATCGTCCAGTCCGCACTGGCCGAGATCAGCCACATCGCCACCTTGCCGGAGATCACTCTCAAGATCATCCGTCTCGTCGAGGACCCCGACTCCTCCGCGCAGGACCTCAACAAAGTCATCACCAACGACCCGGCGCTTGGCGCACGCATCCTCAAAGTCGTCAACAGCGCGTTCTATGGCCTGCCCGGTCAGATCGGCTCGATCAACCGCGCGATCGTCCTGCTGGGCCTCAACGCCGTCAAGAACATCGCCATCGCCGCGTCGCTAGCCAAACTCTTCCGCGGTGGGCAGGTTTCGCCCCACTTCAATGCCCGCGACCTCTGGCAGCACTGCATCGCCGTCGGCACCGCCACACGGCTGCTCAGCGACAAGGTCGGCCTGGGTGCCCCGGACGAAGCGTTCCTCGGCGGACTGATCCACGACCTGGGCGTCATGGTCGAGATGCAGGCCCGTCGCACGAAGTTTGCCGAGGTCATCGAAAAAGTACGAGCCGACGACAAGCTGGCCTTCCGCACAGCGGAGACCGAAATCCTCGGCGTCAGTCACGAACAGTTCGGCACCGGCCTGTGCAAACTCTGGAAGTTCCCCAACAACTTTGCCTTCGTCACCGGCTTCCACCACCGTCCACGCGAGCTGCCCGAGAGCAGCCGACAACTGCCCACACTCGTCCACATCGCCGACATCGCCGCGGCCAAAGCGGGCATCGGCTATACCCGAACGGTGGAAACACTCGAAGTCGATCCCGAATTCCTCACGTGGGTCAAACTCACCCAAACCCAGGTCGACGAAGTCGTCACCCAACTACCTGAAGCCATCAACGAAGCCTCGTCGCTGCTCAACGACTCGGGCCTGTAACCTCACACAAGTTCCCCACGCCACCGCGTCGCATCTCGGTGGCTCTTCACTTAGGCGTCTCTCTTTTCCCTCCGGGCGACGGTACGCAAGTATCGTCGCCTTTTTTATTTCCCCATTTAGCCGCGGGGCTTGCCCCGCGCTGACGCGTCGCAACCGGCGGGCTAGATTCGGGGGAAGTGCCCATTCGCCACACCCCCCAGCATCTCACGGTGGCGCACGCGTACCTCGTGCTGGTTGATCCGTGTAATCAATCCCGCATCGTCCAATCGGCGCAGCACTCGGGAGAGCGTTTCTCCCGTCAGGTTGAGGTGGCTGGCGATGTGCTGCTTGGTGCCGGCAAAGTTGAGCGTAGGTTTGTCCTGCCCGGTTTCAGCCAGGAGATAACGCGCGACACGCTCCACCGCGTCGCGCAGCACGATGTCTTCCATCAGGTCCACGAGGTGGTGGACCCATCGTGACATCCCGCCAAGCAGTTGCAGGCAAAGCGCGTGATCTTCTCTTAAAGCCCTCATCAACGGACCAGCCGGCAGTAAGACGCACGTCGTCTCTTCAATCGCCTGGATCGTCGCGGGCATCGCAAACTCACCGAGCACCGCCACCTCCGCCACAGTCTGTCCGGGGCCGCACAGGTGCAGGACGTGTTCCTTGTTCCCGGGGGCCAGCCTGACGACACGGACCTGGCCGACCTGCACGATAAACACACCCGGCGCGGGGAAGTCCTGCCGGGCAATCACTTCACCCGCCGCGTAGCGCTTTTGCCGGGCCTGTGAGGTCAGCCTCAGCCTGCCTTCCGGGTCCAGCCCCGCAAAAAGCGGGCAACGCGAGAGGGTGTCCAGTATCCCGTTCGTGTCCATAGGGGTCCGTTGGGGTGAAATTATTCTTAGCCAGATTGATCCACGTCAAAGTGCCGTACCGCCCGGGAGGCATCATAGGGCGATCCGCTCGCGGGTGCGGATGGATGTACGACCAATCGATTTTCATCTTCATTCAGAAAGGACCTCACCCATGACCTCGCTCTCACTCCCGTTCATCTGCGACCAGTGCGAACAGGCCGCCCACGGCACCGGCTGCCACATCAACGGCAATACCGGCGTCTGCGGCAAGGATGCGGACGTTCAATCGCTGCAGGAAATGCTTCTCTACGGCCTCAAGGGTATGGCCGCCTACGCCCACCACGCCCGCCGACTGGGCAAGAGCGATGAAGAGGTCAGCGCGTTTATCGAAGAGGCTCTCTTTGCCACGATGACCAACGTGAACTTCGACGTGGAATCGTTGCTGGAGATGGTTCTGCGCTGCGGCGCGATGAACCTGCGTGTGATGCAGATGCTCGACACGGGCCACGTCGAATTGTTCGGACAGCCCGAACCGCGCGAAGTCCAGGAGGGCACTCGGGCCGGCCGGGGCATCCTCATCACAGGCCACGACCTGATGGACCTGTGGAACCTGCTCAAGCAGGTCGAAGGCACCGACCTGAAGGTCTACACCCACGGCGAAATGCTCCCGGCTCACATGTACCCCAAATTGGCGAACCACCCCAACCTCGCGGGACACTTCGGCGGGGCGTGGCAAAAACAAAAATCCGAGTTCGAACTCTTCCCCGGCCCCGTCATCGCCACGACCAACTGCATCCTCATCCCCAAGGAGAGCTACAAAGACCGACTCTTCCACACCCGCGCCACAGCGGTGCCCGGCGGCACACGCATCATGGACGAAGACTTTTCCGCGGTCATCGCCAAGGCCCGTCAGTGTGTCCCGTGCAAGGGAAATCCCATCAGGAAATCCATGGTCGGATTCCATCGCAGCGTGATCCTGAGCAAGGCCGGCGACATCGTTGCGGCGGTCAAAGCCGGTCAGATCAGCCGATTCTTCCTCATCGGGGGCTGCGATGGTTCGGAACCGGGACGCAATTACTTCAGCGACTACGCCCAGGCCACCCCCAAGGATTCATTCATCCTGACGCTCGGCTGCGGCAAGTTCCGTATCCGTAATCACGACTACGGCTCACTCCTGGGCCTGCCCCGCCTGCTGGACATGGGCCAGTGCAACGACGCCTATGGTGCCATCGTGGTTGCCACTGCGCTGGCCGAGGCTTTTCAGTGCTCGGTCAATGACTTGCCGTTGACCCTGGTCGTCTCGTGGTTCGAGCAGAAAGCCGTCGCCGTGCTGCTGACACTGCTGCACCTGGGTGTCAAGGGGATCACACTCGGCCCCAACCCGCCGGCATTCGTGTCGCCCAACGTGTTCAAAATCCTTCAGGAGAAGTTCGACCTGAAATTGATCGGTCAGGACGCCAAAGCCGACTTGGCTGCGGTGATGGGTTAACCCCTCTCCGTGATCAACCCCGGCTGACCCTTCAAGCGGCGCCCGATGCCCGCTTGAAGGGTTATCCTTTGGCCATCTTGCGAAGCACCGTCTGGAGGATGCCGCCGTTGCGGTAGTAGTCCACTTCGACGGGCGTGTCGATCCGGCAGCGGGCCTTGAAGGTGATCTTCTTACCACCTTCACCGGTGGCGACGACCTCGACGTCTTGCCCGGGCTTGAGCGAATCATCAACGGTAATGGAAAACGTTTCCTTACCGGTCAGGCCCAGCGACGCGCGGGTCTGGCCGTCCTTGTATTGCAGCGGCAGCACGCCCATGCCGACCAGGTTGCTGCGGTGGATGCGTTCGTAGCTCTCGGCAATCACCGCCCGCACGCCGAGCAGGAACGTGCCCTTGGCGGCCCAGTCGCGTGACGAGCCCATGCCGTAGTCCTTGCCCGCGAGGACCACGAGCGGCGGGGCGTTTTCCTTGCGTGTGCTGTCGGGGTCGGAGGTCTGGGCTGAACCGTAAGCGGCTGCGCCGTCGAAGATCGTGGTGACGGTGCCGGACTTCAAACCGTTGTCAGGGCCGAGGTAGGTGGTGAAACCGCCCTCGGTGCCGGGGGCAAGAATGTTCTTCACGCGGATGTTGGCAAACGTGCCGCGGACCATGACCCGGTCGTTGCCGCGCCTTGCACCGTAGCTGTTGAACATCGCCTGAGGCACGCCCTTGGCAACAAGGTACCTGCCCGCGGGGGAGTCCTTCTTGATCGAGCCGGCGGGTGAGATGTGGTCGGTGGTGACGCTGTCGCCGACCATCACGAGGCAGCGCGCGTTGTGGATCGCGTCGATGGGCTGGGGGTTTTCGGGCAGGTCGACGAAGAAGGGCGGCTCCTGCACGTAGGTCGAGCTTTCGTCCCACTCGAAGAGTTCGCCCACCGGGGCCTTGATCGCCTGCCACTGGCCCGACCCCCGGAAGGCGTCCTTGTAGCGCGTCTCGAACTGCTGGGGCGTGATGCACGAGGCGATGACGTCCTGGATTTCCTTCTGTGTGGGCCAGAGGTCTTTGAGGTAGACATCCTTGCCGTCTTTACTCCTGCCGATGGGGTCTTGGGTCAGGTCGATGTTAACCGTGCCTGCGATCGCGTAGGCAACGACGAGCGGGGGGGACGCGAGGTAGTTGGCCTTCACGTCGGGGTTGACCCGGCCCTCGAAGTTTCTGTTGCCCGAGAGCACGGAGCAGGCGACGAGGTCGTTTTCCTGAATCGCTTTTGAGATCTCGGTGGGCAAAGGTCCGGAGTTGCCGATGCACGTCGTGCAGCCGTAGCCGACGGTGTTGAATCCCAGCGCGTCGAGGTCGGCGGTGAGACCGGACTTGTCGTAGTAATCGGTGACGACCTTCGAGCCGGGCGCGAGAGAGGTCTTGACCCAGGGCTTGCGCGTCAGGCCGAGCTTGTGCGCCTTGCGAGCGAGCAGGCCCGCGCCGACCATCACTTCGGGGTTGGAGGTGTTGGTGCAACTGGTGATCGCGGCGATGACGACCGCGCCGTGCTTGAGTGTGAAGGTCTCGCCCTTGTAAGTGACCTGAGCCGAGTCGGGCTTGGCAGGCGCCTCGGCCACGGCCGTGGCACTTGAGCCCCCCTCGCTGGCCATCTTGGTCGGGGTGGAGTCCTTTGCACCATCGGGGCGGTTGAAGGTGACCGCCAAGTCCTGCATCCACTGCGTCTTCATGGCTTTGAGCGTGATGCGGTCCTGCGGGCGTTTCGGGCCGGCGAGGGATGGCTCGACGGTGGACATGTCCAGTTCAAGGACGGAGGAGTAGACGATCGATTCCGAATCGTTGCGCCACAGGCCCTGGGCTTTGCAGTATTGCTCGACGGTCTGGACGAGTTTTTCATCGCGGCCGGAGAGGCGCAGGTATTTGAGTGTCTGCTCATCGACGGGGAAGAAGCCGATCGTCGCGCCGTACTCGGGGGCCATGTTGGCAAGGGTGGCACGGTTGGCCAGAGGCATCGAAGCCAGGCCGGGGCCGAAGAACTCGACGAACTTCCCGACGACGCCGTGCTTGCGGAGCATCTGCGTGGCGGTGAGCACAAGGTCGGTCGCGGTCGCGCCCTCGGGGAGCTTGCCGGTGAGTTTGAACCCGACGACCTCGGGTAACAACATGTAGATAGGCTGACCGAGCATCACGGCTTCGGCCTCGATCCCGCCGACGCCCCAGCCGACGACGCCCAGGCCGTTGATCATGGTCGTGTGGCTGTCGGTGCCCACGAGCGAGTCGGGGTAGAGCACGCCTTCGCGTTCCCAGACGACCTTGGCCAGATGTTCGAGGTTGACCTGGTGGACGATGCCGGTCGCGGGGGGGACAACACGGAAATTATTGAACGCGGTCTGTCCCCACTTGAGGAACTGGTAGCGTTCGTTGTTGCGTTCGAACTCGTGTTCGGAGTTGATGGTCAGCGCGGTGGCCGAGGCAAAGGCGTCGACCTGCACGGAGTGGTCGATCACCAGATCACACGGGACTAACGGATTGACCTTCCGGGGGTCGCCGCCCATGCGTTTCATGGCCGACCGCATCGCGGCCAGGTCGACGAGGCAGGGCACGCCGGTGAAATCTTGAAGAACGACACGACCGGGGGTAAACGGGATTTCCACTTCCCCCACATTCCGGGGGTCGTAGTTGAGCACCGCGTTGACGTGATCTTTCGTGACGATGAAGTCATCGACGTTGCGCAGGACCGCTTCGAGCAGGACGCGGATGGAGTAGGGCAGCTTGCGGGCCTGTGCGCCCAAGGCGTCGAGCTTGTAGTAGGTCTTATCACCCAGCGGGGTCTTGAGCGTGGCACGGGCGTGGAAGGGGTCGTTGGACGGGGCGGTCGGCATGGTAGAACCTCGATCAATCTGGTGACATCGAACAAAAAACAGGGAGCGGGGAAGTAACCGTAGATTGCGCGGATTTCACAGATGCGATCAAGACAAGAGAGTCAAACCACCGAGACACCGAGGACACCGAATAAGACGGTTTGCGTATTCATGATTTCTTCTCGGTGCTCTCGGCGTCTCGTTGGTTCATCTGTTTTATCTGCGTAATCTGCGTAATCTGCGGTTTCTGTATCGATTCGACTTTGAACCCCAAGACTCAAAATCGTATCACGCACAGCAAATACCGGCAAAACCCCGTCAACCCAACGGGATTACAATCGCACCCATGGACCTGTCGCGTGTCATCGTGGTGGTAGGACCAACGGCCGGGGGCAAGAGCGAACTGGCGGTCGAACTGGCTGAACGACTTGGTGGAGATCACCCGCGCACGGTGCTCGGTGCCGACTCGATGCAGGTCTACCGACACATGGACGCGGGCACCGCCAAGCCCCCCCCGGAAATTCGCACCCGTGCGCCGCACGAACTGATCGACATCGTCGAACCGACGGAGCGTTTCACCGTGGCGGATTGGCTGCAACGTGCCGAGGCGGTCATCGGGCGTGAGCCGGTCGTCGTGGTGGGGGGGACGAACCTTTACATCAAGGCATTACTGGAGGGCCTGTTTGACGGGCCGGGGATCGATGAGGCGCTGCGTCGGGAGTTGGCCGCGATGTCTAATCAGGCGCTGCACGAGCGTCTTAGACAAGTGGACCCCGTGGCCGGCGGTCGCATCCACGTCAACGACACCAAACGCATGGTGCGTGCCATCGAGGTTTACGAGATGACCGGCCAGCCCATCAGCGCCCAACAGGGCCAGTGGCATGAAGCGGGGCTGCCGGGAGAACCTTCCGGGGGGGGCTACCGCCACGGCGCGGTGCTGGTGGGTCTGGACTGGCCCACGGAGGCGATCAACCGCCGTATCAACGCGCGGGTGAAAGCGATGTTCCAACCGGCTGACGGTTCGGAGCCGTTGCCCGACGAGGTTGCGCGTCTGGACAGGTCTGAGCTCCTCGGCCCGCAGGCGCGTGAGGCTCTGGGGTATAAACAGGTGCTCGCCGCGCTGCGAGGTGAGTGTTCGATGGACGACGCTTTGGAACAGACCAAAATCCAGACCCGCCGATTTGCCAAGCAGCAGCGCACCTGGCTCAAACGCTACCGCAACGTGCTCTGGATCGACCCCCGTGAGGGTGAGCCCGCCACGTGGGCAGGGTTGGCATTAGAGGCCATCCGGTAGCCAAGCTCAAAATCTCGTCGGGGGGGTTGGGTGTTCAAACCCATAATTGACATGGGTTTGCGTCATCGGCTTGACAAAGCGTGACATAGCTGCTCAAGTTATCCGCCAATTTGTAACCGATGATGGGGTACAGCGGTCAGCCGTTTTCTGGCCGCCCCGTTGAAGCTTTGACCGAGATTGACGATGGCCAAAAAGGTGTCCAGCAAGAGCAAGAAGGCCCTCAGTCCAACCGCTGGGGAGGGTCGGGGTATCCCATTGCCCGAGGCGGGGGGTAAGCATTTGGTCATTGTCGAGTCGCCGACCAAGGCCAAGACGATTAATAAATATCTGGGCAAGGACTACGTGGTCATGGCGAGTGTTGGCCACGTCCGTGACCTGCCTAGCCGGAATCCCAAAGGGGTCAAGGCCCCGGTTCCGGGGGTCGATCTCGAACACGATTTTGCCCCGACCTACCAGGTCATGCCTGATAAGCAGAAGACGATCACCGCGCTCAAGAAGGCCGCCAAGAGTGCGTCCGATGTCTGGTTTGCCACCGACCTCGACCGCGAGGGGGAGGCCATTGCCTGGCACCTGGCGCAGACGCTGGGCGTGGAGACGACCCAGGCCAAGCGCGTCGTCTTCAACGCCATTACCAAGAGCGAGATCACACAAGCCTTCTCGCACCCCCGGAATATCGACCAGGCGAAGGTGGACGCCCAACAGGCACGACGCATCCTCGACCGCATCGTGGGCTACCAGGTCTCACCACTCCTGTGGAAGAAAGTCGCCGGCGGCTTGAGCGCGGGGCGTGTGCAGTCGGTGGCTGTGCGCCTCGTGGTCGAACGCGAACGCGAGATCGAGGCCTTCATCCCCACCGAATACTGGAAAGTCACCGGCTCGTTTGCGACGGAGCTTGCCAAGGCCCCCGAACTGGCCAAGGCCTTTGCAGCCTATCTGGCCGACGTGGATGAGGGCAAGACCCGCTCCATCCGCGAGCGCGTCACCTGGCTGAGCGATCATAAGAGCCTCCGGGCCGAGCTGGTCGAGGTCGATGGCCAAGCTGTCTCGATCGACAACCGTGACGACGCGCTCAAGCTCGCACAGGCCCTGGGCTACTCGCTCGAAAAGACCGACGAAAAGCAGGACGAAAAAGGCAAAGGCCCCGCGCGGTTCCTCTGTGTCTACCTCGGCTCCATCGGCAAGCATGCACCGCAATACCGCGTCAAGTCCATCGAGACCCGCCGAACCTCCACGCGGCCCTCCGCACCCTTTATCACCAGCACTCTGCAACAAGCCGCGTCCAACCAGCTCGGCTTCCCCCTCCAGCGCACCATGCGCATCGCTCAACAACTCTACGAGGGCATCGACATCAAGGGCGTCGAGGGACAGACGGGCCTGATCACCTACATGCGTACCGACTCGACCCACCTCTCCCCCGAAGCCCTGCGCATGGCACGCGACTACGTCGGCAAAGAGTGGGGCGAGAAGTACCTGCCCGACAAACCCAACTACTACACCTCATCCAACAAAAACGCCCAGGAGGCCCACGAGGCCATCCGCCCGACCGATGTCACCATCACGCCCAAGCGCGTCCGCAACAACCTCACCGAAGAACAATACAAACTCTACCGCCTGATCTGGGAACGCTTCCTCGGCTCGCAGATGGTCCCGGCGCAGTGGGATTCCACCGCGGTCTTGATCGAGACACAAGGGGTCGGCGTGCCCTCTGCCACTTTCAAAGCCACCGGTCGCACGCTCGTCTTCGACGGTTTCTACAAAGCCGTCGGACTCCCCGGCGCGTCCGGCGGTGACGACGCTGTGCTCCCGCCGCTCACCGAAAAGCAGCCCCTTGCCCCGATCCACCTCGACCCGACACAACACTTCACCAGCCCGCCTCCGCGTTACACCGAAGCCTCACTCCAGAAGAAACTCGAAGAAGAGGGCATCGGCAGACCCAGCACCTACGCCGCGATCATCTCGACCATCCAGGACCGCAAGTACGTCCAGCCGCTCCTGCCGCGCGACCGACGACTCTGTGCCACCGATCTGGGCAAGGTCGTCACCGACAAACTCGTCGAGGGCTTCCCGACCATCATGGACGTCGCCTACACACGCAACATGGAAGCCACGCTCGACAAGATCGAGGACGAACACCTCGATTGGGTCCACATGCTGCGCGAGTTTTATGGCCCGTTCAAGGAAAACCTCGAACGCGCCCACGAAGAGATGTCCCACGCCAAGGCCGAGATGGAACCCGCGCCTTACGATTGCGCCAAGTGCGGCGCGCCGACGGTCTACCGCTTCGGCAAAAACGGGCGGTTCCTCTCCTGCTCACGCTACCCCGACTGCGACTACGCCGCCCCCATCGACCGCGAGGGCAAGCCCATGGTCCCGCAGGCCACAGACATCGCCTGCCCCGTCTGCGGCAGCGCCATGACCAAACGCACCGGACGCTTCGGGCCGTTCCTCTCCTGCATGAACTACCCCAAGTGCAACGGCATCGTGAAACTCGACCCGAAAAAACAAACCGTGATCCTGCCCAAGGTCCCGCCGCTCGTCGTCGACGTGCCGTGCCCGAAATGCAGCAGCCCGCTCAACGTCCGCGAGTCAAAGCGTGGCCTCTGGCTAAGTTGTTCGACGTTCCCCAAGTGCCGAGGCCGCGCCGCCTTCAACGGCCTTGAAGAAAAGAAACAAAAAGAGATCGAATCCGCGTGGTCTAAACACGTCAAAGAAAACCCCGCCCCGATCATCCGCACCACCACCGGCAAGGTCGTCCCCGAAGGCCACCTCCCCGAAATCACCGGCGAACCCGTCCCCGACGCCGACGCGGCGTGAAAATCGGGGGAAGAAGACATATCCGCAGATGACGCGGGTGACACAGTCACCCCATAAAGCCGGCGATGGTAACGTCGGTTCCTCGGTTGGATTGTCGTAAATCCAACATGACCGCGACTTTCTACACACCCCACACATGGCGGCCTTCGCGGCCACGCCATGGGCCACCCGCCGGCGCGTTTATGGTCTATACAGCAATCAATATAATGGAGGCATGAAATCACTCTTGCTCATCGTATGGCTCAGTTGCACGTTGACCAGCCCGATTCTTGGCCAGCAGATCATTGCCCAGAAGGGCGACGCGATCCCCGGGGGCTTCAGGATCGACGGTATATCGCGTGCAGTGATCAGTTCAGCGGGTCACGTCGCATTCATCGCCACCGCCGAGCGCACGCCCAAGTCGCTTCCCATCCTGGCGTTGGTGGGCCAGGCCCCGGCGCCCGACGCCCCGTTCGTCTGGCACCAAGCCCTGGTCGCTGATGTCCCGCCACCCGGCGCACCGCAGGACGCCAAGCTGCTGTTGACCCTCACCACGACGCTGCACGTCACGCCCAGTGGCTGGCTGGTCGCCCACACACCGGTCCACCTGAAGCGAGCAGGTCCCTCGCGCGTCGACGCGGTCGTGCTCAGCGACGGCAAGACGGTGCAGACGCTCGCGTTGCCCGATCACCCCATGTCCAAGCCTCTTAGTCAATGGCTGCTCAGCGCGTATCGCCTGGAGGTGCAGGGCGAGAGCATCGCCTTGGGCGCGCAGTGTCGCAAGGGTGAAAACCCCAGCTCTGAGAACAAACACAACGTCATCCTCATGACCAAGGCCGGCCAGGCACCGACGGTGGCGTGTGCCCAGGGTGATGCGATTGCCAGCGTCCCCGCCAAGCTCGACATGGGGAGCATCGGCCTGCATCGGGTGGCGGTCACCGAATCGGGCGAGGTCTATTTCGCAGACGTGATCGGGCCGAATCACAACGCGATACTCACCGCGCAACCGGGCAAACCCGCGCGGGTGGTGCTGGCCGCCCGCACACCGGCCCCGGTGGCCAACCGCACCTTCGCCCGCTTTGCCAACCTCAGTGCAGGCGGCGACGTGCTGGCCTTCTATGCACGTCTCGACAGCACCCAGAAGGGCGACTACTCCCAAGTGCACGGCTGTTTTTACCGCGACGCCGGCGGGAAGGTCAACGTGATCGTCAAGGGCGGCGACCCGCTGCCCGGACACGAGGGCAAGGCGGTCGATCATCATCAACCGATCTTCGACCAGATCGTCAGCCGCGACGGTCGATACATTCTCGTGCGGACGATCACGACTCGGCCGGGACCGAACAAGCACGGCAGCCCGGCTACCCTGCTGTTCGATACGCAGACGCGTAAGCTCGCCACCGTGGTCTACGAGGGCATGCCCGCCCCGGCACCGCATCAGGCTGTGACACTCGATAAGTTTAGTGACGTGCAGTTCAACGCCGCCGGCCACGTTGTTTTCAAGAGCATGGGCGCGGTCTGGGCGGGCAAGCCTGACCGCCTGACCCGCATCGTTGCGGAGGGTGAAGAGCTGAAGATCGGTGATGCCACGTTTAGCCCGAAAAGCATCGGCCTGACCGGTCAGGGCCGCGGCGGCGACGCCAGCGCCCTCAACGACGCCGGCCAACTCGTGCTTCAATTCACCGATAAGAGCCGCGACGACGTGCTGGTGCTGTTCAGCCTGAAGTAGCCACACGGCAAGTTACAAGCAGCAAGTAGGTCATGCTTGAAACCGTAGGGTGGGCCAAGTCTTCGCGGCCCACCGATTCGATACCGCGTGCTCACCGTGCTGAGATTCACAGGATGGCGGGCCTCGAAGACCCGACACCACCCAGCTCGGAGCCCGATGTCTTTCGGAGAAGTCGGAAATGTCATGTTTAACGGGAACTTATACCAATCCCGTAAAAAACTCGTGCGCGTTAGGCGCTTGTTAGGTTGCGCTCCCGCGTGGGGTCTGGGATAGTGGGCTCTTTTGGAAAGGAGTCCACCATCGACATCTCACTTCACAGCCCCGACGACGCGGCCGAAC
>WGMF01000015.1 GCA_016125215.1 Phycisphaera sp.
ACGCTCGTCTGCGGTAAGATGGTTGCGAGGCATCGCGGGCTCCGGTCGGGATTGAAGTCGTCGAACAACCTCAATCTACCGAACGACCCGTGATGCCTCCTGTTGTTTACCCGGTGTTGCGCTTCGGAATTGAATCCGCCACTCAATTCAATGTCTCTCCTCTGTATTCGCGTTCATTTGCGGCTACTCTCCGGGTTTCACTACCGGGGGCGGGGGCGGGGGCGGGGGTGGGAGGAGTTCTTTGATCTTGGTTTCGATCTGTGTGTCGAGGTCGGGGGTGCCCATGGGGTAGACCTGCGTGACCTTGCCGTCGAAGACTAACAGAGTGTAAGGCACGGTTTGCAGGCCGTAGGCGTCGGAGGTTTTCGAGTCGCGGTCCATGAGCACGGGCAGCGTGAGCTTGTTCTTTTCGACATAGTTCTTGACCACCGCGTCGGCCTCCTGCACGTTGATGGCGTACACCCCGGCGTCGGCGATTTTTTCCTGTGCGACCCAGTCGTAGACCTTCTGAATCTTGGTCAGGTCAGTCAGGCTCATGGGCGACCACGAAGCCCAGAAGATGAGCACGCGCAACCTCGGGCCGGCGGTCTTGCTCATCTCTCGCACCTGACCATCGGAGAGCGCGGGCAGCGCGACCGACGGTGCATCAGGCCTTTCCACGTCGCCGGACGGTTGCCCGTCCTCCGTGCCACTTGCCCCGCCACCGGCCGCGGCGCGTTGCGGGTTTTGGCCCGTTTTTTCCATCAGTTCCTTGATGCTCGACACCGCGTCCCGCCCGTCGGCGCTGAAGGCAAACGACATGTCCGCCATCTGGCCGTTGATCGTGGGCTTGTCGAGTTCGTAGCGGATCACCACGTCGCCGCCGCCGAATTGCTGAGCGCCGGCTGTGGTCAGTACGAGTTCCGCGAGGTCCACGGTGTGATGGGCGTCACTGACCCAGAGCGTCATCCTGCCCTGCGGCGTGTCGAAGCACAGGCCCGTGTGCTGCGCGGGGTCGCTCTTGACCAGCGGCTTGACGAGATCGATGTTGCCGACCTGCCCCCCGGAGAGCTGCGCGACGATGTCATCCGACATCAGCGGCATCTCGAGCGCAAGCGGCGGGTCGCCGATGAAGGGCACCAGCGCCACGAGGTGCGCGTAATCGAGCACCGGCGGGGCGTCGACTTCAAGGTAGAACTGACCGAACGCATCGCTCTGGACGCGCAGCTTCTTGCCGTCGCACACCACCGTCACGTCCGGACGGTCGATGAGCAGCCTTTTACCCACGCGGTCAAAAAGAAACGGGTAGCTCGTCTGGCGCGACACCTTCCACGGGCCCTCGTGCCACTGGATCGACATCACGATGCGGGCGTCGAAGCGGTCGATGTCCGCGTAAGTCTTCTGGACCTGCGCGATGAGCGTCTGGGCTTCGGGGTTCTGCGTGGCGGTCGGTCGGGGAGGGTCCGCTAAAACCGAACCAGCCCATCCCACAAGAATCGCAAGACCCAGCGCGGCCCGGTGGAGGAGTGCGGTTCGTGGCATGGCATAACTCCGATGAATAGGCCCCGTCGACCCCCTCACATTACCCCCGCCGAGGCGTCGGGACAACACCAAACCCCGTGTTTGCGGCCATGTAGCTCCCCCGCTACCATCCGGCCTCCCCCGCGCGGGAAACCCACGTTTTTCGCGCACAACTTCGGTACCCACGCAAACACCTGACCACGGAGCAAGCCCCATGACCGCACCCCTCGTCCCACCCCACGGCGGACTCGATCAACTCGTCAACAAAACCGTCCCCGCCGGCGAGGTCGAAAGCTTCAAGGCCGCGGCCGCCAAGCTCCCGAAAGTCAGCGTCACCGCGGCGGACCTCTCCACCGTCTACCGCATCGCTGACGGCACCCTCAGCCCGATCACCGGGTTCATGATCCAGAAGGTCTACGACCGCGTACTCGACGAAAAAGTCGTCGAGTCCAACGGCAAGCTCTTTGCGTGGACCATCCCGCTCTCGCTGCCCGTCACCGCTGAGGTTGCGCGGAGCGTCGGCAAAGGCACGCAGGTCGCCCTGACCAACACGGCCGGCGATATCGTCGGCACGATGAACGTCAGCGATGTCTTTGCATGGGACAAGCCCCGCTACCTCAAGAGCGTCTACGGCACCGAACGCACCGACCACCCCGGCGCGGACATGGTCCTCAAGAACGACGCGGACAAGTCCCACCTGCTCGGCGGTGAGATCAAGGCCCTGCCCACCAAGCGCGCCGGGCTCGTCGGCAAATACCTCATGTCGCCCACCGAGTGCCGAAAGATGCTTGCGGACAAAGGCTGGAACGCGGCTGTTGCCTTCCAGACACGCAATCCGCTCCACCGTGCGCACGAATACGCGCTGGTCTATGGCCTGGAAACATTGCTGCGCGAGGGCAAGAACGCCGGCGCAGTGCTCAACCCGCTCGTCGGTGAGACCAAGGGCGACGACGTGTCGGCTGAGGTCCGCATGCAGACCTACGAACGCCTGATCGAAGCCCGCGAGATGGGCGACGGCGACAGCGACGCGGCGCTTTGGAAGAAGGTCGGCGGCTCCGTGCCCGACCGCGTGCTGCTCCTGGGCGTGGACATCAAGATGTTCTACGGCGGGCCGAGCGAAGCGATCATGCACGCGATCTACCGCCAGAACATGGGCTTTTCGCACATCATCATCGGGCGGAAGCACGCCGACGCGCCTTACCACGACGGCAGCGCGATCTGGGGCGACTTCGACGCGCAGACCATCTTCGACAACCTCAAGGGCGACCTGAAGATCAAGCCCCTGAAGGTCGGCTTCGCGGCGTACTACGAGTCGATGGGCCGAGTCGATCTGATGGAGAATCACAAGGAAGAGAAGCCGGTCTTCATCAGCGGCAAACAGGTGCGCGCCACATTGCAGGCCGGCGAACAGGTCGACCCGCGCATCATGCGCCCCAGCACGAGCCAGATCCTCGCCGCGGCGATGAAGCAGTGAAGAAAGAACCGGGGATTTAGCCGCAGATGAACGCAGATGAACGCCGATGTTTGAACGAAGTAACCGAGCGGATCATCGGGGCTGCGATGGAGGTGTCGAATGTGCTTGGAGTTGGTTTTCTTGAGAAGGTGTATGAAAACGCACTGGTGGAGGAGTTGAAGTTGCGGGGCCTGCATGGCGTTCGTCAACAGCGATTGCAGGTGCAATATAAAGGCGTCAACATCGGTGACTATGTGGCAGACTTGGTTGTTGAGAATCAGGTCATTGTGGAGCTCAAATGTGTTGAAGCTCTTGCTCCCGAACACACCGCCCAGTGTCTCAACTACCTCAAAGCTACGGGTAAACACATCGCACTACTTCTCAACTTCCAGAAACCACGCCTGGATTTGAAACGGATCGTTCTGGATTTCTAACTTCTGATCTGCGTCCATCTGCGTTCATCTGCGGCTAAATCCGTTTTTAATATCGCCATGTGGCTTAATATGTCCGCGAGCTCACCACGCCGATGGCGATCACGGCGATTACGCTGCCCACGAAGTTGGATACCAGGTCCCAGCCGGTGTTGGTGTAGCCGCCGACGTTGGTGCTGGGCATGATGAGTGTGGCGACGAACTCGACCACTTCGTTGAGTGCGCCGAAGCCCATGCCGCCCATGACGCACAGTGTCAGCGCCCCGAAGCTCGGGCGTGCGTGGCCCGCGATCGTGCGCAGCCCGCGCCAGCACGCCCACGTCGTGACGCCGAAGCCGAAGGCGTGCACCACGTGGTCGTATTTGAGGTAATTGGGGATCAGCCACCACGAGTAGAGCACGCGCTGGTCGCCGTTGATCGACCAACTCTCGGGCACGGGCACCAGGCCGCCGGCCATGTGCAGCGCGCCCCACGCACTGAGACACCACAATAGCGCCGCTGGGAAACGGATACGGCGGTCGAATGCGTAGACCCCCGCACCCAGCACCAGCATCACCAGGATGTAAAAGATGAACTCGCCGTTGCCACGGATCAGCGCCGCGGGGATCGAAACCAGCACGTACAAAGCGGTCGCCACAATGATCGGCCAAACGCGGCGGGTGTCCGGTGACGGGTCGGAAGTCTGCATATCGAGCCCCAATGGGTGTGTGACGGTGCGTAACGACTGAAAATGAACGTCTGCTATTCTACCGCTCATGCGACAGGCCCCGATCGAAGTCGAACGCGATGGCAAGACGATGCGCGGCTGTCTCTACACACCCGATGCAGACAGGCGTTGCCCCACCGTGCTCTTTCTCCACGGTTTCACGGGCCACCGGATCGAGTCGGGCTTTCTGTTCGTCAGGCTTGCACGCGCGCTCAACGAACGCGGGATCGCCGCGGTCACCTTCGACTTTATCCACTCCGGTGAGTCCGACGGCTCGTTCGATCAGATGCTGGTGACGGGTGAACTCAAAGACGCGCTGCGCATGACCGATTGGCTGAAGGGCCAGCCGTTCGTCGACCGTTCACGCATGGGCCTGTTGGGCTTCAGCCTCGGCGGGTTGCTGGCGGGCTGTGTGCCGGCGCGGACGAATGCGTTCAAGACGCGCGTGATGCTCGCGCCGACCACCGTCGAGAACATGTGCCGACACACCAGCCAGGAGGCGTGCGCCCCCACCGGCACCGTCACGCGCGGCCCGCACACACTGCACAGGGATTTTTTCAAGGACATCCAGACGCTCGACCCCGTGGGTGACGCCGCCAAAGTCAAAATCCCCACCCTCATCGTGCAGGGCACTGCCGACACGGCTGTCACGCCCGCGGTCTCGGAGAAGTTTCACCAGCGCATGGCCCAGGCCGGCGTGCCCGTGACCTACCACACAATCCCCGAAGCCGACCACAGCTTCTCCCAGATCACGTGGCGCACGCGGTTGCTCGACCTCGTACCGGGTTGGCTTGCCCGTCAATTGGCGTAAGCCGCGATTGCGTGTCACTGCTACACTGACCTGAATCAGACCGAATCAAGGAGACTTCGATATGCCCAGCCCCAACGACCGACGCTACCTCGAATCGCACGAGTGGCACAAGCTCGAAAGCGACGGCTCGACCGTGACGATCGGCGTTAGCCAGTTCGCGGTCGATGAACTGACCGACGTGACTTATGTCGACATCACGAAGACCGCCGGCCCGATCAAAGCCGGTGAGACCTTCGGCGAGGTCGAGTCCGTCAAGGCCACGAGCGAACTCTACGTCGGCGTCGATGGCGAGGTCGTCAAGGTCAACCAGGAAGCCATTGACAACCCGGCGATGCTCAACGAAGACCCGTTCGGCAACGCCTGGCTCATCCAGGTCAAAGCCAGTGACCCCGCACAACTCGAAAAACTCCTCTCGGCTGCGGATTACGACAAGCAGCACGGGGCGTAAGAAATAGCCGCAGATGAACGCAGATGAACGCCGATAAATACAAAAAGCATAGAGATCGTGGCTGTGATTACATCGCCTACTTTTGCAAATCGGATTTATTCTTGCTCTTTTTCTATCTGCGTTCATCGGCGTTCATCGGCGGCTACTTCCTTTCCGTCTGCCCACGGGTTAACATTTCAATCACACGATGATCGTCGACACGCACACCTTTTACTGGCAGCAGCCCGAGCAGGTCGGGCCGGCGGTGGCGCAGAGGCTCGTGCGACAGAGCCCCGACCCGTGGGACCGACCCGGTTCGACGCCCGAGGCGTTCGATGAGGCGACATCGGTCGTGGACATTGCCATCGTGCTGGCGCTTCAAAGCCCGCTCACGGGCGCGTCGATCTCGTTTGAAGACGTGGCGACTTTCGTCAAACGCAGGCCCGACCGGTTGCTGGGCATGGGCTGCATCGACCCGCTACGTGACCGGAACGCGGCGCTGGACGACCTGGTCGCGCAAGGTCTGGTCGGCGTCGTCGTCAGCCCGGCGATGGGCGGCTACTCCCCGACGCACTCCCGCGCGATGCGCCTCTTTGAGCGGTGCGAAGAAAAAAACCTGCCCGTCATGGTGGTGAGCAACACCGCGCTGTCGCCCACCGCGCAGCTCGAGTTTGCCCAGCCCTTTCTCTGGGACGAGGTCGCCCGCGCGTTCCCGACGCTGCGCGTCTGCCTCTCCGGGATGGCCCACCCCTTCACCGACCAGGCGTTGGCGCTCGTGGACAAGCACCCGCACGTCTACGCCGACACCGCCGAGGTCGCCGGCCACCCCTGGCGGCTCTATAACAACCTGTTAGCCGCCTACGAGGCCAAGGTCATCGACAAGCTGCTCTTTGCCTCGGGCTACCCCTTCTGCCAGCCCCGCGATGCGGTCAGCGCGATCTACACGCTGCACAACCTCTGCCACGGCACGCCGTTGCCCGTCGTGCCGCGTGAGGCCCTGCGCGCCATGGTCGAGCGCGACGCCCTGGCGTGCCTGGGCATCCCCGCCCCGAAAAATGTTTTGCCCACCCGTGCGGAACGCCGACCCGAATCACTCAACGATCCCGTCCCCGACCCCCTCCCCGAACCCGTGGCCAAGGAAGAAGATTGATGGACTCTTTGCGTCGTGCGATTGCCCGGATCGTGTGCGTCACCACGGTATCGCTGTGTGTCGCCGGCTGCGGGCTGATCCCGAGGATGGGGCCCTCCGGTGAACTGGCCATCACCAGTATCACCCATCAGGGCGTCTCGCTCTCGGGCGGGTTCGAGTCCGCGGTTTACTCCTTCGATGACAGCAACAACCTCACGATCCTGCTCTTCGACGGGCCGGCTGAGAACCCGGTGCAGGCGGTGACGCTGCGCGTCTTCTGGCAGCCCCGCGCCGGCCGTACGCCCATGGACGAGACCGCCACCAACACCACGGTCCACTACGTGATCTTCGCCGGCGAAGACCGTCGCGAGGTCGGCATCTACGAGGGCGCGGGCTTTGTCTACGTCAAGAACGACCCCGGCGACGACCCGCTCCGCGCCGCCGTCTGGCAGGCCACGCTCCAACTGGCCGACCATACCGCGATGTTCAACGACCTGCTCGGCAAGGCCGACCTCAAAGGCTCCTTCAGTGCCAAACGCGACGACGCCGCGGTCAACAGTTACCTCCGCGCGCTGCAGGTGCGGGTGAACGAAAAACTCGGGTACCCGAGGCTCGTCAGAGGCAAGGGTTGACGATTGACGTGCTCCCATAGCGATCAGCGCCCGCGGGCAATTCTTTTTTTGTCCAATCCTATTCATCTTGCCTAAACCCCCCAGCCCTTCTGCGGCTCACGTAAACATAAAAAATATATAGATTTATCTTGACCCCAAATATTTTAGTGGTATATTCCATCGCCGTGATATTCGGGATACACAACGGTACCTCGAACAGGATGGGGTACCAGACGGTGTCACGAATCATGGGTCGGCACCACTCTACCGCTGGTGGCAAAACTTGGCGGGAACACAGGGAAAAAGGGAACCATACGTGAAAACGATTTGGCAAACACTCGTGGTCGTGACACTCATGGCGGCATGGATGGTCGGCAGAGCCCAAGCGGCCCCGGTCGTGGTGGACCCCTGGAACTCTTCAGGGAATGGAAACGTCACGGGTGACAACTTTGGCACCGCCCCAAACCTGGACATTCTCTACAGGGCCAAGAACGGTTGGGGTAGCGCTCCGGCGACCGACCAGTTGCGTGTCTGGGCCTTGGGTTTCAGTGACCTTCAGGGCATCAGCTACAACTCCGATACCTATGGCGATGTCGCAGTGATGCCTGACTCGGGCTGGACGCAGGGTGTCAGCCTTTTCAGTTTTGATCTGGGGGTGTATGACTACGCCACGCAAGCCCGCAATGTGGAAGTCCAGATATGGAGCGGCGACTACACGACGCTGCTCAAGAGCAAGACCGTCAACATTGGCGCCTCCCACTACAGCTTTGAGGCCAATCTTTTTAGCCTCAATGGGCTGCACATCCAATTCGGTCCTTACCCGGGATATGTTGGGATCGATAACATCACCGTCGAAGCAGGCAACACCGTCATCCCCGAGCCGGCGGTCTTCATGTTGTACCTGACGGGCATGGGAGTCTCGGTGTTCGGTTTACGCCGAACGAACGGTGTGCGAGCCTGAAAGGGGATCAGGGGAGACAAACCGGTCATGAAGCTGGGGACGAAGGTCACACGCGAATGCCCGGGTGGCGAGGCGGATGAACAGTGATGGATAATTGACCACGGTGTGTTGAAGATGAATGATCTCCATATTGCGCCCACCGGTCGCATGCGACCGGGCTAAATAAACCCAACCCCCGTTTCTCATGATCCAATCGCCATCCCTTCCCCATCCGCGTCCATCGGCGTTCATCTGCGGCTGATCCCCCATCTGTTATCCTGCATTCACCGTGAGCAAGACCAAGCCCCGAGGACGGTGGCCCTGGCAATGGGCGTTGCACTGGCAGATTCTGCTGGGGCTGGGGATCGGTGCGGCGCTGGGATACCTCGCGGGACACAGCGCCGTCGTCGCCATCCCCCCCGGCACGGCCGCCGCCGACGCGGGCAGCACCGCTGAAAAAATCGTTTCGCAACGCTGGGACGTGATGGTCTACGGACTCGTCGGGGACCTGTTCCTCAACGGCCTGAAGCTCATCATCGTCCCGATCGTGACGAGTTCGATCATCCTCGCCGTCGCGTCGATCAGTCGGCAGCACAACTTCGGTCGGCTCGGGCTCAAGACGCTGGTCTATTACATCTCGACCTCGCTCATTGCGATCCTCATCGGGCTGGCGATGGTCAACCTCGTCAGGCCCGGCTTTGATTCGACCGGCAAGGGCATCCTCGTGGGGCAGGACATCTCAAGCTTTGCCCGCGAGGCCTCGGCCGTCGAGGGCAAGGTCGCGGGCAAGGGGGCCAGCGATTTTCTCAACGTCTTCCGTGAACTCGTGCCGCCTAATGTCGTCGCCGCCGCCGCCGAGGGCAAGCTGCTGGGTTTGATTGTGGCCAGCATGGTGACGGGCTACTTCCTCTCTCGCCTCAAGAGCGACCTGCGCGACACCCTCACCCGAGTGGTCGAAGCGGTCTACGAACTGTCGCTGCGAATCACCGATCTGGTGCTGCGCTGCGCACCCGTCGGCGTCCTGGGCCTGATCGCGGCCACCGTCGCGGTGCAATACGCCAAGCTCCGGCCAGAAGCACGGTTCGGTCAATTCGTCCACGGCATCGCGGTCTTTGCGCTTGTGGCGTTTATCGCGCTGGTGCTGCACTTCACCCTTGTGATGCCGCTGATCCTCGGCCTGGTTGCCAGGGTCAACCCGCTGCGCCACTACCGCAACATGGCCCCGGCCCTCGTGACCGCCTTCTCCACCGCGTCAAGCTCCGCGACGCTCCCCGTCACCATTGATTGCGTGGAAAGTCGGGCCGGCGTCTCCAATGCGACCGCCAGCTTCGTGCTCCCGCTCGGGGCGACGGTCAACATGGACGGCACGGCGTTGTACGAGTGCGTCGCCGCGATGTTCATCTGTCAGGCGTTCGGCGTCGAGCTGTCGATGGCGCAGCAGTTTTTTATTGTGCTCACCGCGCTTCTCACAAGCATCGGCGTGGCCGGCGTCCCCTCGGCGTCGCTCGTCGCCATCGCGGTGATCCTTCAGGGCGTCCAGTCGCAGCTTGTGGCGCGGGGCATCGAAGTGCCGCTCGTCACGGGCATGGCGCTACTCTTTGTGTTCGACCGCCCGCTGGACATGTGCCGAACCGCGGTGAATATCTTTTCCGATTCGTGCGGCGCGGTGGTCGTGGCACGCAGCGAGGGCGAGACGCTGACGCCTCCCGAAGCCGGGGCTGTGTGATGGGGTGTGTCACCGGCGGTTTGCCCGCCAGTGAATCGAGTGTCAGGTATTACACACCGACCGACGAGTTGGCTGTGGCACCCAGGTTGTGGGTATTGGACTCTTGCACAGCCACGGTGCCTTTGTGACCCGGCATCTCTTCGGGCTTGGGCAGGACGATGTCTTTGGCCAGGCCGACCCACGACAGGACTTTGATGATGAGGTAGGTCAGGTCGAACTCGAACCACCGCAGGCCGTGGCGTGCGGAGCGCTGGTAGGCGTGGTGGTTATTGTGCCAACCCTCGCCGAAGGAGAGGATCGCAACCCACCAGAGGTTGGTGGAGTGGTCGGTGGTCTCGAAGTTGCGGTAGCCCCAGGTGTGCGAGGCGGAGTTGACGAACCACGTGCCGTGGTAGACGACGACGGTTCTGAGGCAGACGCCCCAGAGGACCCAGGAGAGACCCATCGTCTCGAACCCGAACCACGGCACGACAAAGTGCCCGACGGCAAAGAGCACAAGGACGAGCAAGAGCTGGGGCAGGATGGCCAGCCGATCAATCCAGAGCAGGCCCGCGTCGCGCTGGAGGTCTTTGGCGGCGTCTTTGCCTCGCTTGCCCTCGGATTCGAGGTGCATGCACCAGGTCATGTGCGACCAGGTAAAGCCGTGCTTGGGCGAGTGGGGGTCGAGTTCTTTGTCGGAGTGTTTGTGGTGGATGCGGTGCGTGCCGACCCACTGGATGGGCCCGCCCTGCCACGCCAGGGTGCCGATGGTCGCCAGGACGTACTCGAACCACTTGGGTGTGCGGAAGGACCGGTGCGTGAGCAGGCGGTGGTAAGTCAGCGTGATGCCGACCGACCCGGTGAGGAAGACCAGCGCCACAAAGAGCGCCATGCCGGTCCACGAGAAATAGAACGGGGCCACGACCGCGCCGACGTGGACGGCGACAATGCCGATGACCACGGGCCAATCGAGCTTGGAAATCTGGAGCCAGCGCTTGCGGTCGAGCTTGGCCGCGGGGGTGGGGGTGGGCATCATAGGTCTCGGGGGCGGTGGGCGGGGTGGGTTCGGATAAACCGGTCTTGTCTTGGGGGGATTATCGGTTCGATTCCGTCGAGTCCCTTAGTGTAACCGGCACCGGATAAAACGCCAGTCGCATGTTGATGAATTGTGGCCAAGCCGGTTCAGGCCTGAAAAAACCCGCCACCGCCACAGAACCCGGCTTGAAATCGTGGATCGGCGAGTGAACCGGCTTGAAGGCGGGCAGCCCAGCGAGTTCCGAATAGAATGAGCGGCCCGACCCGATGACTCGATCCCAGACAGGAGACCGCCATGGCCGGCCACAGCCGATGGGCCAACATCAAGCACAAGAAAGCCAAGAGCGACGCCAAGAAGGGCAAGCTCTGGAGCAAGTGTGCCCGCGCGATCATCGTCGCAGCCAAGAACGGCGGGGGCGACCCGGCTGCCAACCTCACGCTGCGCTACGCCATCGACGACGCCAAGGCCGCCAACATGCCGCGCGACACCATCGACAACGCCGTCAAAAAAGGCACCGGCGAACTCGGGGCCGAGTCCTATGAAAGCGCGCTCTACGAGGGCTACGGCCCGGGCGGCGTGGCCATCCTGCTCGAAATCCTCACCGACAACCGCAATCGCACCGCGCCGGAAGTGAGAAAAATCTTCGAGAAAGCCGGCGGGAACCTCGGTGGCGCGGGCTGTGTCGCCTACATGTTCCAGAGCAAGGGCCAGATTTTCGTCAACCGTGGAGCGGACGAAGAACAGCTCATGACCGTCGCGCTCGACGCCGGGGCCCAAGACATCACCGACGAGGGCGAGACCTGGCAGGTCCTCTGCGAACCGGCCGCGTTTATCAGGGTCCGCGAGGCGCTGGAGAAGGCCGGCATGACCGTCGAGTCGGCTTCCCTCACCATGATCCCCGACACCACCGTCACCTGCACCGGCGAAGACGCCCGCAAGATTCTCAACATGGTCGAGGCCCTCGAAGACCACGACGACATCCAGAAAGTCCACGCCAACTTCGACGTGCCCGAGGAAGAACTCGCCGCGCTGGAATGATCGGACGGTTCACTACGCCATGGCTCCGATCCGTAACCGCAGATTACGCAGATGACGCAGATGAGAAAAGACATGAACCCCAGAGTCACCCAGAGCACCGAGTCAGAAAATCAGTGATCCCCCGTTCTTCTCGGCGTCCTCGGCGTCTGGGCGGTTTATCCCGTTTGTCTTGAATCGGTATCTGTGAAATCTGCGCAATCTGCGGTTTCTGTATCTGACAAACTTTTGCCCGCACACCCCGGATAATCCCATGATCCGCTACACACTCCACTTCTCCGGGCACGTGCAGGGCGTGGGCTTTCGCTACACCACACGCCAGATCGCGCAGGGCCACCGTGTCGCGGGCTATGTCATGAACCTGCCCGACCGCCGCGTCGAGCTTGTCGTCGAAGGCGAAGAACCCGACATCCGCGCGTTCGTGAATGAGGTCAAAACGACCATGAGCGGCCACATCCGCTCAACCACCGAAGACCGCTCCCCCGCCACCGGCGAGTTTGGCCAACCCGCCAAGGGCGCATTGACGATCCGACACTGATCTATTCATATGAAAGATCTTGACGGGACCACAGGATCAGAACCTTCAACACAGAGGACGCAGAGAACGCAGAGCAGAAAAATGATGATGGGCAATGGATGATCGCTGAGGTTTGATCTTCGGTCGCAAGTGATCGGGCTGAATACCAGAAATGCCTTTCTCCTAACCCCTCTCTTCTCTGTGTTCTCTGTGTTGAATATCCAGCGATTTGGGCGGCTTTTCTGATCCTGTTGATCCCCAGAATCCTGTTATCCTGTCCATTCTTCACATGACCACACTCAAAACCATGCCGACGAATTCAACCGCCCAATCCCTGGGCTACCGCATGCCCGCGGAGTGGGAACCCATCGAAGCGGTGTGGGTCGTCACGCCGCACAACGCCGAGACCTGGCCCGGGTGCATGGGCGAGGCCCGGTGGGAACACGAGATGTTCTGCCACGCCATACGCCCCTACGCCGACGTGCGCGAGGCCTCGCACTTCGACATCCCGACCAACGACTCGTGGATCCGCGACTTCGGGCCGATCTTCGTGAAGAACACCAAGGGTGAACTGGCTGCGCACGACTTTGTCTTCAACGGCTGGGGCGGTAAGTACGAGACACGCGACCTCGACGACGCGGTCCCGCAACACATCGCTAAACACTTCGACATCCCGCTGTGGAACCACACGCTCGTGCTCGAGGGCGGCTCGATCGACGTCAACGGCGAGGGCGTCGTCATGACCACCGAGCAGTGCCTGCTCAACAAGAACCGCAACCCCCACCTCACGCGCGAACAGATCGTCAGCGAACTGCACAACGCCCTGGGCACCTCACACGTGGTCTGGCTTCCGGGCGGCATCATCGGCGACGACACCGATGGCCACATCGACGACATCGCCCGCTTCGTCGCCCCACACAGGATCGTCGCGGTTCGGCCCTCGCCCGGCCATCACGATTACGACCTGCTCGAAAAAAACTGGCAGGCCCTTCAACAGGCACGCGACGTGGACGGCAAGCCCTTCGACGTGATCGCGCTGCCTGCACCGGAGCCGATCATGTACAACTTTCCCCCCGACCGCTTCGGCCCCGGCGGCGTCAACCCCGTCCCCGCGAGCTACGCCAACTTCCTTATCGTGAATGAGGCTGTCATCGTCCCGACGTTCCGACAGAAGACCGACGAAGAAGCGTTATCCATCCTCGAACGCGCCATGCCGGGCAAAAAAATCATCGGCGTCCCCGCCAAACACCTCGTCGTCGGCCTCGGCAGCGTCCACTGCCTGACCATGCAGCAACCCAGGGCGGGGAACTAACCGCCGAGACACCGAGGGCACCGAGAAGAACAAGGCGGAGTTATTCACAGATTAAACAGATTGCGCGGATGAAGACAGAAAACCTAAGTCTTGGGTTCGAATCGGTGTAATCTGCGGATCAATCCGCTTTTGCTTCTTCTCGGTGCCCTCGGTGTCTCGGTGGTTCATCCCAGAGGACTTCAACATGCCCAAACTCACTTCCTCCGCCCCGATCCTGCTCGTGAAGGACGTCGTGGCTTCCGCCAATTACTTCCGTGACAAGGTCGGCTTTGCCTACGACCGTTTCTGGGGCGAGCCGGCCGGTTTCTGCATCCTCCACCGCGACAATCTGCACATCATGCTCAAGCAGGTCGACGACCACTCGCTCATCCGACCGCACTGGAAATACGTCGACAAGCTCTGGAACATTTATTTCTGGGTGGACGACGCCAAGGCCCTGTACGAGGAACTCAAGGGCCGCGGCGCACGCATCGATTACGATCTGTGCGAACAGCCCTACGGCTGCCTCGAGTTCGGCATCGAAGACCTCGAAGACCACGACATTGCCTTCGGGCAGGCAATCCGGTAAAGGCAGTTAAATCTGGCTTAATTCGTGGAGCAGCCTTGCGTGGGTCTTGCATCCCAGGGTGAAGCAGTTGAGGTTGAATTTTTCGTCGGGGGCGTGGAGTCGGTCGTCGGAGAGGCCAAAGCCGATGAGCAGGCTGTCGAGGCCCAGCACGCCCTGGAAATCCGCGACGACGGGGATGGTGGCACCCTCACGCATGAGCACCGCGTCGCGCGATGTCGTGTGACGGATCGCACGCTTGGCAGCCTCGACAAAAGCCGAGTCGCGTGAGGTGATGACCGGTCGGCACCCGCCGTGGTTGGTGATCTTCCATCGGCAGCCGTGGACGGGTTGGGATTTCAACCAGGCCTCGAACGCCTCGCTGATCTTCCGGGGGTCCTGGTCGGGCGCGAGGCGGAAGCTGACTTTCGCCCCGGCAAACGAGGGGATGACCGTCTTGGCGCCGGCCCCGCCGTACCCACCGTACAGCCCATTGATATCGCAGGAGGGGCGCGCCCATTTCCGCTGGAGCGTGGTGTAGCCCGCTTCACCGAAGGGCGTGGAGACGCCGATGGGCTGCAGGCAGTTTTTCATTTCATCGAAACCGAGCCTGTCCCACTCGGCTTTTTCGTGGGCGTCGATGTCACGCACGTCGTCGTAGAAGCCCGGGATGGTGACGCGGTGGTTTTCGTCGAAGAGCTTGCCGAGCACCTGCGTGAGGATCGTGGCCGGGTTGGCTGAGACGCCGCCGAACATCCCCGAGTGCAGGTCTCGGTTGGCGTTGTGGAGTTGGATGTCGTAGTAGACCAAGCCACGCAGGCTGTAGGTGATCGCCACGGTCTGCTCGTCCCACATCGCTGTGTCGCTGATGAGCACGAAATGGGTCTTGGGGTTGCCTTTGAGGTTTGCGGCTTGCGCTTCGAGGAAGGGCTTGAGGTTGACGCTGCCCATCTCCTCTTCGCCCTCGATGAGCACGCGGACGTTGACTGGCGGCTTGCCGTGGACGTGGTGCCAGGCGCGCAGCGCTTCGAGGAAGCAGGCGACCTGGCCCTTGTCATCACTCGAACCCCGCGCGACGAGCATCTTGCCCTTGCCGTCGGCGGTGGGTTTGATCGTCGGCTCGAAGGGCGGGGTGGACCATTTATCGAGCGGGTCGGCCGGCTGCACGTCGTAGTGGCCGTAGAACATCACGGTCGGTTTGTCGGGGTCGGGGTTGGGCGTGGTGCCGAGCACGACGGGGTGGCCCCTGGTCGAATGGATCTTGGCGTCGAGTCCCATCGAGGCGAGTTGATCGCAGACCCACTTGGCGGCGGTGGCAATGTGCGGTTTGTAAGCCGGGTCGGTGCTGACGCTGGGGATGGAGAGGAACTGCTTGAGGCGTTCGATCGCCGCGGGCAGGTCGCGTTCGAGGTGCTGCTGTACGGTATCTGGCATGGTCCCGTCCGTTGGGGTTGGGTGTGGTCGGTGGCTTGGGAAGCATAGGTTAGCGTGAACCCCCATCCGGGGCGACGCGGTGTGAAAATGTCGCACCGTGATGTAGACTGGCCGATACGAAACGATTTCACGGGAGCCTGCGATGAACCGTCTAAAAGCCCTGTGCCCGGTGTTCTTGGTCGTGGCCGCGCTCTTTTCGGGCGGCTGCAAGAGCATCTACTACGGCACGATGGAGACCTTCGGCTACCAGAAGCGCGACATCCTCGTCGAGCGTGTCGAAGACGCGCGTGACGAGCAGACCGCCGCCAAGAAGCAGTTTGCGTCGGCGCTCGAACAGTTCCGCTCGGTCGTGAAATACGAGGGCGGCGAGTTGGAAGCGAAATACGACAAGCTACGCTCGGAGCTTTCCGCCAGCGAGGACCGCGCCGCTGCTGTGCGCGACCGCATCAAGTCGGTGGACAAGGTGGCCACGGACCTCTTTGGCGAATGGGAAAAAGAACTGGCGCAATACTCGAGTGAAGATTATCGCAGGCGCAGCGAAGACCAGCTCCGTGCGACGAAAGAGCGCTACCGTGAATTGCTGACCAAGATGCAGAACGCCGAGTCGAAGATGGAACCCGTGCTCGTGATCTTCCGCGACCAGGTGCTCTTTTTGAAGCACAACCTCAACGCAAGGGCGCTGGCGTCCCTGAGCGACGTCGCCACCGACCTCGACAAACAGGTCGCCACACTCGTCAACGATATGCAGAAATCGATCGACGAGGCCAACGATTTCATCAAGACGCTGGAGCAGTAACCCGTATTCACGGCAGCACCACGTCTCGCAGTTCAACTTTCAGCGCATCCTGCTTGACTTCATCGATGAGGGTGAGCTTGACCTTGCCGACCTCCTGGCCGGGGTCGAGCGTGATGTAGCCCGGGATCTTGAAGGGCGACTTGGGGCGCGACGAGTAGCTGCTGAGGTAGTAGTAAGACGAGGACGAGTTGTTGTTGATGTCCGAGTCGATGGGCTTGCCGTTCTGGTCGTAGAGGGCCACCCCGGTCACCACCGGCAGGGCGAAGCGCAGGGTTGACGGGTCGTTGTAAGAAATCAGCAACTCGACGCGGCAGCGCTGCGGCTGGGGCGGGTCGGTGCTGTTGCGTGAGCCGGTGCGTTCTTTGACGACGTTGAGATACGCGCCGGCGTTCGGGCCGATGGGGATTTCTTTCTGCGTGATCGAGGAATCGAGTTCGATCACCCGGCTGCCCGTGGCCAGGAGTACGGGCACCCGGCCGCGCACGAGGTCGAGTTTTCTCGGCAACGTGCCCATGCGCTGGATGTTCATGTAGACCTGGGCCGGCGAGCTGTAGCCCGAACGGAGGTAATTCCAACTGATATTGGCGATGGGGTCCCGGGTGGGTTGATTGTCTTTGATCGACTCGATGACCTTCATGCCCGGACGGTCCGTCGGTTCGTCGTCCTTGCCGGTGGTCTGCAATTCGTCGATCACGACCTCCCTGCCGAAGGCCAGAAGTTCAACGTCGTCGGGGACGATGAGTGTGCCCGTGAGGCGGACGGAGGAGCTGATGTGTGCGTTGTCCGCCAGGTCGAGATTGCTGGAGGTGACGACCTGGGTCCACCGGACGCAGGACCCGTTTTTCTCTGTGGGGGCTGTGGCCTCTGGGGTCGAGGCGTTGGCCGATGCGGTGGGATCCGGTCCGCACGTCTCATAGGATTTGCACCCCGCAAGTGAGCAGGCAACACAAAAGACCGCAGCGGTGACCGGTAGGCGGGCACGTCGGTACATGGGGGTTCCTTTCAGTGTCCATTTGTGATACGAGAGCACAATTCTAATAGACGCATACAAACGGATTCGGTTCCGACACTGTTGGCGATGAGTGATTTTGTTGGATCGCAGCAGAACATGCCTAGAGAGAAATTATCACCGAACCCGAACAACGGAGGATCGTGCTCTCCGGCTCAGTGCGAAACGCGACGCAATGGCACGTTCAAAGTCCGAGTATTTCCAGCACTTCCGTCCTGCTTAAGCCGTGATGAGCAGCAACGTCCTTGATGATGAAATTGAGCGTGCCCGACTTGATGGGGCTGTGGTTGGGCACAACGGCGTGGTGCTCGCCGTATCTTTGAGTGACGAGATGGATGTGGCTTCCTTTTTAGCGTGTGACGCGATGGCCCATGTGAACAAGGCCTTTGATGAGCGTTTCGGCATCGATGTTGCGTGGTAGTTTCACCCCGCGATGACCTCGTCGTGCACCACATGCAAACTTATCCTCTGAGGTCTTGGTTCGCCCGGCTCGAACCGGCACGCCACCGCGTCTTTGACCATCTCACGGAGTTCTTCGAGCGTTTGGCCCTGCGTGTAGATGCCCCATCGACTACACGCGGCGGTAAAGCCCCCAGCCTCCTTGTCTTCTTCAACGAGAAAAACAATCTCATCACCCGACAGATTGTGGGCTTTGCTGACAATCACTCTTCCTTCTGTTCGGGCCTCTTCTCGATCACCTCGTCCACCAGGCCGTACTCCTTGGCTTCCTGCGCGGAGAAGTAGCGGTCGCGTTCGGAGTCGGCTTCGATCTGGTCGACGCTCTTGCCGGTGTGTTTGGCGAGCAGCTCGTTGATGAGTCGTTTGGACTTGAGGATTTCCTCAGCCTGAATCTGCACGTCGGAGGTTTGGCCATAGACCCCGCCGTAGGGCTGGTGGATCATGACCTTGGCGTGGGGGAGGATGAAGCGTTTGCCCTTGGCGCCGGCGGCGAGGGTGATCGCTCCGCCCGACATCGCGCGACCGATGCAGTACGTCGCCACTTCGCAGTTGAGGAACTGGATCGTGTCGTAGATGGCAAGCGTGTCGTCGACGCTGCCGCCGGGCGAGTTGATGTAGAGGTTGATGTCGACGCCGGTTTTCTGGTTCTGCAGGTGGAGCAGCCGCATGATGACCCCGGTCGCCGAGGCGTGGTTGATCTCGCCTACGAGGAAGATGACGCGGTTTTCGAGCAGCAGCTCGTCGATGGTCATCTCACGGTAGCGCTGGTAAGGCGCGGATGGCGCGAGGCGGTTGGGGTCGAGGCTAGGCCAGCCGGGCATCGGTCGGGAAGTGTTGGACACGTTCGCGGGCTGGTCAAAAAGACGCAGGGGGTCGAAGGGCTGGTTCATCTTGGATGGTCTCAATGGGTTGGCGGGTGAGTCGCGTGGACGGTTCGTGGAATATCATCGGCAAACGACGGTGATTCGCATTGCATGATAGTCGCAGCGGATTCGCTGGACAAAGCCCCCACGCAAAGGCGAGTCGGGTATGCTGATGCGTCCCGTATCTGGCAATCCATCTTGGCCGACTCAACCCCGGAGATTTTCTAGCCATGCCCTTTGCCCTCAAACCCAGACAGACCGTTCTGTTCATCGGCGATTCGATCACCGATTGCGGACGCCGCGGCCCCAACGCCCCGCTCGGGAACGGTTACGTCCTGCAGGTCCGCGACCTCATCGCCGCCAAATACCCCTCGCTCAAACTCAACATCATCAACCGGGGCATCAGTGGCCACACCGTCCGCGACCTCTTCCACCGCTGGACCGACGACTGCATCGCACACCAGCCCGACTGGCTCTCGATCAAGATCGGCATCAACGACATCCACCGCTGGCTGCGCGGCGTAGCCGACCAGTCCGTCACCGCTGAAGAGTTCGCGGACCTCTACGACAAAATCCTTGCGCGTGTGAAGAAAGAGACCAAGGCCCAGGTCGTGCTCGTCGAGCCGTTCTACATGTCCAACGACGCCGGGAGCGATTCGTTCAGAAGCCTCGTGATGAAGCACCTGCCGAGCTACCTCAAGACCGTGCACGCGATGAGCAAAAAATACAAGACCCGGCTCGTCCGCACGCACAAGGCCTACCAGACCCTCATCAAACACGTCGACCCAGAACAGATCTGCGGCGAACCCGTCCACCCCAACACCAGCGGCCACACCGTCATCGCGTACGAATGGCTGAAAACCATGGGCTGGTAAGCCCGCTGTCCAACGGAGACAAACACCATGCAATCCCACAAAACCTTTCGTTCCCTGATCGTCCTGATGGCACTGATCTGCACGTCGGCGTTCGTATCGTCTACATCCGCCGATCCGCTGCCGCGCGAAGACGTCATCGATGTCCCCGCGGTCGGCCAGGGGCTTTGCGTGAGCAACCTCTTCCAGACCAACATGGTCATCCAGCGCGACAAACCCATCCACGTCTGGGGTTGGGCCGACGCGGGCGAGAAAGTGACCGTGAAGTTTGCCGGAAAGCAAGGCGAAGCGACCGCCGGCGACGATCGCGCTTGGAAGGTCACGCTCGAAGCCGTGCCCGTGAGCACCACGCCGCAGTCGATGACCATCACGGGCAAAGACAAGACGATCACGCTCGACAACATCCTCGTGGGCGATGTCTGGGTTCTCGGCGGGCAGAGCAACATGGAGTTCGAGATTGCCAAGGTCAACCACGGCGATGTCGAGGTGATCTCCGCAAACATGCCGACGATCCGCATCCTGACCGTGCCCTACGGCGAGGGGCCCGAGATGAAGAAGGGTTTTGCCCGGCTCAACGAGTGGAGCGGCTGGTTCGGTCGGCACTTCCGCAAGGGGGATTGGGATGTCTGCACGCCCGACACCGTGCGTGACCTCTCGGCGATCGGGTACATCTTCGTCAGGCGTTTGAACCTGGCCACCGGTGTGCCCATCGGCGTGATCGATGCGTCGCGCGGCGGGACCACCGTCGAGACCTGGACGCCCATGCCCGTGCTCCGTGCTTCAAAGAGCGAACACATCAAGTCCATGCTCAAAGAATGGGACGATAAAGTCGCCCAGTGGGACCCGAAGAAAGACCTTGAGAACCGCGTCGAGCAATACCGTCAGCGCGTCGAAAAACTCAAGGCCGACGACAAACCCATCCCCGACAACATGACCGAGCCGACCGACCTCAACCCCGGCCCGATCGCCGACCACAACTACCCCAGTACGTGTTACGCGGGGATGATCGGCCCGATCGTGGGCCTCTCCGTCAAGGGCGCGATCTTCCACCAGGGGTATAACAACGCGCTGCAAGGCTACGAGGGCGCCCTGATGTACCGCGATCTCTTCCCCGAGATGGTCAAGGCGTGGCGCGACACGTTCAACGACCCGGATATGCCCTTTGGCATCCTCTCGCTGTGTACCGACGGCACGCCGCAGACGCGCGACGACTACGTCGAAAAAATGCTCGACACGGGTACCTATATCCGTGAGGCCCAGTACAAGACCTTCCTCGATCTTTACAACGCCGGCGACAAGAACATCGGCTTTGCCAGCACGTACGACCTGCGTCGCAACTGGTATCACCCGCAGTTGAAAATCCCCGCCGGCGAAAGGATCGCCTGTTGGGCGCTGGCGACGCAATACGGCTTCAACCGCATCGCGTGGAAGCCGCCGGCTGTGGTGGACATGCAGGCCAAGGACGGCTCGATCACACTGAAATACGAGTCAGACGTGGCCGATGCCGAGGGGGGCGCGATCGTGGGCTTTGCCATCGCCGGTGAAGACCGGAAGTTTCAACCGGCGGATGCGAATTATCTTCAGACCGGCAAGGACGGCCGCGGCCGACCGCAGTATGACAGGAAGACGCTCATCCTGACCAGCCCGCTCGTGCCCAACCCCGTGGCCTACCGCTACGCCTGGGGCCGAAGCCCGCTGGCCAACGCACAGTCCTCACTCATCCCCCTCGGCACGCAGCGCAGCGACGATTGGCCCATGGACGACGTGCCGTTGGGCGTGCTCGGCGAGAACCCCGACCCCAACAACGCACGTGCCAACTACGGCACGATCCGCAGGGTGCTGCGAGAGGAAGACGCCCGACGCAGGCTCTTCGAGGCCCACGCGTACATCCAGGCCCACGAGCCCGACGCACAGGCCCAGTAGCCCCGTACGACACCGGCCGATCGCGCTTGTGTGTTAAACTCGACCCATGCCCGCATCGCTCGATGACACCATGCAACGCGCCTCCGTCGCTTTGGCAAAGCTGGATTATCTTGCCAGCGAATCGCTGTGCCTCGAAGCGCTGACCGCGGCGCGTGAACAACAGGACTGGGCACGCTACCAGCGTATCCTGCTTCCCCTCCAGGAAGTCCGCAGGCAGCGACGGATGACGGCGGCCGAGGGCGTGGTCAGACTGGGCACGTCGGGCGCGACACTCTGCGGGTTGGCTGCGATGCGAGTGGGTTGCCTCCTTGTGACCCGCCCGATGACCCCGGGTGAATCGGCCCAACTCCTTCAATCCTTCAGGGACGACAAGCGCTACGTCGAGGTGCTCTTTGCGGACAACCCTAGCGATGCTGCGCGATGGTCAATCAGGTCGTTCCAGGGGCTGAGTATCGAGGTGACGATTAACGCCCCGCCGGGTGAGTGGGTTGACCGCGACATGACCCCGCCGCACATCGGATCACCCGGGAGCGCAGCGGATTTTTTCATCGACGCCACCGAGGCAATCGGTGACGCGGCACTGGCGTGGGTAGACAGACAGTGCCCGCCGACAGAGCGTGACACGGCCCAGGCGGTCATGCGTGTGGAGCTGCTCGAATCCTGTCTGGATGTCGTCGCAGACCACGAGCTGCTTCATCAGGCGCTGGCGTCGGCGGTCAAGGGGTTGCGGTTGATGGGCCGATAGCGGGAGGCTCGCGTGGCAACAACGAACACACAGACGCCCCCCCGGCGCGCACCCCGACCGATGCGTTTTATCTTCACGCGCATCGTGCTTGTTCTCGTGGCGATGCTCATCGCGGTCGGCGGCGGGGCGTACCTGCTCTCGCGCGGGACGCCGGGCTATTGGAAGAAGGCGCAGCGCGCCATTGACAACACGCCAACCGATCAGCTCTCAGCTCGGGGTGAAGCGCTTCAGCAGCGCGTGTTCAACACCTTTTCGAGGCTCGGGCCGACGGGGTCGGGTGATGGGTTGTCCCAACTGCGCATCGGTGTCGACGAAGCCAACGCCTGGCTTCGGACACAGCTCCCATACTGGCAGGAGAGCCGGGGCCGATCGATGCCGGCCGGCGTGAGTCAGCCGATGGTTGCGATCCAGGACGGGCGGGTTGTGCTGGCTTTCCGGTTTGAGCGTGAGAGTTTCGACCAGGTCGTCAGCCTGTTCTTCGACGTGAAGCTTGTGGAGGCGGGCAGGGTGCGGGTCAAGCTCGCGGGTGTGCGTGGCGGGAGGCTTCCGATCCCGATCCAGACGCTGGCGAAGATGGCCGACCCTTCGGATGCGAAAGGGGGTTTCTTGACCGCGGCCATCGAGGGCACGACCTTCGACGCCGTGGTGCGGGATTCCCAGCACGAGGTGGCGGTGGTGGGGATCGATGTCGAAAAAGACGCGGTGGTGTTCACGTTGCGACAGGGTGAACATTGAAGTTGCGGTGCCTAGAATCAGGGCGGTTAACAGGCCAAGAGGAGAGTATCCATGCGTCGGATCGTCGTCGGGGTATCGGGTGCCAGTGGCGCAGCCTATGCGCGTCGCTTTGTGCAACTCTCGCTTGAAACGGGGGTCGAGACGCATCTGGTCGTCAGCCCGCTCGGGCAGCGACTCTTGCACGATGAACTGGGCATCGAAGGCGTCACCGCCTCATCGCTCGTGGGCCACGGTGTCGCTACAGACCATCTGGTGATCCACAACTACCGCGACGTTGGCGCGGTCATTGCCTCCGGCTCGTTCCGGCACGACGGCATGGTGGTCATCCCCTGTTCGAGCAACACGCTCAGCGCGGTGGCGACGGGGTCGTCGCTGAACCTCATGCACCGCGCCGCGCACGTGACGCTCAAGGAACGCAGGCGACTCGTGCTCGTCCACCGCGAGACACCTTTGTCGCTTGTCGATATCCGCAACATGGAACAGGCCACCTTGGCCGGGGCGATTGTCATGCCCGCGAACCCGGGGTTCTACATGCTGCCCAAGAGCGTCGAGGATATCGTCGACTTCGTCGTGGCCCGCGCGCTCGACCTGATCGGGATCGACCACAAGCTCAACGTGAGATGGCAAAGCGGAGGGATGGCTATCCCTCCGCTTTAACGCGCTGTCAAGTCACCGCCGTTATCATCTGCCCCGTGCAAACGCTTTCCAAACTCACGCTGCTCGCGGGGGACATCAAGCTCTCCCACTCGGTCTTCGCGCTGCCTTTTGCACTGCTGGCGGCTTTTATCGCAGCGGCCGGTGACGGTTCACCAGCGGGAAAGCCGCCGGGGATACTTCCGGGGGTGCTCATTGTCGTATGCATGGTGCTGGCGCGCACGGTGGCGATGAGCGTGAACCGCTGGGCCGACGCACGCCTCGACGCGGACAACCCGCGCACCAGGGGCCGGGCCATCCCGAGCGGGCGGTTGTCACGGTCGTACGTTTTAACCGTTGCGCTGGTGTGTGCGGGGCTGTTCATCGTGGCCGCGTCGGGGTTCTGGATACTCGACGACAACCCCTGGCCCGTGCTGCTCTCGCCCCTCGTGCTCGTGTGGTTGTGCCTCTACAGTTTCACCAAGCGGTTCACCTGGCTCTGCCACTTGTTTTTGGGTACCGCGCTGGCCATCAGCCCGCTCGCGGCGGGGTTGGCGATTCGCCCCGAATCGCTTGCGCGTCCCGACCTCTACCTGCTCTTCGTGATGGTCGCCTCGTGGGTCGCGGGGTTTGACATCATCTACGCCCTGCAGGATGTCGAGATCGACCGCGCCTCGGGGCTGTGGTCGATGCCGTCGCGTTTGGGGGTCGAGCCCGCGCTGTGGGTCGGCCGACTCTTGCATTTGATTAGCCTGGCTGCGCTCGTCACGCTCGTGCAGGTCAGCCCGACGCTGGGTTATTTATTCGCCGTCGGCGTCGGCCTCGTGGCGTGCCTGCTTGTCCTTGAGCACGCGCTGGTCTGGGGGTCGCGCACGTACCACATCCCGATGGCGTTCTTCACCGTCAACGGCCTCATCAGCCTCTTGCTGGGCGGTCTGGGCATCGCGGATGTGGTGATGCACGTGTCACGGGGGTGATGCGTATTACGCCCCGGAATTCTTGGGCCACCTCTGGTCCTGTTCACCGATTGCCCGGTCCAGGTCACTGGGGTTAATACGTGAGATCACCTGTTTCCAGGTCGTGACCGGTGTCGGGGGTTGATCGACCACCTGTCCGCACCCACTCGGGCTGCGCGGGGCGAGGGTGTAGAACCCTGCCCGATCGTGGCCCCAGGTCGATTCGAGTGTCACACGCACCGCCGTAACGGGCCTGTCCACCCGGATGCGACGGAGGCGTTGGTGGTTGTTCTCTTCAACGCAAAGGGTGGTCCACGCGTCGTTCTCCCGGCCCGTCTGGACTTCGACGCGGAACCCCTTTGCCAGCGTGGCCGGCACCGGCGACCAGTTCTCCTTCTGAGGGTTCTGCTTCCGGGGGTAGGAGCAGGGCAGGCGTTTATCGTGGTTGAGGTTGCTGTCCATGACCAGACGCAGGTGGTCCACCGGGGTGGGCTGGTCCCACGCAAAGGCGACCGACTCGCCGAGGGCCAGGTCGATCCCGTGCGGGTTGTCGCCGATTGGGCGTTCGTGTCCGTCTAACAGGATGTGAGTCTCACCCGGCCCGGTGACGGTGGCGCTGCGCACAATCTGGCCCAGGTCCAGCGCTCGCCCGGGCAGCCAACTGTCGTCGTCCATGAGTTGGGCCTGTAACTCGGCGATGTGGTCGGGATAGACCGCGCCGGCGCTGATGTTTTTGGACACACACATCGCCGCCGCGGTGCCCGCCGCCTGCCCGAGCATGGCACACGTCGCCATGACGCGCGTCGAGGAGAGCGCAGCGTGTGTGACACTGATGTTCCGCCCGGCACAGAAGAGGTTGCTGACATCCTGCGAGTAGAGGCAGCGGTAGGGGATGGGGTAGGGCGAGGGCGCGGCGTGGAAGACGGTGGGGTGGCCTGGGTAGTAGATGCCGGCGGTGTGGTGGTCGTCCATGGACCAGCCGCCGTAGGCGATGGTGTCTGTGAAATCGTTGCCGGAGCGGATGTCGTTCTGTGTGAGGGTGTAGGGGCCGACGTATCGGCGGTTCTCACGTTTGCCGGGGAGTTGACCGAACCATTCGAGGTGCCAGCTGGCAGCCTCCTTGCGGTGGGGCGAGCGGTTTTTGATGAAGTCCCACACGCCCAGGCCGACGCGTCGCAGCTCGTGGGCTATGGCTTCGCCGTCGTGGATCGTGTCGTTCAGACCGCCGACTTCCAGCCACCAGTAGTTGTGTCCGGTCACGCGCAGCCGACGGTTGGGCATGTCGGATTCGGATTCGATGCGGTAAGCCCAGTCGGGCGCGGTGAAGGGGACTTCCTCGTCGACCTCGCGAGCCTGGATGAGCAGGGAGTTGCCCATTGTTTTACGGTCAGCGGTTTCGGGCTGGATCGATTCGTTGAACTCGTCGCGCGCTTCGCGTCCCCATCGGCAAGCTGCGTCGGTGATAGGCTGGAGCACGCTGTCGCCTGAGCAGTCGATGAAGTATTTGGCCTCGATCTCGTGCCAGGTCTGTGTGGTGGTCTGCCACGCGCGGGCCATGGCGAGTCGGCTGTTGGATTTCTGCATCTCGCCGCCGCAGACGGAGGCATTGAGCATGAGCGTGAGGTTGTTTTGAAACGCGGCCTTGGCGTAGAGGACGCTGTCCCACTGCGGGTAGTTGCCGTAGGGGTTGTACCGGCAGTTGTCGAGTTGGATTTCTTCGAGGAGGCCGGCTTCCTTGATGTTGCGGCCGTGCGCGCCGCAGATCCACATGCGGACTTCGGAAGAGGCGTTGCCCCCGAGCACGGGCCGATCTTGCACGAGCACGGTCTTCGCGCCGTGCCGGGCCGAGGCCATCGCGGCACACAGGCCGGCCATGCCGCCGCCGACGACGCAGACATCGACGCTGTGACGTTGTATCGGGAAGCCGTCACGGTGATTTGCCGACATATAGAACCCGTTCAAATAAACTCATGGAATTGACAACCCAACAACATCAAATAAATGACGAACCACAGAGGCGCAGAGGCACAGAGAATAGAGATTTTCTAACAGAAAGAGCACAGCCGGGACAACATTTGCCCGGAGAAATACGTGGGAGTCGAGACAGAAACCACAGATGTCGCAGATCACACAGATTCAAGGCAGATTTTCCGGATCATGAATCTGTATCGATCTGTGAAATCTGCGCAATCTGTGGTTTCTTCCCCGGCCCCGTTTATCCGTGCTCTGATTTCAAGTCATTCTGACACGTGCTCTGAAAATTATTTGCCTTCCTCCGTGTTCTCTGTGTCCTCTGTGGTGAAATCTCTTTAGTCCTAGCAATCGCGGTCGATCGCGCCGGCGATTTTCTTGAGGGATACGATCAGTTCACTCAAACTTCCGGGGGTGATGGACTGGGCGCCGTCGGTCATGGCGTGTTCGGGGTCGGGGTGGACTTCGATGATTAAACCGTCCGCGCCGCAGGCGACCGAGGCCCGGCTCATGTCGGCTACCAGCCGCGCGTGGCCCGTGCCCTGCGAGGGGTCGACGATGACGGGCAGGTGCGTGCGCAGGTGCAATTCGGGCACAGCCGAGAGGGACAGCGTGTTGCGTGTGTGGTCCTCGAAGGTGCGGATGCCGCGTTCGCAGAGGATGACGTTCTCGTTCCCCGCGGCAAGGATGTACTCGGTGGCCTGGAGGTATTCGTCGAGGGTCATGGCCATACCGCGCTTGAGCAGGACGGGCTTGCCGCTGCGCCCCGCCGCGTCGAGGAGCTTGAAGTTCTGTGAATTACGCGTGCCGATCTGGAGGCAGTCGGCGTATTTGGCTACAAGATCAACCTCGGTGGGCGTGAGGACCTCGGTGACGACGGGCAGGCCGGTGGCGTCGCGTGCGGCGGCGAGGAGTTTGAGGCCCTCTTCGCCGAGGCCCTGGAAAGCGTAGGGGTTGGTGCGGGGTTTGAACGCGCCGCCGCGCAGCGCCTGGGCGCCGGCTTGTTTGACCGCCTTAGCGGTGGTGAGGATCTGCTTTTCATTCTCGACGCTGCACGGGCCGGCCACGACGGGGATGTTTTTACCACCGAACACGCAGGACCTGCCCACGGTGACGGCGGTGCGTTCGGGCTTGCGTTCGAGCGCCGCGAGTTTGTAGGGGGCCAGCACACGCATGACGCGGTCGACGCCGGGGGCCTGCTCGACGACGTCCTTGTCTTTCTTACGGTCGTCGCCGATCACCGCGACGACGGTGAGGTCGGTGCCCTCGATGACGTGGTCCTTGAGGCCCATCTCGCGGACGAGGTTGACGACGTGCTGGACCTGTTGTTTGGTGGCGGTGGGTTTCATGACGATAATCATGGCGCGTTCTCGTGCCGGGAGCGGGGGTTGTGGATTAGGATAGAATACGGCTTCGTGGCCGCCTTAGCTCAATTGGCAGAGCACCGCTTTTGTAAAGCGAAGGTTGCCGGTTCGATTCCGGCAGGCGGCTTTCGTAGAACAGGAGACAGGAGAACAGGAGAACAGGAGAACAGGAGAGAGCAGACAGGAGTTAGGAGCATTTAGCCCGGTCGCTTTCCGGCGGCGACCGGAGGGCATCTGTCAACCCGCGATCACACACCGCTTCATCCATCGGGAGTTAACCTTTGAGCAGCACCACACGCACGGGATCATTCGGCATCGGTTTCCGCATCGGTTGGAGCGCCTGGCAGAAAGACGCCAAACAACTCATCGCGTTTGCGAAGCAGGAAAAGTTCTCCGCACTCGACGCAGGCCCGAACCTCGAACAGGTCAAGGCCCTCACCGACGCGGGTATTGCCATCGGCACCGTTGACCTCCCGGGGGTAGGGGGCAAGCTCATCACGGAAGTCGAAGACGATCGCAAGAAAGCCACCGATGAAGCGATCAGCGTCCTTGACGCCTGCGCAAAGCTCGGCGTGTCGCGTTTTTTTGCCTGCATGTTGCCGCGTCAGCCACAGCTCGAGCGCAAAAAAAATCAGGAGTTGATGGCCGTCGGGTTTGAACCGGTCATCAGGCACATGGAAAAACTCAAGGTCCGCCTCGCGGTCGAGGGCTACCCCGGGGCCGGCGCGGTGTGCTGCACGCCCGAGAGCTACCGCATGGCCATCGAGCACTTCAAGAGCCCTTCGTTCGGAATCAACTACGACCCGTCGCACCTGATCCGCATGGGCATCGACCCGCTGCGCTTCGTGCGCGAGTTTGCTGAGCACGTCGTCCACGTCCACGGCAAGGACTGCGAGATCGATAACGAACTGCTCTACCAATTCGGCTACGAGCAGAAGCCGATCGTCCCCGCCCCCGGGAGTTTTCGCGGCGGCGCGTGGCGGTACACCCTGCCGGGCCACGGTGTGTTCTCATGGACCACGGGTTTGGGCGTGCTCAAAGACGCGGGCTACAAGGGCCTGGTCTGTATCGAACTCGAAGACCAGCACTTCAACGGCTCGGAGGAGGGGGAAAAACGGGGCTTGGTCCTCTCGAGGCATTTCCTCGAGGGCGCGTGAGTTTATGGGCGTGATTCAAGCCGGCGATTGAGCTGCGCCGCGTGCAATTCAACGGGCTGGAGCTGGTCCGGCGGGATCGCCTCGAACCATTTGCCGTCCGGTTCGAGCAGGGAAGGCATGTCGGTCTGCACCCCCACAAGGTTCATCGAGTCCGGGCCGAAGTTGCGTGGGGGCCACGACTGGTTTTGTTTGGCGCGGAGGTTCCAGAACGTCTCGCGTGCCCCGCTGTTCTTGCCCAGCGATTCGCCGCCGCCGCACTTCCAAGTCACGTTGCCCTCGCCGAGGTCGATGTTCGAGAAGAGGTTTTCGTAGGGCGCGCGTTTGTGGTGGTCGAGCGTCATATCCACGCCGCGCCCGTTCTTGAAGACGTTGCCGGAGTTGCCACCGGAGACGGATAGATCATGGTGGAACCGGGTTTGGATGTCGAAGTCCGTGACCACGCAATCGGTTCCGCCGTCGATCCCGTGGTGCCCGGTGTAGCCCCCGCTCGGTGGGCGTTGCGAGTCGATGACCAGCCCGTCGACCGTGCAGAAATACCCCCGCACGTAAACGCCGCTGTCGCTGTTGCTGATACGGACGTTGCGGACCCAGCAGTCGGCAGCACCGTTGATGGCAATGCCGTTGTAGCCGACCTCGCTGAAGTGGCCGCGGTAGGGCGTGAGGGGGAACTCGATGGCAAGGTCTTCGACGCCGCATTCGGTGACGTTGGGCTTGAATTGGCGCAGAGTCGGTTGCCACTGTTTACGGATGTCCAGGCGCAAGGGGCGTTCGAGTGTGACGGTTGATCCATCGATCTTGGCCACCCGGCTGACAAAGCGGATGGTAATGGGCTTGTTGATCTTGCCTGTGTCACCGGGGTCGCCCGAATAAATGTGTGAAAGCAGCGACTTGTCTGCGTCGTCGGTCATCTGAACGGTGACGCGGTCGCCGGTTTGGATTCCCACCGGTGGTGATGCGAGTTGTAAGACACGATCGCCCCGCTGGGTTTCGTTGACGATCGGTGAGATCGTGTCCATGCCCACGGCTCCGTTGATCCACAGCAGCCCACCACCCCAGGAGTAGCCGGAGGTCGGCTTGCCGCCTGTCGTCTGCGAGGGGTTTGGACGGAGTGTCTCCAGCGGCGTGGGGAAAAACAGGACGGTCTTGCCGGGGCCTTCACCGCGCAGCACGACGTTGGGCTTTTTGATTTCCACGATCTGGGTGATCTTGTAACGCCCCGCGGGGATGAGAATCGCGCCGGCGTGGGTGGCCTTGACCGCATCGAGAAACGCCGGTGTGTCATCGTGCCCGCCGTCGCCCACCGCGCCAAAGTCGCGCACATTCGCAGCCACCTTCACGTTCGGCAGCGGGTCCTCGCCGGAGTGATACCCCGCAAACGAAAAGTTCGGCAGTCGGCTGTCGGGCGACCATTTCTCGCCGTGTTCGCCCCACAGCATCGAGTATCGGGACCGGTCCGTTTGCGCGGGCGGCTGCGTCTTGCTGGATTCCGTTTTTTGATACACGCGCACGTAATCGATCTCGTAACGAGTCGGGAAGGGGGTCTTCGATGGATCGCCGCCCGCCGCTCCGCCGATCGCAAGGTTGACCAGCAGGTAGTGCGCTTGCCGGAACGGGTACGCCGGCCCGCGGTCGGTTGAGGGGTTTTTCGCCTTCTCCACGTCAATGGTGTTGAGCAACTCATCGTCAAGGTAGAGCTTGATTTCGTTTTCGTCCCAGTCCATCCGCCAGACGTGGAACTTGTTTTCCCATTCGGGGTCGTTGAACGACTCGACGGGTGTGGAGTAGCTGTCCCACTTCGGGCGGTGCTGGGCTTGTGTGCCCCACGCGGCGTTGGCGTGGATTCTGCCTTTGTAATACTCCATCAGGTCGATCTCGCCGTTGTCGGGCCACGGCCCCTCAACACCCAGAAACCATATCGCCGGCCAAAGCCCGTCCCGCGTCTGGATACGTGCCTTGACCTCGAAGCGTCCGTATTGCCAACTGTGCAGCCCGCGCGTCGTCAGGCACGACGAGGTGTATTGGGCAAACTCACGGTTCCGCCAGTCCGTTTTATCCGGCGAGTATTCCGGATTCGCCTTGCGCTCGCGTCGGCCCTCGATCACCAGCATCCCGTTGTCGCAGAACGCATTGTCGGGCTGGTACCACTGCAATTCGTGGTTTCGCACAAAGCCCCGCTCGGATGTCCAGTTTTCGGGGTTGGGCTTGCCATCCGCGTCGAACTCGTCTGACCAAACAAGTCGGTAGCCGGGCCCCGTTGGCTCCTGGGCAAGAACGACAGGACCAGCCAGCATCAACACGAAGGCAAATAACAGGAGCATCTTCATCACGTGGCTTCCCATCTGGGTTCAAAAGCTACACACGAGACCACCTCGTGTCGGCTCGGGCCGGCGTAAGAGTATGACCGCTCTGACGCGAGGGATTATTGCATGGTTTCACTTGCCCGGAGCGGCAAGCGTTCGGGCGTGGCGGGTAAATCGTCGGCTATTGCGGTGCCAGGAACATGCGCAGGTCGTAGACCGCGCTGGGCCACATGGTGTAACCGACAAGTTGGGTCTCGAAGGCTGCGCTCAGGTCGAGCCGGGCGATCGGCACACCCTGGCAGCCCAGTTTTTCGAGCGGGATTCCCGAGACGTTGTGGCTTTCGTAACCCAGCGGACCGTGGCGGTACTCGGTGAAACTGTTGTTTGACCCGTATCGGGCAAAGCAGGCAAAGAGCATGGCGTCGCCCGCGTCGGTGATCCGCTCGACAGAGGCGAGTTTTTTACCGGGGCCCGCCCAGCCGCTTGTGTCGTAGCCTCCAAGGTAGATCGGGTTGTCATAGAAGACCCATCGCACGGGCTGTTTCTGGTAGTCGAAGTAGGTCGGTTCCTGCTTCCTCTGAAAGCTTGGGCAATAGTAGAGGGGTTCGGGGTTGGGCAAGTCGCTGTATTTGTCGGGCTTGTTGTAGGTGGTGCGCGTGAAATCGCCGAACATCACCCTGGCGGCCGCGTCGCCGGGGCTTCCGAGGAAATCCCGCCCGCCGTTGCCCGAGTCGGCGGCGCTCGAGGGCAGGGTCTTTCGGCCACTGTTCATGACGGACACCACCATCCGTGTGGCCATCTGGCGCTGGTTGTTCAGACACGAAACACGCCTCGCCCGTTCCCGCGCAGCCTGCAACGAGGGCAGCAGCAAGGCCACCAGCAGCGCGATGATCGCAATCACCACCAGGAGTTCCACGAGGGTAAACGCGCTTCGACGTGGGGAGTGGGTCATGGCCGCCTCGGATGAAACTGTCGAAACGACTGCGCGCCCGGATTGGCCGCGCAGCCGCAGGAGGATCGATTCTCCGCCTTACCCCTCTGTCCAGGACTTCTGCCGACGGCTCAAACCCGACGACGCCGCGTGAGCAACACAAGGCCGGCCAGTGCGACCGCCACGGACGCCGGCTCGGGGACCACATACCTGATCGAGTCGATGTAAATCAGACGGCTTCCCGCACCGCCCGGGTTGGAACTGTCGAATGAAGTGATCTGTAAACCCAGTGCCTTGCCCACGTCGCCGACCTGCAGGGTGTAGGTCAACGGCCCGGTGGTTCTGCCGATGTTGCCCTCGGCCCCTGCCGTCACGGTGGTGAGCTTGTAGTTCGTGTCGGGGTCCAGGTCTCCCGAGGTGAAGGTGTTGGCTGACAGGTAGCTCTGTCCGCCTTCGGTGCCGACGTTGACGCCGTTGAGCTGGATCGACCAATTGACTTCCGTGCCGGTCTCGTGACGGAAGCCCGCGTCGATCTTCACGGTCTTGCCCACGTCGCCGGCCTCGACCGTGCCGTAGTTCCCGTGGACGATGTTGTTTTTACTGGTGGTCGCGGTGCGTCGTAGCATCGCGTAACCGTCGTCCGCGCCATCGAGGAACGATCCATCGGTCACGCTGTTTTGCAGCGTAAATGACGAATCGCTGGTGGAGGTCAGCGTATAGATGCTGGTGTTGGCCGACCCACCCCCGCCGCCGGTGAACGTGGCCAGGTCCGACGTGACCAGTGCGGCCTGCGTATGGGCAACAGACAGCACCCAGACCACAGCACAGGCCCATGTCACACGAAGACGAGGTTTCATATTTCGATCCTCCGGCTCAGACTCAAATCAAAACAGTCGCCGATCACGGCGGGAAGCGATACCGATCCCCAGCAAGCCGATCAGCACCAGCGACGCCGGCTCGGGGATGGCGGTGCCGCTGACGGTAAAGTCGCGCAGGTACAAGCGGTCGTTGCCGGCAATAGGTTGAGTCGGGCCATCGATAGCCAACACGCCGGCCCGGGTGATGCCGCCTGCGGGCAACGATGCAGAGGCACCGTATCCGCCATCGGCAAACCCATTTGTGGGGTCTTCCCATGAATGCCAGTTTGCGGACGAGACCACCACGTTGGTGTTTGAAGTCGAGATGCTGCGGGCGATGAAGTCCGAGGCGTACCATGAGCCACCGACTTCGACCAGCACGCGCCAGCCCATCGAACCAGAGTTCGTTGGATTATCATCGATCGCACTGTGGCCAAATGAAATCGTCAGGTCGCTGTCATAACCCGCCGGGTTGACCGCGGCCAGGGCGGTAAACATCGCGAAGATGTTGTTGGCGTAGGGGCCCCCGGACCCGATGAACACATAGTCGTTGATGTGGATACGCAGCGGGTCGTTGGTCGAAGTTGAAAGATTGGTCCCGCCGTTGTCATATCCCGACCAGCCGTAGTCCGACAACGGCTTGCCCCCGGTGGGGCCGTCCGTGTTCGTGTTATTGAACGTCTCGGTGTAGATCACGTCGGCATGGGCCACGCCGACGCACAACACCAAGGCAACCACGGCTGTGGCCACAGGGGAATAGCTGTTTAATTTTCCCATCTTTCAGCGTCTCCTTTCTGTCAAATCCGGTCACTCAACCAATGAGTGGTTGCGTTTTGTACCCATCATGCCACAGGATTTTGTTAAAACAATCTCGCAATACGCATTTACATTGTGTTTTGCGCAAAATTATCGTAATATCCTGCGATGCCACGACGGTCCACGATGCCTCGAGTCACCATCGCGGTGGCAAGTTGGGCCTTGCTCGAAGGCGAGGTCGCCCTCGGTGCCTTCGGCTACAGCGAGCACCGCAGACGCTGGCGGTTCATAGGTACCGCCGGTGGACCGTTCACGCGTTTCGAGGACCTCGACCTGTCTAAGGTGGATGGGGTGATCGGTTTCTTTTTCGGCTCAACGGTCACGCAACAGGTCGCGGCTTCGGTCCGAGAGGCGGCGGTTGCCGCGGTCAACGTCTCCAACGCATACGAACTTATCCCGTTGCCCCGTGTCGGCCCCGATGACCAGGCGATAGGTCGGCTCGGGGCTGAGCACCTGCTCGAGCGAGGCTTCATCCACTACGGCTACATCCATCAGGGGGACACCTGGTTCTCCCAGCGTCGTGGCGATGCGTTCAGGGCCTTGATCGAACAAGACGCTCGGCGGTCGTGCCATGACCTGACCGCGCCGCTGTCCAAGGCGGTCTCGAGCCCGGAACTGATCCGTCACTGGCTCACGGGATTGCCCAAACCGATCGGCATCATGGCGGCCACGGACTTCCTGGCCCATCAGGTGATCGACCAGGCCGACGACCTGGGCATGCGTGTGCCCGATGACGTGGCGGTGCTCGGCGTCGACAACAACAAGTGGGAGATCGCGCTGTCGACCACACCCTTGTCCAGCATCGAACACGATCTGTGGCAGATCGGCTACCGCGCCGCCGAGTTGCTCGATCAACTGATGGAGGGTCAGCCCCCGCCGGAGCACCCGATGTGGGTGCCTCCGGTCGGCGTCGTCTCCCGTCAGAGCACCGATATCGTGCTCACCGAAGACCCGCTCGTCGGTCGGGCGCTGGCTTATATCCACGAGCACTGCGCCTCGGGCATCACCGTCGAAGACGTGCTCGATCAATTGGGCGTCTCACGACGGAACCTCGAGGTGCAGATGAAACGCACGACCGGTCAGTCGCCCAAGAACGCCATCAGCCGGGCCCGCATCGAGCGTGCCAAGGCCATGCTCACCGGCGGGGACGACACCATGGACCGCATCGCCCGAGCGGTCGGCTACGACAGCGCCAACCGATTCTTTATCGTCTTCAAGCGCATCACAGGCATGACCCCGGGGCAGTACCGCCAACGCTTCGGCCTCAAGCACATCGTCAGCCGGGACGGGTTGGGTTGACGCTATGCTCTCTGGCATGACGCAAGCCTGTGACGCGGTGATCGTCGGCGGGGGCGCGGCCGGGCTGGCCGCCGCGATCTTTGCCGCGCAGAACCGCCCGGGCCTGCGCGTCACGATCCTCGACGGCGCCAAACGCCTGGGGGCAAAAATCCTCGTCTCCGGCGGGGGCCGGTGCAATGTCACCCACGCGCGTGTCACCGAGAAAGATTACACCCCCGCTTCACCTTTTGTGCGTCACGTGCTTGCGGGTTTCGACCAGCCCTCGGTGGTGCAGTGGTTCGCGTCGTTGGGTGTCACGCTCAAGACCGAGCAGACCGGCAAACTCTTCCCCGTCAGTGACGACGCCCACACCGTGCTCGATGCGCTGCTTCGGCGGTGCGATGAGCTTGGCGTGGTCATCCACGAGGCGCAGCGCGTGGAGCGTGTCGAACGCCTGCACGAAGGGTTTGTCGTGGGGCACGCCGGGGGACTAACAGAATGTAAGTCATTGGTGCTGGCGACGGGCGGGCGGTCGCTGCCGCGCACGGGAAGCGACGGGAGCGGCTACACGCTCGCGCAGTCGCTCGGTCACACGGTCAGGCCCACCTACCCCGCACTGGCACCGCTGGTGCTGTCGGAGCCGTTTGTCCATGTCAAACTCTCCGGCGTATCGTGCGGGGTGGAGCTGCGCGTCAGCATGAAGGGCCGGGTCCTCGCCCGACGCGGCGGCGCGATGCTCTGGACACACTTCGGCGTCAGCGGGCCGGCCGTGATGGACATCTCACGCCAGTGGATCATCTCCCACGCACGGGGCGATCAGCCCGAGATGCATTGCAGGCTCTGGCCGAGCTGCGTTTCATTTGACGAAGTGGACCGGAAACTGGTGGCGCTGGCCACGCACAACCCGCGCCGGTCCGTGTTGAACGCGCTCGAAGACGAACTTCCCGCGAGATTGACCGCGGCCCTGCTGGAGTTTCTGACGATTCCAAACGCTGTGACGATGGGCCAGCTCTCCCGTGACATGCGACGCAAGCTTGCCCACGCCCTCGACGGTCTGGTGTTGCCCGTCCTGCGCGACCGGGGGTGGAACTACGCCGAGGTCACCGCGGGCGGCGTGCCGCTGGACGAGGTGGACTACCGAACGATGGCGTCGAAAAAGTGCCCGGGCCTCCATCTCGTCGGCGAGCTTCTTGACTGCGACGGACGCATCGGCGGCTTCAACTTTCACTGGGCGTGGGCGACGGGGAAGCTGGCGGGCGGTGCGGTCGCCGGTGCCCACCGGTCGCAAGCGACCGGGTTAAATGGCCAGGATTAATCCTCCTCGTCGCCGAACAGCTTCTTCTTGGCCACATCGGCGGCCTTGTCCTTGTGCATCATGTTCCACACCGCACGCGCAAGCAGAATATCGTCCGGCCTCGTAATTTTGAGGTTCGTCGCCTCGCCCTCGACGACAAACACTTCGTGCCCCATCGCCTCGACGAGGCCCGCGTCGTCGGTGATGGTCGTGGTGTCGACTTCGCCGTGTTCGATGCGGGCGTAGGCCTGTCTAATCAAGGGTAAGGTGAAAACCTGCGGCGTCTGGACCTCAACGGTGTTCCGACGGTCGAGGGTCTGCGTCACGCGTTGGACCTTGAGTTGCGACCTGCCGGCGGAGCCAAGGATGCGGTCAAGCGGGTCGGCTTCATCCGCATTCTGCTCGACATCCGCCACACGTTTGAGCGTCGCGCTGACAGGTTGACCCGGGATCACCGCTTCGTATTTTTCCGCCGCCTCGAACACCCGGTCCACGAGCTTCTTGCTCGTAAGTGGCCTGGCCGCGTCGTGGATCGCCACCTGTGTGCAGTCGTCTCCCACGTGTTCCAGCGCGTTGCGCACCGTCTCCCAGCGTTCCTTGCGTCCGCCCATGACGACCTTGACCCCATGAAAAATCAGGCGGTCGTTCCACTTGAAGACAAAGTCGTCAAACGTGTCGGGGTTCACCGCGACAAGGATCGATGCGATATCACGGCGCGAGGCAAATACCTCGATGCTGCGCAGCAGCACCGCCCGGCCGTCGAGGTCTTCTTCAAGCTTGTCGCCCGCCCCGTAGCGCTTGCCCACACCGGCGGCGGGGATGATGACGGTGGTCTTCATGGGCACTGGTATAACCCATCCCCAACCGGTCCGCCAAGACGCTTAGACCGGCCCGCACGCAACGCGCCCCTTCGAATCGGCATAATGTCGCCATGAGCACACCTCTGAACATCCTCGAAGTCATCTCCGACCAGCATCAGGCCGCCTGCACAGGCTACGAAGGCCACCCGCAGGCGATCACGCCCAACATGGACCGCCTCGCGGCGATGGGCACGCGCTTCCGATACGCCTACACGCAAAACCCCATCTGCACGCCCAGCCGGGTGAGCATCCTCAGCGGCCAATACTGTCACAACCACGGGTACTTCGGCCTCTCGGGTCCACGACCCCACTCGTTGCCAAGTTTTCTCTCCCACTTCCGGGGGCAGGGCTACCGCACCGCGGGCATCGGCAAGCTCCACACGCCCAACGACCCCGAAGACTGGCTCCGCGATCACTGCGACCTTTACGCCGAGTGTTACAGCTACGGTGAAAGATCATCCAGCGGTGAGGCCCAATCGCTTTACTACGACTTCCTCCTTGCGCACGGCCGATCTCACCTCGACGACGACAGCGTCGCGCTGCCCGAGTTCCGCGGCGCGCAGCAACACGACGCCCGACCGTCGATCCTGCCGCTCGAGTTGAGCGTCGAGGGCTGGTGCGTGAGCACCGCAAAAAGGTTTATCGATGAATCACACGCAGCGGCTAAGCCGTTCTGTATGCAGGTCTCCCTGCCGCGCCCGCACCAGTGTTACACGCCCGACCGGCGCTTCTGGGAGATGTATGGCGAAAACCTCGACCTGCCCGCGACCTTTGAAAACGACTGCGCCCACCGTCCCCCGCATTTCCGCGCGATGGTCGAACGTGCCCGCACAAAAGGCAAGGGCCTGATCGAGCCAACCGACTGGCTCAGCACATCGCGTCGCGTCTGGCGGGGGTACCTCGCCTGCATCACGCAGGTCGACTGGGCGCTGGGCGAGTTGATCAACCACGTCGAACAACTCGGCCTGCTGGGTAACACCGTCATCATCTACCACGCCGACCACGGCGCCTACAGCGGGACGTTCGGCGTTCCGGAGAAAGCGCCGGGCATCTGCAGCGAGGCGGTCTGCCGTGTGCCATACCTCTGGTATGTCCCCGGCATGACACAGGCCCGTGCGCAAAGCACGCAGCTCGTCGAGAACATCGACCTGGCCCCAACCATCACATCGCTCTGCGGTCTGCCCGCGATGGACACCACGGACGGCCACGACCTGACCCCGCTCTTGCGAGGAGGCGATCAAACACTGCGCGGGGTCGCGGTGACCGAGCACCCGTGGAGCAAGAGTATCCGCTGGGACCGCTGGCGGCTGGTCCACTACCAACCGGCAATGTTCCCGGGTGGCAAAGACCGGGACACGGGTGAACTCTACGACATCGAAGCCGACCCGTGGGAGACACGCAATCTCTACCACGACCCCGCGCACCGCGCCACTGTCGAAGAGGGCCGACGTCTGCTACTCGAATGGCTCATCGACACCACGCGACAGGTCACCTACTGGCCCGAGCCCGGCCGTGTCGACGGCAACCCATACGCCACCGCAACGGCAGCGGACGGCAAGATCGGTAATCACGCCAACCCTCACGTCACCCTGAAAAATGCGGGTGACAACGCGCTGTGGTCACGGAATTATCTCTGAGCGTTCTTTGCAACAGCAAAGCGCACGCGCTCAGTCGTAGACCGTCTTGAGGTCGTAGCGTTTGCGCAGCTCGCGGATCTGTTCCTTGATCGCTTCGCCGTCGTTCGTCCGGATCATCTCGCTGTAGAGGTGGTGGAGCTTCCAGAAGCCCCATGAGGTGGCGATGTTTTTATCGCCGGCCACGGCGTCGGCCAGGTCGCGTGTGAAGGTGAAGTCCGCCTGCTTCGAGCCGTTGTACCCGTGCAGGCGCATCGTGAAACTCTTCGTCTGGTCAAATCGGCCGAAGATGGACAGACGCTGGCCCTGGTGGGTGTCGGGCAGGTGGCTGGGGTAGATTTCGTCTTTGTTCAGCCCGACCACTTCGAGGTCGATGTTCTTGAGGATCGGGTAACGCAGCTTCGAGAAAAGGTCCGCCAGCGCATTGGGCGTGTCCTCGGGCTTGCCGACGAACTCGCAGAAGCCTTTGTTGCGGTAGGCCAAAAACTCGAGGAGTTGTTTGTTCTGCCTCGACCCGACGCCGAGGCAGTAGATGCTGGCCGACAGGTCGTTGTCGCGTGTAATGAGGTTGATCAGGTCACGTGTGTCCATGACGCCGCGCGTCGGCACGCCGTCGGAAATCAGCACCAGGTCGTAGACGCGCTGCACCGACACGTCGCGCACAAGCAACCGGGAGATCGCGGCGTTGACGTCGGTGAAGCCCGAACTGGTGGCGTTGGAGAGAAACTCGCCGGCTTTGGTCAGGTTGGCCTCGTTGAACTCCACGACGCCTTTCGTGCTCAAAAGCACGGGGTTTTCCTTGAAGAACATGATGTTGAAGCGGTCGCCCGTGTTGAGCGTCGCCAGCCCGTTGCGGACGCCTGTGAGCACACGATCCACCCACGCCTGGCTGACCGACCCGGACGTATCGATGATGAAGACCACGTCCTTGGGCATGGCCGCCAATCGGCGAAGCGAACGCTTAGGCTCGATGTCGACACGGAAGTACCCGCGTTTGTCTTCGGGTTCGACCACCGTGCCCCAGAACGTGCGCTGGGCCTGCGGGACGTAGGTGGTCACCGTGTAATCAAAGTCGTCGTCGAGGTGTTCGGGGATATCCAGTTGTTTGGTCTGGTCCAACGCGAGCTTGGAAAAGTCCACTTCCGGGGGCTGGAGCGGGGCGTTGACGAGTGGGCTGTCGGAGATCGGGCCGACCCGGTCGAGGGCGATGGGCGTGGTTTGCGTGGGCGGTGCGATGGCCGTCGCGGTCAAGCCCGAGCCGGCGAGCAGTCGTTGCGCCTCGTCGGCCCCCGAACCCGTGCCGTCACCGGACGAGGCCCCCTGCGTCCCCGTGCCACCCGTGCCCACGGGGTCGAACGCCAGCTCGGGCTGGGCGTGGAGTTGTGCCCGCACCGACTCGGGCAGCGCGACGGGCGGTGCGTAGAGCAGGTCGTCCGCGCCGGGTGGTGGCGTGGTGTCCACAGCCCGGGGCGGTTGGGCCGTCACCGTTGTTTGATCGATCGTCGGCGGGGTAGCGAGCGTGGCCTCCAGCAGCGTTCGGCTGATCTCTTGAAGAGTATTCGGCTTGTCGCCCGTCTCGCCCGCGCCAGGCAGGTCATCCACCACAGCGTCATCGTTCGACCGCCAGATGCGCATCGGCCCAAGGGCACGGTTGAGCCGACTCATATCCAGTTGCCCAAGCGATTCGTGATACAGCCCCAGCGCAACGCCGGCGTGGACCAGCACACTCAGCAGCGCACACCACACGAACAGCGAAGCCCCGCCGCGCACCACCGGCCCGGTCTTGCGTTGCTCGGTCGAGCTCATGGCGTGCCCTCCAGGCCGCGCAGCGCCGCGTCGATCCGCTGGGCAAGCTCGGGGAGGATCGACGGACCCGCGGACTCGCGCGCTTTACGCAGCAGGAACTTTGCGTCCGCGGGCTTGCCCTCGCGCCGCGCCAATTCCCCACGGGCATACAGGTCGTAAGGCGTTTCGGGGAATCGCTTCGAGAGGTCCTTGAGCGCCGCGACGCACTCGTCACCTTTATTCAGGGCCGAGGCGACATCCACCAGTTCCATGTAGCCCGCCTCGGCGGTGGGCGAGAGGTCGGGGTAGCCGTAGAGCACGGTGAGCTTGAGTAACAACTTGTAAGCCTGTTCGTCGGCATCGGTCGCACGGTCGGTCAGGCCCCGGTCGGCATAGCCCCGTGATTTGACGCGGTAGAGTCTTGCGCTCTCCAGGAGCGCCGCCGCGGCGGTCGAGCCGTCCTGCGACGCGGTCAGGCCCTCGTATTCCGCAAGCGCATCGTCGGGATGCCCCTTGTCGGCGTAGACCCGTGCGATCTCGAGCCGGGCCTTTTTTTCCAAGCCGTAGCCCAGCGCTACCGCCTGGTTGAACGCGGTCATCGCCGCGTCGAGCTGGCCGAGGCTGCGCAGGCAAACGCCGGCGGCATAATACGCCCGGGCACGCTGCGCTCCGTCGAGCTTGCGCGGATCGAGCTTGAGCACGGGCTGGAGGTACCGCAACGCCTCGCGGGGTTGGCCGAGCCTGGAAAGCCTGCCACCGAGCCAGAGCTGTTCGTCCACGCTCAGGCCGTCCAGCCCCGTGAGCTTTTCAAGCGCCGCCAGCGTCACGGCAGAATCATCGTCACGGTTGGCTTGCCGGAGCGTGAGTGCCGACAGTCGCAGGGCGTTGACCCGAAGCGATTTGTCAAGGGTTTCACGGTTGCCCGCCGTCATGAGGTCCGGCAGTGCTTCGTCGGGTCGGCCAAGACTCAAGAGCAACAGCCCGCGGTAATACGTCGCCCGGTCGAGATAGCGGTTCTGCGGGTGTTTTTCGAGCAGCGTCTTCACCGTCGCCAGCGCCTCTTTGTTTTTCTTCTGCGCGACCTGGGCCAGCATCATGCGGTAGATCGCCTCCTGTTCGTTGAGCGGGTCGAGCTTCTGCCCGGCAAGAAGATTGGCAAGCGTCTGCTCCGACTGCTTGGCCAGGCCCAGCCCCGTGAGCAGGTCCGACACGCGCAGTGTCGCGGAGCATCGGCTGTCGGGGTTTTGTTGCGCCTCCGGCGTGTCGAGGTAGGCGCGGTAATCCGTCACGGCGGCGTCGGGCTGATTACTCGACTCAAACAACGCGGCACGCTGCAGCAAAGCCCGAGCGTAGAGCGGGTGGTCCTTGCCAAGTTGTACGACCTGCGTCAGACGCGCAGCCCCCGCCGCGGGGTCGCCCCTGCGCATGTCGGCCGAGGCCCGCAGGAAGACCGCATCGCCCGCAAGCGATGACTTGGGGTTGTCGCGCACCAGCCGGTCCAGGGTCTGGTTCATCCGTTCGTATTGACCGGTCTCGAGCAGGCTCACCGCGAGCTTGTAGAGCGCCTTGTCACCGCCGGAAGATTTCAGGGTGTCGGAAGCCTCGGTGAGCAACGGGATGGCTTGTTCGTGCTGGCTCTTGTCTTGATACGCCGACCCCGCCAGGTATTGGGCGGTGCCCAGGTCCGGTCCGCTGAGGCTGTCGCGGTAGGTTTCGTAGGTCTTGAGCAGTTCGTCGTATCGTTTGAGCTGGTAGAGCGACCAGAGCGTGCCGACGACACTGGGTGCAAACTGCGTGGAGGATTGATACCCGGTGAGTACTTTTCGGTAGGCCTCGAGGGCCAATTCCTGCCGACCGGCCTTGGCGTGGATGTCGCCGGCCAGACGCGCCGCCTCCGGGGTGACGGCGGGGTCCTTGAGGTCGATGGCGTCTTCGAGTGTCTTGGTCGCCTGCTCGTTCTGGCCCTGCAGCGCCTGGACGCGGGCAAGGTCGAGCATGGCCATCGGTTTCATGGGCGAGTCGATACTTACAACCTGTTTGAGTTGCTCGGCCGCGGCGGGGAGGTTGTCCGCGCCGCGGTACGCCACGCCACGCAGGTAATGCACCGACGCGGCCACGGCGGGTTCGAGCGAATCGATGCGCACCTTTTCCAGCGCCGCCAGCGCCTTTTTGTTGTCGTGGAGGTCGAGGTAGCTCTGCCCGAGGAGGATGGGGACCGCGTGGGCGGGGACGAGCGTGGGCGGCGGCGCACCGTCGAGCATCTTGACCGCTTTAGTCGGCTCGCCGGCCTGACGCGCCAGCATCGCGCGGTAGTAAAGCGCATCGCCCCGGCGGGGTTCGCTGGGGAACTTGCCCAGGTAATCGTCAAACGCCTCCGCGGCCGCCTTGTCCTGGCCACGCTGGAGCAATCGGTAGGCAAAGACGAACGACTGGTAAGCCGCGTTGTCGTTCTGTGCGGCGCACGGCTGAACACACAGCCCGACGAGCAGGGCGGAGAAGAGCAACGCCGTGATGCGATGGAGTGTGGGCATGGTCGTTCACCCCGAAAGCGCGAGGGTCTTCACAGTTCATCCGCCGATCGGGTCGTGGCGATGTAGGCGTTGCGCAGCCCCGCGGCCCTGGCGGCGTCGAGCACCTGTACGGTCAGGCCCAGCGGGCTCTCCCGGTCGCCACGGATGAGCACCGATTCGTCGGGGAATCGGCGTGCCAGCTCGCCCAGCGTCTGGCGCAGGTCATTCAAAGTGTAGGACCGTGTGCCCATGTGGATCACGCTGTCGGGGGTGATGGTGATGACGATCTGCGTGGGCGAGGCGGGTTTCGAGGAGGTCTGCTGGCCGGGGAGGTTGACATCGATCTGCCGATCCTGCTGGCGGAACTGCGAGATGGCCAGGAAGAAGACGAGCGTGATGAACAGGATGTCCACCATGCTGGCCAGTGGCAGCACGGGTCCGACGCGCGAGCGTGTGGGTGAAGAGAAGCTCATGCGCGTCCCCGTTTCACGTGGTCCGCCAGGGAGTGGACGATCTGTTCGACGTCCGCCAGCGTGCGTGTGGTTCGGCCCTTGACGACGGCGTAGAAGATCAAGGCCAGAATGGCGACGATCAAGCCGAACATGGTCGTGCTCATCGCCTGCCCGATCGAGTCGGTGAGCACGCCGGAGGCGGCGCTGACGGCCTCGAACTTCATGCTTGCGAAGGCTTTGATCATGCCGATCACCGTGCCGAGCAGCCCGAGCATCGGGGCGACGTTCGAAACGTCCGCGAGATAGCTGATGCGGTTCCAGACGATGTCCGCGCGGCGGCGGCCCTCGCTGTCGATCATGTCGAGGATGACCGAGTGCTCCTTGCCAGCGTTTTCGACGCAGCGCTGCACGACGGAGGCCAGGAAGACGCGGTGGTGGTTTCGGCAGACGCTGGCGGCCTCGTCGAATCGACCGGCCACGATGAGCTTGGTCAGGTCGTCCACGAGTGTCGCCGGCGCGAGCACCGCGGTGCGGATGGTCAGCAGGAAGTAGAGAAATAGCAGCAGCGCCACGACGGAGAGCGCCAGGATGAGACTGTTGATAATCGGGCTGGTGTTGAAGAGCGTGGAAAATGCGGCAAGCTGTCCGGACGCGGGATCGACGAGGGGGGCTGCGGCCGGCCCCGTGGGGCTTGTGGTGTCTTGCGCTATTGCGATCCCGCCGGGGAAGACACAACACGCAGCGGCAAACACCACGGCCATCAACCTTGTGTGAGCTTGGGTGAAACGGTTTCTAATCATGGTGCGGTCCGTGGGAATGGTGATCGATCGACCGGGTGCCGGGGCTGGAGAGAATTACCGCGCAGCTCCCTGTCCATAAGAAACGCATGAGCGTTGTGTGTGTTGCATCGCACGAGTCATTGTACGAAAAACCCACGGCCAGAGACCGTGGGCGTTCGTGTGATGATTGATATTGTCTGGGCACCTCACCTCTCGTCGCTTGCGCGGAGCTTGGCCAGTATGCCGATATCTTCGAGTGTGGTGGTGTCGCCCTTGACTTCGCCGCCGGTCGCAAGCTCGCGGAGCAGGCGTCGCATGATCTTGCCCGATCGCGTCTTGGGCAGGGCATCGGTGAAGCGGAGCTGGTCGGGCTTGGCAATCGCGCCGATCTCTTTACCCACGTGCGCGGTGAGTTTGGCCTTGAGTTCGTCGCTGGGCTGCTGGCCGGTCTTGAGCGTGACGAACGCGGCGATGCCGGTGCCCTTGATCTCGTGCGGGATGCCGACCACGGCGGCCTCGGCGACCGCGGGGTGGGAGACTAGGGCGCTTTCGACCTCCGCGGTGCCCAGTCGGTGGCCGGAGACGTTGATGACATCGTCGACCCGGCCCATGACCCAGAAGTTGCCGTCGAGGTCTTTTCGTGCGCCGTCGCCTGCGAAGTAGTAGCCGGGGATCTCGCTCCAGTAGGTCTTGATGAATCGTTCGCGGTCGCCGAAGATCCCGCGGAGCATGGAGGGCCAGGGCTTGCGGATGACGAGGAAGCCGCCGGTGTTGTCGGGCATCTCGTCGCCGTCCTTGCTGACGATGGCCGGGTCGATGCCGAAGAAGGGTCGTGTGCAGGAGCCGGGGACGGTGGTGGTAGCCCAGGGGATGGGTGTGAGCATGTGCCCACCGGTTTCCGTTTGCCACCACGTGTCGACGATGGGGCACTTCTCGTTGCCGATGTGTTTGTGGTACCACATCCACGCCTCGGGGTTGATCGGTTCGCCGACGGTGCCCAGTATTCGCAGTGATGAGAGGTTGTGCTTCCGGGGGTGGTCTTCGCCCCATTTCATGAACGCGCGGATGGCGGTCGGCGCCGTGTAGAAGACGCTGACCTTGTGGCGTTCGACGATGTCCCAGAAGCGGTCCTCGGCTGGGAAGTTTGGCGCGCCTTCGTACATGAGCGTCGGCACGCGGTTGGGTAACACGCCGTAGATGATGTACGAGTGCCCGGTGATCCAGCCGATGTCAGCGGTACACCAGTAGAGGGCGTCCTTGTTGTTATCGTGCAGGTCGAAGACGTAACGCGACGTGAGGTACGTATACACCATGTACCCGCCGGTGGTGTGCATGATGCCCTTGGGCTTGCCCGTCGTGCCGGAGGTGTAGAGCACGAAGAGTAAATCCTCGGCGTCCATCTCCTCGGCGGGGCATTGGTCGGAGGCGTTGGCCATCAACTCGTGGTACCACTGGTCCCGTCCGGGGGTCCATTGCACGTCGTTGCCGCAGCGCTTGAGCGTGACAACTTTTTCGACGAGGTTGGTCATCGTGAGCGCTTCGTCGACGTTGGCCTTGAGGGGCACGACCTTGCCCCGACGGTAGCCCCCGTCGGCGGTGACGATGATCTTGCTCCTGGCGTCCTCGACGCGGTCGCGGATCGCGCTGGCGGAAAAGCCGCCGAAGATGATCGAGTGCGGCGCACCGATGCGGGCGCAGGCGAGCATGGCGATGGCCAGCTCGGGGACCATCGGCATGTAGAGCGTCACCACGTCGCCCTTTTTCACGCCCAGGCCCTTGAGCACGTTGGCAAACTTCGAGACCTCGCGCAGCAGGTCGTGGTAAGTCAGACGGCGGACCTCTGGTTTGCCGTCGTTGAGTGGCTCGCCCTCCCACACGATCGCCGTCTGATCGCCCAGCCCGTCCCGGACCTGTCTGTCTATGCAATTGTAAGCAAGGTTGGTCTTGCCCCCGACAAACCACTTGGCGTCGGGCGACTTCCACTCCAGCACGCGGTCCCACTTCTTGAACCAGTGCAGCTTCGCGGCCTGCTCGCCCCAGAATTTCTCCGGGTTGTCGATCGACTGGCGGTAGAGCGCCTCGTAGTCTGCAAAGCTTTTGATGTGGGCCTGTGAAGCGAACGCGGCCGGCGGGGGGAACTTTCGGCTCTCGCTCAGGACCGATTCCATGCCCGACGACGCGGCGGAAGTGGGTTGCGACATCGCACGACTCCTGGGGTCAAAAAGGAAGATCTCGAAAAGGCCAGCCATCCGACCGATACGGGAACCCGCCAACCAAATGGATTGGCTGTCATTCCAGAGGCCCAGGTGGGGCAGTTCATGACAACGGTTGGCCGCCCACCGATTTTCAGGTTATCGGATAGGCCACCGCCTATCAAACCCATCCATGAGAGGTTTACCCGGTAAACGCCCCGCTCACGGGACGCGATTCTTGTTAACGGGAATCATGGCTCAGGGTTGTCACGTATCGAGACGCAACAATCTTTAGTATTTTCCCGGAATAGCTGAAGCTTGGATATCCGCCAACCGATGACGCTACCGAGGCCGCCTCTGTGACTGACCCTTGATAAGGGGAGCGATCGCGCGTTGGGCGCTCGTTCGACAGTTCAGAGGCCTATCCAGGGAAAGCTGTCATGTCACGAGCCCACCGTTCGACCCGATCGATCTTTGCGATCCTGACCATTGCGGTCCTCACCCAGTTGCTCCTGCTCACCGCGCTGAACGTCGGTGCGCGGGCACAGGCCGCCGAGGCGTCACACGGCGCTTCGTCCCTGCACACAAAGGGCTTCGACCTCAAGCCCTCGCCCGATGAGGTGCTCGAACTGCTCACCACGGGCAACGAACGATTCGTCGCGGGCCAATCCCTCAACCCCCACACCGACGCCGCCCGCCTTGCACAGGCCGGCTCGGAAGACCAGGGCAACCACGCCCTTGTCACCGTCATCACCTGCTCCGACTCGCGCGTCCCCGTCGAGCGGGTCTTCGACATGGGCGTCATGGACATCTTCGTCATCCGCGTGGCCGGCAACGTCTGCGACACCGACGAGATCGGCTCCATTGAATACGGCCTGGCGCACGTGAACACCCCGGTGCTCGTCGTGCTCGGCCACACGCAATGTGGTGCCGTCACCGCCGTCACCAAGAGCCTCAAGGGCGCGGACCTTCACCTTGAAGAAAACATCCCCCCGCTGGTGGACAACATCGCCCCCGCCGTCCAACGCGCCATGACGCACAACCACAGCGACGACGCGGCGCTCATTGCCGACGGCATCGTCGAGAACGTCTGGCAGTCGATCTCCGACCTCTTCCAGCGCAGCCCTTCGACGCGACAGCTCGTCAAGATGGGCAAAGTCAAAGTCGTCGGCGCGATCTACGACGTGGCCACCGGCCGCGTGAAATACCTCGACGCCAACAAGCCCGCGCAACTGCTCGCCGCCGCCGAGATGAACCCCGCGCCCGCGGCCTCCTCTCACAACACCGCCTCGCAAAGAGAACCGTCCGCAGCCGCCGTTTCCACACATCCCGCTGAAAAACAGGACATTTCCAGCCTCGTTACGCACGACATGCAGGGCTGGGTTGCCACGATCGGTGCTCCAGGGAGCTTCAGCACACCCGAGCTGGTCAAGGACAAGCGGCAGGCGTTCGGGTCGGCCGCCGGCAATGCACAGAAGCTCGAACCACAAGCCCTCGACGAACACACCAGCACGATCGTCACTGTCTTTTGGGGCCTGACCACCCTGGCGCTCGTCGGCACGCTCTTTGCCGGGTTCTTGACCGCCAAGATCAAAGACGCCAAGGGCCACACCGTCCGCGGCTTCACCATGGCCAGCAAGCTTTCCCTGGCCTTCGGGGGTATGGCCACCATGCTCCTGCTCGTCGGAACCTTCGCGCTCTCATCCTCCGACACCAGCGACCAGGTCTCCGATCAGTTCTCCGACATCGTCTCCGACGCCGGCCTGCTCGAAGAGGTCCAGACCAGCGTCGTCAACCTCCGCATGCAGGTCAAGGACTTTTTGCTCAACAACTCCGACGAAGCCCTGCAGAAATATTCCGACGCCGCCTCCGAGGTCAGTGTCCGAATCGACAAGGCCCACGCGGATATTCACTCCCCCGACCGGGTCAAGATGATCGACGAGATCGACAAGCTGCTCGAAAATTATGAAGAGAAGTTTGCTGAGGTCGTGGGCGTGATCGATGAACGCAACGGCATCGTCGAGTCGCAGCTCAACAAGGCCGGCCCGAGGCTGGGCAGTGTCATCGGCGCAATCATCGACACCGCGAACATCGACGGCGATATGGCCGTGCAGATCGAAGCCAACAATGCGGTGGACCACCTCAACGCCGCGCGTGTGGCGGTCATGAAGTTCCTCCGCACCAGCGAAAAGGCCGACGCCCAGAACGCGATCACGAGCCTCAAGGAAGGCGAAGAGATCATGGCCCGCCTCGAGGGTGAGGTCCAGAACCCCACACGCAAGAAGTGGCTGGCCGAGGCCAAGATGGGCTACCAGTTCTACGCCCAGCGCGTCGAACGCCTCATCGAACTCGTTGATGAACGCAACGACATCGTTAAAGGTCACCTCGACGCGATCGGCCCGAAGGTGGCCACGCTTGGTGCGGGCCTCAACGAATCCATTCGGAACACCGAGGCGCAGTTGAGGACCACCGCCGTGGCCGTCAGCGCCTCGACCATCACTCGCACCGCCACCGTCTCCGGCATCGCCTTGGCGCTGGCCGTCTGCGTGAGTGTCCTGCTCATCCGCATGTTGACCCGCTCGGTCAACAAGGTCCTCAACGTCATCCAGGCTGTGGCCTCGGGCGACCTGACCCAGCCGCTGCTGAACATGAAGTCCAAGGACGAGATGGGCGAGATGGCCCGCGCGACCGACCATATGAGTAGCGCCCTGCAGGACCTGGTCAAGTCCGTCGCACAGGCTTCGAGCGAGGTGGCCGCCGCCTCGACCGAGATCGCCGCTTCGAGCGAAGAGATCGCCCAGGGCATGACCGAGCAGTCCTCGCAGGTCTCCCAGATCGCCTCGGCGGTCGAAGAGATGTCCGCGTCGATCACCGAGGTCGCGGGCAAGAGCACGCAGGCGTCGCAGTCCGCCAACGACTCGGGCCAGGCCGCGACCGACGGCGGCAAGATCGTCGATCAGACCGTGCAAGGCATGCGTGCGATCAACGAAGCCGTCTCCGAGGGCGCAGCCCGTGTGCAGGAGCTTGGCAAGCGTGGCGAGCAGATCGGCCAGATCATCGAGGTCATCAACGACATCGCGGATCAGACGAACCTGCTGGCCCTCAACGCCGCGATCGAAGCGGCACGAGCCGGCGAACACGGACGGGGCTTTGCGGTTGTGGCCGACGAAGTCCGCAAGCTCGCCGACCGCACGACCAAGGCCACCGAGGAGATCGCCTCCTCGATTCAGGCCATCCAGGAAGAGACGACCCGCGCGGTCAAACAGATGAACTCGGGCACGGAAGAGGTCAACAAGGGCGTCGAGAGCGCGACCCTCGCCGGCCAGAGCCTGAGCAAGATCGTGCAGAGCGCTAAGGACGTGGCCACGATGGTGCAATCCATCGCGGCGGCGGCGGAAGAACAGTCCGCCGCGAGCACGCAGGTCTCCAAGAACGTCGAAGCCATCAGCGCGGTGACGACGCAATCGGTCGAGGGCGCAAGGCAAGCCGCCCAGGCCGCCGCGGGCCTCTCCGAGAAGTCCGAACGGTTGCAGGAGATCGTCGGCCGGTTCAAACTCGCGGCCTGAAGAAGAAGTAGCCGCAGATGAACGCAGATGAACGCAGATAAAGACCGAGAAACTCAGGTTCACGCGGGGGTCGCGGGGAGCGCTGGGAAAGACAATTGAATAATCAAAAAACCGACGCGTTACAGCGTCGGTTTTTTATTGTTTAACTCTTAATTTCTTCCCCCTCGCTCTGGGCGACCCCCGCGTGAAATCTTCCCTTCCCCATCTGCGTCCATCCGCGTTCATCTGCGGTTGATTCACGCCGGCTCGGGCACGGGCTCGGTTTCCGCCTGCGGCTGCGGCCCGCGGGTGAACGGCACGGTGCGACCGACCGGCATGACGTCGGGGTAGAGCGTCTTGAAGGGTTGGCTCTTGTGTTTGAAGATCACACCCATCCAGCCCAGGGCCATGATGAGCACGAACGACGCGACGATGAGCAGGCCGAATGCCGTGGTGGCGATCTGCGAAATCTTCTGGAGCGTCGGCGTTTCGCTTGCCAGGTGGCCCAGGCGGGTGATCGTGTTGGCGGACTCCGACCAGTGGCCGTGGATATCCGAGTTGAACGCGTAAGCGCCCTGGGGCTGCGGCACGACGGCGATCCACACCGCCACACCCGCCAGCACCGCCAGGCTCAAGGGCAGGAGCACCTTGACACACGCGTGCAGCACCTGGTCGATGCGGATGCGCGGCAGCGTCCACCGCAACCAGATCTGCACCCAGATGACCGTCATCGCCTTGAGCGTGAACCACACCGCGCCCCACACGTGGACCAGGAGCAAGCCGATCGGCCCGACGTGCAGCATCGTCGCCTTGTCCGTCCACGTCACCGCGTGGTCCAGCGCGCCGGACATGTACACCTGCCCCGCGTGGACGGGGTCGTAGCCGACGAACCAGTAGACCGGGTCCATCAGCCACTGCGTGTGGCCGATCATGAACCCGTCACCCAGCGGGCTGTTCCACCCGCCGAGGAAGAGCGTCGTCTGGATCGCGCCGACGATGAACATCGCGCCGTACTCGGCGAAAAAGAAAAACGACCAGCGGATGCCGGAGTATTCGGTGTGGAAGCCCGCGACGAGTTCGGATTCGGATTCGGGCAGGTCGAAGGGCGCGCGTTTGTTCGACGCTAATGATGCGACAAAGTAGATCATGAACGCCGCGAACATGAGCGGGCTGTGGAAGATGAACCAGTCCCAGATGCCGCCGCCCTGGAGGTAGGACAATTCGACAAGGTTGAGCGTCCCGGCCACGAGCACGCCACAGAGGATGGAGACGCCCAGCGGGATCTCGTAGCTGACCATCTGGCAGACCTCGCGCATCGCGCCGTAGATCGCCCACTTGGAGTTGCTGCCCCAACCGGCCATGATGACGCCCATCGCCTCGACCGCTAAGACCGCCAGCAGGTAGAGCACGCCGATGTTGAAGTTCGGCTCAAAGACCCACAGCGGCGCGAAGGGTAGCGCGAGGAAGGCTGCGAAGACGGGTGTGAAGGCGATGTAGGGCGCGAACTTGAAGAGGAAGCCGTCCGCCCCGGAGGGCATGAGGTCTTCCTTGAGGATGAGCTTGATCCCGTCGGCCAATGATTGGGCCCAGCCGTGCCACCCGCCGACGTGCATCGGCCCGACGCGCGACTGGATGTGGCCGGCGACCTTGCGTTCCCACCAGATGCTGAACATCGCCACGAGCGAGATGATGCCCACAAACACCGTGGCCACGATGGTGAAGCGGATGATGATGGCGATCCACACCCCCCACGTCGCGGGGTCGAGGTGTCTCCAACTGGCAAGCTGCTCGGCAAAATCACGGATCATGCGAAAGTTCCTGGGTCGGGGCCAAGTCGAGCGGTGGATTCTATCAATGCCCTTGCAAGAATACCAAAGTGTGACACCCCGCCCGCTTGACTTGATACCAATATATGGTACCATTCGGGTGCCCTATATGAGCAAGCACGACAAAATCCTGGGGGCGTTGTTCACCGATCCACCGCCGGCCAACATCAGGTGGAGGGACATCGAGAGCCTCCTGTCGCATCTTGGGGCAAAGATCACTCAGGGGCATGGTTCGAGGGTGAGGGTCGAACTGCGTGGACGGCGGGCCGTGTTCCACAGGCCACACCCCCAGCCCACAGCCAACCGTCCGGTGGTCAGGAGTGTGAAGGTCTTCCTTGAAAACGCGGGTATCCGACCATGAACATTGAAAAAACCATTCTGGAACACAAGGGCTACATCGGGACCGCCGAGGTGGACACGGACGCGGGCATCTTGTTCGGCACGGTGCAGGGCATCAACGACGTGATCCACTACGAAGCCCGCACCGTCGACGAGCTTAAAAAAGCGTTCCGCGATTCGGTCGAGGATTACCTGGAGATGTGCCAAGACTCGGGAGTCGAACCGGAGAAACCTTACTCGGGCAAGTTCCAGGCCCGCATCGGCGAGGAACTGCACCGCAAGGTATCCGCGGTCGCGGCGGCCAAGGGCGTGAGCTTGAACGATTTTGTCAAGCAAGCGCTCATGAAGGAGCTGCCCTCGGCGGGCAAGATCGGTCCGGTTACGAAAACAAAGCCCAAGTCAAAAGCGGGATAGCACCTCGCATATTCATGCGTGGCTCTCAGAGATCACCCAAGTCGATCTTACTCACGTCGGCACCGTGGCCAGCGTCACCAGAGATTCAATCAGACCATCCATGTCGTAGCTCTTTCGCAGGTCGATGGGCAGGCCCATGCCGTGTTCGTGGTCGGAGGCCAGGACGAGCATCCTTCTATTCGTGATCTCGTAACCGAACTCGGCGGGCTGGTGGCCCATGACGAACATGTCGACGCCCCAGGCTTGGGCAAGCTTGTCGGCGACGGCGTCGTTGTGGTTTCGGCCCCAGACCATGTGATAGGCCGACCCGTTGAGCTTGAGGTCGTCGGGGGTCGGGGTGCGGTCGAGGATGGTGGGGTCGAAAGTGTCGATCGCGCGGGGCGGGGGGAGCGAATGGGTGACGATGATCCCGTTGTCGCACTTGACCGCCAGCAGCATGGCAAGGATGAATCGGTTCATCGCATCACGGACGATGGCGGTCTTCTCGCCGAACGCGAATTCGAGGCCCTGGTCGAAGGCCTCGACGACGTTCAGGCCGTGCTTGGAGATGTTGCCTTTCTGGACCTGCGCCAGTTCGTGGTTGCCCATGAGGACGTGGACCTGCAGCGGGTAGCGGGCCTTGAGCTGGGCGACCCTGGCAAGGCTGCGGTATGAAAAGTCCATGTTGTTGGTGTGCGTCGGTCCGTGGACGATTTCCTGGAGGACGAGGTGGTTCTGGGGCGAGGCGTCGAGGTCAGCCAGGTGGACGAGTCGGCGGAGGTTCAGTGCGTGGTCGTGGAGGTCGCCACCAATGGTGAGTCGACCAGTTCGGGGGAGTTGGACATGCGAGCCTTTGCGACCGGGGGACTGGAGGCAGGCCCGGGCGGCGTCATTGAAGAGGTCGGCGACGGCGTCGGGATCGCGCAGGTCGAGCGTGGCCGGGGGGGGTGGGGCGGTCTTCGGGAGGGTGGATTCGGGTTGCTGGGGCAAGTGGTCCGACATGAGAAGGGTTAGTATGGTGCAAGTGGCCGGTGTTGGCCAATGGTGATGCAATAGCCCGCCCGGGATGGGCGTTACAAGGGTAGTCGTGCATGGGTCAGACTTCGAATGACCAGCCCGGATCGCGCCGTTCGACCGGGACACCTCGCGCCGGGGGGCAGCCCGTGGGGAAACCCGTGGGGCAGCCCGTGAAGCGGCCCAGCGGGGCAGGTCATAAGGCTGGCCCGGCAGAACGGGGCTTATCGGACGCTCAGTCAAGCGTCCCCCCCGGTGGGCAGCCGATGGAAGCGACCATCGCCAGCGCCGCCGAGGGCGACCCCGGAGCGTGGCGTGTGCTGGTCGAGGCGTATTCGGCCAGGGTGTTCGGGCTGGTGCTCCGGCAGTGCAACGACCGGGAACTGGCTGAGGAGATTACGCAGGCAACGTTTGTGCGGGTGGTCGAGGGGCTGCCCGCCTACAAGGAAAAGGGGAAGTTCGAGCCTTGGCTGTTTCGGATCGCCATGAACCGTCTGCGTGACGAGATGCGTCGGCGAAAGAGGCAGGCCAGGGGGCAAGGGGGTCAGGATCAGGCGTCCGACCCGACCGAGCAGGTGCGAGACACGAATCGTTCAGCGGGTTCGAGCAGGGGCAGCACGTCGCCGGACCGGATCGTCGGTCGTGAGCCCTCCAGCCCGGACAACCCGCTCGAAGCGCTCGACAAGGAGGAACAGGTCGAACAGTTGCGTCAGGCTATCGGACAACTCGGCGAAGCGGACCAGCAGATCCTGCACCTGCGTCACACGGCCGGCCTAAGCTTCCCCGAGATCGCCCAGACGCTCGATCAACCCCTGGGCACCGTCCTCGCAAGAGGCCACCGGGCCCTGGGCAAACTCAGGAAACTCATGATGGGGGACGATGAAGAGTAAGGCAGAGAAACATAAGACGGAGATGAGTAAAGTAGAGAAGAGTAAGGCAGAAAAGCAGCCATGACCGACGAAACGACACAACTCCCCCACGACCCGGTGCTCGATCCACTCCTGGACGAAGCGCTGGCCCCGCAGGATGCGCCGCTTGACCTGGTCAACCGCATCGTGTCCGCGACCGCGCCGCATCTGGCCGCACACCGAAGGTCGTGGATCAACCGCTCACCGATCGTGGCCCGGCTCGGTGGCGTCCACCGCCTGCGTTACGCCGCCGCGGCCGTGATCCTCCTGGCCGAGGCCGGCATCTGGGGCACCATCCTCGGCATTGCCTCCGACGCCAAATCGATGAGCAATATCGAAACCAAGCTCAACCGTCTCGATACTCTCAGTGCCTCGGCCGGCCCGATCGACAATGAACTCGAACTGCTCTCCCTGCGCATCGACGCCGCGGTCGACAACACCGACACCATCAACGTCTCCACAGACCTGGGCCAGGTGCTCGACCAGTGGGACCGCAGCAACCTCGGCACGGACGAATACCTGATCTTCTAAAGCCGACCTCAACCGACCAGGCTTGACCATCACCATGTCTGACCCCGCTCAACGCGACAACCCGATGAAGCCCCAGCCCCAGCCCCAGCAGCGGTTCCGTGCGGGGCGCGGTCTGGTTCTGAGGGCAGGCGCGTGGCTTGTCTTGTCGTGTGCCCCGGCCACGTGGGCGGACGACGCCCCGGCGACCGGTTCGCCCGATCCAAACCCACCGGCGCAAAACGCCACCGTTCAGAACGAGCCGGCCAAGCCGAACAAACAGACTTTCGAGGACCACGACGGCGAAGCGGGCCTGGAACGGGATCGCCCCTCAAGAGACCGTGACCCAGACGAGGGCGTCTTCGACGGCGACACCGACCGCCCGCAACGAGACAGGGTTCCGGGCAGGGGCCCGGACAAAAAGCCCGACGACGGCCCGGTCACACCCCAGCAACTCAACCAGCGTCTCGAAGTGCTCCGCGAGATCCACCCGCAGTTGGCCAAGCAGCTCGAAGCCCTGCGCGAAAAAAACCCCGAGCGCGTCGCCCAGATGCTCCGTCAGCACTGGCCCCGACTGCAGGAGATCGTCGACACACGCGAGAGCGACCCCGAGTTTTTCAACCTCCGCGTCTCCGACATCCGTCTGACCCGTGAGCGGATGGACTTGATCGGTCAGTTCCGCAAGGCTACCCGGTCCAGCAACATCACGACCCTCAACGTCCTGCGCGACCAGCTGCTTGCCAACATCCAGGAACACTTCGAGGTCCGACAGGAGATGCGCCGCAAAGAACTCGAACAACTCGAGTCCCGCGTCACCGAACTCAAACAGAAACTCGACGACCGCGAAAAACAACGCGACCAGATCATCAACGATTACTTCAACTCCATCACCACCGACAGCAAGTAATCCCCCCGGAATCACCCCGGAATCCCCCCGGAATCCCCCCGGCTCGTTTCCAACGAACGCCCACGGTCTCCCGACCGTGGGTTTTTCTTCACCGGATTCCTCAACCCCCCACCACACGCTGAACGTTTGCTTCATCCACCGGTTCGATCACGCCCTTGTCCGTGATGATCGCGGTGATGAGCGATGCGGGTGTCACGTCGAAAGCCGGGCTGTAGGTCTTGACCGCTTCGGGCGCGGTGCGTTTGCCAAAGCCCAGCGTGATCTCCTCCGCGGCCCGCTCCTCAATGGGGATCAACCCGCCCGTTTTCAGGCTCAAATCAAACGTCGAACACGGGGCCGCGACATAGAACGGGATGCCGTGGTGTTTGGCGTGGATGGCCACACCATACGTCCCGATCTTGTTGGCGGCGTCCCCGTTGGCCGCGATGCGGTCAGCCCCGACGATGACCATCGCCACTTTTCCCTCGCGCATGACCTGGGCCGCCATCGAGTCGCACACGAGCGTCACGTCAATCCCCGCCTGACCGAGTTCCCACGCGGTGAGTCTGGCCCCTTGCAACAACGGCCGGGTCTCGTCGGCAAACACGCGCAGCGGCAGACCGCGCTCGTGCGCGAGGTACATCCCAGCCGTGGCCGTGCCGATGCCCCCCGTCGCCAGCGCCCCCGCGTTGCAATGCGTCAAAACACCGACCCCATTAGCCCCGGACTCCGCCCGGGGATGGCCTACCCTCAATCCTTCCATAATCCCCAACGCATACTCCCCGATCTTCCGGCACATCGCCGCGTCTTCTTCGTGGATGCGCCGGGCTTCTTCGAGCAACCGCTCGGGGGTGCAGGGCTCGACGCGCCGCATTCGGTCGAGTGCCCAGAAGAGGTTGACCGCAGTGGGTCTGCTTTTTGCCAGGTACGTCGCGGCGACTTCCAGCGCGTGCCGTACACCCTCTGACCCTGTTGCGTGTGCGTCCATCTCCTGGACTTTTTGAACACCGATGACGCACCCGTAGGCCGCGGCGATCCCGATGGCCGGTGCCCCGCGCACGGACAGGCGCTTGATCGCGTCCCACACGTCCTGCACCGTGGTGCAATCGAGGTTGACCGTCTCCCCCGGAAGTTTGGTTTGATCCAGAAGGCGCAGGTGCCCCTTCCGGGGGTCGCCGATCCATGTGATGTGTTCGATCATTTTTTGTAGACCGCGTCGGGGTCGAAGGCTTTTTCGTCGGTGACGGTGAGGTGGCCGACCGCATCGGTGGTGCGGTAGAAGCACGAGGTGTAACCCACGTGGCAGCACGGGCCGTGCGATTCGCAGAGCAGGAGCACGACATCCTGGTCGCAGTCGACGCGGGCTTCGAGGACTTTCTGGACGTGGCCTGAGGATTCGCCTTTGACCCACATCTTGTCGCGTGAGCGCGAGTAGAAGGTGGCGAGTTTCGTGGCAAGCGTCTGCTTGAGGGCCGCTTCGTTCATCCAGCCCATCATGAGGATGCGGCCGGTTGATTGGTCCTGCACGATGGCGGGGACGAGGCCCTTGTCGTCGTACTTGATGTCGAGTGTGTCGGTCAGTTCGCGTTGGGAGTCGCTCATGGTAGGTGAGGGTCTGGGGTCGGGGTTTCGGGGTCCGGGGTCTTTGGGTTTCACTTCCGGGGGTTACGGGGGGGATTATAGAGACTCCCAGCACGAGGGCTGACACTCGCCACGGGGCTTGCTCGTCCGTATACTCAAACGCTCGCTATTTTGATTCCACGAAAGGTTTGTCATGGCGGACGACACGGGACCGAAGTTGCACATCGACTCCGACTGGAAGGCCCAGGCCCAGGCGGAAAAAGAGAAGCTCTCCGAGAAAGCCAAACCCGCAGCCGGTGCATCGGGTGCTTCACCCGCGACCGCAGGTGCCACGGGCCAATCGGCTCCCCAGGGGCTGCCGCCTGCCAACTTCGAGACCTTGATTTCCACCATGGCCACTCAGGCCCTCTTCTCGATGGGCGCGATCCCCGACCCACGCACCGGTCAGCGCGTCGCGCATCTTGACCTGGCGCGTCACCACATCGACATGCTCAGCGTCATCGAAGAAAAAACCAGGGGCAACCTCACCGACGAAGAATCGAGCATGCTCACCGGCACGCTCTACGAGTTGCGTTCGCGTTACATCCAACTGGCCACGCAGGCGCGAAACCGCTGAGGCCGATTGACTCGCCAAGGGATTCAACTATCTTTTCATGCCAACCGTAGTATGAACCACCGTGACACCGAGAACACCGAGGAAAGACCAACCCTCCGCAGATGACGCAGATTCAAACCGGAACATTTACCGCAGAGAGCGCAGAGATCGCTGAGAAAACCATTAAGTTTAGTGATATGGATCACAAAATGGTTTCTCTGCGAACTCCGCGCTCTCTGCGGTAAACCAGATCGATGCCTTGAATCTGTGAAATCTGCGTAATCTGCGGATAACTCTTTTCCCGGTTTGTCCCTGTGCCGCTCTGTGGTTATTCCCCAGTTCGCATACCAAGGATCACCAAGTGTCCGAACACGCCACAACCCAATCGCCCAAGACCTCCCAAGGGTTTCTCGACAAGCACCACTTCCTCCTGCGACGCCTCCACTCGCTCTCGGGCATCGTCCCCGTGGGCCTGTTCGTCTGCATGCACCTGTTCACCAATTTCCAGCTCGCCCCCGCCCTCGTCGGCAAGGCCAATACCTTCCAGCACGAGGTCGAGTTCATCCACTCCCTCCCCGCGCTGGTCATCATCGAAGTCTCCCTCTGGCTGGGCATCGGCTTTCACGCGGCGCTGGGACTGGTCTACACCTTCACCGGTAAGGCCAACGTCAAGTGCTACTCATACATGGACAACGTCCGTTACACGCTCCAGCGCGTCACGGGCATCCTTGCCCTGATCTTCATCTTCCTGCACATTGCCACCCTGCGCTGGCGATGGAACCTCGGCGGTTGGTTCACGCCCTTCTTCGTCGAAGGCCCCGACGGCACACCCCTCGTTGCCGCCACCACCGCCCACGCGCTGCAAGGATCGGCCCTCGTGCTCACCCTCTACATCGTCGGCGTCTTCAGCGTCGTCTACCACTGGGCCAACGGCCTGTGGACCGCCGCCATCACCTGGGGCCTGACCGTCTCCGTCCAGGCGCAAAAACGCTGGGGCTACGTCTGCCTCGCGCTGGGCCTGGTCCTGGCAATCTTCAGCGCCGGCGCCATCGGCGGAGCGCTGCGCTACCCCATCAGCGAAAAAGAAACCGCCGCCTACAAAGCCTCCGTCGAACACTACAAACAGACCGGCGAAATCTTCCACGGCGGTGGACACACGCCCGCTACGATCGAAACAACAAGTCCCGATCAATGAATACACGAGATACAGAAACCACAGATTTCGCAGATTACACAGAATAAGAAAAATCCGGTCTGAATAATCTGCGGCATCTGCGCAATCTGCGGTTTCTGTATCGAAAGCCCCTTAGTTCCTTCGACTCATTTGTTCATAAGATTCGAGCAACACCATGCCCACACCCCCACGCGTCATCATTGTCGGCGGAGGACTCGCAGGACTCGCGGCCGCTGTCCGTGTCGCCGAGGCCGGCTTAGACGTCGACCTCTTCTCCATGGTCCCCGTCAAACGCTCGCACAGCGTCTGCGCCCAGGGCGGGATCAACGCCTGCAACGAGGTCGCACGCCAGCAGGGTTACTCCGAGTGGATGCACTTCGATGAAACGCTCTACGGCGGGGACTTCCTCAACCACCAGCCGCCGGTCTACGAGATGGCCTACGGTGCCCCGGGCATCATCGACCTGCTCGACCGCATGGGCGTGCCCTTCAACCGCACACCCGAGGGCCAGCGCGACCTGCGCATGTTCGGCGGATCGCTCTACAAACGCACCCACTTCGCCGGCGCCACCACGGGCCAGCAACTGCTCTACGCCCTCGACGAACAGGCCCGACGCTGGGAAGCGCAGGGCAAGGTCACCAAGTACGAGTTCTGGGAGTTCCTCTGGCCCGTCCTCGACGATGAGGGCACCTGCAAGGGCATCGTCGCGCAGGACATGCGCACCATGCAGGTCCGCGCCTTCCGTGGCGACGCGGTCGTCATGGCCACCGGCGGCTGCGGGTTGATCTTCGGCAAGAGCACCATGAGCGTCATCTGCACCGGCGGCGCGGCGGCGCGCTGCTACCAGGCCGGCGCAGCACTGGGCAACCCCGAGTTCATCCAGGTCCACCCCACCGCCATCCCCGGTGAAGACAAGTGCAGACTCATGTCCGAGTCGGCGCGTGGCGAGGGTGGTCGGGTGTGGGTCCCCCGCAAGAAACAAGACCCCCGCAAGCCCAACGACATCCCCGCCGCGGAACGCTGGTACTTCCTCGAAGAGAAGTACCCCAAGTATGGCAACCTCGTCCCGCGCGACATTGCCACACGCGAGATTTTCTACGTCTGTCAGGACGGTTACGGGGTCGGCGGCGGACGCATGGTCTACCTCGACGTGTCGCACCTGCCGATGGAGACTAAGAAAAAGCTCGCGGGCATCCTCGAGATCTACGAGAAGTTCGTCGGCGACAACCCGTACGAAGTCCCGATGAAAATCTTCCCCAGCGTCCACTACTCCATGGGCGGCCTCTACACCGTCTACAAGGCCAAGCCCGACAACAAGGGCATGGTCCTCGGTGCGCACGAAAACATGATGACCAACATCAAGGGTCTGTATGCTTTTGGCGAGGTCAACTACCAGTACCACGGCGCGACACGTCTGGGGGCCAATGCGCTGCTCAACTGCATCTTCGACGGCCTGTTCTGCGGGCTGAGTGTCGCCAACTACGCCAAGGAGCCGCACGGCAAACCGGCCGCGGAACTCGACGCCGGCGTGTTCGAGGGTGTGGTGGAACAGGAAAAGAACAAGGTCCGCAAGCTCGTCGACTCCAAGGGCACCGAGAACCCCTACAAGATCCACCAGAAGCTCGGCGAGGAGATGACCGACTCCTGCACCGTCGTCCGCACCGAAGACCGCATGAAGCAGGCTTACAATGTGTTAGAGGACCTCACGCAACGCTACCAGAGCGTGCGGTTGAGCGACACCTCGATGTGGACCAACCAGAACCTTTCGTTCACCCGCGCCCTGGGCGACATGCTGCTTTACGCCGAGGCGATCCTCAAGACCGCCATCCAACGCAAGGAGTCGCGCGGCTCGCACTACCGCCCGGACTACCCCGAACGCGACGACGCCCAATTCCTCAAGACCACCATCGCCCGCTACGACGCCGCGACGAACAAGTGCAGGATCGAATACGAAGACGTGCCCCAGCCGCTTGTCGAACCCCGCGCGCGGACCTACGGCAAGGTCGAGGCCGAGGCCGAGAACAAAGCCGGCGATAAGAAGGAAACCGTCAAGGCGTGAGCAGCGTCGCCCAACCATCCCGACACACGACCGTCACGCGGAACACCACGCCCGAGGAACCCGACCTCTGGCTGCCACCCCGTCGCATGCGCCGCTACCAGTTGGCCAAGGTCGGCGGCGCGCTGGTTGTTACGCTGATCTTCGTCGGCTGGCTCGTCCTCCAGTGGTCCAACCCCGCGATGCGTTACCTCACGCTCGCGCTGCTGGCTATCACGCTCTGGGTCACGCTTGCGTCGATCCTCGGCGACTTGGCCCGCTCACGCGGCAGGCAACTGCGCATCGCCGGCGGAAAGATGACCGTAAAACTCGGCGAACAGTTGACCACGATCTCCCTCGAAAAAATCTTCCGGGGGCAATGGCGAGAAGACGCTTACGACACCGCCGGCCTGTGGCTCATTGACCAGAACGGGGCCACACTCGCCCACCTCGACACCGGTTACCTCGCCGACCAGGACGAGGCCCGCGCGTTCCTGCGATGGGCACGACAACGCGCCAAGTTTGATTTCCCGATACAGTGGCCAACATGAGCCTAATTCCACTCCCCTCCCTTTTCAGAGGGAGGGGCTGGGGGAGGGTGTTCTGCTTAGAATGAAACAGACGCAATACAACACGGCCAGACGCTCCAAAGTGAGCGAGGGAACCCGCCAAGCCGCTAAAGCATTGCGTCGCGAAATGACGGTGCCCGAGCGTGTGCTCTGGAATCTATTACGCAACGGCCAACTGAATCATCTCAAGTTTCGCAGGCAACACCCCATCGGCTCGTACATCGTGGACTTTTGCTGCCCGCAAGCCAAGTTGATTATCGAAGTCGTTGGCTTATCCCACGCCGGTACAGGCGCTGCCGACCAGGCACGCACTTTAGTTTTGAAAAGACTGGGCGATAGAGTCTTCCGAGCGACAAATGACGAGGTATTGCATGATCCCGATGCGGTATTTCATGCGATTGCGAACGCGGCGGGGGTTGAGGATCGCATGGTGTTTAATCAACGACATCGCAAGTCCATGGCTCAAGAGATCCCCTCCCCTGCCCCTGCCCTTGAAAGGGGAGGGGTGAAGTGAGCCCACCCTTGGTGTAAACCTCCTTTGTATAGATATCTTTTTCTCCCTCTTTCTCTGCGAACTCTGTGCCCTCTGTGTTTAACCGCCCACCCCGACATGACCCCCGCCCGATCATTGCCTAGGATTCACCCATGATCGCCAAAAACCCCGACAGTCAAAACAGCGTGCACTTCAAGATCAAGCGCCAGGACGGGCCGGACAAGCCCGCGTATTGGCAGACCTTCGACGTGCCTTACAAACCCAACTTGAACGTGATCTCCTGTCTTCAAGCCATCGCTGCCAACCCGACCACAAGTGAGGGGCAGGAGACGACCGTCGTCGTCTGGGACTGCAACTGTCTGGAAGAAGTCTGCGGCGCCTGCACGATGGTCATCAACGGCACAGCCCGACAGAGCTGCTCGGCCCTCATCGACCAGATGCGCGAGCAGGGCTTTGGCTCACGCGAGAACCCCATCGTCCTCGAACCCATGACCAAGTTCCCCGTCGTGCGCGACCTGTGGGTCGACCGCTCACGCATGTTCAAGCAACTGCTGCGCCTCAAGGCCTGGGTCCCCATCGACGGCACACACAAACTCGGGGCCGGCCCGAAAGAGTCGCCCGAGATGCAGGACGAACGCTACCAGCTCTCACGCTGCATGACCTGCGGATGCTGCCTCGAAGCCTGCCCGCAATACCTCAAGGACAACCACTTCATCGGTGCCAACGCGATCGGCCAAACGCTTTACTTCAACGAGCACGAGACGGGCAAGAACCTCCAGGGCGAACGCCTCGACGTCATGATGGAGCCCGGCGGGATCAGCGACTGCGGCAACGCACAGAACTGCGTCAAAGTCTGCCCCAAGGAAGTCCCCCTGACGCTGGCCATCGCCAAGGTCGGCAGGCAGGTCACCGTCCACGCCATCAAGAAGTTCTTCATGGGCAAGTGATCCCCGTAATAGGGTTTTTTGAAAAGCAGTGGGCTGCCCCGCGCGGTGTCTCAGCCCCGCATGAACATGCGGGGTTTTTTTCCGATATTGCCATTACCATCATCCGGTTCTATCTTGCTCACTGACCAACACGGGAAACACCATGGCCGCACACAGCTCACTCGTCGTCCGCAAGACCAACGATGTCCACGTCGTCGAGTTCGTCGACTCGGCTATGCTTGAACAGGCGCAGATCGAACGTGTCCACCAGGAGCTTAAACAGCTCATCGACAACGCCGGCCACCCGAGGTTCATCATCAGTTTTGACGGGCTCAACTTCGTCTCCTCCGCGATGATCGGCGTCGTCATCAGCCTCCACAAACAGATCGCCTCCCACAAGGGCGAGCTGCGCCTGACCAACATCCCCCCCAAGGTCATGGAGGTCTTCAAGATCACCCGCATCGACAAGCTCGTGAAAATCTACCCCAACACCGACAAGGCCCTGCACAAGTTCTAAGCCGAATCGCCGAGGCAGGAACCACAGAGGCACAGAGTCACGCAGCTAGGCCCAGGAAGTTATCCGCAGATGACGCAGATTTCACAGAATCAAGACAGATTCATTTAACACAGAGGACACGGAGGACACAGAGAAATCAAGCCGCACCTCGGCTTCTTTGTTTCTCTCTGTGCTCTCTGTGTCCTCTGTGTTGAAAAGTCTTAACCCGGTTTGAGCCTGCGTCATCCGCGGATCATGTGTGCGGATGAAACCTGTCGATCCGTCCGATCCTGTTATCCTGTCTTGTCCCCTCCTTGCCTCCGTGTCTTTAGTGGTGAATTGCCCATGGCTGCGCCCGCGATGCAGGTTGAAGTGCAAGACCCCGAAGGCCACGTCAAGCGGGCGAGTCTCACCACGCCGCGCGCGGTGATCGGGCGGTCTTCCGAAGCGCAGGTCCTGCTTGAGAGCCAGAGCGTTTCCCGCAAGCACGCCGAGCTTTACAAAGACCCCTTCGACCGCTGGTGGGTGCGCGATCTGGGCTCTCGCAACGGCACGTACGTCAACGGCAGAAAAGTCAGCGAGCGTGTCGTCCACGGCGGGGACGTGATCCAGATCGAAGACTTTACGCTCACGCTTCGCACACCCTCGCTCACGGTGGAGCAGTCCACCCACCGCACCACCGTCAACCTCACCCTCGCCGACGCCCGAGACCAGAACGTCCGCAGCCTCAGTGATTTTGAAAAGCCCCGGCTCGACGCGGCCCACCTCTCACGCCTCGCGGAACTCTCGGGCCAACTGCTGCTCACCGAGGACCGGACCGGGCGTTTGGGCCTGCTGTGCTCTTTGCTGGTGAGCCGGGATTTCCACGGTCGTCACGCGGTGGCGATGCGGCTTGGCCGATTGACCACAGAGAAGATCGACCCCGAACCCCTCTGCGAACCCCTTCGGGCGGAGGGTGAACCGGAGGAATCCAGTTATATCTCGCGCACGGTCCTGCGCAGTGTGCTCACGACAGGCAGCGCGGTTGTTGCCGGCAAGTCTTCACCGGGCGGGTCATCCACCGCCATGGTCGAGATGTCGCTCGACGGCGCCATGCCCGGCGCCGCGTCGAGCAGCGCCATCGCCTGTCCGCTGGCGAGCGATGACGAGTTCATGGACATCGTCTACGTCTCGTTGCCCCAGTCTTTCGGTACGGGCGAGTGGTTGAGCCTTGTGGCACTGGCGGCCGAGGCCTTTGCCCAGAGCGACGCCGCGTGGACCGCGCGTCAACAGGCGCAGGCCAGTGCCGTGATCGAGAAGGAGCTCGACCGCGCCCGCGCGATCCAGATGCGCCTCGTCCCGCGCGACGCTTCGATTGCAGGGGTGGACATGGAGATCGGTTTTGAGCCTTGCCGATGGGTCGGCGGCGACTACGCGGATGTCCTGGACCTCGGTGACGGGCGGGTGCTGCTGGCGGTGGCGGACGTCTGTGGCAAGGGTCTGCAGGCGGCGCTGATCGCAGCCAGCCTCCACTCGACCGTCCACACCAACGCGCCGGGATTGCCGCTGCTCGACCTTGTCACGAGGCTCAACAACTATCTCTGCGACTCCATTCCCGATGAATCGTTTGTCACGATGATCGTCCTGATGCTCGACCCGCGCACCGGGGCGTACACGTGCATCAACGCCGGCCACCCACCGGCCCTCGTCGTCACGCAAGACAAACGGATCGAGACACTGCAATCCGCGCAGAACGCCCCGCTGGGGATCATGCCCATCGACTTTATTGTGCAGTCCGGGACGCTCGACGCCGGCCGCGTCCTGGCGCTCTACACCGACGGTCTGAGCGAACTGGCCAACGCCGACGGGCGTATGCTTGGTGTACCGGGTTTAAGCCTGATACTCGGTCAACTCGACCCCGGCAAGCCGTGTGCAGAACTTGCAGCCCGCCTCGGTCAATCGCTCGATGATTACGCGGCCAACACCGTGGCGCAGGACGACCGTACGTTCCTCCTGCTGCGGCGCATGGCGTAGCGCTTGACTTGTGTGGGTATGCTTACATGTTGTCACTGGTCTTGAACGTGTCAGCCGATACCATTGCGATATGAGCCGTTCCAACACCATCCTGCCCGCCGGGGAATCCCACGCCACTACACGGGATGACAGGGCCCTGCTGGCCGAGGCGTCGCGGGCGTGCTCGGCTCTGCGTGAGGCGATGGCACCCCAGATTGTCGGCCAGCAGACCACGATCCGCGTGCTCACCGCGGCGCTGTTGGCTGAGGGTCATGCGCTGCTCATCGGTGTCCCGGGCCTGGCCAAGACGACGCTGGTCAAGGCGATGGCGCAGGCCCTGGACTGGTCGTTTGGTCGAGTTCAGTTCACCCCCGACACGATGCCCACGGACGTGGTGGGGATGGAGCTTCTTCAGGACGACCCGCAGACCGGCAAGCGGACGACGCGCTTCGTGCCCGGCCCGATCTTTGCCAACCTCGTGCTGGCTGACGAGGTCAACCGCACGCCGCCGCGCACCCAGTCGGCCCTGCTCGAAGCGATGCAGGAGCGACAGGCCACGAGCTTCGGCGTCAGCCACGCGCTGCCCAATCCTTTTGTCGTCTTTGCCACGCAGAACCCCATCGAGCAGGAGGGCACCTACCCGCTGCCCGAGGCGCAGCTCGACCGCTTCATGGTCAGCCTCCACCTGGACTACCCGGACATGGACGAGGAAAAAGAGATTGTCCGTCGGTCTAATCAATCGCTGCATACCGACGCCGATCGGCCGGCCGAGCCGGTGGTGGATGCGGCGCGGTTTGTGCGCTTCACGGAGCTCGTCCGGGGGCTGCCGGTGTCGGAGCACGTGACCGATCACGTCGTGGCGCTGGTGCGTGCGACGCGACCGACCAAAAGCGTGGGGCAGGCCATTTCACAAGACGGCGGTGTGGCGGACAGGATGATCCGCTGGGGCGCGGGGCCACGGGCCGCCCAGCACCTGGCAAGGGTCGCCCGGGCGCTGGCGGTGATCGATGGCCAGCCCACGCCCTCGATCGCCCACGTCCGTGAGGCCGCGCCGTGGGTGCTCCGCCACCGACTGGTCATGAACCACCACGCCGAAGCCGAGGGTTACACCGCTGACGATGCGCTGCGGGACGTGCTGGCCCAGGTTCATGAGCAAGACTACACCCACCGACCCCACCCCACCGGCCGTTGAAAATCGTTGAAAATGGCCCGCGAATCGTTCATCCAAACCGTACCCTTGCTCACCGCCGGCGACCTCAACCGCCTCGACCGTCTGGCCTTCGGCGGGGCGCAGCGCGTGCCCAACCTCATGCCCGGCGAGCACCCCTCGCGCAGGGTCGGCCGCGGGCAGGTCTTTGCCGACCACAGGCCCTACGTCCCCGGCGACGACCTGCGCACGATCGATTGGAAAGCGCTCGGCCGTACGGATCGGCTCTTCGTCAAGCGACAGGAACAGACCTCCCAGCAGCGCGTCCACCTGCTCCTCGACGCCTCGGCCTCGATGGCCTACCGGGGCCAGGACGCGGCATTGAATCCCCGTTGGGCCACGGGTCCATCGAAGCATCGATACGCATGCTCACTCGCGGCGGCGGTGGCGCATGTCTGTGCGCGCCAGCGCGACCCGGTGGGCTTTTCGGTCCTGCACAACGCACGTGTCGAAAGCTGGCCGACGGCCAATGAGCCCGGCGTACATCACGCACGGTTGCAACACGCCGCGGCGCTTGAGCCAAGCGGGCGTGCCGGATTGGCCAAGGCCCTGCACACGATTGGGTTGGGCACAGCTCGGCACGCGGTAACACTCGTCATCAGCGACCTGCACGAGCAGATGCCCGATGTGCTCGACGCGTTGTCGGCTTTGGTCGGTCGGGGTGCGCAGTGGATGGTCGCACAGGTGCTGCACCCGGATGAGGTCGCGCTGCCTGTGGTCAAGGGCGCATTGAGATTCGTCGACAGCGAGAGCGGTGAAGCGGTCGTCGCATCGCCCGCACGGATCGCCGACGATTACCGCCAACGGATGGCGCAGCGCATCGAACGATGGCGGGCGGCGCTCGCTTCACTCGGGATCGAGCACCGCCTCATCACGACGGACAGGCCCGTGGTCGATGCGCTGGGCGATTGGGTGTTCAACCGCAGCCTGCGGACGTGAGGACCGTCCGCGGCCAGACGACCGCGGGCGGGATGACCCGGTGTAAACCATGTGGATTCTGACCACACCCGCGATGCTCTTTGGCCTGGCCATGCTGGCGCTGCCGATCGCGCTGCACCTGCGCGGGCGAAGTGTGCGGGGCGTTCTGGTCTTCCCAACCATTGAGCTGCTGCACCTGTGCATGGATCGGCACACGACAGGTCGGCGGGTCCGGAAGTGGTTGCTGCTGGTTGTGCGGTGTCTGGCGCTGGGGCTGTGGGTGTTGACGTTTGCCCGTCCCGTGCTTCGTGAAGCCGCCTCGCAGAGTGATCTGAACAACCACACGGTATGGGTGCTCGACCTGAGCGGCTCGACACGCGCGGTGGTGGACGGCGTGGTTGTGCATGACAGGTTGTCAGCCCTGCTTGATCGAGAGCTCGCGCAGTCGGGAGAAACCACGGGGCATCGGGCGGTGCTGGCGGGCGTGGCGCTGCGCGAGGTGACCGACGGCTGGGTCGATGCACGGACACTGCGGGTACTGGTGGGTGATGCACAGCCTGTCGATGCCCCCGTGGACCTGGACGCCGCGATGGTGATGGCCGAGCGTTTGCTTGGCCCACAGAGCACGGGCGCAGCCGGACGGATCGTGCTGGTCACCGACGGGCAGGCCCATGATTTCCCGAAGTTTTTCGGGCCCAAGACCGGCGTGTCGGTGAGGGTGATCGGCTTGAACGACGACGCCTTGATCCCTGACACGGCGTTGCACAACCTGCAAATTTGGGCGGGGCAGGCCACCGTGGAACTGACGCACACCGGAGATCAATCACGGGTTGTTGAACTGGCGTGCGAGCTCGAGGGCAAGACGCTCGGCACTCAAAAAGTCACGCTCGCGCCGGGGCAAAGCCGGGGCGTGTCGTTTGCGTTGGGATCGTTGATCGACGCGGCGAACGAAGCGGTCGTCAGCGTGCGACTGGTCAACAACACCGACGCACTGGCGACGGATGACGTGTGCAGCGCGGTGATCGAATCGGCAGAGCGTCCGCGAGTGATGATTGTCACAGCCGGCGACGCCATGATGTCGGACACGCCCGCGGGTGCCCTCGGTCGGGCACTGGCCCCGTTCGGGGATGCGCGGGACCCCGTGGAGGTCCGTGTTGCCCGGGCTGATGCGCCTGAATCCTGGCCGACCTGCGACGTGGCGATCGTGACAAAGACCGGCGGTCTCTCTTCGAGCGCTCTCTCTGTGATGCGTGAAAGAATGGCCGGCGGCGTCGGGCTGATATTTATTGAAGACGACAAGGCCGCGGCTGACGACCTTCAGGCGATCACGGGTTTGCAATCCGCACCAGGCGGGGAGGCTGCACGGTGGGATGAGTCGAATGCGTCATGGTCTGATGCGGTACTCGAAGCCTTCACGGGCTTGTCGCGTCGGACGCTTCTCGACGCGGTCACGCAGCCGGGCTGGTCGCCGATGCGGGGTCAATCGGTCGAGGCGATCCTGGCCTGGCCCGACGGGACGCCCGCCGTGTGGCGGAAGATCGGTCGGGCTGGGAATGCGGGCGCATCGGGGGTGATGGGGATTTCTTTTGACCCGTTGTTCGACGCGGGGGCCGGGGCATTCGCAGACTCGCCCTCGTTTGTGGGGCTGATGCACGCGATGGTCGGCTCGCTCGTGACAAGGCATCGCGGTCGCAACGTGACCGTGGGTCAGCCGATGGTTTTTCGCATCGAGGGTCGGTCGGCCAGCGGGGTGGCTACGCTTCACGGGCCGGGTGTTCGGCTTATTACCACACGCGGCGTCACGGACGCTTCGGGGCTGACGGTCCAGAGCGATGCCACGCCGATCTCGGGTGTCTACACACTGCGTCTTGAGGGTCGCACATCAGCGGTTGGTTGTGCGCAGCCCGACGTGGGAGAGTGCGACCTGACGAGGGTCCGTGATGAAGCGATCCGGGCGGTTGAGGGGAGTGGCCATCATGATGCAGGGACACGCGACACCGGCGGGGCGTCGGCGGACACCCATACCGGGGACGGGGCATATCACAATGTGTTAGAGGTCTGGCCCTGGTCGGCGGGGCTGGTTGGTGTGATATTGACAGCGGAGGTGTTGCTCGCCGGTGGTGGGCGAAGGGGGGGCGGGGCGTGACTCTCTGTATGTTTGGGCTTGGCTATGTTTCGTTTCATCCCGTCTGGCCGACGTGGGTGGTGTTTGTCTGGGCGCTCGTCTTGGGGTCCGTGTGTGTTGGTCGCTTTGTGGTCAGCGACCACGGGGCTAGTCGGTGGGCCATCATGATCCTGCGCACAATCGGTGCGATGGGGCTGGTGGTTTTGCTACTCAACCCCGGCCGATGGGAACACGAACCCGTTGCGCGGGACCGGCAAGTCCGACTCGACATCCTCGTGGATACGTCCGAGTCGATGGCTGTTGATGACGCAGACCGGACAGGCCGTCAGAACGTGAGCGGGGAAGCTTTGCGTGCCTCCCGGCTCGATGCGGTGAACCGGGACTGGCTTGAGGGTGATGCGCGAGAGACGTTTGCTCAACTGCCAGGTGTTCGGCTACGGACTTTTGCACGCAAGCTCTCCACGCCGACGGGTGTGGCCCCGGTCGCGTCGGATCAAACCCTCTCCGGGGGAACGGCTCTGTGGACCTCGGTGCAAAGCGCTGCGCATGACGTGGGCGGGGGAGGCAGGCTCTTGCTCCTGACCGATGGCCGGGACACCACGGGCCGGGGCGTGGGGGCACTGGCGTCGGCGTTGGGTGCCTCGGGTGTGCGTGTGGACGCGGTGTGTGTCGGTGGGGACGTGGTCCGTCGGCGGGCGACGGTTAGCGCTGAACTCATGGGCGACCGTCTGTTTGCGGGTGAAGCGGGCGAGCTCGACGCGGTGGTGCGCAGCGTGGGCCTGTCGGGTGCCTCGGGTTCGATCACCTGGCAATGCGGCGAGCAAACGCACACGCAAAACCTCCGGATCGAAAAAGACGGTGAACAGCGCGTGCGCCTCCCGATCACACACGACAAAGCGGGTTTGTACGTCTGGTCTGTGACGCTCGGGGGCCTGGGCGAAGGGGTGCCCACCGCGGCTTCGCGTCTTGAGGTGCGCGTGGAGGGGCGGTCGATCCGTGTGCTCATCGCCGACGGCAGGCCGTCGTGGGACACACGCTTCCTGGCACGCGCACTGCAGCGTGACCGACGGGTGTTGCTCACGTGGGCCAGCGCTTTGCAGGACGGGCGCGTGGTGTTGAACACGACCGATCAACGCGAAAATGGCAACGGTCAACCGACGGGCAAGGCGTCTCTTGAGCCGGCGGACTACGGCGTAGTGATCCTCGGCGATGACCCTGACAGGGTGTTAGGGTCGGGCCTGACGGACCGGATCACGGCGTACCTCGACGGCGGCGGGCGTGTCGTGTTGATGAACGCCGAAGCGCTGGGGGACGCACCCTGGTCGCTGAGGGTGATGGAACCCAGCCTGCCCGGGTCCCGCCCGGTCACGCGATCAGCCGACAACCACCCGATATGGGAAGCGCTGCGATCCCGCTGGCCGCGCGAGCGTGTGACGCAAGAGCTCCCCACGCCTTGGGGCATGGTCCGGGGGGTTCAGCCGGCGGACAACGCCAAGTCGCTTTGGAACATCAAGGGTGTGCCCTTCTGGGGCGAGCGACCGTACGGGCGCGGCATCGTCATGGCGGTCAACGGCCGCGGCCTGTGGCGGTGGGCGACGCACAACGCGGACCGCCCCGAAACCGCGGGCTTCTTCGACGCCTGGTGGTCGGCGGTCGTGCGCTACCTCGTCTCGGTCGATGGCTTCACACTGGACCACGGCTCGACGCTGGATTTTTCGCCCGCCTCACCCGTCACCGGCCAGGCGGTGGACATCCTCGTTCAATCACAGTCGGGCGAATCGAACGCACCATTCCCTTCGCTCAACGTGATCGATGAAAAAAACAAAAGTGAAAGCATCCCGCTACAACCGAGCGTGTTGGGCGGGTTATACAAAACGTCGTGGACCCCGGTCGATGCGGGCGGGTATCGCTTTGTGCTCAAAGATCACACCGGCGTCGTGAGTGATGAACGCAGGCTCTGGGTACAGACCGATGAAAATGAAACACTCGACCTTTCATCCGATCCCGCTTCGCTGCAATCCCTCGTGCAAGCGACGGGCGGCAGGATGTGGAACCTCGATGAGGCACAGGCATTTGTGCAATCACTCTCGACTTCTGGCTCAGACGCCACACCGCGAGGTCCCGGCCGCTTCACGCCGATGTGGGACAGGGGTTGGGTCTTGACGGTCATCGCGCTGGCCTGGTGCGCATCCTGGTGGCTATCATCGAAAGGGGAGGATTGACCCATGCCCCACCACGGTCCGACACCGCCGAACAGCCTCGATGCCTTGCTTCAATCCGCAAGTCGGCGGTTGACCCGACACGCGGCGCTGACCTCGTCACTGTGGGTGGGGTCGCTGGGGGTGTGTCTGCTCACGCTCGCGGTCTTTGCCGACGCCACGGGCGTGATCGAGGGCCGGCTCAGGTGGGTCTTGAGCGGGCTTCTTATCGCCTGGGTGCTCGCTGGGCCGGTGTGTGTTGCGTATGCCCTCCGCCGTGCAAAATGGGATCGGCGGAGGCTTGCACGGAAGATCGAAGTCCTGGCCGACGTGCGTGACAGTGCGCTCATCAACCCGGTCACACTCGAAGACGACCGCAGCCCGGCGCTGGCAAACGATATCCGGCTTGCAGCCGACCGTTGTGCAGCGGGGATCGATGTCGATCAGATCGCGCTCACACGCAAACCGCTTGGTGCGTGGTCGAGTGCCGGCGTCTGCACAACTGTCGCACTCCTGACTGTGGCGTTTTGGCCCGGCATCTGGCGTGCGTCGATCCCCCGCATCCTCCAGCCGATGGCCGACCTGGCCCCTTACACCCCGCTGCATTTTGAAGTCACCGTCGAACACGACCCCGCCAACCCCAATGCCCCCGCGAGGGTCCGCGCAACGATCACCGGCGACGTGCTCCCCGACTCGGCGGACATCGTGTGGAACAACCCGGGTCAGGCGCAGCGGGTCGAGATGATGCGGCGCACAGACGGCGGGCGATTCGAGCTGGCGCTGGGCACCGCCTTACTCGGGCAACCCTTCCACATCCAGACCCCCGGCGGTCGCAGCGCGACGCTGCGCGTGAACATGCCCAACAACAACGCCTCGGCCCGTTCAACGGGCACGTCCGACAGCCCGTCGCCATCTTCCGACAACCCCGCGCGCTCGCAGGCCAGCGAGGGGTCGGGTACAGGATCGGGGAGCGGTGAGGGCGATGTTGATAACCCCCGTCTTGCCCGGGGCGCGGGTGAGCCTGAGTTTGCTTCAGCCGATCATGGCGAACCCCTGGCCACCGGCAGCACCCTTGACCCGTCGCGTGCCGCACCCGATGACAAAGCGCTTGTGGTGTGGGCGCAGGCGGCGCCGCTGCGCTACCGTGACCTGACGCTGGCCTATCGGCTGGCGATGCAGCGAGATCAGAACCCCAAGCCCACGGAGGCCCAACCGTGAAAAGTTTTCTTGCCCCGGTGTTTGTCCTCTTGTCCTGCGCGATCCTGTTCAGCCCGGCGGGTTCTGGCCCGTTGCGGGGGGCCGACGACCCCAAAGGCGAAGAAGACCAAACCCAGGCCACGATCCACTGCGCCCAGCTTGTCTACGCCAACGGCAAGACCTCGCGTTGCTTCTCACCGCGCTTCCTCGAGGACTTCGAGAACAAGACCGGGCGAAAAACCGTCCACGCGCTCGAACCGGTGCGACTGGATTCTAAGCAACTGTTAGACCACCCCTTTGTCGTGATGACCGGCGAGGGGGCGTTCGAGCTGAGCGACGACGAGCGCGACGCACTACGCAACTTCCTCAAGGCCGGCGGCTTCGTCGTGGCCACGGCGGGCTGCAGCGAAGAGGAGTGGGGCAAGAGCTTCCTGGCGGAGCTTGCGAAAATCCTCCCCAGCCAGACCCCCAGGGCGCTTGAACTCGATCACCCGCTCTTCCACACGGTCTACGATATCGACGCCCTTCGACCGCGCAGGCTCAGCGCCAAGCCGGTGCTCGAAGGGGTTGAGGTCGATGGGAGACTTGTGCTCGTGTATTGCGCAATGGGCCTCAACGACGCGCCGACCGCCGGCGATTGCTGCTGCTGCGGGGGCAATGAAATCCTCAACGCCATGCGGGTCAACGTCAACCTGTTGGCCTACGCGCTGACACACTGACAGATTGTTAGGGTTGTCGATCAGGCGGCCGCGGTGTTGCGGGCACGGCGCTGGTCAAGGTATCTCCGCCACAACACCGTGAAGGCGTCCTCGAACTGCCGTGCAAGCAGCGGGCCGTCGGCCAGGGGCGAGTTTTTCACTTCTTCCCGCAGTGTGCCGCGCAAACGGGAGAGTGCGACAAGGTCGCCCGCCAGCGATGCGGCGATCTCGAGATAGTCCTGTTCGTCCCGGGCGATCCACCCGCTCAACCCCGCCTGGTGCAGCACGCTGGTGCCCATCCGGCTGGCCAGCGTCCGCAGGGGCAGCGTCACCATCGGCACGCCCATCCACAAAGCCTCGCACACCGTCGTGTGGCCCGAGTAGGGGAACGTGTCGAGCGCGATGTCGATCTCGTGGTAGACGTGGATCGGGTGTCTGCCGGGGACGACGGACGACCGGATCACGATTCGCTGGTCGTCGATCCCGTGCGCGCGGAAGTTGGAGAGGAAGGCCTCGAGGAAGTCGCCCTTGATCGTCTCGCGAGCCACGAGCAGTCGGCTGTTGGGGACTTGCTTGAGAAGCCTGCACCACAACTCGATCACGCGATCGTTGATCTTGGCGGGGTTGCTCAACGAGCCGAAGGTGAGGGTCCTGTTTGAATCGACGGACAGAGCGGGCAGCGCGTTCACGTCGGGCACCGCGCGGTAGGGCGCGTAACACGACAGGCCGTGCGGGAGTCGGATCGGTTCTTCGACGTGGTGCTGTTCGATGTCGGGGGGTGAGGCAATGGCGTCGGTGAAACGGTATTGGATGGCAGAGAGGCCGGTGGTGTTGGGGTAGCCGAGGTAGGTGGCCAGGATCGGCGCGGGTCGGTAGGCCAACGCGGTGAGGCGGTTTTGCCCCGTGTGGCCGGCGCAGTCGATGGCAATGTCGATGCGGTCCTCGCGCATCTTCTCGGCAAATTGTTCATCGCTTAGCCCGACCGTCGGTTGCCAGCGGCAGAGCGCCTTGAAGCGATCGGAGATTTCGTCGGGCTTGTCGACCTGGGCATAGGCAAAAACCTCAACGCGGTTCGGGTCGTGGGCCTGGATCAACGGCATGAGGAAGTGGGCACACACGTGGACCTTGAAATCGCCCGAGACGTAAGCGACGCGCAGGCGGCGGTCGGGCGTGGGGTCGATGGACGCGAAGCGGGGTTCCGCGTTGTCAGCCCGGTTCTCGTAGGGCCTGGCCCATTCTTTGTGGTCGGCGAGCACCTGCACCGGGTCGGCGTCGAGCTGGTAGTTGAGTGTGAAGAGCAGGTTCCGCCGAACGTCGTCGTTGTTCGGGTCGATCTTGAGCACGCGCCGAAGCCCGTCGAGCGCCGCGTCGACGAGCGCGACGCGCCCCTGGTCGCGGAGGATGTTGATGATGCGCACGTGGGCCTCGGCACAGTGGGCGTCGAGCGTCAGGGCCTTGCGATAAGCGGCGAGTGATTCGTCGGGCTTGTGCTGGAGGTAGAGCGCGTGCCCCAGAGCGCAGTGGACGAGCGGGTCGTTGGGCGTCTGGGTCAGAGCGTGCCGGTAACACGCCAGGGCCTCTTGGGTTTCGTTACGCACGGCAAAGGTGTTGCCGAGGTTGACCAGGGCACAGGTGTTGGCCGGGTCGCACTGGAGTGCCATGTCGAAGTGCGCCAGGGCCTTGTCGAGTTGGCCCGCTGACTTGTAAGCGGATGCGAGGTTGTTGTGCGCGGCGCTGAGGTTCGGTGCGGCCGCAACGGCACGCCGGCCCCAGTGGATCGCCTCGTCGTATCGGCCGAGTTCACGAAGGGCGTTGCAGAGATTGCTTGCCGCTTCGGGCAGTTGGGCGTCATGGGTACACAACCCCGCGGCCCGCAGGTAACACGTCACCGCGGCCTCTGTCTGGTTGAGCGCCTTGAGCGCCAGGCCCAGCGTCAGGTGGTAGTGCGGTTGCGAGGGATCGAGTTTGGCGGCGCGCTGCGCGTGTGTGATGGCGGTATCGGGTCGGCCGCTGACGAGTTCAATCGAGGCCAGCAGGTGCAGGCAATCGGTCTGATCGGGCAGTTGTGCAAGCACCTGTTGGCAGACCTGCTGGGCCACGTCGAGCCGCCCAGCTTGATAAGCCCGCAGCGCCAACCCATATGCCTGCTCGATGGTGTGCATTGTCAAACCGTCGGCTGTCTGGACCGGGAAACAACTCAGAGGTCATCGGCGTAAGATCGATGTGCGGGACAATAACAATATTCGGGTGAGTGTCCGGGAGGTCTCACCGACAGGCAAATATTCGATAAGCAATTTATTATCAGTATGATACAGCTCTATTTATCCTCGCTCGCCGCGAGCCAGCCTTGTTTGTTGCCGTGTTTCTAACACGTTCCTAACACAAAAGCCGTGCCCCTCCACGGTTCGGGATGGGGCCAGACAATAGGATAAGACCTTTCTATGTTTCGCTTGTCTCCAAAGGCCTCCACCATGAAACGGAATCAATCGCTTGGGACTGTCAGGTCGTTTGTGAGTGCGTTGATGTCGATGGTGTTTTCACTCGCGCTGCTCTGCGGGTTTTGGATTTGCGGGTTTTCGATCTGCAACGGTGCGGACAACAGCGGTCCATCCACCGCGGCCGGGGGCGAGCAGGAGCAGGCTCAAATGGCGGACGTAGCCGGTGCGCCAGCAAGCTCGGGCATTGTCGAGGTCGACCCCGAGTTGCCGGACGATCAACCCGTCGAGGGCGTCTCGGGCAGCATCAAGAGAGTCGGCTCGGACACGATGAACAACCTGATGACGCTCTGGGGCGAGGGCTTCCGCAAGTTCTACCCGAACGTGAAGATCGAGATCGAGGGCAAGGGCTCGTCCACCGCGCCGCCGGCGTTGATCGAGGGCACCGCGACATTCGGCCCGATGAGCCGGGAGATGAAGAATAAAGAGGTCGACGCCTTCGAGGCCAAGTTCGGTTACAAGCCGACGGTGTTGCCCGTATCGATCGACATGCTGGCTGTGTATGTCCACAAGGACACCGTCAAGGAGCAGCCCGGCTCGTCATCCGTTGTGCAGGGTGTGGCCAAGGACCTCTACGGCATCGGCTACAGCACCGCGGACTTGGCGGCCGTGGCGCTGTCCTTTAAACCCTCACCCCCCCAAGCCCCCGATCCCGGCCCGCCTGGGATCAAATTTCCTATCAGTTCACCTCTCCTTAATTCAAGATTAACATTCGAGGTCTACTCTCTCGTGTGTTAGAACGTACATCCACGTTTGAACTGGTTCTGTGTCTACACCCTTTTTCTTTCAGGAGACTTCGAGTGGCAACTATTTCGATCAGGCGTATCGCCACTGCCGCGACTCTGCTCACGGCCGCGGCGACGGTCACGGCGACAGCCGACACCCGGCTGCAAGGCGGCGGCGCGACTTTCCCTGCCCCGTTCTACAAGCGGCTGGTGGCGGAATACCAGAAGCTCAACCCCGAAGTGCAGATCGACTACCAGAGCATCGGCTCCGGCGGCGGCATCAAGGGCTTCACCGACAAGACCTTTGACTTTGCCGGCTCCGACGCCCCGATGAACTCCAAGGAGATCGAGGGCGCCGGTGGCGCCGACAACATCGTGCAGGTCCCCTCCTGTGCCGGTGGCGTGGTCCCCGCGTACAACCTGCCCGGCATCGAGCAGCCCCTGAACTTCACCGGCGAAGTCCTTGCCGACATCTTCCTGGGCAAGATCACCAAGTGGAACGACGCGAAGATCGCCTCGCTCAACTCGGGCGTGGCGCTGCCCGACACCCCCATCACCCCCGCCTACCGGACCGACGGCTCGGGCACGACCTACGTCTGGACCAACTACCTGGCCACCCAGAGCGAAGACTTCAAAGGCACGATCGGCATGGGCAAGCAGGTCAAGTGGCCCGTGGGTCAGGGCGGCAAGGGCAACGAGGGCGTGACCGCGGTGGTCAACGGCACCGTCGGTGGCCTGGGCTACATCGAGCAGGGCTACGCCGACGCCAACAAGATTCCTTACGGCGCGATCCAGAACAAGAGCGGCAAGTTCGTCAAGGCCTCTCCCGAGTCGGTCTCGATGGCCGGCGCCGGCGCTTCCGAAGACATGAAGGGCCACCTCATCGCCGCCAACATCTGGAACCAGCCCGGCGACGAGGCCTACGCCGCGGCCTCCTTCACCTACTTGATCGTCTACAAGGACCTGAACAACGTCAAGAGCAAGGAACAGGCCCAGGCGCTGGTGGACTTCCTCTGGTGGGCCACCCACGAGGGGCAGAAGTTCGCCGCGGAACTGGACTACGCCCCGCTGGCCCCGGCCGTGGAAGCGAAGGTCTCGGCCGCGCTCAAGAGCATCACCTACAAGGGTGAGATGCTCACGCCGAAGATGTGATTGAATCCGCCGCGGCGGAGAGAGCATTGACTCCCGGCAAGCACCGCGGGCCTGACGCCAACCAGCGTTAGGCCCGCCTGCTTCGCGGGGAGGTGCCGGGGGTTCGGCCGCGGGGCGTGGGGGAGGACTCGTTGGAGGATGCGCCCTCGCCGGGGCGAACGTTTCGGATCTATGCTTGGGATTGATCCATGACTACCATGCCCTCATCCTCAGGCCCGCCGGACAGAGTCTCCAAGGCGGTGGCGGCGGTGACCCGCATGCGCAAGCAGCGGCCGCTGACCAAGCGCCGCGGGGCCCAGGGGGCGCTGGGGCCCGACTCGATCTTCGCGGGGCTGGTGCGGGCCAGTGCCGTGCTGATTCTCGCGATGCTCCTGGCCTTGCTGGTGATCCTCACCCTCTCGGCTATCCCGAGCATCAAGGAATATGGCCTGGGCTTTCTCGTGAGCAGTGACTGGCGCGCCAACGAATTGGAGCAGCCGATCCGCGACACCAACGGCAAGCTCCAGTTCGACGCCGACAACGAGATCATCACCAAGACCATCCCGCCGGCCTTCGGCGCTCTGCCGGTGATCTACGGCACGGCGGTCAGCTCGGTCATCGCGCTGGTGCTCGCGGTGCCGATCTCTATCGGCGCGGCTTTATTCCTGGTGCGCATCTCGCCCAAGCTCCTCACGCCGACCATCGCGTTTCTCATCGAGTTCCTCGCGGCGATCCCGTCGATCGCGTACGGCATCTGGGGCTTGTTCGTGCTCGCGCCGCTGCTGCAGAAGTACGTCGAGCCGGCCATCTTCGACGTGTTGGGTCGGGTGCCGGGCCTGGGCTGGCTTTTTTATGAAACGATCACCTTGGGGGACCACGTGGGGGTCCGCCAACTGCCCCTGACCGGCCGCGACATGTTCTGCGGCGGCATCGTGCTGGCGATCATGATCCTGCCCATCATCACCGCCATCAGCCGCGACGTGCTCAACAGCGTGCCGCGGGCCCAGATCGAGGGCACCCTGGCGCTGGGCGCGACCTGGTGGCAAAGCTCGTGGGAGATGCTGCGGTACAGCCGCTCGGCCCTCTTCGGTGCGGTGATGCTCGGCCTGGCGCGGGCCGCCGGCGAGACCATGGCGGTGACGATGGTCATCGGCAACAACTCGCAGATCAAGGCCTCGATCTTCGCCCCGGCCCAGACCATGTCGAGCCTCCTGGCCAACGAATTCGCCGAGGCCAGCACCGGCCTGCACCGCGCCGCCCTGGCCGAGGTGGCGCTGATCCTGTTGCTCATGTCCCTGGCCTTCAACATCGTGGCCCGCTGGCTCGTGGTGGGCAAGGGCTCACGCACCAGCGCCGCCCACTAAAGGATTTTCCCCTGGAGATGCCACCGCCCATCCTCAATGCCGCCCGCCGACGCGATCGCGGCATCCGCAAAGCCACCCGCATCACCAGCGGCTTCATGCACAGCCTCTGCATCCTCTTCACTCTGTTGATCCTCCTGGCCCTCGTGTCGGTCACCGGCTATCTGCTCTACATCGGCTTTAGCTCTATCAACCTCGCCTTCTTCACCGAAAACCCGATCCCCTACGGCATGGAGGGCTACCCCGGGGGCATGAAAAACGCGATGGTCGGCACCATCATCCTGATCCTCATGGCCTGCGTGCTGGGCATCCCCTTGGGCATGCTCACGGGCGTCTACCTCTCCGAGTATTCTGCCAACTCCTGGCTCGGGGCGCCGGTGCGTTTTATCTCCGACGTGCTCACCGGCGTGCCCTCGATCGTCGTGGGCATCCTCGGCTACGAACTGGTGGTCGTGCCGATGGGCAACTACAACGGCTTCGCCGGCGCCGTGGCGCTGGCGTTCATCATGATCCCCATCATCGCCCGCACCACCGAGGAAATGCTCCGCCTGGTCCCGCAGAGTTACCGCGAGGCCTCCATCGCGCTGGGCGCCTCGAAGGTCCGCACCATCTTCAAGGTCGTCATCCCCGCCGCGGTGGGCAGCATCATCACCGGCGTCATGCTCGCCATCGCCCGCGTCGCCGGCGAGACCGCGCCGCTGCTCTTCACCGCCCTGGGCAGCCGACTGCTCACCCTCGACCCCACCAAGCCCTTCCCCTCGCTGACCGTGCAGATTTTCACATACGCCTCCGGGCCCTACCGGGAAGAGCGGCAGATGGCCTGGGCGGGTATTCTGATCCTGATCGCGCTGATCTTCGTGCTCAACCTCATCATCCGTTTTGTCGTGCGTTCCAAGCATAAGATGACCGCCTAACCGACGATCACACTCATGCCCATGGAGACCCCCATCATGACCCAGTCCACCAAGCCGGTCGGCCCCTCGGCGCCCTCGCCGACCCCGGCCGGCCCGGCCCCCAAGCCCTCGGCCCAGGTGCACGTGGAGGCCCATCAACCCACCGACAAAATGACCACCATCCACGACGCGGTCCACCAGGAGCAGCACGTCCTGAACATCAAGGACTTCAACCTTTTCTACGGTAAGAAGCAGGCCCTCTTCAACGTCAACATGGACTTCCCCAAGGGCAAGGTCACCGCGTTGATCGGCCCATCGGGCTGCGGCAAGTCCACCCTCCTCCGCTCCATCAACCGACTCAACGACCTGATCGACTCGGTCCGCATCACCGGCGAGGTCCGCTTCCGTGACAAGAACGTCTTCGACCACGACGTGGATGTCATCGAACTCCGCAAGAGCCTGGGCATGGTCTTCCAGAAGTCCAACCCCTTCCCCATGAGCATCTTCGAGAACGTGGTCTACTCGCTCCGCATCGACGGCATCCGCAACCGCTCGGTGCTCGAAGAGGTCTGCGAGAAGTCGCTCCGCGGCGCGGCCCTGTGGGACGAAGTCAAAGACCGCCTGCACGAGTCGGCACTGGGGATGTCCGGCGGACAGCAGCAGCGCCTCTGCATCGCCCGCGCCATCGCCGCCGAACCCGAGGTCCTGCTCATGGACGAGCCCTGCTCCGCGCTCGACCCCATCGCCACCGGCAAGATCGAGGACCTCATCCACAAACTCAAGGGCGAATACACCGTCCTCATCGTCACCCACAACATGCAGCAGGCCACCCGCACCAGCGACTACACCGCGTTCATGTACCTGGGCCGGCTCATCGAATACGGCCCGACCATCGACATCTTCACCAACCCCCGCGCCGTCGAGACCGAAGACTACGTCACCGGGCGTTTTGGGTAAGCTATCCTGCGGGGTAGCCGGGGTTCGGAGGATCGCATGTCACAACACCTTCAAAGACAGATCGACCGACTCAAGAAGATGATCCTCTCGCTCGGTGCGCTCGTCGAGGAGACTCTCGACGGCGCGATCAAGAGCGTCGAGTCCCGCGACCCCGCGCTGGCACACAAAGTGGTCGAGGGCGACACGCGTATCGACGCCATGGAGATCGAGGTCGAGGAGGAGTGCCTCCACACCCTCGCCCTGCACCAGCCCGTCGCGTTTGACCTGCGGTTTGTCATCGCGGTGCTCAAGATCAACAACGACCTCGAACGCATCGGCGACCTGGCGGTCAACATCGCCCAGCGCGTCGATTCGATCGTGCTCATCCCCCGCGAGATGGCGCTGCGGTTCAACCTGCTCCACAACGCCCAGAAGGTCCGCACGATGCTCCAGCAGTGCCTCGACGCGCTGGTCAACATCGACCCTGAACTGGCACAGAAAGTGCGCGAGACCGACGACGAGGTCGACGCCGACCACCGCCAGAGCTACCGCGTTCTGGCCGACGCCATCCGTGAAGACCCCGAGAGGGTCGAGAACACGATCCAGTTCCTGAGCATCTCGCGCAACCTCGAGCGCATCGCCGACCACACGGTGAACATTGCAGAGGACGTGATCTACATGGCCAAGGGCGACATCACCCGCCACAGCCGACCGCACCCGCTCAAGAAATAGCTCAACCCCATTGAAGAAGGCGGGTTATAGACTGTCGTTTGGTTGAGTTGAACCCTCTTTTTGCCGCTCACCCGCCGGGAACCAACCGGTCACGAATGCGTCTAACTCATCGTGAGCGTGGCAGGTCACGCAAGCGCACAACTTAACCCGAGGTTCACATGAGCAAGGCACAAATCGTTCAGTCGTGGGTGTTGTTTGTCCTGATCGGCATGACCACATCCGCACAGGCGAAGGAAGACGCTCCGCACCCGGTACAGGTCGTGGTGAACCTGGCCGATGGGTCGAGGCTGGTTGGGCAAATCTCACTGACCAGCCTACCCATTGATTCCGAGTCCCTGGGCAAGGTGACGGTCCCCCTGCACACCCTCGGCTCGGTGAAGCTCAGCCCCGACCACGAGTCCGCCACGATCCTGTTCCGCAACGGCGACAAGATTCAGGCTGCGCTGGCGGTCGACGCGGTCACCCTGAGCACGATTGTGGGCGAGTTGAAGATCTCGCTGGCGGACGTGACCGAGATCGCCGTGTTCGTCCTGCCGGGGGATGAAGAGTTGAAGCAAGGACTGGCGGCATACTATCCGCTCAACGGCGACGCATTGGACCGCAGCGGCAACCACAACGATGGCAAGGTCGCTGGCGCTGTATTCGAGGGCAACGCCCTGCGTTTCGCAGGCGACGCTTCGACCTACATGGTGGTCCCACGTACAGAGTCGCTCGAACCGACCGCCGGCCTGACTGTCTCCATGTGGGTCAAGGGTGTTCCGGGACAGGAGGCCGGTGGCGGCTGGGGGGTGCTCTTGAGGAAGTCCAACCATTTTCAGCCGGGCTACTTCATCCGCGGCGGCGGGGTGTCGAGCTTTATGGTGGATCAAACCCCCGGGTACGGTTCTTCGGTCGGTGCGCCGTTCGCTCGCTTCGACCCTAACCGCTGGCAACACATCGTGGGGACGTACTCGCCCTCGGAAGGGGTCATCAAAAACTATCAGGACGGCGTGCTCGTCAACCAGACGCCCTGCACGCTCAAGCTCCTGCACTCGGGCGATCTCTACATCGGCGGGGCCGTGGTCGCACCCGACGACGGCGGATTCCGCGGCTCGGTGCGTGAGGTACGGATCTATAACCGTGCCCTCTCGGAGCTTGAAGCCCACGCCCTGTATCTACGTGACCGTGCGTCCGACAGGGACGCGGCGAACCCACAGCAGAAAATCACCCTCATCCCGCGATGATGACCTCAGGTGTGTGTCACACCGCGTCCATCATGGCCTTGTCGTGCGTCATCCGTCTCACCCCACCGCGCTGGCCAGCGGCCGCACGATGGTGAGTTTCTTGCCTTTGTCCAACGACAGATCGATCGGTTGCCCCATGGCCTGACCCTCGGCGTCAAGGGGTTGGATGATCGGTCGATCCAATGCGTCGGCGTTGGACGCCAGCACGTGCGCGATCCTGTCGTCCGAGAGTTTGACGTAGGACCCTACGGGGAAGACGCCCGTCGCCTGCACCAATGCGCGGACCGCGGGTTTCCACAGTGTCATCGACGCGGCCTCGCGGAGCGTCTCTTCAATGGCCATATACGGCGTTCGTGTCGAGCGGTAGCTGCGCGGCTCGGTGATCGCGGCATACGTGTCGGCCACGGCCAGCACACGCGCCAGGTCGCACAGCCGCGCCTCTCTCAACGAACGCGGATAGCCCGAACCGTTCTCGCGTTCGTGGTGCTGCGCAGCGGCGAGCTTGATGATCGGTTCCACCACGCACACGCACTCGAGCAACGATAGCGTAAACACCGGGTGACGGTGGACGCGGGCGCGGTCGACGTCGGTCAGGTCCATGCCCCCGACACGGATGCGCTGCGGCACGAGCAGCATGCCCAGGTCGTAGAGAAGGCCGGCCTGGGCGATCCGGCGGACATCGCCCTTGGACCAGCGCAGGTTGGCACCGATGGACATGGCCAGGATCGTCGTCGTGTAGGCGTGGTCGGGGAGGTAGTCTTCCTGGCGGGGGCAGAGCAGCGCGAGCTGGGCGATGCGGGTGGGGAAATGGACGAGCCGATCCATCAGCGCATCGACCACGCTGTCGATGCGCGTGATCGGCACGGTGACGCCGGCCTCGATCTGGGCGTACATGAGCCGGAGCTTGTTGACGTCGTCGGCGCGGAGCTTCTGGAGGTTGTCGGGGTCGGGCCAGTCGTTGAGGTTGGCGTGTTCAAACCAGTTGTTCGAGTCCTGGTGGATGCGCATCTCCAGAGAACCCGCCTGCTTGAGCAGGTTGTCGTAGATCGCGTCGCACATCAGGATGCGCTCTCGCCGCTGCTGGGCCACGTCGGACTTGGACATGAAGCCGCCGCCCGATTCACGCAAGGCATCGAGGTGGTGCGCTTCGATCGCGTCGCCGGCCTCGACGATCACCTGCCCGTTGCGTGAGAGCAGGCCCCGCTGCGCTTTCTGGCCGACCTTCAATCCCGACTGGTCGTAGCGGTCGAGGATGCCCGCTTCGACGAGTTCGTCCACCGTGTCAGCGGCAAAGACTTCCACGTCACCGCCACGCGATATGGCAGAGATATGTCGCGCGGTGAGCGTCATCCCCGCGGCCAGCAGTTTCTGACCCGTGACGGAGAACAGGTTATTTTCAAACCTGTCGCCGGGCTTGAGATTGGAAGTGCGTAGTTTCTCCATGACGCCTGTTGCCGCGCGTGCAGGCGGGAGCGATCGCACGTGGCGGTTTCGCCCCTCCCGGCCCACTGCATATACTTCGGACCGTGCGGCCCGGCTCTTGACGGTTGACCGCAAGAACAGGGATAAGCTTTAACCGTAATTGTGTTATCACACCTTCAAGGCTTGCTTAAGCCTCCGCCGAATCAAGCCGACCTGCCGATACACCCGCTACAGGTCAGGGATTTTCGACAAAGGACACACCCATGAACGATCCCAACGCCCCCCTGATGCTCAGTGTCAGCGGGCTTCGCGGGCTTGTCGGCGCTTCACTCACGCCGACCGTTGCGGCGCAGTATGGCTGTGCGATCGCCCGTTATTTTCTGTCGCAGCGCAAGTCGCCGAACCGGCCGGCCCACGTGGTGATCGGGCGTGACAGTCGGCCCTCGGGGTCGATGGTCGAGGGCGCGGTGGTCTCGGCGTTGCTCGCTTCGGGATGTCGGGTTACACGCCTGGGCATCGTGAGCACGCCGGGCGTCGCGGTGATGGTGGACGGGCTTCACGCCGACGGGGGTGTGGTCATCACCGCCAGCCACAACCCGATCATCTGGAACGGCATCAAGACACTCAACCACGAGGGGTCCGCCCCGCCGGGCGATCAGGCCCGCGCCATCATCGACGACTTCCACCACAACCGCGCGGACCTTGTGGGTGTTGAAAAATACTCGACCCTTGAAGACCACACACGGGCCAATGAAATCCACGCCCGCCGGGTTCTGGATCGGTTGGACACCGGGGCGATCCGACGTGCCAAGCTCAGGGTCGTGGTGGACAGTGTCTGCGGCGCGGGGGGGCTTGGCGCCGCGGCGCTCTTGAACGAACTGGGCGTCGAACTGATCCATATCCACAAAGAACCCACGGGGATTTTCCCCCACACCCCCGAGCCGACGCGGGAAAACCTTGTCGGCCTTTGCGACGCGGTGAAACAGCACAAGGCCCACGTGGGCTTTGCTCAGGACCCCGACGCCGACCGTCTGGCGATCGTGGATGAGCGTGGAGAGTACATCGGCGAGGAATACACGCTCGTGCTCGCCGCGCTGCGACTGATGGAGCGTAAGCCCGGTCCGATGGCCGCCAACCTCTCGACCTCGCGGATGCTCGACGACGTGGCAGGGCTATTCAACAGTAAGGTCCGCCGCACGCCGGTCGGCGAGGCACACGTCGCCGCGGCCATGCGTAAGACCGGCTCAACGATCGGCGGCGAGGGCAACGGCGGGGGGATCTGGCCCGAGGTCGTCTACGTCCGCGACAGCCTCTCGGGCATGGGCCTGGTGCTCGAACTGATGGCCACGTCGGGCAAGAGCCTCTCGCAGCTTGTCAGCCGTGTCCCCGCTTATGCCATCGTCAAGGACAAGCTGCCCATCAAACCCGGCATGGCCGACCGCGTCTGCGAGGCGATCAAGAAAAAATACGCGGGTCAATCGCTCGACACGCAGGACGGCCTGCGCATCGACTGGCCCGACCGATGGGTCCACGTCCGCCCCAGCAACACCGAGCCGATCATGCGCATCATCGCCGAGGCCCCGACCGAGGCGGTCGCCAAAGCACTGGTCGCCGAGGTCCGCGCGGTGGTGTGAGGGCCGCACCATTGAGCGGTAGAATGTAGAGCATGGCTTTAACCACACGAGCGAACCCAACGCTTGAAGAAATACGCGGCGTCATCGCCGACGTTGGACCGACTTATCGACTGTGTCGCGTAAGGCTGTTCGGCTCATACGCACACAACAGAGCCAACAACGAAAGCGATATCGACCTCGTGGTGGAGTTCGATCCCGGCGCGAGAGTCGGTTTGCTGGAGATGGCGGACCTCAAACAGACACTCGAGAAACGCCTTGGGCGATCCGTCGACCTCGTGAGCGGCCGGGCCCTGGAGCGCAGCACAAATCCTTACCGTCGCCGGGCTATCCTCAACTCGGCCGTGACCCTTTATGGTTGATGACGTACAAGCCAGTCTGCTCCGGGATATCCTCGATTCCGCACGCGCGATCCGTGAGTATCTTGCGGGTGTGAGCTATGAGAGCTTCGCGGGTAACACTGAAAAACAAGACGCGGTGGTCAGACGCTTCGAGATCATCGGCGAAGCCTCGGGCAAGCTCAGCCCACAAGCGAGGGCTCTGTTCCCCAATCTGCCGTTTCAAAGGATGAGAGGGATGCGGAACATCCTCATCCACGATTACGGCGAAGTGGACATCGGGCAGGTCTGGCAAACAGCCACGCACGACCTCGAACCGCTGATCGATGAGATTTCGGGTTTTCTCGACCGAGTCCCCTGATTGAGGCACATCCCACACGGGCGTGAGTGCGGCGTAGGGTTTCGTACAATACGCCGCATGACGAACAGCACGCTTGATACCGTGGCCCGAAGAGTCCATCGCATCGAGGTCCGACCCGTGGCCGGGGAGGGCGACCCGGTGGCGGCGGCGGTGCTCGATGAGGCCCGGCAAACGTTTGGCTTTGCCGTGGGCGTCCGCAGCGCGCGGGTGTTTCTGATCGAAGCGCCGCTCGACGATGAACAGGTGCGGCGCATCGCCGACGAATTGCTTGCCGACCCGGTGAGTCAGACCGCCAGTGTCACACAGCCTCGCATGACCGAGGGTGATGATCGGCCGGCCCCGGCCCTTTGTGCCGAAGTGCATTACCAGCCCGGCGTGATGGACCCGGTCGCACAATCGACGCGCGAGGCGATTGTCGAGATGTTCCCCGGGCTTGATGTGGACGAGGTCCAGGTCCGCACGGGGGTGCGTTACGACCTGCTCAACACCGACGCCCCCCCGGAGGCGGTGTCGAAGTTTGCCCAGCGTGCCCTGGCCAACACGGTGATCCACGAGGTCCACCTCAAGCCCTTTTTCCCCGACCGCTTCCCCGAGGCCCACGAGTCCGCGTTTAACGTGACGCACGTCTCGATCCGTGAACTGGACGACGAGGCGCTGACGAAAATGTCGCGCGATGCGCACCTGTTCCTGTCGCTCGACGAGATGCGCGCCATCCGGGATTACTTCCGGCAGACCCGACGCGAGCCGACGGACATCGAACTGGAAACCCTTGCTCAGACGTGGAGCGAGCACTGCGTCCACAAGACGCTCAAGTCGACCGTGCATTACACGCAACAACTCGGCCCGGACACGACGCCGATCGACTTCAAAAACCGCCCCGGCCACGAGGTCCACCCCGACGGGTCGGTCACCATCCACAACCTGCTCAAGAGCACCGTCGCCGCCGCGACGAACAAGTTGATGGAATCAGACCCCTTCCGGGAGTGGTGCGTGAGTGTCTTCAAAGACAACTCCGGCATCGTCAAGTTCGACGACGAAGACGGCGTGTGCATCAAGGTCGAAACGCACAACCACCCCAGCGCGATCGAGCCCTACGGCGGTGCCGCAACGGGCATCGGCGGGTGCATCCGTGACGTGATGGGCACCGGGTTGGCTGCCAAACCCATTGCGAACACCGACACCTTCTGCGTGGCGCACCCGGAAGTCAAAGACCTTCCCAAAGGTGTGATCCCACCGAAGCGCATCCTTAAACAGGTCGTGGCCGGCGTGCGGGACTACGGCAACCGCATGGGCATCCCGACCGTCAACGGCTCGGTTTATTTCCACAACGACTACCTCGGCAACCCGCTTGTCTTTGCCGGTTGCGTCGGGTTGATCCCGCTCGACAAGTGCTTCGGCAGAGCGCTGCCGGGGGACCGCATCATCGCGCTGGGCGGGCGCACCGGGCGCGACGGCATCCACGGTGCCACGTTCTCCAGTGCCGAACTCACCGACACCCACGCCGACGAGTTTGCCCACGCCGTGCAGATCGGCAACGCCATCACACAAAAGAAAACCCTCGACGTGATCCTCCAGGCCCGCGACCCCCGCCCCCGGATGGACGAAGAGGGAAAACTTGCCGAGTCGAAGCCTCTCTTCAACGCCATCACCGACTGCGGCGCGGGCGGCTTCTCCAGCGCGGTGGGTGAGATGGGTTCCGAGGTCGGGGCCAATGTCGTGCTCGACCACGCGCCGCTCAAATACGCCGGCCTGTCTTACACCGAGGTCTGGATCAGCGAAGCACAGGAACGCATGGTCCTCGCGGTGCCCCCGCAGAACATTGATGCGCTGCGTGCGTTGTGCGAAGCCGAGGGCGTGGAGATGTGCGACCTGGGCCAATTCGGCTGGCACGAAGCGGGCAGGCCCGATGAACCGGTGCTCGCGCTCAACTTCCGGGGCCAGGAAGTCGGTCGGTTGTCGATGCACATGCTCCACGAGGGCATCCCGACGCCGACACGCAAGGCCCACTGGTCCGCCGGGGCATCGCCAACCCCGACACCTGTCAACATGTCGGCCGGCAAGCTGGACCTCGGCGCTGCGCTCAGCGCCTTGCTTGCCCACCCGAACATCGCTTCCAAGCACTGGATCATCCGTCAGTATGACCACGAGGTCCAGGGCGGCAGCGTGGTCAAGCCTCTCACCGGTCCGATGCAACTCGGCCCGAGTGACGCTTCGGTGCTTCGTCCCAAACACACCAGCAAAAAAGGCATCGCACTGGGCTGCGGCCTGCAAACGGGCATGGGTGAAAAATACTCCGCCGGGGCTACTTCCGGGGTAAATACCGGGGGCGGGGGTGGGGATTCTTATGAGATGGTGCTTGCCGCGATTGATGAAGCGGTGCGTAACGTCGTCTGTGTCGGGGCGGACGTGGAGCGTATTGCGATCCTCGACAACTTCTGTTGGCCGCGCTGTGATGATCCCAAACAGTTCGGCTCGCTCGTTCGTGCCGCCGAGGCGTGTTACGACGGGGCGCTGGCCTACCGGACGCCCTTCGTCTCCGGCAAGGACTCGCTCTCCAACCAGTTCACCACCGAAGACGGCAAGCTCATCACGATCCCGCCGACGATGCTCATCACCGCGCTGGGGATCGTGCCGGACATTACGCGGTGCGTGACGATGGACGCTAAGCAAGCGGGCAACCTGCTTTTTGTGATCGGCAACACCACGGCTGCGATGGGCGGTTCGCACCATCACATGCGCTTAGGCCCACACGGCGACCCGCGCATCCCGAGGGTCGACCTCAGGCAAGGCCCGCTCAACGCGCGTGCGGTGGCGTCGCTCATCTCGCGCGGTCTGGTGCGGTCAGCGCATGACTGCTCGGACGGCGGGCTGCTCGTCGCGGCGGCGGAGATGGCGTTCGCCGGCGGGGTGGGGCTGGACATGGACCTCGCCGCGCTGCCCGGCAGTGAGTCACTCGACCCCGTCACCGCGTGTTTTGCCGAGACGCCCAGCCGATACCTTCTAGAGATCGCACCGGCATCACTCGACGCAACGCTGCGGATTTTACGGGATCAACGCATCCCGTTCGGGCAAGTCGGCACGTTTGCGAGACACGACCGCCTGACACTCCGCCCCCCCGACGGTGGTCAACTGTTGGACGCCAAGCTAACCGCGCTGCGGGAGACGTGGCGCAAGCCGCTGGATTGGTGAGGTGAAGTTATCGCGGTGAAGACCGGCGATGCCACCGCTGGCTTTATGTGACCGACACGATTGCCTCGACGAGGCCGTCGATGTTGGACCTGGTCGCCTCGACGGTGATCTCCACACCGAGGTCGCGCATCGTCTGCGAGGTGATCGGCCCGATCGAGGCGGCCCTGGCGTGTTTGAGCAGGTCTTTTTCTTTACCGAGCAGTTCGACAAGGTTCGACGCTGTGGAGGAACTGGTGAACGTCACCCAGTCGACGCTCTTCTCACGCAAAGCCGACAGCACGCGCTCGGGCAGGTTGTCTGCGATCTTCGTCTGGTAGATGGGCAGGTCGGTCACAATAGCGCCGGCATCCATGAGCAGCGCGGGCAACGCGGGACGTGCGATATCCGCCCGCAGCAGCAGCATTATTTTGCCGTCCACGCCGTGCTTGGCAATGAGATCGGCCGCGAGGGATTCGGCCACGAAGCGCGTCGGGATGAGGTCGGCTGTGATGTTGAGTTTGTCACGCAGGGCCTCCTCGGTCGCTTCGCCGATCGCGGCGATCTTGACGTTCGCAAGGTGTCGGCTGTCGAGGTTGAGCAGTCTCATGCGCAGCGCCAGCGCCTCGACGCCGTTGGAAGAGGTGAGGACCACCCAGTCGTAATCGCGCAGCTTCCAGATGGCTTCGTCGATCTGCGTCCAGTCGTCGGGCTCGACGAGTTGGATGGTCGGCGCTTCGAGCACCTCGGCCCCGAGGGCGGCCAGTTTCACGGACAGGTCGCTGGCCTGCTGGCGTGTGCGTGTGACGAGGACGCGCTTGCCAAAGAGCGGGCGCAGCTGCGGGTTGGTGTAGAAATCCAGCCCCGGTTCATCGACGCCGGCCACGGGGCCGACGACGATGATCGCCGGCGATGAGATGCCCGATTTTTCAACGTCTTCCACGACGCTGGCCAGCTTCGTGCGTGTCGAGCGCTGCCGGGGTGACGCGCCCCACTGCACGAGGGCCACGGGCGTGTCGGGGGTGGCCTCGTGCTTGAGGAACTCGTCACGGATCGACGCAAGCCGTCCGACGCCCATGTAAAAACAGACGGTACCCCCCGCGGCAACGAGGCCCGCAAGCGAGCGGTAATCGACGGAGGACTCTTCCTTGCCCGGCTCTTCGTGGCCTGTGACGAGCGTGACCGTGCTGGCAATTTTGCGGTGCGTGACAGGGACGCCCGCGAACATCGGCGCGGCTATGCCGGACGTGATGCCGGGGATCACTTCGCATGTCACGCCGTGCCGTGCAAGGTAGGCGGCTTCCTCGGCACCGCGACCGAAGAGGTAGGGGTCGCCGCCCTTGAGACGCACGACGTAGAAACCCTCATTGGCTTTGTCGACGAGCGTCTGATTGATGTCGTCCTGCGACATCTTGTGATCACGGGCACGCTTGCCCACGTCGATGAACTGCGCATCGGGCGGCGCGAGGTCCAATAACGCCGGGTTGGCCAGGGCGTCGAAGACCACGACCTGCGCGTGTCGAAGAGCTTCGCAGCCCCGCACGGTAATCAGGTCCCAGTCCCCCGGACCCGCCCCCACGAGGCTGACCTGTACGGGTAATCCGGGACGCGACTTGATGTTTTTTTCACTTTCAAGGTTCACGGGAAATAAACCCTTCCGTCTGTAGGACCGATGACGATTGATGATACCCCCCCCCAACGGTCCACGCACGGAGACACGTCATGCCCGAGACTAACCTTCGACTGGTCAAAGAAGAACCCACAGACGCCATCCCCCTCGAACGAAGGATCGACTACCGCCACACGATCTCCGGCCGGGTCACCGCGCTGCAGACCACCGCCGGCAGCGAAGAGCACCACAACCGCATCTGTTCCTTGCAACTGCTCAACATATCCGACTCCGGCCTCGGAGCGGTCACGCAGGAACCCGTCGAACTCAACACACGCATCGTCGTCTTCTTCCCGCCCCACGGGCCCGAACGGGGCTTCGATAAATACGGCCAGGTCGTGCGCTGCGTCCACCGCGACGGCGGACACGAACTGGGCATCCGCTTCGAGAGCCAACTCCAGGCAGCCTGACCCCCCGAACCCCCGGCCCCCCGGACCCCCGGACCCCCGGACCCCCGGAAGTTACCCCGGACCTAATTCCGTAAAGCCGGCGATGGCATCGCCTGTCCCCGGTATCTCTGCAAACCCCCATAACCCGACATTCGCTAGAATGGCCCGTTTCCCCCAACTGGCCCGGCGTTGTCCCATGCCCCCAATCGTTGCCATCATCGGTCGCCCCAACGTCGGCAAGTCCAGCCTGCTCAACGCGCTGGCCAAGCGGATGGTCAGCATCGTCGACCCGACCGCAGGTGTCACACGCGACCGTGTCTCGACGACCATCGAACTGGCTGAGGCACGCAAGAACAAACCCGCCCGGCACATCGAACTCATCGACACCGGGGGCTACGGCATCGAAGATTCCCAGAACCTCACCGAGCACGTCGAGAGACAGATCGACCACGCCATCACGCAGGCGCAGGTCATCCTCTTCGTCCTCGATGCGCAGACCGGCATCGTCCCGCTCGACCAGGAAGTGGCCCGGCTGCTGCGTAAACAGGGCGGCGAGAAGCGCGTCATCCTCGTGGCCAACAAGGTCGACAGCACCAAGCAGGAAGCGCTCGTGCCCGAACTCATGCGCATGGGCTTTGGCGATCCGGTGGCCATCTCCGCGCTGACGGGCCACAACGTCGGCGACCTGCGTGAACGGCTGCTTGAGTCGATCGACTTTGACTTGATACCCGACGACCAGCCCGCCGACACCGGGATGCTCCTGGCCATCGTCGGCAAACGCAACGCCGGCAAGAGCACCCTCGTCAACGCCCTGGCCGGTCAGGACCGCGTCATCGTCAGCGAGGTCGAGGGCACCACACGCGACTCGGTCGACGTGCGGTTCCAGATCGACGACCACGTCTTCACCGCCATCGATACGGCCGGCGTCCGCAAACGCAAGAGCATCAAGGAGGACATCGAGTATTACTCGACCCACCGCGCGTTGCGATCGGTCCGCCGGGCGGACGTGGTGGTCCACCTCATCGACGCCACCGTGCCCGTGAGCCAGGTCGACCAACAATTAGCACAGGAAGTCCTCAAGCACTTCAAGCCCTGCATCGTCGCGGTCAACAAGTGGGACCTCGTCAAAGACCCGTCCAAGAAGGAAGAATTTGTCGAGTACCTCGACAAGGAGCTGCGCGGGCTGAACTTCGCGCCGATCGCGTACCTGTGTGCCAACAAGGGCGAGGGCGTGCGCGACCTTGCGGCCATGGCGCTCAACCTCCACGCCCAGGCCTCACACCGTGTGCCCACGAGCGAACTCAACAGCGTCATGGAGCAGGTGCTCAAGGAAAAGCCCCCGACCTCCAAGAGCGGACGGTTCCCCAAGGTGTATTACGTCACGCAACTGGCCACCAACCCGCCGACCGTCGCGCTCTTCGTCAATACGCCGCAGTTCTTCGACAACTCGTACCAGCGTTACCTGCTCAACCGCATGCGCGACCTGCTGCCGTTCTCCGAGGTGCCGATCAAACTGGTCATCCGGGCAAGGCGGACGAACCGGGGCGAGTCCGAGGCATAATCAGGCGCTCAAACGCATCCGCCTTGGCCTCCCACGATTCATCAGCCAGACGTTTTCGAGCCTCGCGCTGCGCCCCAGGCAGGCCCGAGTGGGCACGTTCTTTGACGACACGGACAAGCTCGTCCGCCGTCGCCACCACGTCCGCCGCGTCGGACCACTCGCGCGTCGCGGGCAGCGCACGCACCACCGTGGGCTTGCCGGTTGCCAGATACTCCTTGAACTTGAGCGGCTGCATCGCCCTTGTCACCGGCAGGTCGGCGTAGGGCATTACCAGCACGTCGGCGTGCTGCGCGAGCAGGGGTAACACACTGTAAGGTATCGCCCCCGGAAGACGGATCACGGGGTTTTTGGTCAGCGCGGGCGGTGCGCCGTCCTTCGGGCCCACCAGCACAAGCTGGCCACACCTGCGCACCAGCGACCGGCACCACTCGACATCCATCCGCGGATCGATCACACCCCAGAAAAGCAAAATCGGCCCCTTCACCCGGTCGGGCCACCACCCCGGCAGCGGCTCATTGGAAACCCGCGACCAATGCCCCGTATCGATCCCGTGCGTGAGCATCGCCGCCTCAACGCCCATCGTCTTGAGACGGTCCACAATCGTCTGCGACACCGCGACGACCCTATCCACGCGCTGCACCAGCGTGCGTTCCATCTCGTCCATCGTCTTGCCGTCCAAACCGGGCCAGACGGAAAAATCATCCACGCAGTAATAGACCCGGTGGTCCACGTCGAGCATCGGGAAAATGTCCGCAACGATGGGGATCGTCGTGACGGCGATGCGTGTGACGCCATCGCGGCGCGGGCCGAGCGTTGTGTTCACCGCCTCGCTCACCCACCGGGCATTCAGCCTGCGTTGCCAGCCGGTGCGGAAGCCGGGGTACATCCTCGGGCTGATGACCCTCAGGTTGGCAGGCATAGAGACTTCACTCTCACCTGATCTGGGTCTCACCCACGCCCGCAGCTTCCCGGCGATCTTGCCCAGGTCGCGCCACGACAGCCCCGGCGAGCGCGTGCCGATCGTGTTGACCCACAACGCACTGTGACGACCGAGCAATCTTTTGACCAGGTGCTGGCAGCTCGATGGGTGCCTGCCCCAGTCGTCGGAAAAGACGACCAGCTCCACACTGTCGGGGCCTGCGCCCGCCGCGTTCGTGGTTGCACCCTCTGTCGCCGCGTTCATCACCATAGATTAACCATCGGCCAAACACGCCGGGGCGGTTCGGCATAGGATATGGGGCTGACCGGACAACCCTTAACCCCAAGCTGGAGACTCGCCATGACCGAACGCACAGGCGTCATCACATTCAAAGGCAACCCCATGACCCTCGTCGGCCCCGAGGTCAAAGTCGGCTCACCCATGCCCGACTTCACCGCCACCGGCAACGACATGAAGCCCCGCAAGCTCTCGGAGTTCAAGGGCAAGACCGTCGTTGTCAGCGTCGTGCCCTCGCTCGACACGCCCGTGTGCGACATGCAGACGCGCAAGTTCAACGAAGAAGCCGGCAAGCTCGGCGACGGCGCAGTGGTGCTCACGCTCAGCGTCGACCTGCCCATGGCGCAGAAGCGCTGGTGCGGTGCAGCCGGCGCGACACACGTCACCACACTCTCGGACTACAAGGACCACTCGGCCGGCGTGGCGCTGGGCGTACGCATCAAGGAACTGGGCCTGCTCACCCGCGCGGTCTTTGTCGTGGACAAGGCCGGCGTCGTCAAGAGCGCCGAATACGTGAGCGAAGTCACGAAGGAACCCGACTACGCCAAGGCCCTGGCCGCGGTCAAGGCCGCGAGTTAAAGCCCCGTATCGAATCACACATTCAATAACAAAGCGGAGGGACAGGCGTCCCTCCGCCTTTTATTTAGCGGCTCGCGCGGTGATGCTCGGCTTACTTCATCATCCCGCCGAAGTCTTTCATCGCATCGTTGGCGGTGTCTTTGGCACCCTCTGTCGCCTGTTCGGCGGCGGCGGCGGTCGCGGCGTTCTGGACCTGCGTCTGTGCGCCGCTGAGCGCTTCCTTGAGCTTCTGGATCAGGCCGCCCAAGGCGTTGACATCACCCTCGGTGGCCGACCCGTCCGCGCCGGTGAGTGAAGCGAGCTTGTCTTTGGCGGTGTTGTATTGATCGGTCACGCTGGCGATGGCTTTGTCGATCATGGCCTTGGGGTCGCCGGTGATCTTCGAGGCCGCGTCCTTGAGCGTCGAGAGCTGGCTGCCGACCGATGCGAGCTGGTCCTTGTATTCGCTGAGTTTCGCGGCGTATTGGCTCACGGTTTCCTTGGTGGCATCGACTTTCTCTTTCACCGCGTCGACCGCTTCGGTGGTCTTTTCCTGGACGGCGGTGGCCGCTTCCTTCACCGCATCACCGGCGTCGTTTGCGATCTCGCCGGCTTTGTCGGTCATCTCCTGCAGCGACGTGGACTCGGTGTGCGATGTCGCAGGCGTGCTCGACGTGGGCTGAGCCGGCGGCTGCTTCTTCTCACAACCCAGCACCATCACGACCGGTAAAACACAAAGGATTGACAAAGTCTTCTTCATGGCATGGCTCCCTGTTTGAGGTGATCGAACTTCAAACATTATCAAACCCCAGCCCCCGTGATGCAAATGTTGCGGGTGGGGTTTTCACCATGCCTTCAGAATGGGAACGGGTCAAACGTGCTCAAGCGTGTAGACCGCTTGCGACGCGGCCAGCTTGCGCAGCTCGTCGAGCGCTTCGGCGATGGGGGTCCAGCGGGCAGGGCGTTGCATGATCGAGTCGAGCTTGCGGGCGGCGGTCTTGAGGCCGGTGTAGGTCCGCAGGCGTCCGGTGAGTGACAGCGGCATGCGCGGCTGCTCGGGGTCGAACTCCCACGGGTGAAAATAGAGGATCGACGGTCGGCCCTCGCGCTGGGCTTGATTCAACCCACGCTTCATCAATCCCAGCGGAAGCAATCGGAAATACCCGCCACCGGCGACGGCGAGGTTTTTCGATTCACTGATCCGCCACGTGAGTGGGGGGACTTCGAGGATCGTTGGGCCGTCGGGCTTGCCGCGCACGAAGAACGGCTGAACCGGCGCATCGGGCACGCCATACAACGGGTGACGCACGGGGAAGATCGACGCGTCGTATTCCAACCCCAGTTCGAGCATGACGTCGATGGCCCAGGAGGTCTGCGGGGTGACGCTGAAGGTCGGGGCACGGTATCCGAGTATTTTTCTGCCGGTCTGGTCGGATAAAAGTTTGAGGCTGTCGCCGAGGTCTTGTTTGAAGGAGTCGGGGTTGAGTCGGTGGAGGCGGTCGTGCATGAACCCGTGCGAGGCGATCTCGTGGCCGGCGTCGGCGATGCGCGGGGCAAGGTGCGGGTGCTCACGGGCGACGTGACCGAGGATGAAGAACGTGCCCCGTTGCCCACGGTCGTTAAAGAGTTTCAGCAGCAGATCGACGTTGCGTTCGACCCGCGAGGGCCACTCGTGCCAACGGCTTGGGCCCACGGTCTGGTAAGCCGACTCGATGTGGAAATAATCTTCAACGTCGATGCTCACGCAGTGGACGTTGCCCTCGCTTTCCGGGGTCGGGTTGGAAGGGCGTTGGATCATCTTGCCGGTGCGTTGGGTGTCTGTCCGCGACCATTATCGGCCAAACCGTTGTCCACAATCAATCACAAACCGCTTGCGGCAGGTATGATCGATAGGCGTGAGTCACGGCAAGGTTCTGACCAAGATTCTGGCAACCGTCGGCCCGTCGTGTGACAGGCCCGAGAGTATCACGCACCTGATCGAGGAGGGCGCGAGGGTCTTCCGCATCAATTTTTCGCACGGGACGCACGACGACCACCTGCGGATGCGCGACGCGGTGCGCACGGCCGGCAAATGGACGGGTGAGCCGGTGGGCATCCTCGGCGACCTGTGCGGACCCAAGATCAGGATCGGCGAGGTGGTCGAGGGTGGCGTCGAACTCCGGTTGGAGCAGCGCGTGCGTTTTGTGTCGGAGCGGGTCGTCACGGGCCGGGACCGCGTCGACGGGGACCCAACCATATCGCTCAACACGCCCGGCGTGCTCGACGACATCGAACCCGGGCAGAGCCTGCTCATCGACGACGGCAACGTGGCACTGAACGTGATCGAAAAAATCACCACCGGCTCGGCGACACAGGTCATCGCCGTGGTCACGCTGCCGGGGAAGGTCAGTTCGAGCAAGGGCCTGAACCTGCCCGACACGAACCTCAAGCTCCCCTCGCTCACGGACTACGACATCGGGTGCATCGACTGGGCGTTCAGTCACGACCTGGATTTTCTGGCGTTAAGTTTTGTGCGCAGCGCCGCGGACGTTCGACACCTCCGCGCGGAGCTGAACAAACGGATCAAGGCCTCCGGCAGGCCGATGCCGATCATCTCGAAAATTGAAAAGCCGCAGGCAATCAACGAACTCGAAGCGATCACCGAACTCTCGGACGGGATCATGGTGGCTCGCGGCGACCTGGGCGTGGAGATGGACCTGGCACAGGTGCCGGCCATCCAGAAAAAAATCATCGCTCTGGCGCACGACTACGGCAAGCCCGTGATTGTGGCCACGCAGATGTTGCAATCGATGATCGAATCCCCGGTGCCGACGCGCGCCGAGGCCAGCGACGTGGCCAACGCGATCTACGACGGTGCCGACGCGGTGATGCTCAGCGGCGAGACGGCGGTGGGCAAGTACCCCGTCGAAGCGGTCACGATGATGGCACGGATCGCCCGGGCGACGCAGCGAGCGATGGTTGCCGCCAACCACATGGGGCGTCCGCCGCGCAAGCCGCAGGAGAGCCGGTACCGAACGGCGGCGCTGGCGCACGGTGTGGCGACGATTGTGCGTGACATGGGCGCGGCGCTGGTGGTGACGTGGTCCGAGCGTGGGGGCGGGGCGAGGTATCTCTCGCAGAACCGCCTGCCGGTGCCGATCGTCGCGGCCAGTTCGAGTGAGGAGGCGCTTCGGCGGATGAGCCTGCTCTTTGGCGTGGTGCCCGTCGGGATGCAGCGTCCGCGCAACACGAGCGAGTTTTTCGAGGAGATCGATTTCCTGATTCTGGAAAAACAACTCGCAAGCGTCGGCGACCCGGTGGTGCTCGTCACGGGCGAGCCGATCGGCCTGGCCGGGGTCACCAACACGGTCAGCCTCCACTACACCGGCGACGCCTGCAAGGTCCCGTGGTACAAGACCGCCCAGGACCAGCAGAAGCAACAGCAGCAGTAACACCCCGTCACCGCGATCTTGACCGTGCCGGGCCGGTGTCCCCCGGGCTATCATGTCCCCATGCCAATCAAGGACCAGATCACGAAAGACCAGACCACCGCTGTCATCATCGTCGATCACGGCTCTCGCCGGGAGGAATCTAACAAGATGTTAGAAGACTTCGTCGGCATGTTCCGAGCGGCGTCGCACTTTGCGATTGTCGAAGCCGCCCACATGGAACTGGCCGAGCCTTCGATAGCCACTGCCTTTGACCGCTGCGTCGAGCGCGGGGCCAGACGTGTGGTGGTCAGCCCGTATTTTCTTTCTCCCGGCAAGCACTGGAACCAGGACATCCCGCGCCTCACCGCCGAGGCTGCGAAAAAACACCCCGGGGTCGAGTTCGTCGTCGGCGCCCCGATCGGCCTGCACCCGATGATGGTCGATGTCGTCCAGTCCCGCATCGACCACTGCCTCCAACACGCCGTCGGTCACGCCCCCGAGTGCAACGTCTGCGCCGGCACGGGACGATGCGTGATGAAAACGTCCGCATCGAGGTGACTCGGATCAACGTGGACCACGGGGTTGAGTTGGGTGCCACATGGCGTGGCCGCGCAGGCCGCCATGTGATGACGGACGTTTCACGCGTTCGCCCCCGCCTCGGTCTGGCTGTGGTATTCCAGGAACGACGCCAACCCCTCTTTGCCCAGGTAGTGTTGCAGCACACGGCGGTTGGTCTTGAGCATGTCGACGAGGATCAGCCCGTCGAGCACCTGCCCGAAGTCGGGGTCGACGTTGAAGCCCAGGAGCATCCCGTCGAGGCGGAGGTATTGTTTGACGAGGATGGGCACGCCCTTGTGGTCGGCTTCGATCTCGGCGACGAGGTCGGAGACGTGTTCGATGTCGCTGGCGACCCGGCTCGAATCGCGGAGGACGGGGTCGCCGATCGGTCGGAAGCGCGGTGGGTTCTTGGGTTGGATGAGCCGGGATAGCGCGGGGATCGTGCGGTTGGCTTGAAGAAACTTGACGATGAGCTGGCGTGAGATCGAGCGGTAGTCGTTGTTGATGCTCACCGGGCCGAACAGGTAACGGTATCGCGGGTTGTCGACGACGAACCTGCCGATGCCCTTCCACAGGAGCATGAGCGGCGAGTAAGAGCGTTGGTATTCGATACGGACGAATGAGCGTCCCATCTCCAGAGCGGGGTTGAGCTGGTCGAGGAGCCTGCCCTTGTAGCGGAAGAGCGTGCTGGTGTAGAGGCCCGCCTTGCCCGCGCGGGGGAGGATCGTGTCGGTCTGCCCGAGCCGGTAGGCGGCGACGATTTCCTTGCGTTCCTTGTTCCAGACGAACAGGTGCAGGTAATAGGGGTCGAACTCGTCGAGGTCGATGGGCTTGCCGGTGCCCTCGCCCGCGCCGCGGAAGGTGATCTCGCGCAGGCGGCCGATCTCGTGCAGCACGCCCGGGATTTTCTGGGCGGGGGCGATGTAGACGCCCAGTTCGCCCGATGAGGCCAGCAGGGCTTTATCGCCGAGCGATCCGACTTCGCCGGCAAGAAGCTGTGGGTAGACGGCGTCGACGATGGGTTCGGGCTTGCTGACCTTGGCCTTGCGGAAGCGTTCGGCGCGGTTGGAGCGGTCAGCGTGTCGGTCGCCTTGCAACATGTAAGTCCGCAGGCGCAGGTAGTTGGTGAGGGTCGCGGTGTCGCCGAGCGAGGTGATTTTGTCTTTGGGGATGGACCTGCCGATGCGTGCGTGCAGGGTCGAGTTGCGTCGCTTGAGCAGTTCGCGCGGGAGCATGGCGGTGCGCAGTCGCGGGTGGACGAGGCCCGCAAACTGGAAGAGCATGCTGTTGCGTCCGTCGAAGAAAACCGGCACGACCGATGCGCCGCTGCGCTCGACGAGCCGGGAGACCGAAGCCTGCCACGGCGGGTCGACCACGGCTTTGGAGCCCCACTTGAGGTGCGAGACCTCACCAGCGGGGAAGACCGCCAGCAGCCCGCCTTTTTTCAGGTGGGCCAGTGTCTGTCTAACACCCTGTAAGTTGGCACGGACCGATTCGGGCCTCTCGAAGGGGTCGACGAAGATGAGGATGTCGCGCATCTCGGGGATGCGTGAGAGCAGGAAGTTGGCCATCACGCGCGTGTCGGGGCGGACCTTGCGCAACATGCTGGCCAGGGCGATGCCCTCGATCCCGCCGAAGGGGTGGTTGGCGACTACGACGACCGGCCCCTCTTTGGGGATGCGGTCGAGCTCGCGCGACTTGTAATCGATGCGTACGCCCAGCCTGCGCAGCACGCCATCGACAAAATGCTCGCCCGGTTGTTTGTTCGGGTCGCTCCAGATGTCGAGGTAGATCTGATTGAGCGTGTGGAACCGCAAGGCCCATTCGGCCGGCTTACCCGCGAGGCGTTTGAGCAGGCCCTGGTCCGGGCCGGTGAGCTTGAAGGGCAGCTCGGGCACGTCGCCAGCCGACCTTTCGCCGGCTGCGCTGCGTCGGGGTTTGGGCGTGGGGGGATCGGTGACAGGCATGGGTGGACCCGGTGCCGCGGAGGGGCGACGGGATGATTTTACCCGATCTCCTGCCGAGGCATACCGGTTTGATACGAATAAAGCCGAGGGACGGCGATCCCTCGGCTTTGGGTGCAGTTGCGCTGCGGGATATTCGGTTCGGTTATCCGCCGAGTTTCTCAGCCAGGTCGCTCATGACTTTCCTCGGGCCGACGTACGGGCCATCGACGAAGCTGTCGGAGACGACCTTCCCATCCGGGCCGATCATCACGAGGCAGGGGATGCCGCGGCCGGCGTACTTCCGCGCGATGCCGGAGGCTTTTCGGTGGTCGTAGGGCACCGCGACCCACGGCATCTTGTCGGTCTGCATGTAGTGGAACATCTTGCCCTCATCGCGGTCGCTGCTGTAGAAAACGACCTCGAAGTCGCCGTCCTTGTGGTTGGCGTTGTAGAAGTCGACGAGCTTGGGCGTGAACGCGCGGCAGGGCCCGCACCACTCGGCGGAGAAGTAGACCAGGACATACTTCTGATTTGCCAGGTAATCGGGGTTGACTTTCGAGCCGTCGGCTTTGACCAGTTCGCTGCCGATCGCCGCGATCAGGTCGCCGTGCGGACCGGTCGGCACGGGCGGTTGATCGGCTGGGGCCTGGGCTTGGGCGGCGGGCGTGGTGGTTGCGGCCGTTTCAGAGTCACCAAGCGTTTGCTTCATCTCGGCGCGGAGCGAATCAGCGGTGGCGGTGTCGCTGTTGTCTTCGTAGCTTTTAATGAGCGTGGTATAGGTTTCCCTGAGATTTTCGTCGGCTTGCTTGAGGGCCTGCTGGTAGGCTTCCTTGGCTTGCTCGATCTGTTCGGTGCGGGTCTGTTTGGCCACCTCCAAACGCTTGGCGTCAAGCTCACTGAGCGAAGCATCCGCGTGGGCATAACCGACCGTGCAAAGCATCAGGCCGAGCACGGCGAGGGTGCGTGTGGAACCGGGTCTCATAACAAACTCCTTATCGTGGGGTGGGGTAACGGGTCTGGACATAACAACGCACAACACGGCAATCCTATTCATTCATCGGGCAGGAATTCCCCCAATCGGCCCGGTTCATGAAATCGATTCAAACTTCCACTCCGACAGGGTTTGCGTTGCTTGGGCATTGTAACAGGGCAATAACTGCGTTAACATCACGTTGGTCGATGGGGTGGCAAGACCCCATCCGCCGGCACCGGGGTCGGGCAGGTCAGGCCTAGGCGCGATTGGGTCAACACGTGATCGGCCCCGCCTCGGTCTGCCCAGACATCCGCAACCGCGTCAGGGAATCGAGTGCCCAAGACGCATAATGGTCCGTCGCTGTCGATCCGACATAAGGATATGGGTCGGCTGGGAATGATCGCCCGAGCACAGCCCACTGTCGGTGTAAACGACCGGGTCACGTGCCTCCCCGGAAGGCTATCGGACTTGAACAAGACGACACAGGTCAACCCCCAGGCCGCAGATCGGTAAGTCACCATGAGTATTTTTCCGGGACCGCAAACCATGACACCAGGCCACGAGATCGCGGACTTTCAGGTGCTCAGCACGCTCGGCTACGGGGCGCGCAGCACCATCTTTTCCGTCAGCGACGAGTCGGGCCAGATTTACGCGCTCAAGCGCGTCGTCAAACGCTCCGCCGACGACCAGCGATTCATCGACCAGGCCATCCAGGAACACGAGATCGCCAGCCAGATCGAACACCCCAACCTACGCAAATCCATCAAGCTCATCCGTCAGCGCAAGCTCATCCGCGTCACCGAGGTGCTCGTGCTCATGGAGCTGATCGACGGCGTGACACTCGAACAGAAAAAGCCCAAGTCGCTCATCGACCTCTGCCGACTCATGCAGCAGGTGACGGCCGGCATCGGCGCGATGCACGACGCGGGCTACGTCCACGCCGACCTCAAGCCCAGCAACATCATGGTCAACCGCGACAAGAAGGTGAAGATCATCGACTTCGGCCAGAGCTGCAAGATCGGCACCGCCAAGGAACGCATCCAGGGCACACCCGACTACATCGCCCCCGAGCAGGTCAAACGCAAGCCCATCACCCAGCGCACCGATTCGTTCAACCTCGGAGCCACGATGTTCTGGCTCCTCACCGGCAAACACGTCCCCACGATGATCCCCAAGGGCAAGGCCGGCGTCACCATGCGCGACAACGACAAGGCCGTCGCCCCTCGCGAGATCAACCCCGAAATCCCCCCCGCGCTGTCAAGCCTCGTGATGAGCTGCATCCAGACCGACCCGACCGAACGCCCCGAATCGATGGCCGTCATCCACAACCGCCTCGAACTGTCCATCAGCCAACTCACCCGCGCCGCCGACTCCCTCGCGGGGTGAACAGGCCAACCAACTCATACCACTTAGTCCCGCACAGGCGGTCCAGCCGGCCCGTCCGCGCGTGAGTTTGAATGCTTTTCGAGTAACGAAACGCCCCGTGTTCACGATGATATGACGTGACGGAGATTTGAATGGGAGCGGCTGGATTCGAACCAGCGTAGGCATAAGCCAGCAGATTTACAGTCTGCCCCGTTTGGCCGCTTCGGTACACTCCCGAGACCCGTAAACTTATCCTAGCTCCCGTCGGGAATCAACCGGCGACGACCCCGGGGGTCCTGAGTTTTTACGATCCGCCCACCCGACCCTAACCATTCTGACCGACCCCGGATCGCACTTTCTCACACCAAACCCACAAAAGCCGTTGATTTTGAACGCTGCGCCCGGTAGCATCCAATCACAAACCCGGACCGCAACGGGTCTTCGAGCGACCGCCAGGGCCCTCACACGAGAAGTCTCATGGTCAGCCAAGCCACCAGTTTGAACGCACAGGTCCTTGTGCTCAACAAGCTCTGGATGGCGGTGCGCGTGGTCGACGCCCGTCGGGCTTTCTCGTTGCTCGTGCGGGACCTGGCGGAGGTCATCCACGTCGACGACGGGGCCTACACTTCGCACAACTTCGACGACTGGACCGGGGTCTCCCAGGCCCGCGAGCACTTCGACCGCCTGCAGCAGAACCACTACGAGTTCGTCAACACCGTGCGATTCAGCGTGGCGGTGCCCAAGGTGATCCGACTGCTCGGGTACGACCGCCTTCCCCGTCAGGAAGTGAAACTCAATCGGCGAAACATCTTCGCGCGGGACCGCAACCAGTGCCAGTACTGCGGCAAACACTTCCCGACGATGGAGCTGACACTCGACCACGTTCGGCCGCGCAGCCAGGGCGGGGGCAGCTCGTGGGACAACCTCGTCTGCTGCTGCGTGCCGTGCAACGCCAAAAAGGGCGGCCGCACACCCGACCAGGCCCACATGAAGATGGTGCGCAAGCCCGTCAAGCCCCACCGCAACCCGGTGATCTCGATCCGCCTCGGGTCGGACAAGTACGCAAGCTGGCGCGCGTTCCTCGAAGACGCGTACTGGTCCGTCGAACTCAAGTAACCCCCGGAAGTAACCCCCGAAAGTATCCCCGGGATGTATCCCCGGAGCGTCACAATGCGGATCAGTATTTCAGACCCGCGAGGCGGCGCATCTCGTCGAGCACGTGCGCGTTGGCCAGCGAGTCTTCGCGTGTGACTGCGGGCCTGGCCCCGTCGAGCACCGCCGCGGCGAAGTCGTCGGCTTCATACGCATACAACGGCCGATCCGCTTCGACGGTGAAGGTCTCCACGCCCCCTTGCCACGTCGCCTTGCCCGCGTCCATCTTCGGCGGGGTCATCCGGCCGACGTGGTACACCGCGCCGATCTGCGGCTTCCACGGCACGGGCACCTCGATGTAACCCTCGTCGCCGCACACGATGGCTGTGTTGTTGGTGTGGACGAGCATGCCGCACGCAAAGCTCGACACGACACCGTTGGTCATCGTGAAATTGCCCGTGGCCAGGTCGTCGACGCCCGACTCGTGCAGGTGCGCGGTGAGTTGGACACCGGTGTTCGGGTTCACTTCGCCGCCGCTCATCAGTCGGGAAAAATCGACGCAGTAGCAGCCCACGTCCATGATGCCCCCGCCACAGAGATCGGGCTTGAAGCGGATGTTGGTCCCCGGGTTTTTCGTGCAGAAGCAAAAGCTCGCGCGGATGAGTTTGACCCGGCCGACCTCGCCGTTGCGGATGTGTTGGAGAATAGCTTTCGTCTGGGGGTGGCTGCGGTACATGAACGCCTCGACGAGCAGACGGTTGTTGCGCTGGGCCGCGTCGAACATCTCACGGGTCTGTTGCGCAGAACACGCCAGCGGTTTTTCACACAGCACGTGCTTGCCCGCGTTGAGGCACCTGATCGCCCACTCGTGGTGCAACGTGTTGGGCAACGAGATGTAGACGGCTTGGACTTCCGTCAATCCCAACAGGGCTTCGTAAGGGGCCAAGGCGTGCGGGACCTTGTGTTTGTCCGCAAACGCCCGGGCGGATCCTTCTAGACGTGAAGCCACCGCGACGAGCTGCGCGCGGCCGGCTTTACGGATGCCCTGCGCAAACTGCCCCGCGATGTTGCCCGTGCCCAGGATGCCCCAGCGTAAAACCTCTCCACTCATCTGTTCACAGCTCCAAGCCCAATCGTTCAAATTGCTCCCGCGGCGCGTCGCAGGCTTTCATCAGCCGTACAAGGTGCCGGACCATATTCTTCTCGACCGCCTCATCGATGATCGGCGAGGTCTGTCCCGGGTCTCTTACAAGGTCAAACAGCAGTGTCTTGGCTACTTCGGGGTGGCTCTTGATGTTGACCGCCGACGCAAACTTCATCGGTCGCGTGCCCTTGGTGAAAGAGAACGGCTCCGCGAGGCCTTCGAGGCGGTGCATGTGATTCAGGGGGAAGATTCCGCCGTGACCCGTGGGCATGAAGGTGTATTCGTAGAGCGGCTGGTTGTCTTCGTTGGCCCGCCCGCGCATGTAGACGTAGCGCCCATCCGTCACGTTCACCTGTCCGCCGAAGATGCCGAACATCGCCGCCTCACGCACGGGTTTGTCGTCCGCGATCGCTTCGCGCAACGGGCAGCCCAACATGTCCGGCGTGCGCTCGACACCGAAGTATTCCAACAGCGTCGGCCCCAGATCGATTGACGGTTGCACGAGCGATTGCCGGCGCATCCCCGCGATCTCGATGCCCGACTTCCGGGGGCGGGGGTCCCACACGAAGAACGGTGTGTGCGAAACCTCCTCGTAAAACGGCATCCAGCACTTGGCCCAGCACCCGTGTTCGCTCAGCAGAAAACCGTGGTCCGTCCACACGATCAGCATCGTGTCGTCCCATAGGTTCAGCTCGTCAAAAATATCCAGCACCCGGCCCATGTAAACATCGCACATGCTCATCAAGGCCGCGTACTCGCAACGCAGGTGTTCCACCACCTCCGGCGACTCATTGACCGCGGCATAGTTCGGCCAATCGATGAACTTCCCGCCCATCCTGCGGTAGCGGTCGTAGTGTTCCGCGTAGAGGTCCTTGTATTTCTGCTGCGAGAAGAACGGCTCGTGCGGGTCGAAAGTCTCGATCTGCAGGAACCAGTTGTCCTGTCCGTGGTTTCGACGGATGAAGTCGAGGCCCGCGCCGAACGTCTGGGGCTGCGGCTGGCGGTCCTCTGTGCGCATGATGGACCGGTTCTTCCAGTCCTGCTTGATCCACTTGTTGTCTGCGCCCTGTCTGCCCACGCACTGGGGTCTTGCGGGATCGCCAACCATCCCGTGCCACGCGTCGCCCTCTTGGCCACGGAAAAACTCCCACGTCGAGTAGCGGCCGTGATAGGTCATCGCGCCGTCTTCAAAATAGTGGTAGTGGTCGGTGGCCAGGTGCGTGTAGACGCCGGCTTTCTTGAGCATCTCGGGCACACTGTCGTCGAAGGGTTCGATCGGCCCCCACGAGCGGTGCAAAAAGTTCGGCCGACCGGTGTGCAGGTCCCGCCGCGCGGGCATGCAGGGCATGGAACAAACATAGCTCCTCTCGAACGTGGCGGTCCGCTGCGCGAGGCGCGCGAAGTTGGGCGCGTGGACGAATGTCTGCGCGTTGTAGGGCGGGAGCATGTGACGGTTGAGCGAGTCGAACATCACCATCACGGCTTTCACGGCGGGCCTCCCGACATTTTGTTATTTGGCCAGCAGCCGTTCGACGAAGTGGATGTCGATGTCGCTCTTGAGGAAGTTGCCGTTGCGCATCAGGTCGGTGTGCAGGCCGATCGTCGTCTTGATCGGCCCGACACGGAACTCGCCTAGCGCCCTGTGCAATGTGCCGATCGCCTCCTCGCGCGTGTCGCGGTGGGCGATGAGCTTGGCAATCATCGAGTCGTAGTTCGGCGGCACACGGTAGCCGGTGTAGCAGTGGGTATCCATGCGCACGCCCGGTCCGCCCGGCGGGTCGAAGCGGTCGATCACCCCCGGCGAAGGGATGAAGTTTTTGGTCGGGTCCTCCGCGTTGATGCGGACCTCGATGGCGTGGCCGGTGCGCTTGATCTGCTTCTGCGTGAAGGGCAGCGCTTCGCCGGCGGCCACGCGGATCTGGGTCTTGACGATGTCGATGCCGGTGATCAGTTCCGTCACCGGGTGCTCGACCTGCACACGGGTGTTGACCTCCATCAGGTAGAAGTTTTTCTTCTCATCCATCAGGAACTCGACGGTGCCTGCCGAGTAATAGCCCGCGGCCTTGCACAGGCGGACCGCCGACTTGCACAGCTCGTCGCGCTTGGCGTCGTCGATCACGGGGCAGGGGGCCTCTTCGATGAGCTTCTGGTGTCGGCGCTGCATGGTGCAGTCGCGCTCGAACAGGTGTACGACGTTGCCCTTGGTGTCGCCTAGGATCTGCACTTCGACGTGTCGGGCGCGCTCGATGAACTTTTCGATGTAAACGGTGGCATCGCCGAAGGCGCCCTCGGCCTCGGCCATCGCGCTCTTGAGGCCCGAGCGCAGCGACATGTCGTTGTGCGCCACGCGCATCCCGCGCCCGCCGCCGCCCGCCGACGCCTTGACGATCACCGGGTAGCCGATGTCCTTGGCAATCTTGATCGCGTCCTCTTCGGATTCGATCTTGCCCTTGCTGCCGGGGCTGGTGGGGACCTTGTGCTTGATGGCCAGTTGCTTGCAGGAGACCTTGCCGCCCAGGGCCTGCATCGACTCGACCGACGGTCCGATGAACTCGATGTTGCACGATCGACAGACCTCGGCGAAGTGCGCGTTCTCCGCCAGGAAGCCATAACCGGGGTGGATCGCGTCGACGTTGGCAACCTCGGCGGCAGAGATGATCCGCGGGATGTTGAGGTAGCTCTCGCTCGACGGCGGCGGGCCGATGCAGATCGCCCAGTCCGCCATGTGGACGTGTTTGGAATCTTTATCGGCTGTGGAGTAGACCGCGACGGTCTCGATGCCCATCTCGCGGCAGGCGCGGATGATCCGGACAGCGATCTCACCTCGGTTGGCAATGAGTATGCGTGAAAACATGGTGGGGGATTAGCCGGTGGTGATGAGAGGGCAAGAAACCGAATCAACCACCGAGACACCGAGGACACCGAGAAGAAATTGATATAGATGGATTCTCTCGGTGATCTCGGTGTCTCGGTGGTTCATCTCTTTGATCAGTTATTGGGTCGAATCTGCGTCATCTGCGTAATCTGCGGTTCCTGTATCGTCGCGTCCGTTGTGGTGTGGCGGAATGAATCAAGCGGGTTTGATCATATACAGGACCTGGCCGAATTCGACGGCCTGGCCGTTCTCGACCATGACTTTCTGGATCACGCCCGAGTCCTCGGCTCGGATCTCGTTGAAGACCTTCATGGCTTCGATGATGCAGACGACGGTGTCCGGGCCGACGCTGTCGCCGACGGAGACAAAGGGCTTGGCGTCGGGGGAGGCGGCGGTGTAGAAGGTGCCGACCATCGGGCTGGTGATGGCGACGAGGCCCGCATCGGCGTTGGAAGCGGCCGGGGCGGGGGCGCTGCTACCCGCGTTCGGTGCCGCGGCGGGAACAGCCGTTGGGGCGGGTGCCGCCGGCTGGGGCGCGTAGTGGGTCACCACGTTCTGGGGCGATCCGCCGCGTTTGAGTGTGATGCGTTCGTCCTTGTCCTGAAGGTCCAACTCGGTCAGGTCGTTGCTGGCCATCAGCTTGACGAGGTCTTTGAGCGTTTTGAGGTCGATCATGTGTTCGTTCCGCAGACGCCGGGGTTCGACGGGTCCGTTCGAGATTGAATCCTAGATGATCGCCCATTCCAGCGACTTGGGCAAATCGCTGAGCACCCGCTTGCCCTTGGCGGTCACGAGCACGTCGTCTTCGAGTCTCACGCCCCCGACCCCCGGGAGGTAGATGCCCGGCTCGACAGTCACGACGTGGCCGGGCTCGAGTTCGCCCTTGCTGCGCTGGCCGAACGAGGGTTGTTCGTGGATATCCAGCCCCAGCCCGTGGCCCAGTCCGTGGCCGAAGCGGTCGCCGTAGCCGGCTTTCTTGATGATGTCACGCGCCGCGGCGTCCACGTCCCTGAGCCTGACCCCCGGGGCGATCTTCTCGATGGCAGCCACCTGCGCTTCGAGCACGATCTTGTAGATTTCCTTGATCTTGACGGGCATCTTGCCAAAAGCGATCACGCGCGTCATGTCGGAACAATACCCCTTGTATTTCGAGCCCCAGTCGACCAGGAGGATGCCGTTCTTCTTGAGCTTCCGGGGGCCGGGGATCGCGTGGGGGATCGAGGCGTTGGCGTCGGCGGCGACAATGGCGGGGAAGCTCACGCCGTCGGCCCCGAGCACGCGCATGGTGTATTCGAGGTAGGCCGCGACCTCCGACTCGGTCTGGCCCGGCTTGACCCACTTAAGAAGTTTACGGAAGGCCTCCTGCTGGATCTTCAGGGAGTGCTCGATGTTGCGAACCTCGTCGGGCGTCTTCACCGCGCGCTGGAGGATGATCTTGTCGTCGATGGGTTTGACGCGGTGCTTGCCGAGTAGCCTGGTCATCGCCCTGTGCAGCGTCATCGACAGGCGCTCCTGCACCGCGAGCTTCTTGATCGAGCTGCGCTTGAGTTCCGCGTGCAGCGCTTCGATCTGCCCCTTCTTTCGGATGACGGCCCGCACGTGGGGGGCTTCGTGCTCGATCTGCTCCTCGAATCGGCTGTCGCTGATGACAGTGACGTTCGACCCGCGCGCGGGCACGAGCATCCAACTGTCGTCGCCGACGAACCCGGTGAGGTAACGGATGTCGCGCGGGTTGATGATGAGCAGCGCGTCGGCGTGGGCCTTGTGGATGCGCTTACGGAGGTCTTTGAGGCGCTCCGCGAGCACCGGCGGGGTTTTGGATTTAGTCATGGCGAAAGTATATCGGGGGAGATGGGTGAACCGCCAAGACGCCAAGGACGCCAAGAACAGAAGTAGACAGGATAACCGGATTGGCTGGATGAACAGGATCAGAGCCTAAACACAGAGATATGTTTTCATCCTGTGGGTCCGGACAATCCTGTTATCCGGTCAAGCTCTGCGTCCGCCTTGGCGTCTTGGCGGTTGATCCTCAGAGCCTGCGCAGGTGGAAGCCGCCGTCGACGTTGAGGACCTCGCCGGTCGAGAAGGGTAATAGCCGCTGCGCAATGGCGAGCACGGCACTGGCGATGTCTTCGGGTCGGCCCCATCTCTTGATCGGGGTCAGGCCCTGCTCGATCATCGTGTCGTATTTTTCTTTCACACCGCTGGTCATGTCGGTGGCAATCACGCCGGGGCGGACCTCATAGACACAAATGCCATGCTCGGCGAGTCGCGCCGCGAAGAGGCTGGTCATCATCGACAACCCCGCCTTGGCGATGCAGTATTCCGCGCGGTTAACGCTGGCGGTGTAGGCGCTGATGGAGGAGATGTTGACGACCTGCCCCTCGGTGCCCAGTTCGATCATGTGTCTGGCCACGCGCTGGGTTAAAAAGAAAGGCCCGCGCACGTTGGTGTGCAGGACGTGGTCGTAACTCTCGGTGCCCAGTTCGAGGATATCCGCGCGGACCTTGGGCGCTACGCCGGCGTTGTTCACAAGCAACTCCACCGCGCCAAACGCCGAGACCGCCGTGTCGAGCAAACGCCCGTGGTCGTCAAGATTGCCCACGTCGGCCTGCACGGTAGTAGCCCGCCCGCCGGCCTGCTCCACGAGAGCCGCGCACTCGTTTGCCGCCTGTGCGTTCGAGTTGTAGATGATCGTCACGCTCACGCCCTGCGCACCGAGCGCCACGGCGATCGCCCGACCGATCCCACGCGAAGCGCCGGTGACCATCGCGTGACGGGGTAGAACGGATGATTCGGGCATGGACGCACTCCTGACGCATGAATGAGTTGGACAGGATAACAGGATGGGCGGGATTAACCCGATCTGAACCGGGGATTTTCAACACAGAGGACACAGAGGGCACAGAGATGGATACAAGATCCATCAAATATTGAACATGGGTTTGGATTGTGGGTATTGACTTGGACACCTATCAATATGACTTGAATTGAGAACGCAGGATTCACGGGGCCGGGGAAGAAACCACAGATTGCGCAGATTTCACAGATCGATACAGATTTATGAACCAGACTATCGGCCTGGTATCTGCGTCATCTGGGTCATCTGCGGTTTCTGTCTCGAATCCCACGCATTTCTTTGCGCAAATATTCTCTCCGGTTACGGTCTTACTGTCAGGTGTTCTGATGATTCGATTCATAAAATCCATCCATGACAATGCGCAGCGCTTGACCTCTCTGCGTTCTCTGTGACCTCTGTGTTGAATCCGATCCTGTTGATCCCCACAATCCAGTTATCCCGTCAAAAACATCCGATCCAACTCGCCCATAAACACGGTGATGGCCCCATCGAGCACGGGCTGGCGTCGGCGGTAGATCGTCAGGTGCGTGGCACCCGGGACGTTGACGAAGCGGATGTTTTCGCGGCGGGTCTGGGCCACGAGCTGGTGGGTGTGTTCGGTGGCAGGGAGGTGGCGATCTTTATCACCGGCGGCAATGAGCACGGGCACGTCGATGCGCCTGAACGCGTCGAGTGTGGAGGTGTCGTCGATGTCGAAGCCCTCCTGCCGGGCCGCTTCCTTGATGCCGCGCATCAGCCAGGCGTGGTCCATCCACGGGGCAAAGAGTTTGCGGAACGACCGCACCGCGCGGCGCATATCAAAAAATGGCGCCAGCGCGATCACCGCTTGAACACGCTTATCGTCCGGTGCGTGCTGGAGCACGGTCGAGGCCCCGAGCGAGTAGCCGAAGGTCACGACACGATCACCGATGAGGTTTCTTTTCTGCGCTTCGTCGATCACCGCGGCCAGGTCGTGTTTCTCCCTGTGGCCGAAGGTCACGGCACTGTGGGAAGACAGGCCGTGGTTCCGCAGGTCCATGAGCAGCACGTCGTGGCCCATGCGCAGCATCATCGCGGCGTGGCGGAGGTGGAACTCCTTGGTCTCGAAGTAGCCGTGGACGAGCACGACGGCGGGCTTGCGGGTTTGGGCGTTGTCGGTTGAGCGCTGCGCGGGGACGTGGAGGCAGCCGATGTGGGCGTTGTCGAGGGTCGGCGCGGTGAAGCTCTGTCCGCCCTGCGTCTGTGCCCACAAGCGGACCGGGCCGCGTGCGAGGTTGCCGATCGAGTAGCGCGGCCAGCGGAGCGCCGCCCTTGCGGTGGCGACGGCCAGGGGGTGGGGTTGGGGCGACATGCTTTTATTTTATGAAATCGAGTCGTGGTGTCAGGCTTGCTCCGCCGCCCGCAAAGCGTCATCATATAGCCGCTGCAATGGTGGGCAGCCCCTCGGCTCCGGCTGGGGGATGAGCGTTCACGACATCTTCCGAATCACGAGGTGACCCATGACCATGAATTTACCCGCGCCGGTGCTGGCGCTCAGTGGCCCCGCGCAGTTTGCCGTGTGGGGACTCATCATCATCGGCATCATCGCGCTGCTGATACTGGCGTCGTTTGTCTTCCGCGAGCTCAACCTCTGGATCCAGGCCGCCACGTCCGGCGCCCACGTGGGCTTCGGCTCGCTCATCGGCATGCGATTCCGGAAGGTCAATTCGAGCATCATCGTCCTCTCTCGCATCCAGGCGGTGAAGTCCGGCCTGCACATCACCACCGACCAGCTCGAAACGCACTACCTCGCGCGCGGCCGTGTGCCCAACGTCATCAACGCCCTGATCGCCGCCAACCGTGCCAAGATCGAACTCGACTGGCAGACGGGCTGTGCCATCGACCTGGCCGGCCGCGATATCCTCGACGCGGTCCACACCTCCGTGAACCCCAAGGTCATCGATTGCCCCAACCCGGCTTCGGGCAAGACGACCATCGACGCCGTGGCACAAGACGGTATCCAGCTCAAGGCCCGTGCCCGGGTGACCGTGCGTGCCAACCTGGCACGGCTGATCGGTGGTGCAACCGAAGAGACGATCATCGCGCGTGTCGGCGAGGGCATCGTCACCACCATCGGATCGTCCACCTCTCACAAAGCGGTGCTCGAAAACCCCGACCGCATCTCGAAGACGGTGCTGCAGAAGGGCCTCGACGCGGGCACAGCGTTTGAGATTCTTTCGATTGATATTGCGGACATCGACGTCGGCGAAAACATCGGCGCGAAGCTGCAAGCCGACCAGGCCGAGGCGGACAAGAGGCGATTCCAGGCCGAGGCTGAAAAGCGCCGCGCGATGGCCGTCGCTCAAGAACAGGAGTTCCAGGCCGAGGTCCAGAAGAACCGCGCGTTGGTCGTGCTGGCCGAAGCGGAAGTGCCCAAGGCGATGGCCGAGGCGTTCCGCAACGGCAACCTGGGCATCATGGACTACTACCGCATGAAGAACATCCAGAGCGACACGTCGATGCGTACAAGCATCGCCGGCGGCGGGTCCTCGACGGGTGACAAGACGTCGGGCTGAGTTGTCGAGAGGGGTTTCTAGCGAAGCCCGCGAAGACGCGAAGGGTTTCACGCGGGGGTCGCGGAGAGCGCGGGGCAAGGCAGGGGAGAGGAGTTTCTCGCCAAGCTCGCCAAGCTCGCCAAGGCGCAAAGATAAGACAAGAAGGGGCTAGGGTCCAGAGCCTACGGTCTATAATTTACACGTTGAATTAATGAATTTATGGTCTGAGACGACGGTATCCACGACTCTGAGATCATCAATCATCAATCATCAATGGTTTTTACTCTGACATCATCCATCATCCATGCTTCTTGGCGTGAACCCCCGGAAGTTTCCCCTGCGTTCCCAACGGCCCCCGCGTGAACCCCCGGAAGTTCCCCCGGAAGCTCCCCAGTAGCGAACCAAACTGACCCCCGGTATCGACCGATATCTCAAGAGGCATGACCATGACCGTGAGTGTCACGCCCGGCGCACGAATAAGTGAAAGCCTGTCCATCAACCGGTGGCGGCTCGGGGGCGATCGACCACCTGCACAGGATGAGGTCCACCCTGCCATCCGCAGATGCTTCGACGGCGACGTGGAGTTCGAGGCCTTCGGCAGGCCGCACCAGAACGACGTGGGCCAACCCATTGATTATCTGTTTGCCAACGCAAACGGCGAGACCTCGCCCGGCAAAGTCTTCGACCGCCTGCGATGGGGCGGGCAGTTTGTTTATGTCACGCCCGATCTGCGACAGGCGGACCACGTCTGTCGTGAGTTCCACGCGCGCGGCGGCTTTGTCGTCGAGCAGGGCCCGACGCCGGTGCGCACCGGGTGGATGGGTCTGCCGATCCCATGGGTGGGCAAACGGCTCTATTACTTTGTGGCTCGCAAGACCAGCCTCGTCCAGCCCGGCACGATGACCGAACGCTTCACCTTCGACGTGCAACTGAGCAAGCTGCGCCACAGCGACGAAGCCAATGGCGGGTATGCCGTGCTCAAGCAGGTGCCCACGTGGAAGAGCGTCCACGAACGCCTGACGCAGCGCTTCCCCGACCAGGATTTCCAGTCGATCGCCGACCGGGCACACAAGCTCGTCGACCACGTCTTCCCCGTCTTCCTCACGCGCGAGGCGGCATTTTTGCAACTGCTCCAGCGCGACCTGCCCGAGGCCTACCGGCACCGCGTGCCGACCCTGATCGGCATGGAAAAAGACGAGCGGGGCTTCGTCCGCAAGCTCACCATGAACTGGCTGCGCCTCGGCGGGCCCAAGCTTCCCCAACTCGAGTTTGCCAGGCAGGCTTCCGACCTGTTGCGCGTCCTGCACGACCAGGTCAAGATCGTCCACCTCGACCTGCGCCTCGACAACGTCGTCATCACGCCCGGCGGGGTCGGGTTCGTCGACTTCGGCTCGGCGGTCCGCATCGGCGAAGACCTCTCCAAAAGCCCGATGCTCCAGACGCTCTTCGACGGCATGATGAGCACCTCGCAGATCCAGCGCCTGCTCGGGCGCATGAAACGATCGGGCCAGATCACCGCACGCTTCATCACCGACAGCCACGGCAAGGTCGACAAGGCCATCGACCTGTTCTACCTCGCCATGCAGATGAGCCACCCGCACGGCAACCCCGACCTCGTCTCCCTTATCGACTACACCGCCGACAGCGACACCGCACGCAGGCTCTCGCTCCTGACCGACGCGGTCCTGCGACCCAAAGACCCCGACCGCCCCATCTACCACAGCGCCCAGGACATCCTCAGCGGAATCATCCGCATCCAGGACAAGCTGCTCCAGGCCGCGTAGGGGTCGCCCCATCTCACCCCGGCCCGCACCGCGCTTGGCGTCACGCACAGCCGGGCGGTTAAACTTGGCCTATGCCCGCCAAGCTAAGCGAAGACACCCCCGCGATGAGGCAGTACCGTCTCTTCAAGGAGCGCCACCCCGAGTGCGTGCTCTTCTTCCGCATGGGCGACTTCTACGAGATGTTCCACGACGACGCCAAACTGGCGCACCGCGTGCTAGGCGTCACGCTCACGCAGCGCACCGAGGGCGTCCCGATGGCCGGCGTGCCTTACCACTCGGTCGAGGGCTACCTCCGCCGAATGATCGAGGCCGGCTACCGCGTCGCGGTGTGCGACCAGGTCGAAGACGCCGCCAAGGCCACGGGCGCGGTGGTCAGACGTGATGTCACAAGGGTCATCACCCCCGGGACGCTGACCGATGAGTCGCTGCTCGACGAGGGGCGGGAGAACCCGCTGGCGGCGGTGGTGGTCGAGGGCGATCAATGTCACCTCGCCTGGGCGGAGCTGAGCACGGGTGCGTTTTGCGTGACCTCGGTTGAGTCTAATCAATTGTCAGATACGCTGGCACGCATCGCCCCCGGCGAGTTGCTCGTGCGTGACGACCAGCACGAGGCGATTTCCGCAAAGCTCGCCGCCTCCTCCGTCCCGCTCACCAGGCGGCCGGCCTGGCAGTTCCGCCCCCCGGAAGCGTCGCAACAACTCAAAAAGCAATTCCACGTTGCCACGCTCGAGGGCTTTGGCCTGACCGATGACGACCCGCTGGTTTCACCCGCCGGGGCGGTCGTCGCGTACCTGCTCGAAACCCAGTGCGCCCCGGAAGAGGGCCCTCAAAAGGACCGCGTGTTACCCCACCTCCGCCCGCCGGTGCGTGTGCGCCACGACGATTACCTGCTCATCGACGAGACCTCCCTGCGCAGCCTCGAGATCGAACGCACCACCCGCTCGGGCCAGACGGATCACACCTTGTTAGGCGTCTTCCTCAAGAGCGTCGTGCACGGCGAGGGGGGCTGCCGGACCGCCCTTGGCAAACGCACGCTCAGACACTTTCTCTGTTTCCCCCTGCGCGACCCCCGGAAGATTGAAGAGAGGCAAAATGTCGTGGCGTCCCTGGTGGACGACGCCCGCTTCCGGGGGGAGTTGAGCGGGGCGCTCGACAGCGTGCAGGACGTGCAGCGCATCGCCGCCCGCGTCGGCGTCAACCGCGCCACGCCGCGCGACCTTGTCGCATTGGGCAGGAGCGTGGCCCAGGCCCGGAAACTGGCGGACCTTCTCGACCAGCGACCGACCGTCAGGTCTTATTACGAATCACTCACCGCGCTCGTGGGCGAACTCGACCCGTTCGCAAAATCGATCACCGACGCCTGTGTCGATTCGCCCCCGGCACACCTGCGTGACGGCGGGCTCTTCAAGGACGGTCACGACGCCCAGCTCGACGAGTCGCGCCTGCTCCAGCGCGACAGCCACGCCTGGCTGGCCCGGTATCAGAAACAGCTCGTCGACGCCTCGGGTATCCCCTCGCTCAAGGTCGGGTATAACAAAGTGTTTGGGTACTACATCGAGGTCACCGCCGCCCACCGCGACAAGGTGGATGCGGCCCTTGAAAACGCGGGGGAAAACCTCCGGGGGTGGCACCGCAAGCAAACCCTCAAGAACACCGAGCGCTTTATCACCGACGAACTCAAGACCTTCGAGGGCAAGGTGCTCGGCGCCCAGTCGCAGGCGATCGCGCGCGAGCAGGAGCTTTTTACTCAGTTGTGCGAACAGGCGAGCGGAAAGCTCGACGCCCTGCACCGTTTTGCGGTGGCGGTGGGTGAACTCGATGCCCTGTCGTGCTTTGCCCACCGGGCTGCGCGCAAGCGTTACGTCCGCCCGACCCTTGTGGCACAGCCGGTCCTCGACATCCGGGCCGGCCGCCACCCCGTGCTGGACGAACTGCTGGGCGACCGCTTCGTCGCAAACGATGTCCAACTCGGTGATGCCGATGCAGCCACTTTGGCCCTCATCACCGGCCCGAACATGGCCGGCAAGAGCACGTTCATCCGTCAAGCGGCCCTGCTCACGCTGCTGGCCCACACCGGCTCCTTCGTCCCCGCACAGTCCGCGACCGTCGGCCTGTGCGACCGCATCTTCACACGCATCGGCGCGTCGGACGAGCTCCACGCCGGCCAGTCCACCTTTATGGTTGAGATGACCGAGACCGCCCACATCTGCCACCACGCCACCCCCGGAAGTCTGGTCATCCTGGATGAGATCGGCCGCGGGACTTCGACGCTCGACGGGCTTTCGCTCGCATGGGCCATCACGGAGCACCTCGCCGCGCGGGGGTGCCGCACGCTGTTTGCCACGCACTACCACGAGATCACCGCGCTGGCGGATGAGCTTCCGGGGGTGATGAACCTCAACGTGACCGTGCGCGAGTGGCAGGACCAGGTGGTGTTCCTCCACCGCATCGCCCCCGGAAGGGCGGACAAGAGTTACGGCATCCACGTCGCACGGATCGCCGGCCTACCCCCGGAAGTCGTCAAGCGGGCTGACCAACTGCTTGCGCAGCTCGAGGTCAATCACCGTGAGGCCCAGTCGCACGTGACCGCGGCGGTGAAAAAGGCGCGTGACGCAGCCCAGATGTCGCTCTTTACCGAGTACGTCGAGCACCCGGCGATGGAGGCGCTGCGCAAGCTCGACCTCAACTCGGTATCGCCGATGCAGGCGTTTGAATGGCTGCGGCGGTTACGCGAGCAACTGGAGAGATGACGAGTTTGCGTAGTGCGTGGAGCAGTCGGGAGAGGTGGACGATGGCGATGATGCACAAGACCGCCAGCGCGAGGTAGCCGATGCCGATGACCCAGAGGCAGCCCATGGCGATCATCTCGCTAAACCGCTGGTCGAGCGAGCCCATGATCCACGCGGTGATGTACGCGCTGACCATGCCGACGATGACCGATGCGATGGCGTAACCGGTGCGTCGGATGTGCCGCATGAGGTCCGGCCGACCGATGTCGCAGCACAGGGTCGAGAGCCAGCGCTGCATGAAGAAAACCGCGGGGCAGCGTGTGGCAAAGACCAGGCCTGTGAAGACGAAGATGCCCACGACCATGTAGTCGCTTTCGCGCAGGATCACGGTCACGGTAACCATCATGAGAAAGACCCCCATGCACAGGAAGTTGAGGCCCGTGGCAACGAGCAGGGGCGGGGACCTGAGTTTGGCGTAGCGGCCGTGTTCGGCCAGGCGTGCGAGGAAGACCGCGCCGAGAAGCCAGAGCACGTGTTCAGTCCCGACCCAGAGGACAAAGAGCACCAGCGCCAGTTCCTCGATGGCCGCACCCGCAAAGAGTGTGAGCACCGAGGTCAGCGTCAGGCTGACACTAATCAATAGAAAGAGCGTCGCCCACCACGCGATATTTTTAGACCTCTGCCCGCCGAGCATCACGCGACCGGGGAAGAAGGCGCTCCGCACCATCTCACCACATTCCGAGCAGTTCCCGTCCCGGTGCTGCCCGCGCAGGTTGTACCCGCACCCCATGCAGTAAAGGTCGCGGTCGAGGGTTTCGGATGGGTTCAGTGTTTCGATCATCTCTTCGTCACGCAAGCTGTCGGGGTCGAACCATTGTACCCGTGCCCCCCAGTTTCCATCTGCGTTCATCGGCGTACATCGGCGGCTAGTCGGCTCTTCGCCAGCCCGTCGAGCAGCCTTACATACACCGTGTCCGCGTCGGCGGTGGCGTCGATCACGAGGTAACGCGCCGGGTCGCTCGCGGCCTGATCGAGGTAGCCTTGGCGCACCATTTTGTGGTAATCGTTACCGCGCTGTTCGATGCGGTCGAGCAGGGGGTTGAGGCGTTTGGCCGCCGTCTCGCCATCGACATCGAACACGACCACGAGGTCGGGCCAGGTCTGTTGCAACGCGACCTGCCCGACGCGCAAGATATCGGCGATCGGCAGCCCGCCGGCGGCGCCTTGATAGGCCAGGGTCGAACTGATGAAACGGTCAGCCAGGACGAGTTGGCCCTTTTGCAGCGCGGGGTTGATGCGCTGGGCGATGAGTTGTGCCCGGCTGGCCATGTAGAGCAGCATCTCGCAGCGCATGTCCATGTCGTCGTTGGCCGGGTCGAGCAGGACCTGTCGGATGTGCTCGCCGATGGACGTGCCGCCGGGCTCGCGGACCTCGCAGACCTCGACGCCGTGCTCTTGCATGAACTTCATGAAGCGTCGGAACTGCGTGGACTTGCCCGAGCCATCGGGGCCATCGAAGACGATGAATCGCCCCCGGAAGAGTTGGGGCCAACGTGGTTGAGAATCGCGGACGGCGGTCATGCGGCAGAGGATATCGCGGCGGCGTAAAATGAGCCATCACGCCCGAGTTCCCGGTCGGCACGCCATGACACAACACCCGATCCACGACAACCCGCTCGATCCCTACCGCGCCGCGGTGGAAAAGCACGGTCCGTCGTTCGATGTCACGCTCTGGGCCAGCCGAAAGAGCCAGCGGCTGCGTTTCAAGGTCATCGCGCAGAGCGTGTATCTGTCGGGCAAGCGCATCCTCGACGCCGGCTGCTCGCGAGGGGATTTGGCGGCCTTTCTCATCAAGCACCGGGTCGCGTTTGAAAAATACATCGGGGTCGATGGCTTGCCGGGCGTGATCGACTTTGCACGGGGGCGCGGGCTGGAGCGTTGCGCGTTCCACACCGGCGATTTACTTGAAGACGCTGCGCTATGGAAGATCGGCGACCCGCAGGTCGTCGTGATCTCCGGCACGCTCAACACGATGAACGACGGACAGGTCGAGCGCGTGCTCAACCATGCGTGGGAGGCGGCAAGCCAGACGCTGGTGTTCAATTTTCTCTCCGACCGCCACGGCCCCAAGGCCCCCGAACAGCACTGGCCCGCACGCAGGCTCTCGACCATGAAACTCGTCGACTGGGCGCTGTCGAAGACCTACGACGTGACCTTGAAACAGGACTACTTCCGCCAGGGCCACGACGCGACGATCGTGATGAAGAAGGCGGAGTAACCGCCAAGACGCCGGGGACGCCAGGAGCAAAGGCATCAGACGGGATCACAGGATGTTGAGGATGGACAGGATCAGGAATTCACCACAGAGGCACAGAGAGAAGCCCAGACGAGTTTAAGGACGTCGAACCTTAGAGCTTTACCGCAGAGAACGCAGAGGCCGCTGAGAAGATATTTCAGATAACTTCAGCACGTATTCACAGCTTCTTCTCAGCGGCCTCTGCGTTCTCTGCGGCAAATTGTGAGATGATTATCCCCGGCACGCTCATCACACTGTTTTTCTCCGTGTTGTCTGCGATGAATTCCTGATCCTGTCCATCCTCAACATCCTGTTATCCTGTGTACTCCGGTCTTGGCGAACTTGGCGTCTTGGCGGTTAACCGGATCGAACCATGTGGCGGAAGATACAAAGGATGCTGGCGGTCGTGGCGGTGACGGCGGGGGTGGGGTATTCGCTGTTTGCGATGGCGGGGTGCGTGTTGCAGGACGCGGTGCTGTTCCCGCGCAACATGGTCGGCCCTGTGTTGGGTGTCCCGAAGCTGCAGCCCGGGGTTGAGGTCTGGCACCGCGAGCTTGGCGGCGGCAAGGGTGAGGTGGAGGCGTGGTTTGCCCCGTGCAGCGCGGCGCTGCAGAGCAAACGACCGATGGTGGTTTTCGCCCACGGCAATGCGGAGTTGATCGACCACCAGCAAGACCTCATCGAGCGCTACCACGCGCTGGGTGTGAGTGTGCTGCTCGTCGAGTTCCGCGGTTACGGGCGCAGCGGGGGGACGCCGTCGGAGAAGAATATCGTCGATGACTTTGTTTATTTCTATGACAAGGCTGTAACGCTCCCGGGGGTGGACGCGGACCACGTGGTGATCCACGGACGGTCGCTGGGCGGGGGCGTGGCGGCGCAGCTTGCGGCGCGTCGGCCGTGCTGTGCGTTGATCCTGCAGTCGACATTCCGCTCGGTGCCGTCGATGGGGGCGCGGATGTTCATGCCGTGGTTTATCTTCAGGCACACGTTCTATACCAACAAAGTGTTACCCAGCCTGAAGGTGCCCGTGTTGCTTGTGCACGGGCGGAGCGACGAGGTGATCCCCGTGGCGGAGTCCCGGTACTTGCACGCGCTATCGCCTACGTCGGAGCTTGTGGAGTTCGATTGTGGCCACAACGATTTCCCCGGCGGGCAGGGGGCGATGTTTTGGGAAGCGCTCGAGCGGACACTGGCCAAGGCGGGGGTCGAGGCCGAGGCAGGGGAATAGCCGCCGATGAACGCCGATGAACGCAGATGGGGAAACTGAGGGGGACCCACCCGTCACCAGTCACCCGTCACCTGTCATCAGTTACCAGTCACCAATCACCAGTCACCAGTCACTACCCTCCTCACCACCGTGCCCGCGACGTGGCCACCGAACCCGGCGGCAAAGACGGCGTGGGTGGCGTTGGGCAGGAGGGTGATAGCCTCGCGTGATATTTGAAGTGGGGTGTCGATGGGGTCGTCGAGCCAGGGCATGGGGGGGAGTTTTTTGGCTCGGGCACAGAGGCAGGCGATGACGAGCGAGACGAGACCGGAGGCCCCGAGCGTGTGGCCGAGGGCACCCTTGTGGGCGTAGAGGTGGGGCAGGGGGGCTCCGGGGTGGAGTCGGGTGTAGACCGATGCGTAACAGGCCACTTCCGGGGGGTCGTGCTCGACGGTGCCCGTGGCGTGGGGGTGGATGCATTGAATAGCCTGATTGGCCATGACCTCGTCGGCCACACGTTGCAGCGCGGGCATCCCGGGGTCGGGTCGGATCAGGTCGAACCCGTCGCAGGCGATAGCGGTGTTGAGCAGTTCGATTCTGTCTGACTTGTCGTGCGGATGGTCTAAGCGTTCGAGCATGACCGCCGCGCCGACCTCGGCCAGCATGAAGCCCGACCGGTGTCGGTGCAGCGGCCTGCCCCGGTAGCCCGTGTCGGAGACTTGGGTAAGAACGCCCAGCCGACGGTAGGAGTGGATGAACATCGGCAGCAGCGCCGCCTCCGAGGTGGCCACGAGCACGCGCCGCGGCGCATGGGGACTCGGTTGCGACATCATGAGCCGAGCATAATGAACCGCGGTCAGGCTCGACGCACAGGCCGCCACAAAGCTGCGAACAACGGTCACATTCAGGCGTTCTTCGAGCTTGCTTGCCAAGAACCCAACCGGCCCTCTTGCCACAACCTCCGGGATGCGACCCGTGTTCACCGCTTCTGCCAACGCGTGGACCGCTCCCTTGGAGACGCCCAGCACACACGGAACCCTGTTCGCGTCTCTGCTGAGTGTCGGTAATGCCTCCATCGCCGCGCGCTCGGCTAATGTCACCGACGGATCGACCCCGGTGTGCTGAGCGATGCTCACCGACCCCAACCCCCGGACGCGCGACACCCCATCGACTCCCACGGGCATGCGGTCGTTTCGATCAACTATGGTCCGACCGGCCAGTAACGACCGATAAGTCTCCCAGGAGGAATGCCCCAACGGCGTGACAAGGCCCACGCCCGTGACGGCGATCCGGGGACGGTCGGCTGACGTATTGAGACCTGAGGGTGGCAAGGCTTATGCGATCAAAAAACCACAAGTTCGCGTCGGGGAACGAGAGTTTACCCATCCCCGAACCATCCGTCAGGTCGACTATCCCCCGTAGACCCCGGAAACGCCCGGCCGGGACCGACCAGCCGGGGTTCAGAAACACTTTGGAAACATAAGGCCTCAAGCCGTATAATCACACCTTATTCAGGGCACAGCGGATACGGGTTGACGGAGCAACTTCCACGCGAGCCGGGATGGCCAAACAGGGGTCTGATCGAGCCCGGCTCGGAACCACCACTGAACCGTTCGAGAACATCGCTACCCCGGTTGGCTGAGTGATTCATGAAGGTTGACCCACGCTTTCTCAAGGACCAAGGCCACGAGGTCTTCACCGGCAACGAGTTGCTGGTGAAGGGCTGTCTCGAAGCCCAAGGTGGCGTCCACCTCTTCACCGGCTACCCCGGCTCACCCGTCGCGGGGTTCTTCGACTGCCTCGAATACATCGCACCCCTGCTCGATACGCACGGCATGGTCGCACGGTTGGCCAACAACGAGGCCATCAGCGTCGCCATGGTCAACGGCGCCCAGATGGCGGGCTGCCGGGCGATCACCGCCTTCAAATCCGTCGGCCTCCACGTGGCCAGTGACGCCCTGGCGCTGGGTGTCATGGCGGGCACACGCGACGACCACGTCGGCTCATCGGGTGGCATCATCGTCTGTGGCGACGACCCGTGGTCCGAGTCCACCCAGGTCCCAGCCGACTCGCGCTTTCTTGCTGAGCACGTCCGTCTGCCCATGCTCGAACCCTCCAGCCCGCAGGAGGTCAAGGACTGGATCGACATCGCCTTCAAGCTCGGACGTGCGGGGAAAATTTACATCGGGTACATGATGACCGTCGCCCTGGCGGACGGCGGCGGCAGTGTCGAGTGCCACCCCAACCACTACCCGACTGTTCACGAACGCCAGAAGGTCGCCCTGAGCTACCAGCGTGACATCGAACCCACGCTCGAAGCCACCGTCCTGCTCCCGCCGCGCACCGGTCGGCGGGAGGTCGGCATCGACGCCCGCTTTGCTGCGCTCAAAGCCGAGGCTCGTAAGCTCAACGTAAACCGCGTCCTCCACGCCCCGCAAAAAGGCGAGACCGCGCCCCTGGGCTTCATCGCAGCGGGCAACGCCTTTGCGTATCTTGCCCACGCCCTGACCGAGATGGGCTTGTGGTCCAAGGTCCCCGTGCTCAAGCTCGGCCTGACCTACCCCGTGGACGAGCAGATCATCACCGACTACGCAAAGCGCTGTGAAAAGCTGGTCGTCATCGAGGAACGTAGGCCCTTCGTCGAACGGCAGGTGCTTGAGATCATCGACGGGCTTCGCCAGACGCAGGGCCTCAGGACGGAGGTCTATGGCAAGAAGTTCCCCGGTCAGCTTCCGGGGATTCCCTCGACGCGTGGCCTGAATCCTTCACTGCTCATCGAACGCCTCGCCCCGCTCCTTCGGCAGTTCAGCGCGCTGCCCTCCGAGTCGCTCAACGGGCGCATCACCGCTGAACTCGACCGTCTCAAGGCCACCACGCAGGTCCGCGTCAACATCCCCGACCGCACGCCGACCTTCTGCCCCGGCTGCCCGCACCGCGATTCGTCGAGCGTGCTGCTCGAACTGCGTAAAGATCTGCTCGACCCGAGCTACATGACCAGCGTCCACAAACGCGAGGTAGTCGACCTCGTGGCGCACGGCGATACGGGATGCTACACGATGCTCATGTTCGAGCCGACCAAGCCGTTGATGCACAACTACTCGGGCATGGGCCTGGGCGGCGCGACGGGGAGCGGGGCCGACCCGTTTATCTCGAACAAACAGCTCGTCTTCATGGGCGACGGCACCTTCTTCCACTCCGGGCAGGTCGCCATCAGCCACTCGATCAAGGCCGGCCAGGACATCACCTACATCATCCTCGACAACAAGACCACCGCGATGACAGGCCACCAGACGCACCCCGGCGTCGACTTCGACCTGATGGGTCGGCCGACCTTCGCGCAGGACATCGAACGCATCGTCAAGGCCATGATCCCCAAGGAACTGGCCCGCGACGTGCGCATCGTCCGCATCAACCCCGCCGACCGCAGCCGATACCGCAAGCTCCTCGAACAGACCATCCTCTCCGACGGCGTCAAGATCGTCATCGCCGACAAGGAGTGCGGTATCACCTTCCACCGCAAGGTGCGCAAGGTCGAGCGCGACCTCATCAAAGACAAGGGCTTTTTACCCAAAAAGACCTTCATGAACGTGGCCACCGAGGTCTGCGAGTACTGCCTCGAATGCACGCAGCAGACCGGCTGCCCCGGGCTGACCCTCGTCGACACCGACTACGGTCGCAAGGTCCAGACCGATTCGTCGTGGTGCGTCAACGACGGCGCCTGCCACCGCATCCACGCCTGCCCTTCGTTTGAAGAGGTCACCATCCACCGCAAACAGGCCCCGCGCATGGGCGACGAGCACGTCGACCTCACCGACCTGCCCCAGGCCCCCGCGCCTATTCACGCGCTGCAGGACACCTGGCGCTGCCACCTCGCGGGCGTCGGCGGCATGGGCATCGGCCTGTGTACCGCCATCCTCGTCACCGCCGGCAACGAGATGGGCTACCACGTCCAGTTCCTCGACAAAAAAGGCATGGCTATCCGCAACGGCGGCGTCTTCTCGCAGCTCGTCTACTCACGCATCCACACGACACAAACCGCCGGCCTGAACACCGGCAAATCCAACGGCTCCTCACCCGTACCCGTCACCGATCCGCTCACGACACCTTTGATCCCCTACGGCAAGGCGGACCTTCTGCTCGGCGTCGACCTGCTCGAAGCCGCCCGCGCCATCGATCCCGCCCAGCCCCAGCGCGTCGCCTCGCCCGGTCGCACCGCCGCCGTCGTCAACACCGCCAAGACGCCCACCATCCTCACCCTCATGGGCAAGGCCGACTTCGACCCCGACGACGTCGAACACGCCATCCAGCAGGCTACCCACCCCGACCACTTCGTCGGCTTCAACGTCGGCGACCTGTGCGAACGCATGTTGGACACCAAACTCTACGCCAACATCATGATGCTTGGCATCGCGTTCCAGCGCGGCCTGCTCCCCCTGCACTACGAAGCCCTGCAGACCGCCATCCGACAGGTCGCCCGTCAGGACACCGACCGCAACCTCCGCGCCTTCGAGATCGGCCGAAAGATCGCGGTCCGCCCCGACCTCTTCACCGTCGAACTCAAGCACGAGTACGAATCCGCACGGCAGGCCCTTCGCCGAAAAACCAACACGCTAAGGCTCTGGTTCGGCAAGCGGTCGAAAAAACGTGGCGAACACATCGCCCGTCACTTCCGCGTGCTCATGCGTCAGACCTTCCGTGCCACGCGAGGCATCGCCGTCGATGATGCGCTCATGCGTGACGTCATCATCCGGGCCTACGACTGCGTCATCTGGGGCGGGCTTGAATACGCCAAGCAATACTGCGACAAACTCGTCGCCACCTTCCGCAAGGATACGCCGGAGAAAAACTTTGCCATCACCCGCGCGGTGGTGTGGAACCTGGCCAAGGTGATGCTGATTAAAGACGAGGTCTACGTCTCGGCGCTGTTGACCAGCCCCGAGAAATACAAGCGCGACCGCAGGCGGTTCAACATCAACCCCGAGCGCGGCGACAGGGTGGTCTACAAACACCACAACCGCCCCGAGTTCGAGGTCTTCGGACGAAAAATCCGCTTCGAGTGGAAGAGCCGGGACTGGGAGCTGCGCGCCATGTCGAACATGTGCGTTTTGAGAAACCTGCTCCCGGGCTGGCACAAACGCGAAAAACTTTTCCGTGACGGGTACGCCAAACTCGTCGACCAGCTTGATGCCGAAACCATCACCGACCCCCGCAAGTATCAACAGTGGCTCGCCGTGCTGAGCACTCCCGCGAACGTCACCGGCTACCGCGAAGTGCGTTACCCGAAAATGGACGCCGCCCGCACCCGGGCCGCCGAACTGCTCGCCATGGACTCAGCCTTATTTGAGCCCGCCGGCTCCGTCCCCGCTTCGTCCCCGCTGACCTCCCCTCTCGCCGCCACCGACGACACCCGCCACGTCGAGCTGCCGATCTTCACCGGCGTGTGAAATCACCATCGACTGCGCCCGTGATCCTCATGACGATTTCGCCCAGGACCCGCGATGCCATCGCCGACCTGATGACGGCATGAATCCCCATCTGCATCGGAATCCGCGGCATCTGCGCAATCTGCGGTGACTCTTAAAAACGCTCGTTTGTCCGGGGCGTGATGTCCCGCAAAATCGCTATGCTGTGCTTTTCACGGAGTGGGAACACGGTGGGCCATCGAGCGATCCGATTCACGCACCTGGTCAATCCCTTTGTCGCCAAGCCGGGGTCGGAGCACGATCTGGCCCAGCGCATCACGTGGGCGGGATTGCGGCGCGCGATCGAGCAGGCTGAGGCGGACGGGATCGAGGTCGAGTTGCTCGGCGTCTGTTACCCGCACGACGTGGCGTCGGTGGAGCGGCCCGCCCGTGCGCTGCCGGTGCTCGTGCGCACGATCCAGGACGTCAAGAAGATCGAACCGGTGCGACCGTTCCCGGTTGTCATGGACCTCTTCCGTGCCGCGCGTGAGCATGGCCAGGGCGACTACCTGGTCTTCTCGAACATGGACATCGTGCCGCAGCCGTGTTACTACCGCTGTCTTGCTGCCGCGGTGCGCAGCGGTGTTCAGGCCATCAGCGTTGCGCGTAAGACGATCCCGAAAGAGCATCACGGCCAACCGTGGCAGCCCGGCGACCTGGACACCCTGTTCAACACCCCCGGCAAGCTCCACTGGGGGCACGACACCTTTGTCTTCCCGATGGACTGGGTCGACAGGCTCGAACTGGGCGAGATGTGTTACTGCGTGGCGGCGTTTGACCGGGCAATCTGTGCCAACCTCGATGCGCTCTGTGGCTACCGCGCGGTCCACTACCAGTTTCAGCACCTGAGTTTCCACCTCGGCGACGACCGCGCGTGGGCGGCCATGGACCAATACACCGAATACAACAAGCCCCTGTGTTTGGCATTGATCGACCGCCTCGAAGCGCACTACGGCAAGGCTCCCTGGCCCTCGCTGACACAGCTCATGAAAGACCGTCTGGCCGGGCACCCGCGCTTCGAGCCGAACCCCCGATTCACGCACCGCATCGCACGCAAGGTCCACCACCTCTACCACCTCCCCCCGGAGCGACGGATGGCCAAACTGGTCATGCAAGCCCGGCGCGACCTGGGCCTGCGGTCGGAAGGATTCGCGTAAGTCTCGAAACCTGCCACGGCCACCGGCTCAATCTGACATGCCAATCACACCGACCTGTCACTCTGACAGCACACACGGTGCCTTCCAGCGGGTATCTCGCTGGTGTTTTGTATGATAAGTATCTGTAAATAAAAGCATTGTGCGTTATTGCGTCGCAGGTCACGCACGTGACACTCTGGCCTGCCTATTGCCAATACCCTCTCACGCTGATCCTGCGCGGCTTATGCGGGTCAGCAAGAGGCTATCGCTCACCATCAACCTCCATGGAGTCCCCCGAACATGGCAGCCAAAGAACTTGTCTTCGATACCGAAGCTCGCAAGCAACTCCTCTCCGGCGTCGAGAAACTCGCCCGGGCCGTCAAGAGCACACTCGGTCCACGCGGCCGAAACGCGGTCCTCGACAAATCCTGGGGCGGACCCACCGTGACCAAGGACGGCGTCTCCGTCGCTGAGGAGCTCGAGCTCACCGACAAGAACCAGAACATGGGTGCCCAACTCGTCAAGGAAGCGGCAAGCAAGACCTCCGACAAAGCCGGCGACGGCACCACGACCTCGACCGTTCTGGCCGAGGCGCTTTTTAGGGAAGGCCTGCGACACATCACTGCCGGCGTCGACGCCAACGCACTCGTCCGCGGCATGAAGAAAGCCGTCGAGACCGTTGTCACCTCCATTGCCAAGCAGTCCAAGCCTATCGATGGCAAGAGCGACATTGCGAAGGTCGCCGCCATCAGCGCCAACAACGACCCCGAGATCGGCAAGATTATGGCCGACGCCTTCGACAAGGTCGGCAAAGACGGCGTCATCACCGTCGAAGAGGGCAAGAGCCTCGAGACCTTCGTCGACGTCGTCGAGGGCATGCAGTTCGACCGCGGATTCCTCTCGCCCAACTTCGTCACCGACCAGGACAACATGGTCGTCGAACTCGAGAAGTGCTTCGTGCTCGTCCACGAGGACAAGATTTCGAGTGTGCAGAAGCTCGTGCCCCTGCTTGAAAAGGTCCAGCAAGCCAAGCGGCCCTTGCTCATCATCGCGGAAGATGTCGAGGGCGAAGCGCTGGCGATGCTCGTGGTCAACAAGCTCCGTGGCGTGCTTCAAGTTTGTGCCGTCAAAGCCCCCGGCTACGGCGACCGACGCAAGGCCATGCTCGAGGACATCGCTGTCCTCACCGGTGCCGAGCCGATCATGAAGGACCTGGGCATCGAACTCGACAAGATCGAGATCAAACAGCTCGGCCTGGCCAAACGCCTCCGTATCGACAGCGAAAACACGACCATCATCGAAGGCGCGGGCTCTTCCAAAGACATCCAGGCACGCATCGAGCAGATCCGCCGTGAGATCGACACCACCACCAGCGACTACGACCGTGAGAAGTTGCAGGAACGGCTGGCCAAACTCGCCGGCGGCGTGGCGCAGGTCAACGTCGGCGCAGCCTCCGAAGCCGAGCTCAAGGAAAAGAAGGCCCGTGTCGAGGATGCTTTGCACGCCACCCGCGCCGCGGTGGAAGAGGGTATCGTCCCCGGCGGCGGCGTCTCCTTCATCCGCGCGATCGACGCACTCAAGAACCTCAAGACCACCAGCGAAGACGAACAGGCCGGCGTCGAAACCGTGCGTAAAGCATTGACCGTCCCCACGCAGACCATCGCTGACAACGCAGGCGAACGCGGCAGCGTCGTGGTCCACAAGGTCCTCGAAGGCAAAGGCGCGTTCGGCTTCGACGCCCTCGCGCTCGAATACGGCGACATGATCCAGAAGGGCATCATCACCCCCGCCAAGGTCGACCGCACCGCCCTCGAAAACGCCGCGTCCGTGGCCACGCTCCTGCTCACCACCGACTGCATCATCACCGAAGCCCCCAAGGAAAAAGACGACCACGCCGGACACGGTCACGGTCACGGCGGCATGGGTGGGATGGGCGGCATGGGCATGGGCGGTATGGGCGGTATGGGCGGTATGCCCGGCATGATGTAAATAGAACTGCAAAGCCCGCCGCGTCCAGCGGCGGGATCGTCAACCCCTAATCACCCGCTGCACAACACACACGGAGCACACCCCATGAAAGTCAAGCCTCTCGACGACCGCGTTCTGGTCAAGCCCACCGAAGCGAAGGACAAGACCGCCTCCGGCATCTACCTGCCCGAGGGCGCCAAAGAAAAACCCATGACCGGCACCATCGTCGTCACCGGCCCCGGCAAGCTCTCCGATAAAGGCGAACGAACCGCCGTCACCGTTAAGAAGGGCGACACCGTCGTCTACGGAAAATACGCTGGCACCGAGATCGAACTCGAAGGCGTCAAACACATGATCGTCCGCGAAAGCGAACTGCTCGGCGTGATCGAGAAGTAACCCCCGGAAGTAAACCTTCCGAGCCGGGCTGTCCCCAGCCCTGTCCTAAACCTACGCATCCCCCGGCGTAAGACACGCCGGCTCTCACAGGAGTCCATACCCATGGCCAAGAAACAACTCATGTTCGACGCCGACGCTCGCCAGCAGCTCCAGAAGGGCCTGGCACAACTCGCCGGCGCGGTCAAAGTCACGATGGGCCCCACCGGGCGAAACGTCGTGCTCCAGAAATCCTTCGGCGGTCCGTCCGTGACCAAGGACGGCGTGTCCGTCGCCAAGGAGATCGACCTCTCCGAGCCGTTCCAGAACATGGGCGCGAAGATGGTCGTCGAGGTCGCCAAGAAGACAGCGGACAAGGCCGGCGACGGCACCACCGCCGCGACCGTGCTCGCCGAGGCGATCTTCAACGAAGGCCTCAAGCACGTCGCCGCCGGTGCCAGCCCCATCGCGCTGCAACGTGGCATCGCCGCCGCCGCGCAACTGGCAGGCAACGCCATTAAGGATTCAGCCGTCAAGTGCAAGGGCAAGGACGACCTGCGTAAAGTCGCCACCGTCTCGGCCAACCACGACACGCAGATCGGCGAACTGATTGCCGAGGCGATCAACAAGGTCGGCTCAGAGGGCGTCGTCGAAGTCGAAGAGGGCAAGAGTGCCGAGACCACCCTCGAATACGTCGAGGGCATGCAGTTCGACAAGGGCTACCTCTCGCCCTACTTCATGACCGAGGCCTCGACGCAGGAGTGCATCCTCGAAGACGCGTCGATCCTGATCTACGAAAAGAAGATCAGTTCGCTGCCCGACCTGCTGCCGCTGCTCAACAAGATCGCCACCGCGAACAGGCCGCTGCTCGTCCTCGCCGAGGACGTGGAGAACGAGGCCCTTGCGGCGCTCGTCGTCAACCGTCTGCGCGGCGTGCTCAAGATCGCGGCTGTCAAGGCCCCGGGCTTTGGCGACCGTCGCAAGGCCATGCTCGGCGATATCGCGGTGCTCACCGGCGGCCAGTTCATCAGCGAGGACCTGGGCCAGAAGCTCGAAACGCTCGAGCTCGACGCGCTGGGCAAGGCCAAGAAGATCGTCATCGACAAAGACAATACAACCATCATCGAGGGCGCGGGCAAGAGGAAGGACATCGAGGCCCGTTGCGAGCAGATCCGCCAGCAGATTGCCACCACCACCAGCGACTACGACCGTGAGAAACTCCAGGAACGCCTGGCCAAACTCACCGGCGGCGTCGCCATCATCCACGTCGGAGCGGCTACTGAAACCGCAATGAAAGAACGCAAGGACCGTGTGGATGACGCACTGCACGCCACCAAGGCCGCAGCCCAGGAAGGCTACGTCCCCGGCGGCGGCGTCGCGTTCCTGCGTGCCATCGAATCCATCGAAGCGGCGCGCGGCAAGGCCAAGGGCGACGAGAAGCTCGGCTACGACATCGTGGCCGGCGCCCTGCGTGCCCCAACCCGCCAGATCGCGGTCAACAGCGGCGCGGACGGTGACATCGTCGTCGATGAAATCCTCAGCAAGAAGGGTTCGTACGGCTTCGACGCGAGCAAGGGCGAGTACGTCGACCTTGTCAAAGCCGGCATCATCGACCCGGCCCTCGTCGCCCGCACCGCCCTCGAAAACGCCGCCTCCGTCGCCGGCCTGATGCTCACGACCAATGTCCTCATCACCGAGGTGAAAGAGGACAAGGACCCCGCCGTCGGCGCAATCGCTTGAACGAATCCCTGATGTTCGATCCTCCCGAACCCAGGGGCGTTGTTGTCCCTGGGTTCGTCGTTGAGGGGTTGCCGCAGAGATCGCAGAGGACGCAGAGATGAGTCAAGAGATCAATTCGATTACCGACGCTATCATCGGCTCGGTGATTGCCGTGCATCGCGAATTGGGGCCGGGTCTTCTTGAATCGACTTATGAAGTTTGTCTTGCCTATGAACTTGCCCAATTGGGTATCGAGGTCGAGTGTCAAAAACAACTGCCCGTGCGATATAAAAGCATCACATTGGACACGGGCTATCGGATAGACCTTCTCGTATCTCAAGCGGTGATTGTCGAGATCAAATCTATTGATGGCTTTTCGCCGGTTCACACCGCACAACTGCTGGGGTACCTCCGCTTATCAGGCCTTCAGGTCGGTCTGCTGCTTAATTTCAACACAACAAACCTGACCCATGATGGATTGAAACGAGTCGTGAACAATTATCAATCGGCATAGCACTCTCTGTTTCTTCTCTGCGAACTCAGCGATCTCTGCGGCTAATTCCACATCATGGCAACACAAAGAGACTACTACGAAGTTCTCAGCATCGAACGCACCGCGTCGGGTGAGGACATCAAGCGCGCCTACCGCAAGGCGGCCATGAAGTTCCACCCCGACCGCAACCCCGGTGACGCGGAGGCCGAGAAGAGTTTCCGGGAAGCGTCCGAGGCCTATGAAGTCCTCTCCGACGCCGACAAACGCCAGCGCTACGACCGCTACGGGCACGAGGGGCTGCGCGGATCGTCCATGCACGACTTCGGACGCATGGACCCCAACGACATCTTCTCCATGTTCGGCTTCGGCGACCTGTTCGAGCAGATGTTCGCCGGTGCTTCCGGGGGCGGGGGGAGAAGGCGCGGCGGCGGGGGCAACCGGGCCCAGCGCGGCTACGACCTCGAAACCCAGATCGAGATCACACTCGAAGAAGTCCTCACCGGCGTCGAAAAAGAGATCGACTTCACACGCCAGGACCATTGCCCGACCTGCTCGGGCAGCGGCGCGAAACCCGGCACCTCACCCACGCCCTGCGTCACCTGTGCCGGCGTCGGTCGCGTGCGCCAATCCGGCTTCGGCGGCGTGTTCGTCATGGAGTCCACCTGCCCGGCCTGCGGCGGCGAGGGGCAGACCTTCAAAGACAAATGCACGGAGTGCAAAGGCTCGGGACGCAAGCCCAAACACCGCGTCATCAACGTGAAGGTCCCGCCCGGCATCCACGACGGGCAGGCCATCCGAGTGGCCGGCGAGGGCGAACCCGGGACCCACGGCGGGCCGCGCGGGAACCTGCACGTCGTCGTGCGGGTCAAACCTCACAACCTGTTTGCCCGTGAGGACGACCACCTCGTCCTCAAGATGCCCGTGAGCTTTTCACAGGCTGCGCTCGGTGCGACAATCAACATCCCCGCCTTGGGCCACAAGAAGGACGACGAACAGACGAAGATCACCCTTAAGCCCGGCACGCAGCACGGCGAACTCGTCCGCCTCAAGGGCAAGGGCCTGCCCAACCTCCGCACGGGCGAAAAAGGCGAGATGGTCGTCGTCATCCTCATCGAAGTCCCCAAGAAACTCAACAGCAAACAGAAAACACTGCTCAAGGAATACGCCCAGACCGAAGACCACGAGATCCTGCCCGAGTCCAAGGGCTTCTGGCAGCGGATCAAGGACTACCTCGGCTAATCATGTGTTAGATAGATCACGACGCGCACCGGTAAGAGGTGAGTTATGCCCGAACAAGAAGACAACCCGATCGATGAATTGGCGCAGGCCCAGGCCGACCAGGCCGGCGAAGACAAGACCCAGGCCGGCGTTGAAGACGAGCTGGCCAAACTCCGCGCCGAGCGCGACGACCTGCAGTCCAAGCTCATGCGGTCGTTTGCCGACTACCAGAACGCCCTCCGCAGGTCACAGATCTCCACCGAGCAGGCCCGCGAGCAGCGGACGATGGACATGGCCCGCGAGCTCGTGGCCGTCCTCGACCACTTCGACAAAGCCCTCGAAGTCGACCCCGCCAAGACCGACGCGCAGACGCTGCTCCAGGGCGTACAGATCGTCCGCGACGAGCTGACCAAGTCCCTCGAAAAGTTCGGCGTCAAACGCCTCGACGTGAAGGTCGGTGAGGAGTTCGACCCCAACCGCCACGAGGCGATGCTGCATCAACCGGCCCAGGGCGTGGCGAGCAACCACGTCTCGCTCCAACTCCAGCCAGGCTACCTTATCAACGACAAGACGCTGCGGCCCGCAAAGGTCTCGGTCGCCCCGTAGCGATTCCCCTCCTCCGTCCTCGGGGGAGGGGTAGGGGAGGGGGTTTCGATGTCCCGGCATGGCTTGACACGAGCACCCTCCCCCAGCCCCTCCCTCTGAAGAGGGAGGGGAGTCAGACAACCTGTTAGACCTACCCGCATCGGAGTCTCACCATGCCCACCTACGAATACCAGTGCCAGGCCTGCGACCACACGTTCGACGAGTTTCAGTCGATCACCGCCAAGCCGCTGCGCAAGTGCCCCGAGTGCGGCAAGCCCAAGCTCAAGCGTCTCATCGGCACCGGCGCGGGCATCATCTTCAAAGGCTCGGGCTTCTACGAAACCGACTACCGCTCCGACAGCTACCACAAGGCCGCCAAAGCCGACAAGGAATCCGCCAAGCCCGCGAGCGACACTTCAAGCAAGGCCGATGCCTCCACAACCAAGCCGGAGGCCAAGCCCGAACCCAAGCCCAAGACCGAGTCGGCCAAGCCCGCGAAGAAATCGGCGGACAAGAATAAGCCCGCGTGAGTCGCTGACACATACAAAGGAATAGACGGGATATCGGGATCAGCCGGACCAGGGCTGTGGTTTTCACCGCAGAGATCGCAGAGTGCGCCGAAAAAACCGTTTGGAATCAATCACATTGGCATGACAATCCATTCTTCTTCTCCGCGTCCTCTGCGATCTCTGCGGTGATGATCGATTCCCGTTAATCCCGCCGATCCTGTTATCCCGTCAACAGTTCGCCTCAGATTTCTTCCTTCACGGGTTGCACGTCGTGGACGTCGGCCTCTTCTTCTTCGTCGTGACCCATGCGTTCAGCCAGGACGCGCTTGTAATCGATGGGCATGACTTTGACGAACTTGGCCAGGCTTGCGTCGAACGTGACGAGCAACTGCCTTGCGACGGTTGAGCCGGTGTAGTGTTCGTGCATCTGAAGCAACCTGCGCAGCTCGTCGATGTCCTGCGTGGCGGTCAACTTTTCGAGTTCGACGGTGGCGAGGTTGCAGTTCTGGATGAACGTGCCGTCGGGGTCGTAGACATACGCGACGCCGCCGGACATCCCCGCGGCGAAGTTGCGCCCCGTCGGGCCGAGGATCACGGCTCGTCCGCCGGTCATGTATTCGCAGCCGTGATCGCCCACGCCCTCGACCACCGCCCACGCGCCCGAGTTGCGGACGCAGAAGCGTTCCGCCGCGACGCCACGGAAGAAGGCGTAGCCGGAGATCGCACCATAGAGCGCGACGTTCCCGATGATGATGTTGTCTTCAGCGGCAAACGTCGAGCCCTGCGGCGGGAAGATGGCGATCTTGCCACCGGAGAGGCCCTTGCCGACGTAGTCGTTGGCGTCGCCTTCGAGTTCGATGGTGATGCCGGGGGCAAGCCAGGCGCCCAGGCTCTGGCCGGCCGAGCCTTGGAGTTTGATGCGGATCGTATCGGGTGGCAGGCCGCCCGCGTGGTAACGCTTGGACACCTCGTGGCTGAGCATCGTGCCGACCACACGGTTGGTGTTCTTGACAGGCGACTCGATGACGACCGCCTTGCGATCCTCGAGCGCGGGGCGGGCTTTTTCGATCAGCACATTGTCCAGCGCCTCGGACAGGCCGTGGTCCTGGTCCATGACCTTGTGGACCTGCACGTCTGGCCGGGGCTTGATTGCGGGCGTGAGGATCGGCGTGAGGTCCAGGCCCTGGGATTTCCAGTGTTTGATGGCGTCGTTGACTTCGAGCACGTCGCAACGTCCGACCATCTCTTCGATGGTGCGGAAGCCCAGCGAAGCCATGATCTGTCTGGCGTCCTCAGCGACCATGAAGAGGTAGTTGACGACGTGCTCGGGCTTGCCGGTGAACTTCTTGCGCAGCTCAAGGTCCTGCGTGGCAATGCCGACGGGGCAGGTGTTCAGGTGGCACTTGCGCATCATGATGCAGCCGAGCGTGATGAGCGGCGCGGTGGCAAAGCCGAACTCCTCCGCGCCGAGCAGCGCCGCCATGACGATGTCTCGCCCGGTCTTGAGCTGGCCGTCGGTCTGGATGGTGACGCGGGAGCGCAGGTCGTTGAGCACGAGCGTCTGGTGCGTCTCGGCTAAGCCCAGTTCCCACGGCAAACCGGCGTGCTTGATGCTCGTGAGCGGCGAAGCGCCGGTGCCGCCGTCGTGACCGGAGATGAGGATCGCATCGGAGTGCGCCTTGGCCACACCCGCGGCGATGGTGCCCACGCCGATCTCCGCGACGAGTTTCACACTCACACGAGCCGAGGGGTTGGCGTTCTTGAGGTCGTGGATCAGTTGCTTGAGGTCTTCGATGGAATAGATGTCGTGGTGTGGGGGCGGGGAGATCAGGCCGACGCCGGGCGTCGAGTGGCGGACGCGCGCGATGACCTGGTCGACCTTGTGACCGGGCAGCTCGCCACCCTCACCGGGCTTGGCGCCCTGGGCCATCTTGATCTGCAGTTCGTCGGCGTTGGTCAGGTAGTAGCTCGTGACACCAAAACGGCCGGAGGCGACCTGCTTGATGGCGGAGCGCTTGGAGTCGCCGTTGGGCAGGGGGGTGAAGCGTGCGTAGTCTTCGCCGCCCTCGCCGGTGTTGGACTTGCCGCCGAGGCGGTTCATGGCAATGGCGAGTGTCTCGTGCGCCTCGGCCGAGATTGACCCGAAGCTCATCGCCCCGGTGCAGAAGCGCTTGACGATGTTCTTGGCCGGCTCGACATGCTCGATGGGGATCGGTGACAGGCCGACGCTCCCGGGGTCTTTGAATTTCATCAGCCCGCGCAGCGTGCAGCGCGATCGGCTGTCATCGTTCATGAGCTTGGCAAACTCTTCGTAGGCCTGCTTCGAGTTGGCGCGGGCCGCGACCTGGAGGTTGGCGATCGTCTGCGGGTTGTACATGTGGCGTTCGCCGCCGGCGCGCCAGTGGTACTGGCCGTCGTTGGGCAGCACGGGCAGCCGGACCTGATCGCGCTGCGGGTAGCCGATCGCGTGCCTGCGCAGCGCCTCGGTGGCCAGCACGTCGAAGCCCACGCCCTTGATCCGGCTGGCGGTGCCGTCGAAACAGGTGTCGATGACATCCTGGTTGAGGCCCACCGCCTCGAAGATCTGCGCGCCCTTGTAGGAGGCGAGCGTCGAGATGCCCATCTTGGCCATGACCTTGAGCATGCCCTTGGCCACGCCCTTGCGGTAGGCGGCGATCACTTTTTCATCGTCTTCGTACCCGTCGCCGAGCAGCCCGTCGCGGCGGACGTGGGCGAGTGTCTCGTAGGCGAGATAAGGGTTGACACCGTCGCACCCGTAACCGATCAGGCAGCAGAAGTGGTGGACCTCGCGTGCCTCGCCGGTTTCGAGGAAGATGCCGATGCGTGTGCGCAGGGCGAGCTTGACGAGGTGGTGGTGTACCGCGCCGACAGCCATGAACGCGCTCAGGGGCACGTGTTCATCGTCGATCGCGCGGTCGGACAGACAGACAAAGCTGAAGCCCTGCTCGATGGCTTCGTGTGCCTCACGGCAGATACGTTCGATCGCCTGCTTCATGGCCCGGCCGGGGTTCTCCTGCGCATCCTTCCGGGAGAAGGTGGTGTCGATGACCTTGCATCGCATGCCCTTGGCGTCGATCTTCTTCACCGCGGCCATCTGCTCGTTGGTGAGCAGCGGGTGCGGCACGAGCAGCCGACGGCACTGCTGCTGCGTCGATTCGAGCAGGTTGCCCTCCGGCCCGACGTAACACTCGAGGCTCATGATGATCTCCTCGCGGATCGAGTCGATCGGCGGGTTGGTCACCTGGGCAAAGAGCTGCTTGAAATAGTCGTAGACCATGCGTGGCTCGTCGGAGAGCACGGCCAGCGCCGCGTCGTTGCCCATCGAGCCGATCGGGTCTTTCTTGGTCTTGACGAGCGGGACGAGGTGGAAGTTGACCGTCTCGCTGGTGTAGCCCAGCGCCTGCATGCGAGGCAGGAGCGTGACCTCGTCGTAGCCGGGCACCCCGGTTCCGGTGGGCAGTTCCTTGAGCTCGACGCGCATGGAATTGAGCCAGCGGGAGTAGGGCCGCTTGGTGGCGATCTGGTGCTTGAGCTCCGCGTCGTCGATGATTCGGCCTTCCTTGAAGTCGACGAGGAACATGCGCCCGGGCTGCAGGCGTCCCTTGCTCTTGATGCGGGAGGGTTCGACCTCGACGACGCCGACCTCACTGGCCATGATGACCACGTCGTCGTGCGTGAGATAGAAGCGGGACGGTCGCAGGCCGTTGCGGTCGAGCGTGGCGCCGATGGTCTGTCCGTCGGTGAAGACGATCGACGCCGGCCCGTCCCACGCCTCCATCAGGCAGGAGTGGTATTCGTAGAACGCGCGCTTGGAGACGCTCATCGATTCGTGGTTCTCCCAGGGCTCTGGGATCATCATCATCATGGCCTCGGCCAGGGGGCGGCCGGCGAGGTTGAGGACTTCCAGCGCGTTGTCGAACATGCCCGAGTCGCTGGTGACCGGGTCAACGACGGGCATCAGCCGTTCGAGGTTTTGCCCGAACAGGTCGCTGTCCATCAGGCCCTGGCGTGCCTTCATGCGGTTGACGTTGCCGCGCAGCGTGTTGATCTCGCCGTTGTGGCTCATGAAGCGCATCGGCTGTGCGCGGTCCCACGAGGGGAACGTGTTGGTGCTGAAGCGCGAGTGGACCATCGCGAGGTGGCTGGTGAAGCGTTCGTCGCGCAGGTCGGGGTAATAGGCGGGGACCTGGAAGCTCGTAAGTTGGCCCTTGTAAACGATGACCCTGCTAGACAGCGTGCAGACGTAGTAAGCCGCGGCGTCCTCGGCGGGGATTTCGCCGGCCTTGATCTTGTGGTAGGTCTGCTTGCGGATGGTGTAGAGCTGGCGCTCGAACTCGTCCTGGTTGTGGATCGAGTCCGGGTCGGCGGCGGCGATGAAGACCTGCTCCACAATCGGCTCGGTCGCCAGGGCCGACGGGCCGATGTCCGCGCCCTTGGCGTCCGTGGGGACGCTGCGCCAACCGAGCAGGCGCTGGCCTTGACGCTCGACGTAGTGCGCCAGGATGTCCTTGCACTTCTGGCGTGACTTGTCGTTGCGAGGGAGGAAGATCATGCCCACGCCGTATTGACCCTTGCGTGGCAGTTCGATGCCGGCCTCGGAGAGCGCCACTTCGCGCAAAAACGCGTCGGGCAGCGCGATGAGGATGCCCGCGCCGTCGCCGGTGTTTTTCTCGCAGCCACAGGCGCCGCGGTGGTCCATGTGGTGGAGCATGACCAGCGCGTCCTTGACGATGGTGTGCGAGGGCTGGCCCTTGAGTTGGGCAATGAAGCCGACGCCACAGGAGTCTTTCTCGTTGGCGGGGTCGTAGAGGCCGACGGGGCGGGTGGGCCTGCCGTGGACGAAGAGGGGGGATTCGTTTTGCTGCGGGCTGGTCATGTGTGTGGACTCCGACGGGGCGAGGGCTTTGCGTACTCCCGACACGGGCGACGGGGTTAAGTGGTCTGGCCGTGGGGGTATTCCGCGCACGGCCGTGGGTTTCAATTTTTGGCACTACTGGCCGGGACACGGGCCTGTTTTTCGAGTTTGCCGATCAGGTCGCTCTCCGGGCCGGCGTTCTTGATGAGGTACTCCACGAAACTCCTGACCTGCGGTCGGAGCACGGAGGGGGACGAGTGACCGTTGGATGTGAGCGATGCGCCGGGGCCTTTGGCGTGGAGGATGCCGATCGGCCGGAGCAGGCGAGGGGAGAGTTCGACAAGGGCCAGTGTGCCCGCCATGACTTCGCGCAGCACCGTTCGGCGGGGCAGGATGGCAAAGCGGTCGGTCACCGCCACCGCGGTCTTGATGGTGTCGATGTTGTCAAAGACGTGCGAGACCTGGGGCGATCCGTCGTGCTCTTTGAGGTAACGCCTGATCGCGCGTGCCACGGGCAGCTCGGGCTCGAAGGCCATCATGGCCCAGCGGTCGAGGTCCGATGCGTGGACCCGTCGGCGCTCGGTTAAAGGATGGCCGGGCGCGACGACGACCGCCATCGGTTCGTCACGCAGCGCGATCACGCCCACGTCCTTCCAGCGCTGCGGGTAGGAGACGATGCCGATGTCGCAGCGCCGCTGCACAACCGCCTCGTGGACCTCCTCGGGCCGTTTGTATTCGATGACGACGTTGATCTTCGGGTGGGTCTTGACGAAGGCGTCTTTCAATTGATTCAACAGGTCGATCCCCGCGGAGTAGATCGCATCCACGACAACCCGCGACTGGTCCTGCGTGCTTGCATCGCCCATGCCCGAGACCTCGTGGTCGAGCTTGTCGAGTCCGTCGAGCATGGCCTGCACGCCCTTGAGGTAGCGGTCGCCCGCGGGGGTGAGGGCAAAGGGGCGCACCGAGCGGTCGATGAGCGAGACGCCCAGGCGTTTTTCGAGTTGTGAGATGCGCTGGCTCGCGGCCGACTGGGTGATGTGATGCTCGGCCGCGGCCTTGGAGAAGGAGCGGTGGCGTGCGACATCGCAAAACAGCCGGAGCGTCTGCATCGGGGAAATCGTAGCATAAGGGAACCTTATGTCAAAGGTGTTAAAATTAGAATAACTTATAAAACATCTATATCTTATTATGCCGACGGTTCCGTTGTGCGTTTGTGATTGCTGGCGGGACCCGTAACCGCGGGCCCCTCAGATCACGCGGATTTTCCAGACAAGGCTTGTGCATCTGTGAAATCCGCGCCATCTGCGGTTACTCTTCTACATCCGTAGTTCTGATCGCGTTGTGTATTTTGACCCCACCCCCGGAGCCTCCCATGCCAGCCGGCGCCTTTACCGCCCTTGTCACGCCTTTCCATCACGGCCAGGTCGATTACGACCGTCTCACCGAGCAGGTCCAGTTCCAGATCAAAGGCGGGATCGACGGCCTGGTCCCCGTCGGGACGACCGGCGAGTCACCCACGCTCTCGCACGAGGAGCACCGCAAGGTCATCGAGCACGTCGTGAAGATTGCCAAGGCGTCCGGGAAGGTCCAGGTCATCGCCGGGGCCGGCTCCAACGCCACGAGCGAAGCCGTCGAACTGACCCGCCACGCCGCGAGGGTCGGCGCCGACGCGGCGCTGTCGGTCAACCCCTATTACAACAAGCCCACGCAAGAGGGCCTCTACCGCCACTTCATGGCCATCGCCGATGCGGGGGACATCGACATCGTCCTCTACAACATCCCCGGCCGCACCGGCATTGCCCTCACGCCCCAGACCGTGGCCCGCCTCGCGGAGCACCCGCGCATCGTCGCCATCAAGGAGGCGACCGGCTCGCTCGACGTGGCCTCCGAGATCGCGGCCCTGTGCGGCGACAAGATCGACATCCTCTCAGGCGACGACTCGCTCACGCTCCCGCTCATGTCGATCGGCGGCAAGGGCGTCGTCAGCGTGATCTCGAACCTCTACCCCGACCGCGTCAAGGCCCTGACGAGCGCAGCCCTGGCGGGCAAGTGGGACAAGGCGCGTGAGCACCACCTGGCGCTCTTCCCGCTGTGCAAGGCGATGTTCATCGAGACCAACCCGATCCCCGTCAAGACCGCGATGGCGATGATGGGACGCGACACCGGCGAGCTGCGGCTGCCGATGTGCGAGATGAGCGACGCCAACCGCGCGGCGTTGAAAACCGCATTGGGTTTGTAAGTTCAAAGCCGAGGGATGGCCATCCCCCGGCTTTACACCGTCACGTTTACACCGTCACGGTTTGTGCCGCCGTCGATTTCCGTCGGTCGCGCAACCACGCTCGGATCGCGTCGCGGCGCGTGGACCAGCCGGGCGAGAGACGCTGTTTCAAGAACGCCGCAAAGAGCCCGTCGAGGTGACCGGCGAGCAGTCTAATCAACTGTAAGCGTTGCTCGATCAGCTCGCGCGGGGAGTTGGCCTCCTCGATCTTGGGCAGCACCGCGGCCGAGACCTGCCACAGGTCGGCTTGAAGCGACAGCTCCCACTGCTGGTGGTCACGCGGGTCGGCCAGGGTCAGGCCGATTCTTCTTGGGAACTTGCCGGTGGTGATCGCGGCGTGCGTCTCGGCCAGGCGCGTCGGGCCCTCGGCCTTGATCGACACCTTGCCCAGCACGCCCCAGCCACACTCGAGGTCGATGGCCTTGTCGATCACGCCCGCTAGCTCGACGTCCTGCCCGTCTTCAATCGCATTGGCCAGCCCGTGACGCGATTCGAGCGTGGACCAGAGCCAGAAGACGAACTCGTTGCCGAGGAAATCCTTGGTGTCGGTGGCACGGTGCGTCCAGGGAACCGTGGGTGTTCCCACGTCACACTGCCCCCGGAAGTTGTCGCCATCTTCGTGTCGCTCAACATCGGGGGCGGCACTGAACGCCGTCGGGCGCAGGTCCTCGAAGTCGCGTGACAGGCCCTTGCTGCGCATGTGTCGTGACGCCAGCGAGCCGGCGGTCATCGGTTCGAGGTCGAGGTCGAAGGTTTCCTTGAACTTCGTACCCAACGCCTCGACGAGCTTCACGCCCGAGCCGGCAACGAAGAGCGTTTGCGATTTCAAGTCCCACATCACGGGCACCATCTTCGACCGCCGGTAACGGTTGCTGGCCACCTCGTCGTGGACCTGTCGCTCAGCCAGTTCAATGGCCTCACGCTTCTGGGCACGGGTGAGGTAGCCCGACGGGTTGTCCTTGGCCAGCGATTGCTCGCTCATCGCGCGGTAGGCCTGCTTCACTTCCGGGGGCACCTGGTGCGAGTCCATACGCAGGGCAAAGAGCAGCGCATCGGTGAAGCCGTTCTTGTCGTAGGCAAAGTCGGTGTCGAACAGGTGGACGCCCGTCACAAACCCCGCCTCGACCTCGGACGCCACGCCCACGTCCGACGCGCGGAACGCGCCCTGGGCGAGTTTTTCGAGCAGCGCCTCGTCCACCACCGAGGGCGGTGATGGGTTGGATTCGTTCGTGACGAAGAACCGTGAGAATGAAACACGTCCGGTGTGGAATGGCATGACGGGGATGATACCCCACCCCCCGGAAGTTGAAGTCCATCCAGCCCCGAGTGTTGTTTGGTTGTGGAGAAGTTGTCGTCAATCCGGGCGGAAAGCGGCGGGGGGCTTGTAACCTTTTTCGTCATCGCCCCCGGAAGTCGTATCGGGGTCGCGTTCTTCGTTCCACGCGACCTGGATCGCTTCGAGGATCGATTCGTTGACGTGTTTGGTCGTGCCTTTGTCGAAGTCGTCGAGCGCCTCGACCATCTCGCGCAGCTCGGTGAAGCGGACGGAGAAGGGGTCGCGGTCGGGAAATTTTTCAGCCAGTTCCAGGCCCAGGTCTTCCACGTCGGTCCAGGTGAGTTTGGGGGGCATGGGGTGCTCCCGGCGAAGAAGTCATCACAACGCACGGCGATGAAGGCCGTGGATGCCATCCAAGGCTTTAAGCGGTGGTCACTGCAGGTTCACGGGCATGACGACGTAGACGAAGTGGTTGCCGGTGCGGAGGATGCCCGGTTTGTTGGGGGCCTTGAGGTCGATCTGCACCTCATTGGCGTCGACAACCTTGAGCGCATCGAGCACGTACGCAGGGTTGAAGCCGATCTCGACCGCGTCGCCCTGGTACTTGGGCATGGGGACTTCGATCTGGGCCTCGCCCATCTCCGGTGCCCGGCTGGAGAGGTTCAGGCTCTGATCCTTGAACGCAAAGCGCACGCCCTTGGATTCTTCGTTGGTTAAGAGCGCGGCCCGACGCACGGCACTGGTGAGCACCTGCGTGTCGAGCGTGGCTTTCTTGTCGTTGTCGCGCGGGATGACGTCCTTGTAGGGCGGGAAGTTCCCCTCGACGAGCTTGGTCGAGAGCATCGCGTTGTCGGTGACGAACATCGCCTGGTTGTCCGCGATCTTGACCTTGACGGTCTGGTCGGGGTCGTTGAGCAAACGGGAGAGCAGGGTCAGGGCCTTGGTGGGGATGATGGCGGTTCGGCTGTCACCCTTGGCGGCCTTGCAGTCGCCGCGCGAGACCGCGAGGCGGTGGCCGTCGGTTGCCACGAGGTTGAGCTTGTTGCCCTCTCGTTCGACGAGGACGCCGTTCATGGCGTACCGGCTGTTTTCGCGTGCGGAGGCAAAGACGGTCTGCAAGACTTGCTGGGTCAGCGAGCCGGCCGAGACTTCGAAGTCGGCGTTGCCGTCGAACTCGGGCGGCGCGGGGAACTCGCCCAGCGGGTAGCCGAAGACCTTGAAGTGGGAGTCCTGGCCACGGATGTGCGTGGCGTCGCCCTCGCTTTCGAGCGTGAGTGTCGGGTCGACGGACTCGCGGACGATCTGGCTGAGTTTGTCGGCCAGGATCAGTGCGCCGCCCTCTTCGGAGATCTCGATGCGGGGTGTGTTGACGCGCAGGTAGACCTCGAGGTCGGTCGCGGCCAGCGTGAGCAGCGAGCCCTCCGCGGTGAGTTTGACGCAGGTGAGCACGGGCTTGGGCGTGCGTGCGACGACGACGCCTGCCACAAGGTTGAGGGATTCGACGAGTGCGGTACGGTCGCAAATGGCTTTCATGGGCGTGCCTCTTGAGACCCAAAGGGTATCGCCGACGGACGCCAGAGGCAACACGGACAATGGCGGTGCGCTGGGGACGACGGGCCGGTATCTGGTTTTCTCAACGCCTGACGGAAAGACCCGCCACGGAGACACCGAGGTACAGAGAAAGACAATGATCCGCAGATGACGCAGAACAAAGCCACCTCGAATCGCTCTTGGGCTGATCCCTCATGGGCTTCAACCCATATGACCCCCGGTGAACCGTGCCGGCGATCCCTTCACCCAACCCATCGGTTTTCGATCTCACGCATAGCGACACGGACTTCTCTTATCTGCATCATCTGCGGATGGTTTTCTCCCCGGTTTGTCCTCCGCGCCCCTGTGTCGCTGGGGTTCATTGTTATTGAGCTTTGTGTGTGACCCCCGAGTCAATCCGCGGCGGTGGTGACGAGTTGCTCGCGGTAGTATCGGCGGTAGGCGTGCCAAAGCCCGCGCCAGGTGCTGACGTGTGCGCCCCGTTTGCGGTTGGCGTAACCGATGCGGAAGACCCAGTGCCACTGGGCAAAGAGCGTGCGGTAGGCCCACAGCGTCCCGCGTGACGGGTCGTAGATGTTGGTCGATTCGCTGGTCAGGCCGTTGAGCTCGATGATCTCAAACCCCCCGCCCGCCTTGAGCGAGTCTTGATCGGTGTAACGCAGATCAAATCGCCCGACGTGAAACCCCCGGAAGTTTTTCGTGGCGTGGTTGATGGCCGTAGTCAGCTCGGGGGTGATGAGGAACGAGCCGTCTTTGAAGATCGTGCCCTGACAGTGGTTGCCGCTGCGCACAAGCGTGAACGCTTCACCGCGTGCAAGGACTTGCTCCAACCTCTGGGCGTGGCGTTCCATGAAGACGCCGGCCTGCATCCGGTAACGCGGGTGGCGGAGGATGAGCCTCTCGAGTGTGTGGACGCCGTCGCCCACAAGCACCGGGAACTCCTTGTGGGTGATCGAAAAAATAAAGCCCTCTTGGGCATCGGGCGGCAGGATGAAAAACAAGCCCGCCTCGCACGGGCCGGGGTGGTAACGCTGCGCGATCGTGGGCACGGGGTGCGCAGAGAAATACTCACGGGCCTGTTGGTCATCCTGCACGAGTCGCACCGATGCGCCACGCTGCCCCGCGTCGGGCTTGAGGATCAATGGATAGTCCACCACCGCATCGCGCATCCACCCCCGGAAGGTTTCCATCCGCACATCGATGTTGCCCGATGGAATAAGCTTGAACGGCGCGACGAAAGCCGCGTCGAGCTGCCCGAGGATTTGGTTCTTCGACTCGCCGACGAACCCGCTGTGTTCGATGGCGGGGTTGGCACAGGTACACGTGCGCAAGCCCCCGTAGCGTAATCCCAGATAAATCAGCCACGGCCAGAGCGGCAGGTAGAACACCCAGGCCGGCCAGAACTCGCGCTGGCCGATCCGTGCAAACATCAAGTAGACCCTGTTCCGACCGGTCGGGGTCATCATCAACGCCACAAAACGCACGATGAGGAAGATGACCAGGACCACGGCCACAAGGGCCAGCCAACCCGACCCAAGGAACCGCTCGAAGGGTTCGATGAACGCCTCGCCCAGCGCGGCGCTGAGCAGCACCACCACCGGGGTCCACACCCCGCCGGCCACGAAGACCCAGAAGATGAAGCGCCCGCCCTTGTGCCCCAGCGCCCCGGCCGCAAGGTAGAGCGGCATGCGCGTGCCGGGCATGAAGCGCGAGGCAAAGATTGTTTTGCCCGCGTGTTTGTCGAACCACGCCCCGAAGCGTTCGAGCTTTTCATGCGGCAGCCTGCGGGCAAACCACCGCCACCGCTCCAGCGCGCCCCAGCACGTCCGCCCGATCAGCCACAGCCCCATGTCCCCGACGAAGATGCCCACGAAACACCCCGCCAACCCGACCGCGGGGTGGACCACGCCTCGCTGGATGAGCAGGCCCGTCGCCACGCACGTGAGGTCCTCGGAAACAAACGTTGCCAGCGCGATGAGCAAGATGGCCAGCCACGCGGGCGTCGTGGCGTCGGGCGTCATCCACTCGGGCACGGACAACGCCAGCGTGATGAAGCTGTCAATAGCCATGGGCGTCAATATCAATCGGAGTCACGGAATGAGGAGTGAACTATAGAGACACAGAGGCACGGAGAAGGAGTGAGAAGAGCGGAGTCCGACGTTTGGAACACCTATCAAAATGAATCTTGACGGTTACATAAGGCACATCGGCAGCGGGGAAGTCACCGCAGATTGCGCAGATTTCACAGATCGAAACAGATTGAAGATCGGGAATACCTGCCTTGAATCTGTGCCATCTGCGCAATCTGCGGTTTCTGTATCGACGCTCACGATATTTCCATGCTGGCGACGTGGATCATTCTGTAAGGGGTTCTTAGATTTGTGATGAATCATGCGGTGCATTGCTCAGAGATCATCCATGATCAATGGTTTCTAATATTCTTTCCTCTCCGTGCCTCTGTGCCTCAGTGGTTCACTTCAGCGCTGCCCCGCGAACCCGTGCAGGCCGATGAGAAGCCAGTACGCCAGGGGGGCAATGGCGATGGCCGAGTCGAGCACGTCGATGACGCCGCCGAAGCCCGGCACGGTGTCGCCCGAGTCCTTGATGCCCGCGTCGCGTTTGAAGAGGCTGGCAATGAGGTCGCCCGCCTGACCGACCAGCCCGATCGAAGCCCCAGCCAAAAGCGCGTACCACCACGGGCAACCGTACGGCGTGAAGTGTCGCGTGAGTTCCGTGCGCGTCCACACGCCCAGCACGCCCGTGCTCACGCCGAGTTGGATCATGCCCAGCGCCACGAGCGAAGAGGTGGCGACACCGCCAACGAGGCCCTCCCAGGTCTTGCCGGGACTCAGCCAGGGGATGAGCTTGTGCCTGCCGATGGCGCGGCCGGTGAAGTAGGCCCCGATGTCGCACGACTTGGCAATGAGGATTACACCCAGCACGACCCACGCGCTGTGCCACCTGCGGATCGCAAAGTAAAACCCGGGCAATACGCCGAGGTAGACCATGGCGAGCATCGTGGCCGCCGCGACCATCACCGCGCCCTGAGTGCGTTTCCGTGGCACGGCGTGGCGGATCAGCGCGCCCATGAGCACGAGCACGATGAGCGTCGTCACCACCGCCATGGCCACCGGGGAACCCGTGCGGAAGGGCACGATATACACCGACACGCACCCGACGATGCCCGCAATCGAGATCGTCGACAACGGCACGTCCACGCCCTTGCTGTGGAAGATCTTGACCATCTCCCTCGCCGCGAGCGGGATGAGCACAAGCACCAGCAACAGCAGCACCAGGCCCGACGGCGGGTACTCACGGCCGGCAAACACGCGCTGCCACACCGTGCCCGTGATGACCACACGGTCGAGCAGGTCGTCCACATAGACCAGCCCAATCGCGGCGGCGATCATGAGCGGACCGAAGAGTAAGCGGTAGCGGAGCATGGGAGATGTCTGATTTCTGATTTCTGATGTGATGATTGATGTGATGTTTCAGCCCGACGTGTAAGAGAAAATTCTTAACATCAGACATGAGACATCAGACATCAGGCCTGTCTTTTCAAGGCTCGGATGGCCATGAACAAGGGGATCTCACGCCGGGCTTCGTTTTCCGCTTTGGCACGTGGGCCGGAGTCGCTGTGTTTGTGGCTGGGCCACTCTTCGATGGTGTCGATCAGTAATCCCGCGCTCGACAGTGCCTTCACATACGCCTGCAGCGGCCGGTGGAACGTCCACGTATACACGCTCGGGTCGATGCCGGGGTGCGTGATGATCGGCTCCTTCCTCGGCAGAAGGTAACGGTCCACACGACGGTATTGCACCTTGCGGTCCGCGTCCCAACCCCAGTCGGCGCTCTTGGGCACACGGAAGCAGGGGTGCATCATGGCAAACACAAAGCGTCCGCCGTCGACCAGCAACTTGGCCACGCCCTCGAAGACCGGGCCGACCGGGTTGAGGTTCTGGATGGCCAGCACGCACGCCACCGCGGTGAACTTCTGACCCTCCAGCGCGGTGAGCGTCGAGAGGTCCCTTGCATCGCCGACGTGATACGTGATGCCCTCCGGCCCGCGCTCGCGTGCCTTTTCAATGAGTGGCCCCGCCGCGTCGATGCCCACCGCCTGTGCCCCGCGCTCCTGCAACATGCGACAGAGCACCCCCTGGCCGCACGCCACGTCGAGCACGCGCTCGCCCGGCCCGGAGTGCAACAGACGCATCACCCCCGGCAGGACGATCTTGCTCTGGTATTCGTCGCCTACGTCGCCCACGTGCTCGTCGTACCAGTCTGCCACCTGGCCCCAGTCGGTCTTCAGGCCGGGTATTCGGCGATTCCGCGCAGCCGCGGCGGGCTTGGCACCGCCTTCTCGCGGGTAGGGCCGGGGCTTGTGGGGGCGGTCGTTGGGTCTGGGTTTGCGGTACTCCATGACGATGTTCTACCACGCCGATGCGGGGAATGCTCCCGATGACCTATGATGGTGGGATGCCAAGCAAAATCCTGATGATCTTTCTGTGTGTGAGTCTGACGTGGCTTGCGGGTCTTGCCCCCGCGCTGGCCGACGATGCGCCGGTAGCCAAAGACGAGCAGCCGGTGATCGAGCTGCCCAGCGAGGTGAGTCTCCGACCGGTGTTCAAGGTGGGTCAGTGGGCGAGATACGACTTCTGGACGCTGCGTTCGCAGTCGGTCCAGGTCAACGTCGCGGGCAAGTCACAGTCGCGTTCCAACCGCATGGAGATGAACGGGCAGATGACCTGGCGTGTCAGCCGAATCTCGCCGGACGGCTCGTCCACCTGTGAGATGACGATCGATTACATGACCATGACGATGACCTCCGACGACGGCCAGAGCCAGACGATCGACACGCGCAAGGGTCGGTCGGGCGATTCCCCCGTCGACGGGATGCTCCGCGCGATGGCGGGCAAGACGGTCGCCGTCGAGGTCGGCAGCGACGGCACCATCGGGCGCGTGAAGGGCGTGGAGGCGATTGCCCGTGCGATGCCCGAGGGCCTCAACGCCCCGGACGACCTGGACTTTGCCGAGACCGCAAGCGACCTGGCCACACTCGTGGCCGCGCCCCCGGAAGCTCAGGTGGGGTCGCACTGGAAATGCAAGCAGCGCTGGAACCACCCGATGGGCAAGGTCGATCAGAACTGGAGCTACACGCTCGACTCGGTCGGCCTTGTCGAGGGTGTCCCCCTCGCGGTCGTCTCGGGCAACGCCACGTTGAAGCTCGACGTGGACACGTCCAAATTCGCGGGCAAACCCGTCAGGCCCGACATCCGCATGACCGACGGCTCGTGCTCCACGCAGGTCATGTTCGACCTCGACCGCCACGAAGCGGTCGGACGCAACACGACCTCCTCGTCTCGCGTGAGCACCAAGATCAGCTTCTCGGGCAGGTCGCTCTCGACCCTGATGGACGAAACCGTCCAGAGCCAGGTCCTGCGCACCGCGGAGGGGGAATAAGATTAGCCGCAGATGGACGCAGATGGACGCAGATGGACGCAGATAAAGACAGGGGAGGATAAGAGATTGCAAGATCATCAGGATCAATTGCTAATCACTTGTATGACCCCGTCAAACCTGAAAATCCTGTGATTCCGTCAAGTTCTTTGCGTTCATCTGCGTCCACCTGCGTTCATCTGTGGCTAATCAGATCGGTGTCTTGAAGCCCATGGCGCGCAGGATGCACCAGCTGCACCAGCCCTCGTAGACCTGGAACGCGCCGCTGACGAACAGGGCCCCCGCGACCACCCACGGCCAGGTGCCGGTGAGCACACCCGTCCAGGCCAGCACGGCAAACACGATGGCCCCGAGCGTGACGGCGATCCCGCTGACGAGTCGGACGAACTTCCCTTTGGCGTCGATGTTGCATTGCATGACGCAATGATAGGCGGGCTTTTTGTGGCAGGCGCAACGCATGCGAGCCGGGGCGTGTCGCCCCGGACCGGGCTGAGACAGCCCGGCTGACTTATCAAAACGTCCGGGCATTGCTTCCGGGGGTCACGGTCGGGGGTGGTGCCTGGCGACGACTTTTTTGAGGTGGCTGCGGTCGACGTGGGTGTAAATCTGCGTGGTCTTGATGTTGGAGTGGCCCAGCATCTCCTGCACGGCGCGCAGGTCGGCCCCGCCGGCGAGCAGGTGCGTGGCAAAACAGTGGCGCAGCGTGTGGGGGTGGACATCGCGCAGGCCCGCGGCGTGGGCGTGGCGTTTGACGACCTGCCAGACCGCCACACGCTCGAGCGGTCGACCCGTGCGCGAGAGTAACAACCTGTTAGTCGGGTGGCTCTCGCTGGTGAGCTTGGGCCGAAGGTCGGCCAGGTAGGCGCGGATCGCTTCGACCGCTTTGCGACCGATGGGGACGATGCGCTCCTTGTTGCCCTTGCCCATCACGCGGATCACGCCCAGGTCGAGGTGGACGCGGTCGATTTCGATGTTCGCCGCCTCGCTTGCACGCAGGCCCCCGGAGTAAAGCAACTCCAGCAGCACCCGGTCGCGCTGGGCAAGCGGTCCCTCTTGCGGGGGCGTGTCGATGAGCCTGGCCACCTGATTGGCACTGAGCACCCCCGGGAGGTTTTTCCAGGTGACCGGTTGCGAGAGCCACTGCGTCGGGTTCTGCGTGGTCAGGCCCTGCGCTTCGAGGAAGCGGCCGAAGACGCGGAACGTCGCCACGTGGCGCGCGATGCTCGAGACCGCCAGGCCGCGCTCGGCCATCGTGCGCAGCGCGTCGCGCAGGTGTTCGTAGGTCATCTCCCCCCACGACCCGACGTTCAACGCCACAAGATGCTCGCCCAGATCGCGCAGGTCGCGTGAGTAAGCCTCGAGCGTGGCCCGGGCAAAGCCACACTCGATCCGGCAATAGGCCAGGAAAGCGCTGGCCGCCGACTCAAACGGCGCGGGGAAGCGGGACCCGGCTGGCGTGGACGGTGACGTGGATGATCGGTTCGCCTCGCTCACGACGGATCTCGTGGTGTACCGGGCAGGCGGTGGGGTGGTTGATGCACAGGTCAAACGCGCTGCTGAGCCTTCGCAGGCTGAACTGCCTCGAACACCGGCGGTCGTTGGCATCGATAAAAGGGCAGCAGGTTCTTTCCATTGCTGTCCTTGGGTGGGCCATGACGGATCGCTCGATGGGTCAACCCTTACCATCGGCCCATCCCGGGCTGGCGTATGAAAAACGGTTGACCGCCCGACCCGGGGGTTTTGCGATTTCCCGTCGGGTTGAACATTCTCCGTCCGGTCCTAAAATGGTCGATCCGTCAGACGATTGGCCGACATAGCTCAGTTGGTTAGAGCGAGGGATTCATAAGCCCTAGGTCGGTGGTTCGAGTCCACCTGTCGGCATTGGTTCGCAACAGGCGACAAAGGCCCGCCCCGTGCGTCCAACCGGGAATAGACCCGTCACCATCGCGGTTCAATTGATGAACCCGACCCCGGCCACGCGTCGTATCAGACATGCATACCCACCGGGTTTTGGATTATCATGTCTGCGCCCGACAAGGCTCAACAAACAACCCAACGGACCCGAACGCTTCAATGGGTGACACCCCACACCATCCTTCCGGATCGATGACCCAGCCCCTCGTGACCCTGCTCCATGAACTGGCAGGCGTGATCGGGCAGATGAACAACGAGGCCTACGGCCAATCGCCCGTGGGGGTTATGCGTTCGAGCATCGGCGGGCACGTGCGCCACAGCCTCGACCACATCCGTGCCCTGGCCGACGCCGCCGGCACCGGCCAGATCGATTACGACAAGCGTCAGCGCGGCACTGCCATCGAAACCGACCGCCAAGCCGCGCTCGACGAGATCGACCGACTCATCGTGGTCTATTCAGTGATGGGTGATGAGGTCGCCATGCGCCCGGTCTCGCTGGTGATCCGTATGACCGAGCAGGGCCGGGCCTACCCGATGACCTCGACGTTCGGGCGTGAGCTGGCGTACGTGCTCAGCCACACGATCCACCACAACGCGATCATGGCGGCCATGGCGCAGACGCTCGGTTGTTCCACACCCGAACGCTTCGGCTACGCCCCCTCCACGCTGGCCTACCTCGACGCAAGGCGGACCGACCCGCAGCGCCACGGCGGGCAGGCCCCCAACGCATGTGCACAGTGACGATCATCCCGCTGCGGCGGGGCGCGACAGAATCATCCACCCCAACGGGCTTGAGGCTGGCCGCCAACCGCGATGAGCTGCGCACACGCCCCACCGCCCAGCCACCTGTCATTCAAGAATTCCGGGGGCGGCGAGCGATCCTGCCCATCGACCCCGACTCCGGCGGGACGTGGGTCGCGGTCAACGACGCCGGCCTCGTGATGACCTTGCTCAACGTCAACCTCCCCGAGGGCTACGAGCGCACCGCCACGATGCGCAGCCGGGGGACGATCATCCCGAACCTCTTGCACCACGGCACGCTTGAGGAAGCACTCAAAGATGTCAAAGACCTGCGTGCGGGGGATTTTCCGCCGTTTAGAATTGTGCTGGCTCAAGCGGATATCTACGCCACGGCGCGCAGCGACGGCAAGACGGTCACGATCCAGCACGGCACCTTGAGCGACGGACCGGCGTTTTTCACGTCATCGGGTTTGGGCGATGCGCTGGTCGATGGTCCGCGACGGGGTCTATTCGATTCGTGGTTCAACAGCCACGGCGTGACTCCCCAGCGTCAGGACGCGCTGCACGCGCACCGTTGGCCCGAGCGCTTGCCCCTGAGCGTCTGCATGTCCCGCGCCGACGCCCGCACCGTCAGCCGAACCGTCGTCGAGATCGAAGGAACACCCCACGATCCCGGCGCGATCCGCATGGTCTACACGCCTATCGAAGAAAACCTGTCGCAGGGCAAAACCGTGCGCGTGCAATTGGATTAGCAAAGAAAAACAGGGGGAATGCTTGGGTTTTCCCCACACCCAACGCCCGCGTGCTTGGCGCACGCTTACACCCGTCCTACCATGATAAGTAGACCACAAGGGGTGGGGCCCACGGTCATCTCTTCAAAGCATCCCCATGGAGCTTAACCATGTCCACTAGCGCCGATTCCGTCCCGATGCTGCACGGACGCACCTACGAGAACATCCTCCAGACGACCTACAACACGCCGTTGGTCAAGCTCGGCAAGGTCACACCCGCCGGCGGCGCAACGGTCTACGCCAAGTGCGAGTTCTTCAACCCGATGGCCAGCGTCAAGGACCGCATCGGACGCGCCATGATCGAACAGGCTGAACGCGACGGCATCCTCAACCGCAACACGCACGTGATCGAACCGACCAGCGGCAACACCGGCATCGCGCTGGCGTTTGTCTGTGCCGCCAAGGGGTACAAGCTCACGCTCACCATGCCCGAGTCGATGAGCATGGAACGCAGGGCGCTATTGCGTGCGTTGGGGGCCAACCTCGTGCTCACACCCGCCGCCGCGGGCATGAAGGGCGCGATCGAAGAGGCTGCCAAGCTCGTCGGCACCACCGAGAACGCCTGGATGCCCCAGCAGTTTGAGAACCCTGCCAACCCGGCGATCCACGAGTGCACGACCGGCCCGGAAATCTGGAACGACACGCAGGGCAAGGCCGACGTGATCGTCGCGGGCGTCGGCACCGGCGGCACCATCACCGGCATCGGTCGCTACATCAAAAACAAGAAACCCGCCTTCAAGTGCATCGCCGTCGAACCCATCGACTCGCCCGTCATCACGCAGACACGCAAGGGCGAAGAGGTCAAGCCCGGCCCGCACAAGATCCAGGGCATCGGGGCCGGCTTCGTCCCCAAGAACCTCGACCTCTCCATCGTCGACGGCACCGAGTGCGTCAGCAACGACGAGGCGTTTGCCATGTCACGTCGGCTCGCACAGGAAGAGGGCCTGTTCTGCGGCATCTCCTCCGGTGCCAACGTCGTCGCGGCCTTGCGTGTGGCCGCCAAACAAGAAAACAAGGGCAAGTGCGTGGTGGTCATCCTCCCGAGCTTCGGCGAACGCTACCTGAGCACGCCGATGTTCAAGGAATACATGTTCTGACCCCCGGAATCCGGAAGAATTGAACCACAGAGGCACAGAGGCACAGAGGCACAATGATCGAGCCGAAGTGTTGGGTGCGTGGTCGGAGACCGACTACCTCTAAGCATCCAGCCAGTCTTGTGATTTTTTTGTCAGTTCTCCTCTTCTTGTCTCGACCTCTGTGTCTCTGAGCCTTTGTGGTTTTTCCGGTCCATCTGTAACGGATAAACCATTTCAAATTGCCGTGCGGCCTGTGCGTGTGAGCTGACCGTGTAAAAAAATTATCGGCACCGCGGTTTTTGGCCGATGGTGCCGGGTGGGGTGCGCGGGGTTTTCAATCCGCGCGCGTATCATGCTCTGGGTCATGTGCCTTTTTTACGGAGGTCACTCGCCGATGAGCCTTGCGGAATCACCAGCAAAAAATCACTCATCCGACCGCACGTGGGTTCGGCCGTTGGTGCGGTACGTGGACGAAGAACAGGCGGTCGTCGACACGCACGTCTTTCTCAAACAGTCCCAGGCTGCGTCGGTGGACCGCAGGCAACGACGCGACGGCATCGACGTGCTCATCCAGATCAAGGGCGCGGACGGTCGGAGCTTCGAGCGCCGAACGCACCTCAGTGACGACCAGGTCGCGGGCATGGTGCGGGTCGAACTCGTCTCCCCGCAGCGCTGGTGGCCTGCGGGCATGGGCGGGCAGGACCTCTATCAACTCTCCGTCGCGCTCGTGTGTCAGAGTGAGGTCATCGACACCTGGCAGACGACGATCGGTTTGACCTCCGTGCGCACCGACACCGGCGAGAGCGACGTGGTGCCCCCGACGCTTCTGGTCAACGGCCGCGCGTGCGAGGTCCACAACGTCGTACCCGTCGACCCGGTGGACGAAGAGCACCTGCTCGCGGTGGGCAGCGATTCGATTTTATTTGTGCGCCACCACTTCGGGCCTGATGTGTTGTATCACGCCGCCGACCGCGCTGGGCTGCTGCTCGTGCAGGGCATCCCGGACCCGGCCAAAGACCCCAGGACCGACCTGCGCACACAGGTCGACCGCCTCGCGTGCCACCCGAGCCTGGCGGGCTATTTCATCGACGCAGCCTGCAGCGTGTCGAACGAATTGTCGGCGGTGCTTCGTGAGATGGACCCGACGCGGCGCATCTTCCGTGCGCTGCCGTGGACCGAGTCGCACGACCTGGTGGCTTAAGAGCAAGCCGCAATTTGATTCACCACAGAGACACCGAGGCTCGGAGAGATACGCTCGTATCGATACAGAAACCGCAGATTTCACAGATGACGCAGATTCAAGGCAGATTTCCCGGTTCCCAATCTGATCTGTGTAATCTGCGTAATCTGTGGTTTCATCCCCGCTACCGATGTTTCATGCGTTTGCGATAGAGTTCATTCCGATAGGTGATCCAAGTCGATCCACTACAGCCCGGTCACATGAACTGCCAGTCGCCGGTGTAGACGCAGTACGCCCACAGCACCGCGTTGGCCACGGCGTGCGACCAGATGACGGGGCCTAACCCCATCGGCTGCTTGCCCCGTTTCAACCTCCGGGGGTTGCTCCACCAGACCAGGAAACACCACGCCAGACCACACACGAGCGCGCCCGGCCAGTCACGCGGCGCGTGGTGCGACATGAAGACCATGGTCGAGAGCGTGACGCCCGAAAAACTCAGCGCACCCATCGGCGTGTTGTTGAAGGCTTTCTCGAAGACGCGCTGGTGGCGGTCGGCCCGCTGCGCAAGCTGCGTGTGCATGAGGTACTCGCCCACGAGCGGCAGATCCTGGAGCAGTTGCATCAGCCCGATCCCGACCGCGCGGAAGCGGTGAAACATGCGCAGCAGGAGCGAACGCACAAACATCTCCTCGACCATCGGCACGACAATGCTCATCCCCAGCAGGCGCAGGCCCAGCGACACGTAGCGCACCGGCCCGGTCATGGTGGCAAAGTAATGCTCGCTGTTGTCGTAGCCAAACGTCTCGGGGAAGAGGCGGACCATCCCCATGCCCAGCGCGACCCACGCCACGATGACAAGCACGCCCACGGGGATCGCCAGCGTGTCGAGCTTCCAGTTGAGCTCGGGCAGGAGTCTGCGGTAACGGTAGAGCAGCGCCGCGGTGAGCACACACTGCGTGGTGTAGAGGACCGGGTAGAGGATGTCGTGCCAGGACTGCCCGAACTGGACGATGGGGAGGAAGGCCAGGTAAAAAAAGAAGATGCCGAAGCGCGGGTGCGCGGGGTGGCCGGCCATCCAACGGTCGAGCCTTTGGAGGAACGAACGGTGGCCGACCTTGGGCATAGCGGGGGCCTTCACGGCGGGCGTGAGCTGGTTCGGCGTCGGGCTAGGCGGGGAAGGATCGGGCGTCACGTTGGGCTTAGGATAACAGTCGGACAGGTCTGTGATTTTAATGAGGCCCGCACGCCATGCACCCAGCCGACCTGGACAATCAAACGCTTTGGGAGGCCTGTGACGCCTCTGCCAAAAAAGCCTCCGGCCCGGGCGGCCAACGGCGAAACAAGGTCCAGACCGCCGTCGTCCTGACCCACCGCGCAACAGGCCTGACCGCACAGGCCTCCGAACGCCGCAGCCGGGAGGAGAACAGGCGCGTCGCCCTCCGCCGATTGAGGATGCAACTGGCCCTGCATGTGCGCACCGAGCGTAAACTGACCGAGGGCGGCAGCGCATTGTGGAAGAGCCGCTGCCGGGGCGGGGTGATCGCGCTGAATCAAGACCATCACGACGTGCCCTCGATGATCGCTGAAGCGCTCGATGTGATTGAACAGTGCCGCATGGACCACGCGAGGGCGGCGGACGTGCTGGGCTGCAGCGCGACGCAACTGGTGAAACTCTTGAAACTCGAACCCGAGGCGCTGGCGCAACTCAACGACTCACGGGTCAAAAAAGGCAAGCGACCGCTCATGTGAATGACGGGCCGACGTTTTTCAACCCGGTTCCCTCGACCCAGCTAAGATACCTCTGAACACCTCCGCCGCGCCGGTCTGACCAGACCGTCACCGTGTGGCTCGCACCCGGCGCGGTCGTGTTGCGTTGAATGTCCCATGATCCTCACGGAGTCCGTGCATGTCAGAATCCGCGTCCAATCCTCAAAATCAACCGCCCCGAATCACCGACCCCCGCAGCGTGCAGACCGTCGCGCTGGTCGGTTCGTACGTCCCCCGACAATGCGGCATTGCGACCTTTACCAAGGACCTGCGCGACGCGATTGCCACCGAGCTTGGCCAGGGCCAGGCCACCGTGCTGGCGATGGACGATATCCCCGAGTCCTACAACTACCCCAACGAGGTCCGCTTCCAGATCCCCGAACAGAAACAAGCCGACTACCGCACCGCGTCCGAACTGCTCAATATCAACCAGATTGACGTGGCGGTCATCCAGCACGAGTACGGCATCTTCGGCGGCAAGGACGGTTCGTACCTCATGGAACTGCTCAAGCGGCTGCGTATGCCGATCATCACCACGCTGCACACCGTGCTGCGCGACCCCAGCGCCGGGCAACGCGCCGTCATGCGCGACCTCTCACGCCTGAGCGACAAGCTCATCGTCATGAGCCACGCATGCGTCGACATCCTCCACGAGGTCTACAACGTCCCCGACGACCGCATCGAGATGATCCCGCACGGCATCCCCGACGTGCCCTTCTCCGACTCGTCATTCTTCAAGGACCAGTTCGGCCTTGAGGGACGCAGCGTCATGCTGACGTTCGGCCTGCTCGGCCCGGGCAAGGGGATCGAACTCGTCCTCAAGGCCCTGCCCCGGATCGTTGAAAACCACCCCAACGTGGTCTACGTCATCCTCGGCGCGACCCACCCGAATATCCTCCGCAACGAGGGCAACGCCTACCGGGACTCGCTCGAACGCCTCGTCGACAGGCTCGGGGTGCGCGAGAACGTCGCCTTCCACAACCGCTACGTCACGATCGACGAACTCGTACGCTACATCGGCACAGCGGATATCTACGTCACGCCCTACCCCAACCCCGCACAGGTCGTCTCGGGCACACTGGCCTACACCGTCGGCGCGGGCAAGGCCGTCGTCTCCACACCCTACGTCTACGCCCGGGAAGTTCTGGCTGATGGACGCGGCAGGCTCTTTGATTTCAACGACGCGGACCAGTTGGCCGACGCGGTGGTTGAACTGCTCGACGACCCCGTCAAGCGCGACGCCATGCGCAAACGCGCCTACCTCTATGGCCGGCCGATGGTGTGGAAAGAAGTGGCCCGGCGGTATCTCGAAGTCGCCCGGCAGGTGGCCGGCGAACGCAAACGCAGCCCGCGTCCGGTTGCGGCCTTCAAATCCGATGAAGACCACACCCCCGCCCTGCCCGAACTGAGCCTGGCGCACCTGCGCCGCATGACCGACGACACCGGCATGCTCCAGCACGCCATCTACGCCATCCCCGACCGGCACCACGGCTACTGCACCGACGACAACTCCCGCGCCCTCGTCACAGCCCTGCTGTGTTACGAATTGACCAAGGACAAGAGCGTCCAGCCCCTCACGGACACCTACCTCTCTTTCCTCCACCACGCCTTCAACCGCGAAAACAAACGCTTCCGCAACTTCATGAGCTTCGACCGACAGTGGCTCGAAGAGGTCGGCAGCGATGACGTCCACGGTCGGGCGGTCTGGTCGCTGGGTATTGCCGTCGCGCTGGCGCCCAACAAATCGGTGCTCTCGTTTGCCACACGCCTGTTCAACGAGGCGTTGCTGCGGGCCGAGGAACTGACCTACCCCCGCTCTTGGGCGTTCTCACTCGTGGGCATCCACGCCTACCTCCAGCGCTTCGGCGGGGACACGCGCGCCAGGCGAGTCAGGACCGTGCTGGCGCAAAGGCTCTTCGACCGCTTCCGTGCCAACGCCTCGGAGGACTGGCCCTGGTGCGAGGACGTGGTCACTTACGACAACGCCAAGCTCCCCCACGCGCTGATCCTCGCCGGTCAGTGGATCCCCGATAACGCCATGCTCGAACAGGGCCTCAAATCCCTCGACTGGCTCCTGCGTTTGCAACTGCTGCCCGACAAGACCGTGAGCCTGATCGGCAATCAGGGCTGGATCAAGCGTAACGGCGAACGCGCCCGCTTCGACCAGCAACCGATCGAAGCGATGGCCATCATCGAGGCCTGCGCAGAGGCTTACCGGTCGACGCAGGACCGCCTGTGGATCGAGCGTGCCCACCAGACGCTGGGCTTCTTCACCGGTGCCAACGACACGCACTCGGTGCTCTACGATTACCACACCGGCGGGTGTTGTGATGGCCTGCACGCCGATGGACCGAACCATAACCAGGGGGCCGAGTCCACACTCGCGTGGCTGATCTCGCTGCTCACCGTGATGTGGCTCGACCGCGCGGTGGGCCTCGAAGACGCCGAGGCCGTCAAGACCCTCACCGGCGAACGTGCCAGCGATGAGTCCCCCGGGGGCGAGGTCGAAGCGGCTCTGACGTGAAGGGTTAGAAAAGTTATCCGCAGATGACGCAGATGAATACAAATCCGAATCGCGTCTGCGGTTAGCCGTGGCTATGGCAAGCGGGTGTTTTTTGCAAAATCAAAGTCATTGTTAGAGGTGATGAACCAGCCAAACGATCGGATGAAGTGGTCGCATTGATGCCGACGGCGATTCAAACTCTCTTCATCTGCGTCATCTGCGGATAAAACGCCTGCTTCAATGCTGCCGAAGACGAAACATCGCAAGGAGACCCAAGTATGAACACACCGGCGAATGGGTTTGGGTCGCTGATCCCCTCGGCCGAGCGCGACCCGATCCAGGTCACGCGGCTGCCGATCAAGTTCGAGGGCGACGACGCGCGGGTCATCCTGCTGCCCTTCATGGCGACGTACGCGCCGCGCGTGCGTTCGCTCTTCGAACGCATTGCCAAACTCGACGAACGCACCGTCGAGGTCGCCATCAAGCTCGTCAGCGAACACTACCAGTCCCGGCACGACCGCATCGACAAAGAATTCAGCAGACACTACGCCGCGGCCGTAGCCATCACGGGCGACCCCGACCACTGGAGCGATGCCCGCAAACGACTCGCCGGAGCGTTTCTTACGATGGAATACTCCATCGAGGCGGCTGCGCTGTTCAACCCATCGATCGTCCCCCACCCCGACCAGTCGGCCATGAAGCGGGGATACGTCCGGTTCCTGATGAGTCTGCGTGCCACGGGGGAGGGCCACGTCTCCTCGATCGTCTTCCGCACCGGCGTCATCACAGCGGACAACAGCGTGGTTATGGACCCGACGCCCCGCGTGGTGAGCCGGGCCAAGGTCTCGCCCGATCGCTCCTACCACAAGCCCCTCTTCCAGCGGAAGCTCGGTGAGATGGGTGTGCACGGCCCGACCGCCGAGGCCGTGATCAACCCGCTGCCCGAACGCTTCTCACTCATCCAGCTCCACCAATCCCTCGAAACCGTCCGCGCCGAACACGGCCACAAGCCCACCACCGCGCCCGCCATCGAGAATATCACCTTCCTCGCACGTTCAAACTATCACATCGACATGCCCGAGGAGGAGCCCCTCTCGGAATTGGTCATCTACCCCATGTCCGAGGACGAATCGCGCGGCATGGAAGACCTGCGACTCGTCCGATTCACACACGACGACGGCCAGGTGGAATACTTCGGGACCTACACCGCCTACAACGGCTACCGCATTCTCCCCATGATGCTGCAGACCAGCGACTTCAGACGCATCGAGGTCCACTCCCTCAACGGCGCGTGTGCCATCAACAAGGGCATGGCCTTGTTCCCGCGAAAGATCGGCGGGCACTACGTCATGTGCTCGCGTATTGATGGCGAGAACCTCTTCATCTCCTACTCCGACTACCCCCACTTCTGGGAGAGCGCGAAAATGCTCAAGTCCCCACGCTCGCCGTGGGAACTCATGCAGGTCGGCAACTGTGGCTCACCCATCGAAACCGACGAGGGCTGGCTCTTGCTCACGCACGGTGTCGGGCCGATGCGCACCTACTGCATCGGCGCCATGCTCCTGGACCGCGACGACCCGCTCAAGGTCAAGGGCTCTCTCAGCCAGCCGCTCATCACACCCGTCGAAGAGGAACGCGAGGGCTACGTCCCCAACGTCGTATACACCTGCGGCGCCATGGCCCACGGTGAAAACCTCTTCATCCCCTACGCCCTCTCCGACACCTCGACCACCGTCGCGGTCGTCAAGCTCCCGGACCTGATTAACAGGTTGTTGGATTCCAAGCCCTGAGTCGACTCACCCCACCTCAAAAGGCTGGACCCTGAACCGATAGGAGCCCGCAACAGCATCGAGCATCACCCGGCCCTCGTCGTCGGGGCTGAGGGGGCGAAGGCCCGCGGCCTTGTCGATCGGTTGACCCGATTCTTTTACACGCCCTGCGTCGGCGGTGGGCAGGACGATCGTCGCGCCGGTGTTGGCGGGGATTTCCACGTCGATGTGCAGCGTGTCGCCCTCGATCTTCCAGGCGCTGCGGTACCGTCCGTGCAGCGAGTCGTAGGTGAACGAGGCGTGTGTCAGGCCCTGTCCCGGCTGGGGCTGGATGATGGCGCGGGCAAAGCCGGGGTGCTCGGGGTCGATGCGCAGGCCCGCGACGTGGGAGTAGAGCCACTGGCCCACCGCGCCGAGGCTGTAGTGGTTGAAGGAGTTCATGCCGGGGTTCTGGAAGCCCTTCTTCTCGGTCCAGCCGTCCCACCGCTCCCAGATGGTGGTGGCGCCGTGGACGACGGGCATGAGCCAGGAGGGGTACTTCTCGTTGAGTAACAATTTGTAAGCCAGGTCGTTCGATCCGTTGTCGGAGAGCGCGGGGTTGATGAGCGAGCAACCGACGAACCCGGTGGTGATGGAGGGCTGGCGGTTGTTTGTGGGGTAGCGACCAAAGCGTCCGTGCTGCACGTCGTGCGCAAGGAACTCGGCTGAACGCGGGAGCAGGGCGTCGGGGAGGAGATTGAAGTTGAGCGCCAGGGCGTAGGCGGTCTGCGTGTCGCTGACGAGCCGACCGTCGGGCGTGACGAAGCGACGTTGGAAGGCGGCCTTGACCTTCTTAAAGAGCGAGGCGTATTTGCGTGCGTCGGATTTCTTGCCCAGCGCCAAGGCGGAACGCGAGAGCAGGTCGGCGCAGCGTGCAAAGTAGGCGGTGCCGATCAGGTCGTTGGCGGTGTTGGCGTTGTGGTTGAGCCAATCGCCGTAGTTGTTCGAGTCCTGCCCGATGTAGATAAAGTCGGTGCTGCGCTCCGAGAGGAAGTCGAGGTAGCGCTTCATCGACACGTAGTGCCGTTCGAGGATGCGCTTGTCGCCGAAGAATTCATAGATGGCCCAAGGGACAATCACGCCCGCGTCGGCCCAGGCGGGGGCGCCGTGCGGGGGGAACTTGGGCGTGCCGGGCTCTTTGAACATCGGCTCGGGTGCAAAGTCGGTGTATCCGCCGTCGTCGTGCTGTGCGTCGCGGACGTCGACCATCCACTTGGTGATGAACGCGGCGGTCTCGAAGTTGTACGCACCCGTGGGCGCGAAGACCTGTGCGTCGGCCATCCAGCCCAGGCGCTCGTCGCGCTGCGGGCAGTCGGTCGGGACTTCGAGGTAGTTGCCCCGCTGGCCCCACTCGATGTTGTGCTGCAGTTGATTAACGAGCTTGTGCGAGCACTCGAACTGCCCGGTGTGCGGCATGTCGGAGTGGACCACGATGCCGGTGACGGTGTCGAGTGTCGGGGATACGCCCGTGGGCAGGCCGGTCAACTCGACATAGCGGAAGCCGTGGAAGGTGAAGGAGGGTTCCCACGTCTCGCCCTGTGCATCACCGCGGCAGGTATAACAATCTGTTTGTTTGGCTTTGCGGAGGTTCTCGGTGTAGAGCGATCCGTCGGGGCTGAGCATCTCGGCGTGGCGGAGCTGGACGGTCGTGCCTCGGGGGGCGGTGACGTTCAGGCGCAGGTGGCCGACCATGTTCTGGCCCATGTCGAAGATGAACACGCCGTCCGGCCGGGCGGTGACGCCGATGGGCTTGATTTCCAATGTTTTCCTCACGCGCGGCCCGACGCCGGCGACGAGTTCGACGCCCTTGTCCATCGGCTGCGTCTCGACGGGTCCCCAGTCGCCCTGACCGATCCGGGGCGTGGGGGTGTTGGCGTCGTAGCGTTCGCCCATGAGCATGTCGGAGAAGCGGATCGGCCCGGTGGCCTGTTGCCAACTCTCGTCGCTGGCAATCGTGAGTGTTTTGCCGTCTTCGAACTCGACGTGCAGTTGAGCGAGCAGCCAGGGCTTGTTGTCATAGATTTTCTGTCGCCACGCCACGTGCCCCACGCACCACCCCGTGCCGAGCGTGACGAGGATGTCGTTGTCGCCGCTGTGGAGCAGGTCGGTCACGTCATAGGCCTGGTAACGGATGCGTTTGCCGTAGTGCGTCCAGCCGGGGGTGAGCAGGTCGTCGCCGACGCGAATGTTGTTGAGGTGTGCGACGTACAGGCCACGCGCGGTGATGTAGAGCCGGGCGCGGGTGATGTTCTTCTTGATATCGAACGCACGACCGAGGATGGGGCTGGCGATGAGGCTGTCGTCTTCCGGGTCGGCGATGATCGATGCGTCGGGCACGCCGAGCCACTGTGCCTTCCAGTCGCTGGTCTTGAGCAGGCCCATCTCCCAGGACGCGGCGTCGCTCCACGCGGAGGGTTGCCCGTTGTGGTCCCAAACGCGCACGCGCCACACGGCCCGCTGCGTGCTGGTGAGTTTTTTGCCGGCGTATTCGACGTGGCTGGTCTGGTCGGATTCGACATTGCCCGAGTCCCACAGGTCGGGCTGTTCGCTTTGGAGCAGCGAAACATCGCCGGCCACCTGCACCTGATAGGCGGACTGCTTTGCGCCGCGACGCTCGTCACGGATGAGCCAGCTCAAGCGGGGTTTGGTTTCGTCTAGGCCGATGGGGTTGGTGAAGTATTCGCACCGCAGGTGGTGTGGGGATTGCACAACAGAACTCCGATTGGGTTGGGGTCGTGAAGGATCGATGGTAGTCAGGTCAGGTTGCTTCCGTTAGAAGTCGTTGCCCGGTGTTCATCACGTGGTCGGCAAAACTGCCGGGGGGGGGGTTGTGCGACGCCGAGGATGGAAACAGGTGGACCTCGATATCCTCCCCACAGATTTTCTGCACTTCGGAGGAGGCTTTAGCTTTACGACGCATGTCCCATTCTTCCGCGCCGTCGAGGAACACGGCCAGGTCGATATCGCTATGGGCGTGAGAATCCCCCCGGGCCTGCGAGCCAAAAACATAAGCCGCACGGACAGGGGCCAATCTCGAAAGGCACTTGAGCGCATCTTGAGTGCGTTTCAGGATGTCATCATTGAGTTTAACCATGTCAAGATCTTTTCCGTCTTGCCCAGAGCCTCCGCGGAGATCTCGGATGTCACCCCGCTGGCGATTTCGCCGATCTCCTCCGGGTACCTGGACTGGATGTAGTAAGCCGAGAGCTCACGCAGGTCATCCGCAAAAGCGTGGTTGTCGGGCAAACCGGCTTCTTGCGCGAGACGTGAGAGATTGTGCAACCGTGGGGGGAACTGATGCGAACGATGGACAATCAGCGCCTTGAGCGTTTTCTCAACCGCCTGCTGGCAGCAGAACAGCACGTAGAGGTACCGCCCGCTTTCGTGCATGGCGCGGGCTGTTTCCATGTCGTATTGTGCATGGTCACGCCACTGTTGGCTGGGCGAGTTCATCAGGGGTCATCATAGCATTGGGCGGGTCGGGCCTGGATGCGCAGCCAGAGACCGGGGGTGCGTCCGGAACGATCCGAGAATAATCCCGGGAAACACCGGGGAAACTTCCGGGGGGGTTACATCGCCTTGTTGTCGATCGTCTGGTCGAAGACCGAGAGGAGTTTTTCCTTGTCGAAGATCATCTCTTGTCTCGACAGGCCGACGATGTCGTAGACGGGGGTGAGTTCGATGGCGTCGCAGGGGCAGGCCTCTTCGCACATGCCGCAGTAGATGCAGCGTAATTCGTCGAGGTCGAACTTGACGGGGTATTTCTCACGGTCATCCCACGGGGCGGCGGCGCCCTCGATGTGGATGCAGTGGGCCGGGCAGGCGGTCGAGCACATGAAGCACGCGACGCACTTGACGCGGCCCTCTTCGTCGCGGTTGAGCCGGTGGACCCCCCGGAAGTAGTTTTTATATAACCCGCCTTGTTCGACGGGGATGTCTTCGCGGCGCTCTTCGGGGTAGCACATCGCCTTGTTGCGTTTGCCGCGGCCGATCGAACCGATGAGGTGTTTGAACGTGGTGCCCAGTCCCTTGAAGACCTCGGGCAGGTAGGTCGCTTCGAGGGGTGAGATCGGCGAAGGTTTGATTTCGAGGATGTCGGATTCGGGGATGGGCATGCTGGGCCACCGCAGGGGAATGGTCGTTTAATTTATCCGCAAACGAGATTGTAGCAACGTCCCCCCGCGCTTGCCGGTGGTTTTCGAGACCGCGATATCGGACCGAGTCGACGGTCGATGCGTGAGAATTGCGTTATCGCACCTTGGCCGACGTGCTCAATCGCCAACACGGTTTTGCCGATCTAAAGACTACGTGCTATCTTGTGCCTGAGCCGAGATGGTCCCGTTCACTTGGGGATATAGTGATCAATCACATGCCTCCACCGACCGACTGGGCTGTAGCAAACCATTTGTGTTCTTTTCAAACCGATCAGGGGAAACCTCATGACCTCGACCTCGACCACCGCGCCCACCACTCACGCCAAGCTCACCGCATGGGTTGAGCAGACCGCCCAGCTCTGCCAGCCCGACTCTGTCCGATGGTGCGACGGCTCCAAAGCCGAGTACCAGGAGATGCTCGACATCATGGTCAAGGGCGGCACCGCGCGGTGGCTGGACAAGACCAAGCGACCCAACAGTGTGCTGATCTTCTCCGACCCGGCCGACGTGGCACGTGTCGAGGACCGGACCTTCATCTGTTCCAAAAACAAAGCCGACGCGGGCCCGACCAACAACTGGGCCGACCCCGCCGAGATGAAAACCAAGCTCAACGCTCTATTCAAGGGCTGCATGAAGGGACGCACGCTCTACGTCATCCCCTTCTCGATGGGGCCGATCGGCTCACCCATCGCGCACATCGGCGTCGAACTGACCGACAGCCCCTACGTTGTGGCCAACATGCACCTGATGACCCGCGTAGGTTCGAAGGTTCTCGACGTGCTCGGCTCCGACGGGCCTTTCGTTCCCTGCCTGCACAGCGTCGGGTACCCGCTCGTCGATGAAAAAGGCAACAAGAAACCCGACCTGGCCTGGCCCTGCAACGCCACAAACAAATACATCACCCACTTCCCCGAGACACGCGAGATCCTCTCCTTCGGATCGGGCTACGGCGGCAACGCATTGTTGGGCAAGAAGTGCTTTGCGCTCCGCATTGCCTCCGTCATGGCGCGCGACCAGGGCTGGATGGCCGAGCACATGCTCATCCTCAAACTCACCAGTCCCAAGGGCGTCGTCAAGTTCGTCGCGGCCGCGTTCCCGTCGGCGTGTGGCAAGACCAACCTCGCCATGATGGAACCCACGCTCAAGGGCTGGAAGGTCGAGTGCGTCGGCGACGACATCGCCTGGATGAAATTCCGCCCCCGCAAGAGTGGCCCGAACAAGGGCAAGCTCGCGCTGCACGCCATCAACCCCGAGGCCGGCTTCTTCGGCGTTGCCCCGGGAACGAGCGACCACTCCAACCCCAACGCCATGCGCAGCGTCGATCAAAACGCCATCTTCACCAACTGTGCCTTGACCGACGACGGCGACGTGTGGTGGGAAGACATGACCGACGAGCCGCCCGCGCACCTGATCGACTGGAACGGCAACGACTGGTCGCCCCACTCCAACAAGAAAGCCGCCCACCCCAACGCACGCTTCACCGCGCCCGCTTCGCAGTGCCCCGTCATCGCGCCCGAGTGGCAGGACCCCGATGGCGTGCCCATCGATGCGATCCTCTTCGGTGGCCGGCGTGCCTCGGTCGTGCCCCTGGTCAACGAAGCGCTCTCGTGGCAGCACGGCACGTTCCTCGGCTCGGTCATGAGCAGCGAAAAAACCGCCGCCGCCGCGGGCAAAGTCGGCGAACTTAGACGCGACCCCATGGCCATGCTCCCGTTCTGCGGCTACAACATGGCGGACTACTGGGCGCACTGGCTCAAGATCGGTCAGACCGCCAATGCCGAGCTGCCGAAGATTGTTTATGTCAACTGGTTCCGCAAGTCGCCCGACGGCAAGTTCCTCTGGCCCGGTTACGGCGAAAACTCGCGCGTTCTCAAGTGGGTCTTCGAGCGATGCGAAGGCACTGCCAAAGCCGTCGACACCCCCATCGGACGCCTGCCCGAACCCGGCGCGTTGGATATCACCGGCCTGGGCATGGACAGCACCGACATGGCGGAACTGCTCAAGGTCGACAAACAAGGTTGGCTGAGCGAGGTCCCCTCCATCCGCGAACACTTTGCCCAGTTCGGCGACAAGATGCCCAAGGGCCTGGTCGAAGAACTCGACGCACTCGAGAAACGACTCAAGGCGTGAGGACACTCACGCCTCATAAAGCCGGCGACTCCCGGAAACATCGCCGGTCCCCCTGCGGCCCCCGATTATCCCAACACCACCCAACCACCCGACCGGCGCACACCCGTGTGCCGGTTGTTTTTTGGCCAAATATTCAGGAACCCGCGATCCGTTTGATGCGTCCAACCCGGCACAACCGTGTTTGCAAGGTCATCCGATCTTCAATCACGGGACACGCAAACTCACCAACCCATGAAAGGGCTACATCATGAAGCCGCATCTCATCATCACGGGCATCGTCCTGCTCCTGGCGTGCAACGGATTGGCACAGGAGAAAACCTACCCCAAGGCCCTGGTCAGCTACGACGACTTCAAAAGCCTGGTCGCACAGGTGGAGGCCCACCGCGCCAGCCACCTGATCGACCTCGACACATTCCTGGAGATGAGCAAGAAGCCCGGTGTCATCATCCTCGACTCCCGCTCGACATTTCGCTACGACCGGCTGCACGTCAAGGGGGCCACGCACCTGGCCTTCACCGACTTCACGCAGGACAACCTCGCCAAGGCCATCCCCGATTTCGACACCACCATCCTGATCTACTGCAACAACAACTTCAAAGGCAACCAGGTCGACTTCGCCTCGAAGGTCGCTGCGCCCAGGCCGGCGATGGTCAACGTGGCTGGTCAACAGATGGCCGAGCAGGCCAAGCCGATCATGATGGCGCTCAACATCCCGACCTACATCAACCTCTACGGCTACGGCTACCGCAACGTCTATGAACTCAACGAACTGGTCAAGACCAACGACCCCCGCATTGAATTCGAGGGCACCGTGGTCAACCCCAAGCCCTGAACCCGCTCACACCGGGTATTTGCACACGTAATCGAGCATCTCGTCGAGCGGCGCGGTGGCGGCGCCGATCCACGTGTCGCAGCAGCCGTAGTAGACGAAGAGCGTGTTGTCCTTGACGACGGTGGCGGAGGGGAAGACGACGCGCGGGATGACCAGGCCGGTGATCTCGTAGAAGGCTTCGGGCTCGAAGATGAAATCGGGTGCGCGGGCGATCACGCGTGTCGGGTCGTCGATATCCAGCAGCATGACGCCCGTGCGGTAGACCGCGCGCTGGTCGACGCCGTGGTAGAGCGTGAGCCAGCCCTTGTCGGTGCGCACCGGTTGGCCCGAGGCGCCGATCTTGCGTTGTTCCCAGGTGTTGTTCTGCGCGGTGGCCACAAGCAACGGCTTTTCCCAGTTCATCAGGTCGTCGGAGTAGCTGACCCAGATGCTCGGCCGGTCGCAGCCGTACTCGGGGCCGACGAAATACATCGGGCGGCGCAGCATGGCGTACCGGCCGTGGACCTTGTCGGGGAAGAGGACGCAGTCGCGGTCGTCGTTGTCGGGCGGGGTCATCAGGCCCATGTCTTCCCAGTGCAGGAGGTCTTTGGATTTGGCAATGCCGGAGCGGTAGTTGTTGGGGTCGCCCTTGGGGACGTGGGTGATGCGGACGTACTTGGGGACGCCCTTGCCGTGCGGGTAGCACTCGGGGGTGTAGTTGCGTTGGACGTAGGTCATGTAGAACGTGTCGCCGTATTTAGCCAGGCGCGGGTCTTCGACGGTGCCCTCGGGGCAGCCGATGTGCTCGCGGGTAAAGACGGGTTCTTCACTGACAAGTTGAAAGTCAAACCCGTCGTCGCTCTTCCACAGGCCGAACTGACAGACGAAGGGCACGAGGCTCGAACAGGCGCGTTCGATGAGGTAGAACGTGTTGTTCTCGATGATCGCGCCGGGGTTGAAGGTCACGACGTTTCGCCAGGGGCGGTCGTCGGGCGCAAGGATGGGGTTGTGTTTGTAGCGCTTGAGTTTCATGGGGGGGGGTCTCGTGGTCGGGTTGTAGCGTGCGCGGATGCGTGGGGAGTGCAAAGGTTACCACTTATGGAAGATGAAGAACGCCGCGGCCACGATCAGCCCAAAGCCCACCGCGTGGTTCCACCGCAACTCCTCCTTGAGGTACAGGACACTGAAGGCGGCAAAGACGACGAGGGTGATGACCTCCTGAATGGTCTTGAGCTGCGCGGTGGTGAAGGTGGCCGACCCGATGCGGTTGGCGGGGACCTGGAAGCAATACTCGAAAAAAGCGATCCCCCAGCTCCCGAGCACCACCAGCCACAACGGCGATTCCTTGTAGCCCTTGAGGTGCCCGTACCACGCAAAGGTCATGAAGATGTTGGAGATGAGCAGGAGGAGGATGGTGGTCATGGGTTGTGGGCGCTCGAATGAGATTGGCAGCGGATGCGAGGTGATTTTAAGCGCGCCATGCCCCGGCGGCACAACCGGCACAAACATCACAACCGTCACAGACCGCCCAACCGGCAGCGCGTACAAACTCTGTTACACGGACGTTGATCCGCCTCACGGTCGGGCGCGGGCTGACCGATCAAAGGCTTATGGATCGTGCTGCGCCCCGCGCCGGCGCGGGGCGTTGGCATCGGAGGGGTGATGACCTCAAACGGAGGGCGGACGCAAACCATGCGCCTTGTGATCGACAGCCTCATTGCGCTGATGCTCGCGGCGATCCTCGGCGGGGTCCTGCTCTATCACCGTCAGCAGCAGACCAACCTCCTCGCGCAGCAGCAGGTCTACCAGGCGCTGGCACACCTGCAGGAACAGGTCCTCTACCGCGGCGCGCTGGGGGAGAACGACACGACGGAGTCGGGATTCCCGCGCACCGTTTCGCCGGCCTGGTTCGTTGGCGAGCCGCCACGCAACGTGCTCGTGCCCGCCGATCAACCCTGGGTCGATGTCGCTCCCAGAGACGACTGGCAGGACCAGCCGCCCGACCCCGTGATTGCCTCACCCGGACAGGCGGGCTTCTGGTACAACCCCAACCGCGGCATCTTCCGCGCCCGTGTCGTCCCCCAGTTCAGCGACTCACGCACGATCGAACTCTACAACCACCTCAACGGTTGTGCCCTGCGACACCTGCCCGTGACCACGGACACGCAGCGCTCGCCCACGCCCTACCAAAAGGTCGAGGGTTACGACCGTCTGAACCATACCACCGTTGAAAACGCCATCGAACAGCCAAGACAAACCGCACGCAGGACGCTTCTCGATGCCACCACGACAACGCCGCCGCACCTCTCAAACGTGCCGACCGGCGAATAAATCGACTACGCCTCACTGTCCCGGCACTTCCGAGCGCACCAGCCGCCGCGCATCGATCGCCGCCCCCGGCAGCGCCGCGATGCGTCGGCCCCATGTCACCGGCTCGCCCTGAGCCAAGGCGCTCAATCGCAACAAGGCCAGCGCACCCGTCAAAGTCACCGCCCGCCGTGACCGCGCGTCGGGCACCGCCGTGAGCCAGCGTTCACCGCCACGCAGGAGTTTTTCGGTGCGATCCCGCTGATCAAACATCAGCTCACGCCAACATTCGTCGCGGGTCTCACCCGACAAACGCGACTCGCTGAGTTGACACTTGACCAGATCGTCAAGCGGCAGCAGCAACGCACCCTTGCCCTCCCACATACCCCGCGCTCGCACACACACCGCCACGAGCACAAGCCCAAGACACCACGACTCCAACTGGCTCCGCGTCGTGGGGTGATCGATCTGACGTTTGTCCGCACGGGTCAGGCCACCGACCGCCCGCGCCAGCGGTTGCGCCACACCCATCAGCGACTCACGCAATCCCTTCCACGTGGCCACACGACGTATCTCCATCACACGCGACCACGCACAGGCCGCGTCCGCAAGATCGCCCCCCGAAAAACCCGCCGAACCCACCACCGCCTCAAACCCGTCCAGCTCCGGTTTGCCCGTGACCTCACCCCTTCCCAGGTAATCCGTGATCGATCGGATCACCCCGGCTCGCTCGTCACGCGACTCGCAACCCCGCTCGGCGCACGACGTGTTCTCACACGCACCCTCTTCGCCGCACGACTCGGCCACCTCGACCAACTGCAGCCACACACTGGCCGTCTTCGACACCGCCCACCGCTCACGCCCTGACATGAACCGCACCACAAAATAAGCGTCCGGCAAGCGGGTCCGCAGGCTCTTGAGCGACGCCCGACCGGACGACTTGTCGAGTAATGTTGACTGATCTTCAATCATGACCGGGGGCAATTCTATCGTGTTGCGGCGACGCACAACGGATGACACGCACACAGCCCACGCCCATCGTGGTAGATTGACGCCAACCCACACCGGAGGCCCACACCATGCCCCACCTGCTCGGCATCGACATCGGCACGTCAGGCACCAAGACCCTTATCAGCGATCACAAAGGCAAGGTCCTCGCCACCGCCGTCGCGGAACACGCAATCTCTTCACCCAGGCCCGGCTGGTCCGAACAAGACCCGCTCGAATGGTGGTCCGCCACGTGCAAGGCCACGAAGGCCGTACTCAAGAATGCCAGACTCAAAGCCCGCGACATTACCGCCGTCGGCCTGTCCGGTCAGATGCACGGCTCGGTCTTTTTGGGCAGTGGCGTCAAACCGCTCCGTCCCGCGCTGCTCTGGAACGACCAGCGCACCGGGGCCGAGTGCATCGAAATCGAAAAAGCCGTCGGCGGACGCAAACAATTGATTAGCCAGGTCGGCAACCCCGCGCTCACCGGGTTCACCGCGCCGAAAATCCTCTGGGTCCGCAGGCACGAACCCAAGGTCTACGAAAAAACCAGGCACATCCTTCTGCCCAAGGACTACATCCGTTATTGCATGACCGGCGAGTACGCCACGGAGGTCGGCGACGCCTCGGGCACGCTCCTGCTCGACGTGAAAAAGCGCGCGTGGAACAAGGTCGTGCTCACCAAACTCAAGATCGACGGCGCGCTGCTACCCAACTGCTATGAATCACACGTCGTCACCGGGCAACTCCACCGCGAGGGGGCCGCGGCACTGGGCCTGGCCGAGGGTACCCCCGTCGTCGGCGGCAGCGGCGACCAGCCGGCCGGGGCGGTGGGCAACGGCATCGTCACCGCCGGTGTCGTGAGCGCGACGCTGGGCACTTCCGGGGTCGTCTTTGCCCATGCCGACAAACCGACCTACGACCCGCAAGGCCGGGTCCACACCATGTGCTCGGCCGTCGAGGGCAAGTGGTGCGTCTTCGGGTGCATGCTCAGCGCGGGCGGGTCGTTCCAGTGGTTCCGGAACCACCTGGCTGCCGATGAGGTCGCGCTGGCAAAAAAGAAGAAAGTCGACCCTTACACTCTGTTAATTGCCGAGGCCCAGAAGGCCGCGCCCGGCTGCGAGGGGCTTTTCTTTATGCCTTATCTCACCGGCGAACGGTGCCCCCACCCCGACCCCAGCGCCCGCGGCGGGTGGGTCGGCCTGACCTCGCGCCACGACAGGCCGGCCTTGATCCGCTCGCTCATCGAGGGGGTGACGTTCGGCATGAACGACGCGCTGTGCATCATGCGCGGCATGGGCATCGACACGAAGACGGTCAGGCTCTCCGGCGGCGGCGCAAGGTCGAAGTTCTGGCGGCAGTTGCAGGCTGACATCTACGGCTCGGACGTGGCGGTCATCAACGCGCAGGAGGGCCCGGCTTACGGCGTGGCCATCCTTGCGGGCGTTGGCACCGGGGTGTGGAAGAGCGTGCCCGAGGCGTGCGGGGCCGCCATCCGCGAGACCGAAAAACTCCGCCCCCGGAAGAAGATCGCGGACCTCTACAAAAAATACCACGCCCAGTACCAGCGCCTCTACCCGGCCCTTCAAGGTGAGTTCCCCCGCATCGCTGCGCTGGGCTGAGCAGACAAGATTCACCGGATCAGACGAAAAAAGTCGCAAAAAACAAGGGCGTCCGACGTAGTGTCGAACGCCCTTTTGATTGTGGGGATGATGGAAGACCCAACATCCTGTAAGGCTTACTCTTCGCCGCCGCCGTTGTCGTTGTCGCCGGCGCCTTCCTGTTCACCCTTGTCTTTGTCCTTGCCCTTGTCTTTGTCGTGGTGGGGCATGGCTGCGGGCACGAGGCAGACCTCGGTGGCCACGCCGTCGGTGTGGGTGACCCTGACCTTGTTGTCCACCTTAAGCACTTCCTCGGCGGTGGAGGCTTTCTTCATGTTCTTGAAGGCGGTGGCGTCGGTGTAGGTCACGGTGACTTCGTTGGCCTGTTCGCCCTTCTTGCCGACCGCCACGACGACGAAGGTCTTGGCATCGGTGTCGACGGACTTGACGGTGCCCACGAGCGCGGGGGCGTGCTTGTGTTCCTGTTCTTTCTTCTTTTCCTTTTCCTTGGCCTGGGCCACGGTGGCCACGGAAAGGGTCAATGCCAACACCAGAGCCACGAGAGCGATGAAACGATACATGGCGGACTCCTTCTGTCCCGTCAGGGACGTGAAACATCGGGCTGCCGCGAACACCGCGGGCGATGATTGTGAACCATCCCGATTGTGAGTGGGGTCAAGCCTGCTCCGGGAAAACGCGGGGTACCACGCACGGTCGCAGGCATGTCAGCACGGGTCGTGCCCGCGCATCTCGAACTCCTTGCCATCGACATCGCGACAGCGATAGAACAACGCCGATTATACGCTGTCTATTGCGGAGGGTTCAATGCTTGTGGAAACCCCCCATCGTCCGGGGGGCTGGCCACCCCTGCCGGCAGCAAGCGGGGGCTGACAATTCCGGGGAGATGGCCGATCAGGCCTTGTCGAACCCGACGTGGTCGGTCTGGATGCGGTTTTCGGAAAGGTGGGTCTTAATCATGGAGATGTAGCTGGCCTGGAGCAGCGGCAGGTCGGACAGACCGAGCTTTTCGCGCACGGAGAGGATGGTTTTTTCGTTGGGGCCCTCGATCTCGACGTAGGTCCCCAGGTAGGGGAGTGTGTCGATATCGACGACGCAGCCGTCGAGCGTCCAGCGCGAGCGTTTTTTCTCAAAGGAGAGGATACGTACGAAGCCCAGCGCCAGGAGCAGGTCTTCCGCGCCGTGGGGGTCGAGGACGACCAGTTCGGTCTCCTGCCGGGTCTTGAGGCGTTCGTGGGTGCGGGGGCCTTTGTGGGTGATGGTGACGAGGGTTGAGCCGTCGGCTTTGGTCTCGACCCGGGTGCGCAGGCCCTGGTCTGAGCTGCGCAGCGAGCCGGTGAGCGTATCGAAAAAGACGTTGACCTCGTGGTGTTCCCCGATGGGCTTGGCGGCACATTCCTTGAGCGCCGCGAGCAGGGGCCCGGTGTCGTGGACCTGCATCTTGGCTTCGATCTCAACATTGGGCACGGCGGCCTCCGGGGTCTGGATGGGGTGAGGTCATCTCGAAAAACAATTCTCTATCAAGTTACCAAGTATGGAGACGAAGATAGGATTGGACCAGGAAGAGCAACCGCAGATTTCGCAGATGGCGCAGACTCAAGGCAGATTTCCGGGCTATCCATCCGTATGAATCTGCGGAATCTGCGCAATCTGCGGTTCCTGTATCGATGCTAATTGATTTCTGGACCCCAGTGGGTTATACCAATCCCGTAAAAAACTCGTGCGCGTTAGGCGCTTGTTAGGTTGCGCTCCCGCGTGGGGTCTGGGATAGTGGGCTCTTTTGGAAAGGAGTCCACCATCGACATCTCACTTCACAGCCCCGACGACGCGGCCGAAC
>WGMF01000050.1 GCA_016125215.1 Phycisphaera sp.
GCAACCGCGTGTTCGAGGACGGGGCTGACATCGATCGAGCCTGCCACGATAGTTGGAACAAACTGACGCCCGAGCGGCTCAAAACCATCACTGCGACCGAGTGGCTCACGCACGAGAATTAAATGGGATTGGTATTAGAGGTGTTTTGAACACCGCGTATGAACTCTTAATCCGTGGGCGGTTGGATGAAGAGTTTGTGTTTGATTGCCCGGACCTCTTCGAGGAACTTGAGCCTGCGGTAGGCGGTGACGTTTTGCGCGTAGAGTCGGGCGTAGTGGTTGAGGGTGGAGCCGGAGAGCAGCAGGGCGAGGGGCGAGGGGAGGTGGTTTTCTTTTGCGATGCGAAAGAGCAGCCACTGCTGGGGCCAGCTCAGGCCCAGTTGCCTTGCCACGTCGTGGAAGATGCGGATCGGCGCGGAGCGTTCGTGCCGGGTCTGGTGTCGGCGACGGAGCCAGAACGCCAGCACGAGCAGCAGGACGCCTGTGACGCCAAAGACAAAGTGCAGGGGGTTGATGAGCAGGTTGCCGTTGAAGTATTCGGGCTTGAAAACGTCGGTGGCGTTTTCGAGACCGCCCCACGAGCGCGCGGGTGGGCTGCCGGGCGTTCGGGTCTGTGCTAAGACGTGGATGACGGATAGGGCAAGATTCACTGCGTGGGACTCGGCGTGTGGGTGACTGCGGGTACGGATTGGTCAGCGGGGGAATCCTCCGCGGGTGATTGGTCTGAACTTCCGGGGGCGGGGGCGGGGGAAACTTCCGGGGGGGGGGACATGAGGGTGATGGGGGATTGGACTGTTTCGCGTGCTCGGTTTTTGATTTTGGGGTCGGGGTCGGAGACGGAGAGTTCCGCGACGTGTCGTGCCATTTCGATCAGGCCGGCTTGTTCCACGAGCCACAGGGCGCTGTTGCGATGGGGCGAGCGGTGGTCGCTGAGCATGCGTGAGAGGGCGCCCAGAGCGTCGGTGGTGCGCATGTCCATAAGCGCGGCGATGGCGTTGGCACGGGGTCGGTTTTCCTCGTGGTCCGCCATGTGGAGCAGGCGGTCGATGTGGCGGGTGGACTGGAGTTGCTGGAGGGCTTCGACGGCGTTGGCACGGACACGGGCGTCTTTGTGGTCCAGTGAGTCTTCGAGCGTGTCGAGGGCTTCGGGTGATTCCCCACTGCCCAGCGCCCCGACGGCGGCCGAGGCGACGACGTGGTCGGTGTGCTGGGCCAGTCTGACGAGGGCTTTCTCGAAGAGGTTGCCCTGGTTGAGTTGATGGATCATCGAGATCGCGCGGAGCTTTCGTTCGGGGTCGGCGTGGGCGAGTTGCCGGGCCAGTTGGCTGTGGAAGTTGGGGTCGAGTTTGATCAGCGCCCTGCCCGCGGCCAGGCGCTGGGGTGCACCCAGGCGTGGCCAGGCTTCCCACAAACGATCAAAGCCCATCTGGCTCATATAACGCCCTGCCAGAGCGCGGAGCGATGCGTGCGGGCTGTTGACGAGCTTAAGGGAAATCTGTGCCAGTCCAGACCAGCGGATACGCAGCAGGACGCGGTACGCCAGCCGGGCGATGCGTTCGTCGGCATCAAGTGTGAAGTGGCTGATAGCCTCGGCATGGTCGGCTATGGCTTTAGGGGTCAGCCCGTCGTAAAGACAGCGAAGGGTGGACAGACGTGTCATGGCGTCGCGGTGGCGGAGCGTGCGCATGAGCAGCTCACGCTGGCGCGGCGCGGGCAGGGGCAGCGCGGCGATGTATCCCGGCAGGCCCCGGCTCTGCGTGGGGGTCAGGCGTTCGAGGCGTTCCACATTCGGCACCAGCGTGTGCGGGTCACGCAGGCCCGCGAGCGTCTCGACACTCCGGGGCGAGCGGAGCAGGTGCGACATCGGCAGCGCGTGGACGACGTTGTCGTTGACCACCGACCTGCGCAGGCCCACGATGCAGGACTCCGTCAACGTCGACACGCGCAGCCAGGCCACGCAGGCCCGGACCGCCGGCGCGTCCGTGGCCGACTCAAGCATGTTCCGCACGGGTTCGAGGGCGGGGTTGCGCAGCTCGTTGAGCAGGTGCAGCGCCCGTTGCATCGGCCGGGGACAGAGTGTGGCTAAAGCCCGCAGCACCGTATCCTGCTGGTGGTGGCGGTAGAGCGCCACGCCCTCTTCCACCGCGGTGATGAGCTGCGCGATGGGGCGGGCGTCGTGGGTTGGGGCTTGATGACCTGTGGGGTCCTGTTCCTCGGCGAGGATCGCGGAACGAGCCAGGTCGAGCACCGCCTGCCCCGCTTCCCGCCGGGTTGTCTCCGAGCCGTGCCGCAACTGCTCGATGACGAGGTAGCCCAGCCGGTGCGCCCGGGCCTGACGGATGACCTCTAGCACGTTCGCAGGCCCCGGGCCGACTTGTTTGGCACAGACCATCCGCAAGGGCCTGTCGAGAAGTTCATTGAGATCGAGCAGCCGACCCTGGAGGTCGCTGTCGAGCAGGTGGAAAAACTCGACCAGCCCGGCAAGCCCCTCGGGGTCCCGTCGTTCGAGCAAGGTCAGCGCGATCAGCCGTCTGCTGGTGGCGTCGGCTGTGGGGATGGCGAACACCATCGAGCGATCCACGCACGGATCACCCACGAACCGCAACAGCTCAAAAATCCGAAAGGAGACACTCATGCCAGGCCTGCTCATCCCGCTATTTTTTTGTCAGCCGAACCGCCGGGGACCCTCGTGCGTACGATTGGCCGTGCCAGACCCTCAAACCCCGTGAATACAACCGCTTACCCCTGCCCCTACCCCTGTTATCGGCCGTACGATCCCCCCCGCTGGAACAGTCGGTTGTGTCAGGCGTCCGATAAAAAAAATACCCCTAAAATCTTAACGAGGGTCTTCTCAATTCCTGACAACCCGCTATAATGTCCATTCCGCGTCGAGAATTTCCCCCCAGCTTACCCAGACGATCAGGGGCCTAAATGAGGTCTAAAATGAGCATCAGCCATAAATCCAGTAACACTCAACTCTTCCGGTTGATGTTGTACAAACGCGCCCTCCATCCTGAACTTTTTTCACTCCAGGGTCGGCGGACGGGTCGGCAGCCGGAATACGAGATCGAAAACTGGATCATCGCCGGCGGGCATATCGTCCGCTTTCAGGTCGGTCAGAATTGCCTCGTCGAGACCGTGATCGAGCGTGGCGACCACCTGCCGGAGACCGGCCTGGTCCATGCCCTGCCCTGTCTGGGCGAGAAGGACTACGACCTGAAGCCTGCCAACGACAGGATCGGCTACGTCACCACGATCCAGACCGAAACCCTCACCGACAACCTCTACATGGCGACCTACCGCGAGATGGTCGATTTTGCCCAGGAGACCGGCGCCCTGGCTTACCAGTACACCGAAGAGACCGCCGAAGCCGCCCCGAGCATCAGCATCCTCGATGTTCAACGCTACAAACGCGAGTACCACATCCAGAGCTACCACCTCGTCGGTTCCAACGGCCTGGTCCTCCGCACGCAATCCATCTTCGAGCGCCTCTAAACCGCCTTGCCTATCTTGACAACAAAATCGCCCAGCCACGTGTGTGGCTGGGTTTTTTCATCCCCAAAATACACAGGCCACATCAAGCCGGGCACGAGCCCTCGAATGCCCGGATGTCGTAACATTGGAAGGGTTCCCCATGGTGAATCGAGATAGGATTTCAACAGAGCGAGAAACTCTGTTGCTTCACCTATCCGCCCCCGATCTGTATCCGTGGAACGATCACTCGGGCAATGGGAGCATCCATCCCCGCAGGAGTTCTTTGGTAGCGGTCACGCGCGGATCGAGATAACCAACACTGTATAGGGTCCTGACAGCGCCGTCGTCCGTTGAGTAGTTGTAATCCACACGTTGAGGCGTCACGCTTGCCGGGTTGCTTATGTAATATTCGCGGTAATAGGTCTGGCCCTCTTCGACCGCACCGGGGGTTTTGTGCAACCACTCCATGTTGTTCCAAAACCAGACCACATCGGACGAGATCAGCCGAAAATCCTTGTTGTCGTACATCGTGCCGGCACTATCAAAGCGTTCGGTATCACCGATCTTCTTCATCCCCTGCTTCACGGTGAAGTATACCGCCCCTGAGCCCCAACGAGTATCCGCATTGGCCACGGGGGGATTCACGTTGTTGATGGAAGTTCTCCCGAAATAGTGTGAGTATGATGTGACGATAGCCGGATTGTTTGCGGTGTCGATATCGATCCCCGGGTTGTTGTAATCCACCGCGCCCTTACTGTATTGCTCGGGTGCCAGAGGGCAAAGCCAACTGCCTTTGAGTGTGCCGCCGAAATATGGCTTGAGACCCTGTCGCCAGTCAAAAGACGACGCGCCCGAGTTCAAAGCGATCACCGTTGGCGCGACCATATAACCCGTTTCTTCGGATGGGCAGTAGGGATAGTGCGCCGCGTTGTCACTTGCGTAAGACGTCACACCGACCGCGACCTGTTTGAGATTCATCACGCAGACCACGTTCCGGGCTTTGTAACGTGCCCGTGAAAGAGCGGGAAGTAGGATCGCGATGAGGAGCGTGGCGATGGTGACGACCACCAAGAGCTCAACGAGTGTAAACGCCGATGGTTTTCCCCTGGTGACGTTTGAGGTCATTTTACATTACCAAAGATGATTGGACTGCGGGAGATGGCAATCGAACGCGATTATCAAATTATATCGGATACCTACCAACCCGAACAGGGGAAAATGGATCAGCCCAAAGAAAAAGAGTCTGATATAGGCGGATTATTCGGGGTTAACCTTTTTAAGCCAGACACTTTGGAGGATGGGGACGAGGGGGTCGTTGGGGTCGCGGGTGGCGGCGAGGTCCAGGCCATAGTGGACGGTTTTGTCGGAGCGCATCTGGTAGCCGAGGTAGGCCATCATGATCGCGGGGTCGGTGAGGTTGGTGGCTTTGATGGACTTGTCGAGTTCGTTGCAGACCCACTTGAGCCTTTCGGGCGAGGGCAGGAGTTGGGGGTCGTAGCGTGTGGCAATGAGCTGGGGGTGTTCGTCGAAGAGCCTTCGCAGTTCGAGGGCAGCGGATCGGATCAGGCCGGCCCCGAGGCTGGCGTGGATCAGTCCGACGCGGGCCATGGTGTGGTTGGGGTCGTAGTTCAGGGCGCTGCGGTAGGAGCGGACGGCGTCGAAATACTGACCCGCGGCGAGTTGTTGCTCGCCCTGTGTGAGGGCCTGATTGACCTTGTTGTCCGTTTGGCCTGCCAGGCTTTGTACGACGGGCAGGTCGTACTCCATGGACTTGAGGATCGCATTGAGCCTTCCGCGCACGCGCAGGTGTTCTTCGCTGTGGGTGTTGAGGTCGTCGGGTGAGATGGGTTTGGGTAACTGCGTATCGGGAGATTGTGCGGTGGCGGCGGCGTCGAGACCGGGTTGCGCGGGATTGCCAGCCGTGGCTTGATTCGGGCTTCCGGGGGTGCTTCCCGGGGTGCTTCCGGGGGCGGGGTTACTTCCGGGGGGGTGGAGGATTTGTTGGATGAATTGCTGGTCGGGGTCGAGAGCGAGTTCGTGTTGATCGGGGAGTGTTGTTTTTTCGGGTTGCTGGGTTGCGACGCCGCGTGCGGTGAGGAAGGCTTGCCTGCGTGCCTGTTGGGCGGCCTTGAGGTCTTCGGGGGAGAGGTTTTGTTCGAGGATGTCCCGTCCCGTCGCGGTCTGTTTGATTTCCTGGGCCAGTTGGTCGGGTGGGAAGAGTGGAGTTGTGGGTTTTCCGCCCGCGGCGAGTTCTTTGGCCTGGCGTGCCTGTTCGAGCAGTTTCATGTAGACATCGTCGCCGGGCGAGGCCTGGCGGGTGCCCTGGGGGGTGAAGAGCGAGGCCTGGATCTGGGCAAGTCGGTCGTCGATTGTGCGCACATGTTGGCCGAGGCGCTCGTCGCTGACCATGGCGTTAGCTATGCGTCCGATCTCGCTTGCGGTGGCGGGCTGGGTCTGCGTGTTGTTGTCTCGGATGTTGCCTTTGAGTTGTTGGCCGTCCCACCGGGCACTGGTCCGGGGGGTTTGGTCGTCATTTTCGTCTGCGGTTGACTGGGTGTTGGCCAGGTTCGGCGTTGGCAAGGTATTCGAGGTGAACCCGTAGTCTTTGACGTTCTGTCGGACGCCCAGGAGGGGCGAGAGGGTGATCTGGTGTGTCCTGCCCTCGTCGTCGACGCGCGAGCTGATGGCGTTGTAGGTCCGGGACTGACCGGTGATGAGCGGGTTGGCGGATTGGCCTGCCAGGTCGGTGTAGCGGTAGGTGCCGTCCCACCGGTTTTCGCCGCCGGGCTGGTAGTAGTTGCCGTCTTCCTGGAGCGGGGAGAACGAGGAGGCCCGCCTGATGGAATCGGGCGGGGCATAGCCGCCGGGCTCGTTGATGAAGGGGTTGCTCGGCGCGCTCTGCGAGTTGAAACGGAAGAGCGTGTCGGAGGGCAGTCGGCCCCGGAAGGAGTCGTTGGGGGCGTAGGGGATGTTGCCGTGGAAATAGCCCAGGCCGGTCACATTGCCGTTGATGATGTCGTTGGCTCTATTTTGATAGGGGTCACGACCGGGTTCGTTGTACCCGCCGCTGCCGACGCGGAGGTTCTTGTCCAGGAGCCTGCCGTCCTGCTTGACTTCCTGCTGCGCCAGCGCGGGTAGGGTGATGGCTAGCAAAACCGTAGCCGCAGATAAACGCAGATGAACGCAGATAGATCGGGAATGCTCAGACATGGAGTCCGCTCCTTTGAATAAGGATACTCCTATCCATCGCCCCTATGAAGCCAACAAGACGACACTAATGAATTATTGGACGCCCGAGTGACGATGTCGATCAAAATATCGCGGTTTTATCCGCGTTCATCTGCGTTCATCTGCGGCTGGTCTTGCTTCAGAGAATCTCGACAACCTCGAACCGCTTGGTCCCGCGTGGCAGGTCGACCTTGACCACGTCGCCGACGCGGGCCTTGAGCAGTGCCTCGCCCATCGGGCTGGAGGTGGTGACTTCGATCTCATCGCTGTCAAAGCGACCGGTCGCCTCGCCCACGAGTTTGTAGAGGTCTTCCGAACCGTTGGCGGTGTCCTTGAGCTTGACGACCGCGCCGAGGAAGACGATGTCGTCGGGGATGGCGGACCCGTCGGCGACACTGGCGGTCTTGAGGCGTTCCTCGAGCCTTCGGATCTCGGCTTCGTTGAGGCCCTGGTCGTCGCGGGCGGCGTGGTAGTCGGCGTTTTCCTTCAGGTCGCCCAGCGCGCGGGCCTCGGCGATGCGCTTGGAGAGCACGGGCCGTTGGGACTTGAGGCCCTCGAGTTTCTCTTCCAATTGACGTTTTTCGTCGGCGGTAATGAATTCCATATCCGTCGGTCCTTGCTGTTTTCGATGTCGTGCGAAACCTACAAGTTTACACGCAACCCGCCTGCGGGCAAACCCCGATCTCCGTCACGTCCTTCACAACTCGGCCCACCCCACACGACCGTCGGGAACAAAATCGTGCATTTTTTGCACCCGCCCTCTGGAAATGCAACCCCTGTCTCGGTTATGATGATAAGGTCAAAAAACCCCGTTCAATCCAGCCGCGCGGAGATAGGTGAATGCATATGTCACGCAGACTCATCTTGTTGTGTACGTGCCTGACCGTGGTCAGCCTCTGTGCCCCGCGTGCCATGGCGGTCAGCGACGAAGAGGTCGGCCAGACCATTGCCAAGATGAAAGAGTGGCTCTACGCACAGCAGGGCAACGCGGGCAAGGGCGGCGGCAAATCAGCCCCCGACGCCTGGGACCTGGACGAGCCGGGCAAAGACCACGCGAGCGGCAAGAACTACGGCGGACAGACCGCGCTGGTCGTCCTGGCGCTACTGGTCTCCGGTGAATCGCCCCAGAACCCCAAGCTTGCCAAAGCCATCGACTGGCTCAAGAAAATCAAGGAAGAAGAATTCATCGGCACCTACGCACGCGGCATCCGCGCCTGCGTCTGGGGCCAGTTGCCCGACACCTACAAGCCCATGCTCGAAGCCGACGGCTCGTGGCTGCTCGAAACCCACAACAAGCACAAGCTCGGCCTGTTCGACTACACGCAGGGCTACAGCTCGCGCGTCGACAACAGCGTCACGCAATACGGCGTGCTGGGCCTGTGGCAGGTCGCGCTGCGCGGCGGCAAGGTGCCCGAAGAATTCTGGCAGACTATTGCCAAACACTTCTACGACGCCCAGAACCCCGACGGCGGCTGGACCTACGGCTCAACAGGCAACACCAAGGGCACCATGACCTGCGCCGGCCTGGCTTCGCTCTACATCGTCCAGCAGCAGATCTACCGACAGAACAAAATGCCCAACGCGGAACTCAACGCCTCGATCGACAAAGCCCTCAACTGGTTCGACAAGAACTTCAGCGCAAGCGCATCGGTCGGCGGCGGACCCAAGTGGTACTACCTCTACGGCATCGAACGCGTCGGTATTGCCTCCGGGTACAAGTATTTCAACAAACGCGACTGGTACGAAGACGGCGCGGAAGAGATCGTCAAGGCCGCCAAGAACAACGGCACCGTTGGCGGGGCGGTCTACGACACCGCCTTTGCCCTCATGTTCCTCGCACGCGGCCGGTACCCCGTCTGGGTCTCCAAGCTCCAGGTCGACTCCGTCGACGACCCGACCCAGGACGCGGACATGGCTGCGGATTCGGGCGACAAGAAAGACAAGAAAGATAAAAAACAGGCCGCCTCCGACCACATCCGCTGGAACGATCGGCCGCTCGACCTGAGCCAGTTCACCGAATACCTCTCCGACTACCGCGAGACCGAACTCAACTGGCAGATCGTCGACGTCGACACCCCCGCACGTGAGTGGGCCAACTCACCCATCCTCTACCTCAATTCCGCACAACGCATCGACTTCAACGACAAGCAAGCCAAAAACATCAAACGCTACATCGACTTCGGCGGAACCCTCGTCTGCGTCGCGCAGGACAACAGCGGCGCGTTCGTCAAATCGATGACCGACTTCGCTGAAAGAATCTACCCCGCTTACAAGGTCAAACGCCTCGACCCCGACGACCCCATCTTCACCATCCAGGACCGCGTCGAATCGACCTGGGCCTCCGGCATCATGGTCCTCTCCAACGGCGCACGCAACCTCATCTACATCATCCCCCAGGACTGGAGCTGGGTCTTCCAGAGCGACAACAACCCCGGCAGCAACCCGGCCTGGGGCATGATGACCAACCTCTGGGCCATGACCAGCGACCGCGGACAGTTGCCCAACCGCCTCGAACCCGTCATCGAACCCCGCAAGGGCGGCGGCTCGGGTGAATTCGTCGTCGGGAGACTCAAATACAACGGCAACTTCAACCCCGAACCCGGCGCGTGGATTGCCCAGTCCATCCGCGTGGCCAACCAGGCGGGCTACAACGTCAAGCCCGTCACGATGACCTTCGCTGACCTTGACAAGACCAACGCCCGTCTCGTCCACCTCGCCGGCGTCGAGAGCTACTCCCTCTCCAGCGACGACCTGACCGCCATGGAGGCCTACATCAAACGCGGCGGCACCGTCCTCATCGAGACCGTCGGTGGGCAAGGCCCGTTCGTGGCCGACCTCGAATCCTCACTCGTCGAACATTTCAAGTCCCCGCCCGTCCCGATCTCGCCCTCAAGCCCCATCATCACCGGCAGCGGCCTATCGGGCGGCTACGACGTCTCACGCTGCGTCTACCGACGCTTTGCCGTCGTCCGACAGGCGCTCTCCACAAGACCGCGACTGGCGTGCATCAACGTCGACGGACGCCCCGCCATCATCGTCTCCGGCGAGGACCTCTCCATGGGCATGGTCGGCACGCACATCTACAACGTCGTGGGCTACTCCCGCGAGTCCGCTCGCAGACTCATGACCAACATCGTCCTCTTCGCCAAGGGCCAGAACTTCACCGAAGTCAACGAAGCAATCGAAGACAAGGGCAAAGACGGCGACGAGAAGTCGGAATAACCGCGACACAACCTCCCGCCTGTTGAGCGGTCACATCGCAAACGCCAATTTGTAGTGCGTGGTCAGGCGTCCCGCGACACGTCGTTGATGTTCGTCGAGTGCTTGCGGAAGTAGTGGAATCCCATGAAGCCCAGCGAGCCGAGCACCGCGTACATCGAACCCATCATGTAGAGGATCGAGTAGTTGTAGCCGGCCGCGAGCTGCGGGGTCTCGGCCTTGTCCGTGCCGTTGCCGTCACCCGAACCCTCCGCGACCGTCTCGGCACAGTTCGGGCACGCACGCACCACACCGGGCACCACGCCCAGGAGCGACACGCACACCACCGATACCCACAGGCTGCTGCGAAACTTCTTCAACTTTGTCATGGCCTACTCCGCGGGCGGATTCTCTTGGAGGTTGTTCTCTTGGGGGATGTTCTCTTGAACCGGGGGCAGCGTCAACTCCGGGCCTTGCCCACCGGCGGTCGCGTCGTGGCCCAGCCCCTCACGGAAATCGTCCCACGACTTGTTGATCGCCTGACGCAGCGCCTGGTCATTGCTGTAGAGCTGCAGCGATAGCAGCGGCGCCAGCCGTACCGTGATGTTACGCACCTTGCCGTCGCGCAGCGTCTGGAAGATGACCTTCCCGCCGGCGGGCGTGTCCTGGATCAACTCGACAAATTCCTGCTGGATCAACAGCGCGTTGTCGTTGTTGCCCAGCGCCTTGCCGTTGGCGCCGAGCAGGATGTCGCCGACCTCGAGCGATTCGTAAGCCGGGAAACCCTCGAACACCGACGCCACCCCCACCGCGGCCCGGCCAAGCTCGGGGAGCTCTTCCTTGGACAGGCCGATCGGCACGATCCCCACCGCACCCTTGTCGCCCGGCTGCACCCGCTTGGCCAGTTCGTCCCTCACCACGACGTGGTGGGCAATCGACAGCAACCGCTGGCGCTGCTCGGCGCTGGTCGCTCGGGAGTAAAGTTCACGCAGCGCCTCGCGGGTCAGCGACTCGTCAGCCAACATCCGCCTGGTCGCCGACTGACGCACCGAATACTCCGCGCTGCCCAGGTCGGACAGGTCGGCTGCGCTGTCCGCGCGCACACACGGGCACCACACCGTGACACACACAGCGATTGCAAACGCCGACCGGAGGGTCCCGTCGAATAATCTCATGACCCCCAAGTATAGCACCCACCCCATCGAACCCGTTCACTTGCGACCGGAGGGCCGGCGACACGTCCGCGGTGATTATTGACCATTGAATGGAAAAGTTCATTTCTGATTCCCCCTCTCCCGCTTGCGGGGGAGGGGTTAGGGGAGGGGGTTCTTCCTTAAATCAGGTCAAATCATCACCCCCCCCGCCCCTCCCTCTGGAAGAGGGAGGGGAAAATCAAGTTAACTTATCCAGTCACTCATCAATAAAAAGAGGTACGGCTCGAAGCAGGGGATACTTCGAGCCGCACTCGATCAGGGGTCGGGGTTATCAGACAGTTGATTAGTCCACGGGCCTGAGGACCAGTTGCAGTTCGTCCTTGTTTTCCTTGGGGGCACGGGGCACCATCGGGATCGGTTGCGTTCCGTTGCCGGGCTTTTCGAGGATCATCAGGGGCTGGGGGTTGGTCACGCCCATCGCCATGTCGCCCGTCTCGTTGGGGTTGTTGGTCACGATGCGGGCGCCGTTGTTGACCTGCGCGGACCAGACGGCAAAGGCCTGCCGTATCGAGTGGTTGGCGGGCAGTCGGCGGAGCATCTCCTGGAAGTCCTCGCTCTTGGGGTCGAGGTAGATCGTCTGGTTGACGACGCGGACCTCGATCAGGTGCGGGCGGACGGGCTGCTCCGAGAGCGATCGGCTGACGACGGACGAGCGGTCGACGATGTTGCGATTGATGACATAGGTGTCGTAGTTCCGGCCGTCGCCGATGCGTGCTCGGGACGGCGGGGTGACGATGCGAGCGGTGTGGTCGGCCTCGGCCCAGGTGAGCGAGACAGCCCCGCCCACACTCATGCCCCCAACCAGCGCCCAGATGGCATACTTAGACATCGTGTCTCTCCTTTGATTAGACACCGTCCCTCCCAGGTCGGTGTGCGTCTCGAATGTTGACCGAGGGTGGCGCTGGATCACCGCCACTCTCGGTCGTCCCAGATCGGGCCTGCATGGTCGGGGTATCACGAACCCTGACCGTCTCTTCTGCGAATCCTCCGGGCGACCCCGACCGTCTGACCGGCCGGGTTTCTTTTCCAATCAGGGATCAGGCAACGGGGGTGCCAGAGGGCCTGGCGGGGGGATGGGTGACGCAAGGCCATTGTTTACAGGGTGTTGCGCGTGCCGTGAGTGAATTGACGTGTCGCGCGGCCCTTGCCGGATGTTGCCTCGACGCAACGTTCGGTTTACCCGGTGTTCCACCGATGCCACACTTGGCCGTCGAGCGACGGTCCCCGCATCAGCCCCACAGACACGGACAATCGAATGGGATATCCTTTGAGTCCCAAAGAATCGGGACGGACCCCGATCAAGATGTACCGCCGACCCGTCGGCACCTTACACCATGTCACTACGCAATCGTCTGTTGCTGGTCACCTTTCTCGAAAGCGCCGCGACGATCCTGCTCGAACGGGGGATTTATTTTTTCACCGAGCACATCCTGCGATTCACCAACGCGATGAACCTGGGGTTGGCGGTGGTATTCGGGTTCTGCTACGTCCTCGGGGCGCTGGGCAGCCAACGCATCAGCGACCGCACCGGGACCCGTCGATTGGTGCTGGCCGTGATGGTCATCAATCTGGTGCTGTTGACGGTGCTGTGCTTCGTGCAGAGCGTGGCGATGATCTTTGTGGCCATGGTGTTCATGGGGCTTCTCAACGGCGTGAAGTGGCCGGTGATCGAGAGCTACGTCAGCGCGGGCAGCAGCGGGAAGGGGACCTCCGACGCGGTGGGCTACTTCAACATCTCCTGGTCGCTCTCGGTGCCGATTGCCTTAGCGGTGGTGGGGCCCTTGATCTACTGGCGTCAGGGCACAGCCCTGGGCGACGCGGCGCTGTTTCTCATGGGTATCGCGCTGAGCGTGCCGGCGTTTATGCTCACGTGGACGTTCCCCCGTCACGCCACGCACCTGCCGCCGGACCACCCGCAGCGGCCGTCACCTGAAAAACTCGCGCGTCTGCGCCGCCTGCTCTCGGCCAGCCGGTGGCTGATGTTTGCGGTCTATTCCATGCTCTTTGTGCTGGCACCGCTGATGCCCAGCGTCTTTAAGAATCTGGGCGTGGGCATCAACTGGGGGCCGGCCGCCTCGGGCAGCCTCGACGTGATGCGGTTGATGTCCTTCATCATGTTGCGATTCTGGGTCGGCTGGCACGATCGGCGGTGGCCGTTGGTGGTCGCCATGCTCGGCGCGCCGGTAGGGATGGTGATGACGTTGCTGTCGGGATCGCTGCCGGTGGTGCTCGTCGGCGGGGTGATCTTTGGCTTGTCCGCGGGGATGGTGTATTACGCGGCGTTGTATTACGCGATGGTGGTGAGCAACGCCTCGGTCGACGCGGGCGGTGCGCACGAGGGTGTGATCGGCTCGGGCTTTTTCATCGGGCCTTTGGTGGGATTTGCGGGCAATCTGATCGGGGCTGGCGTGGGCGACCCGATGATGGGCGTGGTGCTGGGGGCGCTGCCGATCGTGGTGGTGTGTTCGGTGGTGGGGTGGCGTAAGCTCGCGTGGGGGATGCCGGGGCGCGTGGGGGGGTGACCGCACATGGAAATAAGAAACCCACCCTCGGAGAGGGTGGGCGTTCTTGTGGGGGCATCAATACGCTCAAGATTTTGCGGCTACCGCCGGGGCGGCTTCCGGAGCAGGGGGACGATTGGCTTTGCAGGTGCGGAGCCAGACGGACTTGGGCGGGGTCTTGACGCCCTTCCACGCGTAGGGGTCGATGCCCGAGACGGGGACGATGGCCCTGCGGTCGGCGTTGGCCGGCCTTTCGCCCTCGGCAATGTCCCACGGCAGGAGCGACCAGGCGTTCATGTAGTGGTTGACCAGCACACGGCGGTAGATGTCACTGCGGTTTTTTCGTGAGCGGTGCAGGAGGTAGCCGTTGAAGAAGACGACCGCGCCGGCCTTGACTTCGACGGGGACTTCCTTGGATTCATCGAAGCCGTACGACTCGGGGGCAAAGTCGAACTCCTCCTCGTTGTCGTGTGCTTTCTGTGGGTAGAGGTAGCCGGTCTTGTGCGAGCCGGGGACGACCCAGAGGCAGCCGTTCTGGATGGTGGCGTCGTCGATGGCAATCCACGCGCCGATGAGCGAGCGGTCGCGTGTGGGGATATAGATTTCATCCTGGTGCCAGGCCTGCCCCTGGAAGCCCGGCGGCTTGACGAAGAGCATCGACTGCATGCACTTGACGCTGCCGTCCCAGCTTCCGGGGGGCAGGTGCGCCGCGGTGATCTGGCTGAGGATGCCGCAGACCTTGGGGTGCTTGATGTATTTGAGTGTGACGGGGCTGACGTGGTGGGGCTGATGGATGCAGAGGATGTTCTTGAGCACCTCGCGGTCGGACATATTCTGCGCATCGTCTACGGGCTTGAGAGAATCGCAGGGGTACTTGCCGCGTGCAAGGTCGATGGTGTCTTTTTTGAGTTCTTCGAGTTCCTCGGGCGTGATGAGTCCGGGCTGGATGTGGTAGCCGTTCTCGACAAAATCCCGGACCTGCTGGTCGCTGAGAACCCTGGGCACGTCGATGCGCGTATCTGATGTCACGGAATTTGCTCCTGAAGAGGATAATAGGCGTTGATCGCTAATTGGTAGGAAATTATGGGTATATTAAGTCTATCTGACAAGATATGGAGGCAGCATATCCATGCCTGATATTAACATCAAAATCGGCTTTTGACGAAATTCTCACGCCGAAAGGTTGACCTGAGCGTCTCATCTGTTACGGTGCAGTCTTAGGGTCACCCCTGACATCCCCGGTTCCCCCGCGTTTCACGCCGCCGCGTGGGGGAGTCTCGTTTTTTATGGGCGGTCGTGGAAAGGAAGGCTCTTGTCCGCTCGCCGGGCTTGGGTTGGAAGACAACAGGAACAAACCCATGACACAGACCAATCCCATCACCGACCGCAGGCTCGCAGTGCGTCTGGGTCGGCCCTCTCTGTTTGATTTTCGATTCCCCGATTCCCGAAGCGGTCTGGACCAGGACGAAGCCTGGTGCGAAGCGAATATCGACGGCAAGTGGCAACGCTTCCGCTTCCACGATTACCACGATATCTACGACGTGCCCGGGCTTTACGAGAGCCTTTTTTACCGTCGACTGCGGTGCAATTCCCCGGTACGCGTTGCGGGCCTGCTCAAGCGGGTTCTTCAAGACGCAGGCCAGACCCCGGAAAACCTCCGCGCCCTGGACCTGGGCGCGGGCAACGGGATGGTCGGCGTCGCCATGCACGACATCGGCGTGCCCTCGGTGGTCGGGATGGACATCATCCCCGAAGCCCGGGACGCCACCGACCGAGATCGGCCGTGGGTCTACGAAGACTACCACGTGGTCGACCTGACCGACCTGTCTGAAAAATCCGAAGAGCAGTTACGGTCCTTCGAGGCCAACCTGCTCGTGAGCGTGGCGGCGCTGGGCTTTGGTGATGTCCCCGACCAGGCCTTCCTCAAGGCGCTGGACCTCGTCGAGACCCCCGCGTGGCTGGCGTTCAACATCCACGAAAAATTCCTCGACGACGCCGACCCGACCGGCTTTGCCGCCCTGATCCGCACGCTTCAGAAGCTCGGCGTCCTGCGTATCCAGGCCCTCGAACGCTACCGACACAGGCTCTCTTACAAGGGAGAGCCGCTGCACTACATCGCCATCGTGGCCACCAAAGAGCTTGATGTCCCCGACGAGCTTTTCGAGCGGTGAACCCCGAAACGGTGATCGAGTTCGACAGCGTGGAGAAGCGCTACGCCTCTTCCACGTCCGCGTCGCACAGCGAGACCATCGCGGTGTGTGGGGTGAATCTGTCGGTGCCCAGGGGTGAATTGCTCGTGATCCTCGGTGAATCGGGGTCGGGCAAGACCACTCTGCTGAAGATGGTCAACCGCCTGATCCCGATCACGGCCGGCTCGATCTCGGTCGTGGGCACGCCGACGAGCCAGACCCCGCGTCACGAGCTTTGCCGACGCATCGGTTACGTCTTCCAGGGCGTCGGGCTGATGCCCCACCTCACGATCAGCCAGAACATCGCCATCACGCCCGCGCTGCTCGGCTGGCCACGCGAGCGCATCCGGGCGCGCGTTGACGAACTCTTACAGCTTGTCAGTCTCCCCCCCGGGGACTACCGCGACCGACTGCCGCGCCAGCTCTCGGGCGGTCAACGCCAGCGCGTCGGGGTTGCCCGCGCACTGGCCGCCGAGCCGGGCATTGTGCTCATGGATGAGCCCTTCGGCGCGCTGGACCCGCTCACACGCGACCAGCTCCAGCGCGAGTACCGCGCCATCCACGACCGCCTCGGACTCACCACGGTCATGGTCACGCACGACATGACCGAGGCCCTGCTTTTAGCCGACCGCATCGCCGTGATGAAAGAGGGCACGCTCCTGCGTGTCGGTTCGCCGCACGAACTGCTCACCGAACCGGGCGACGAGTACACCGCTGCGCTGATGCGGACCCCACGAGAGCAGGCCGACCGAGTTGAAGCCCTCATCGCCGAGGGGGGCCGAGCGTGACGCAGAATATCTTCGAACAGTTCGGGGCGTTGCCCGTGCTGCTCGCGGCCCACCTCAAGCTCACGGTCGTGGCGCTCGTGGCGGGGCTGGGGGTCAGCATCCCGGCTGCGATCCTGGCTATCCGTGTTGCAAGGTTGCGTTACCCCATGCTCACGGCGGCCGGCGTCGTGCAGACCGTCCCCTCGCTGGCACTGCTCGCGCTCATGGTGCCCGCGCTCGAACTCATCCGTCGCACGGGGGTCAACATCTCCTCCTTCGGTTTCGTCCCCGCCGTGATCGCGCTGACGATGTACTCCATCCTCCCGATCCTGCGCAATACGGTGACGGGGGTGATGAACATCGAGCCGGCCATCATCGAGGCGGCACGGGGCGTGGGCATGACCGACGCGCAGGTGATGCGCCGGGTGCAGCTGCCGCTTGCGGCCCCGGTGGTCATCGCGGGCATCCGCACCGCGGCGGTGTGGGTCGTGGGGATTGCCACACTGGCCACACCCATCGGCCAGCCGTGTCTGGGGGACTACATCTTCACCGGGCTGGGCACACGGAACTGGGTGATGATCCTCTTCGGCGTCGTCTTTGCGGCGCTGTTGGCGGTCATCCTCGATGCGCTGATTGCCGGGGTGCAGCGCTCACTCGACACGCGCAGGCCCACGTTGGGCTGGTCGTGTGGGGCGGCGTTGGCGGTGGTATTCGTCGGCGGGCTTGTTTTGCCGTCGCTCGTGTCACGGGGGGCGGTGGGGGAGCACGAATTCGAACAGACCGTTGAATCCGACCCTGCCACGCTCGGGCCGATCCGCATCGGTGCCAAGACTTTCACCGAACAGTTCATCCTTGCAAGGCTGATCGACCACGTCCTGACCGACGCGGGTTACGCCACGAAGCGCACGGAGAACCTCGGCTCGACCATCGCCTTCGACCAGCTCAAAGCCGGCAACCTCGACGTGTTCGTCGATTACTCCGGCACCGTCTGGGCCAATGACATGAAGCGCACGGGTAATGCTTTACCCAATCGCGTGCTCGAAGAGATCACCTGGTGGCTCGCCCGCAAGCACAACATCCGATGCCTGGGTTCGCTGGGTTTTGAGAACAGCTACGCGCTGGCGATGCGACGCGATCTAGCCCAGCAACTGGGCATCCAGACCATCGCCGACCTCGTGCCCCACTCCCCGGGCATGGTGATCGCGGGGGACTTTGAGTTTTTCGGTCGGCCGGAGTGGCGGGCGCTGCGTGACGGGTACAGTCTGGCGTTCAAAGACCAGAAAGGCATGAACGCCACGCTCATGTATGAGGCTGTCAAGACGGGCGACGTCGACGTGATCTCCGCATTCTCGACGGACGGTCGCATCTCCGCCTTTGACCTGCTTGTGCTCGGTGACCCCAAGCGGGTCATCCCGCCCTATCACGCTGTGCTGCTTGTCGGGCCGCGGGTCGCCTCGGACAAACGATTGATCCGCACGCTGCGTCCGCTTGTCGGGGCCATCACGCTGGAGATGATGCAAAACGCTAACGAAGTTGTGGACGTGGAGGGCCAGCCGATTTCCCAAGCCCTGATGCAGTTGCAAACCCGGATTGAAAAAGAGATTCCACGTTGATGGAAACCCGGACGGGTGGATTGCGTCTAACACACAGATCGTGATTTGCCCCCACCCATTGGGGGTCATACGCTATACCGTTCTGTAAACTCATTTTCTCCACACAACAGGAGTTCGATCATGGTGGTCAGCCGACGCTTGACAGGGGTATGGATGGGATTGGTCGCAACCGTTCTGGCGCTGGCTGCCTTGCCGCACGCACAGGCCGCGCCGGCAGTCCTCGACGAATTGCCCGACGGCGTGCCGATGGCGGTTGTCGTGCCGAGCCTGTCCGGCCTGGACGCCAAGGTGAAGATGGTCGCCAACGCGATGGGCATGATGGCGCCGGAGATGATCGACGTCGTCGGCCAGATCAAAGCCGAGACCGGCATCAACGCGGGGCTGAACGCCGACGGTGCCGCGGTCTTCGTGATCCTCGCGCCGCTGCCGACCTATGAAAACATGAAGAAGGGCCAGGAGCCGGAGATGGCGGTGCTCGTGCCCATCACCGATTACAAGGCCTTCCTCTCGAACTTCAACGCCCAGCCGGCCGAGGGCGTCGTGGCTGTCACGATGAAAGACGGCTCGCCGGCGTTCACCAAGCAGGTCGGCTCCTACGCGGTGCTCAGCCCCAAACAGGCCGCGGCCGAGGGCTACCAGCCGGGCAAGAAGTCCGCACAGGTCATCGACAGCGTCAGCGCCCTGGGCAAGAGCGTGCTCGAGGGCAGCGATGCGTTCATCTACATCAACCTCCAAGCGATCGAGCCTCTGGCCATGCCCGCGCTGGCTGAGGGTCGGGCTCAGATGGCCCAAGACCTCCAGGCTGCCGGCGCGGTGCTGCCCGGTGTCCAGGAGTACCTCACGATGTACCTCGACGCGGTCGAGGCGGTCGTGCGTGACGGGCGCGGCGTGGTGATCGGCCTGGGCGCCAACGAACTGGGCATCCACATCACCAAGGCCGCGGCGTTCGACCCCGGCTCGGCTACGGGCAAGATGTTCAAAGCCGGCGGCGACGCCAAGGGCCCCATGGAACACCTGCCCAACCAGGACTACCTCTTCGCCGGCGCGGTGGACATGCAGGCCCTGGCGGTGGGCGACCTGATCGACAAACTCATGGCCGGCCTCGAAAAGATGCCGATGACCGCGGGTATGGTCGGGGCTGTCAAGCCCCTGATCCCCTCGATCAAACAATCCAAGGGCATTGCCTTCCTGATGACCCCGCCCGACCAGGCCAACATGATGGCCGGCGGTTTGTTCAAGGGCGTCAACATCATCCACGCCGCCGACGCCCCCGCCATGAGCAAGGCCTATCAGGATGTCATCACCAACATGAACAACCTCGCCATCGAGATGCCCGCGGTCCCCGACCCGCAGACCGGTCAGGTCGACCCCAACGCACCCAAGATGAAGATGACCTACACCACGCAATACACGCCCAACGTCCTGCAGATCGACGGCGTCAACGTGGATCAGTACAACGTCTCGGTGCAGTTGCCCCCCGAGATGATGCAGGCCAACCCCATGATGGGGCAGATGATGATGATGACCGGGGCCGGCAACCAGACCGGCTACATTGCCACGCAGGGTGAGTACGTCGTCATCACGACCTCCGCTGACGCCGCCGCGGTCCGGGCTGCGATCGACTCGGTCAAGAACGGCCAGGGCCTCGGCACGGATCAGACCATCGCACAAGTGCGTGAGCAACTCGGCCCCAAGCCGGCGATGGAGGCCTACATCAACGTCCGCACCATCCTCAACCTCGGCAACATGTTCGCGGGCATGTTCCTCGGCCAGGCGCTTCAAATCCCCGAAAAACTCCCGCCCGTGGCCATGTCCATGAACGTCGAAGATGCCGCGATGCAAGGCAAGCTCTTCGTCCCCATCTCCGTCATCAAGGCGATCAAGGACATTGCCGACCAGGTCAAGGCCATCCAGCAACAACAGATGCAACAAAACGGCGGCGGTCAGCAGGGCCAGGGCGACCAGGACGGCCCACCCCCCGCGCCGTTCTGATCCAACCCCCACGTCACCCCTCCACGTCCCGGGCCTCAACCCCCGGGATTTTTTTTAGATGCAAACCCCAGCCCGTCCCCGTGCAAAGCCCAGCCCGTCCAGGGCTGGGATCACCTCCCCCTCAACTGCTACACTTCACCATATCTTCTCTCACCACTCCACCCCGGGAGACCCTTGAAATGCCACGCGCCCACGCACACACCGGCTCGGTCCGTCAGATGCTGACCGTCACTTTCCTTGGCTTTGCCTCGATCATCACGGCTTTCTCGCCCATCACATCCGCTGCGGACACCGCGCCCGCTAACGCCGCCCAGACCGCCGACGCCAACAAAGCCCAGAACAAGCGCGTCGGGTGGATCGAGATCACCGGCCCCATCGAAGACCGTCCCGACCCCAACGCCTGGATGCGCGAAGAGAAAAACCCTTCGATGCGCACGATCGTCCAACAGGTCCTGACCGTGGCCAACAACGACAACTACGCCGGCCTCGTCATCAGCCTCGACCAGACCGAGTTGAGCACCGCCCAGGTGCAGGAGATCGCCGACGCCATCGCCGCCGCGCGCGCCAAGGGCAAACACGTCATGGTCTACTCCGAGTCCTACGACCTGCGCAGCTACCTGCTCGCCTGCGCCGCGGATGAAATCCTCCTGCTCAACAAAGGCTCGCTCGAACTCGCGGGCCTGGGCATGGAAGAGATGTACTACGCCGGCCTGCTCGAAAAGATCGGCGTCAAGGCCGACTTCGTCCAGGTCGGCAAGTTCAAGGGCGCAGCCGACCCCTTCATCGGAACACAGCCCAGCCCCGAGTGGGACCAGAACATCAACGCCCTGCTCGATGACATCTACGATCAGGCCCTCTCCCGCATCGCCAACGCCCGCAAGATGTCGCGCGAACAGGTCGAGGCCGCCATGAAAGACTCATGGACTCTCGACGACAAGGGCTACGTCGCGCGTGGACTGGTCGACAAACTCGTCGACCGCGACCTCACCCAAGCGACCGGCGACGCCTTTGGCGAAGACTTCGACTGGGACACCACCATGGGTGTCACGCAAGCCCCCATGAAAATGGACAACCCCTTCTTCATCTTCCAGATGCTCCTCAAGGGTGCCAAACAGGAAGTTAGACGCAACTCCATCGCCGTCATCCACGCCGACGGCGAGATCCACTCCGGCGACAGCAGCTTTGCCGGTCCCGTCCCCGTCGCTCCCCGTGCCGGCCTCTTCGGCGGGGCCTCCATCGGGTCACGCACCATCACCGAAACCCTCGCCGACGTACGCGACAACGAACTGGTCAAAGGCGTCATCCTACGCATCGATTCCCCGGGCGGAAGCGCTTTGGCCAGCGAAGTCATGTGGCAGGCCATCCGCGACTGCGCAAAGGAAAAACCCGTCTACATCAGCGTCTCCTCACTCGCCGCAAGCGGCGGCTACTACATGGCCTGCGCAGGTGACAAAATCTACGTCGAACCCACCAGCATCGTCGGGTCCATCGGCGTCGTCAGCGGCAAGATGGTCCTCGGCGGCCTCTATGAAAAAATCGGCCTGAGCATCACCACCCGCGCCCGCGGCCCGATGGCCGACATCTACAGCTCCGTCACCCCCTTCAGCGAAGAGCAGCGCGCCGCCATGCTCGCCGCCGCCTCACGCATCTACGACCAGTTCCTCGACCGCGTCACCAAGGGCCGGGACAAAAAAATCGCCAACCTCGACAACGTCGCACAGGGCCGCGTCTTCACCGGACGACAAGCCGTGCTCAACGGTTTAGCCGACCAGATCGGCGGACTCGATCAAGCCGTCAAAGACATGGCGGAAAAAGTCGGCCTCGCGGAAGGGGCCTACGACATCGTCGACCTCCCCGAACCCCCAAGCTTCGCGGAAATCCTCGACTCGATGATCGGCCTCCAAGCCGGCCCCGGCCTCGACCAACTCGCCACCGCCCGCACCGCCCAATCCCTCCTCGGCCCCGAAGCCTGGCAACAAGTCCGCACCGGCCTCGCGGGACTCATGCTCCTCAAAAAAGAACCCGTCCTCACCCTGATGCCCTACGCGCTGCGGGTGAAGTGATACGTCTTTATTTGCTGGTCTTGCGGTCGGCCCGTGCATCCAGCCACTTCTTAAATGTTTTTGGTCCCTCACATGAAGGCCTGCCCGCTAACAGCCCTACGACGCTGATGTCTTCATCCAACTCCGGCCAGTGGATACCAATTCCGCGGCCATTGAACTCCCAATGGTCTCGCTCCTGTTTTGTCCCATGTACAAGACGGGGAAACCAGACCAAGGGTACGGTGATCGTCCGGCCATCAACCAGGTCCACCGACAGTTCATCCTCGGTCACTCGGACGCCATTGCTTGCCGTGTTTCAATTGTTGAAGAACTCATGCCATTCCGCCAAAAGTTGGTCTTGGTGTTCGATGACCAATCGCTCAATCACCCTCAATTCTCTTGAATTGTACCCCACATTGTAAGACATCATCACCGGATTCAGCCAGTACTTTACTTCATCATCGTCACATCGAACATGGATATGTGGTGGTTCAACACCATCGCCGACATAAAAGTGGAAGCGATAAGAAAGTGTGTGAGAAGCTTAGGGGTGCCACTGGCGGCTTGTCTGCCAGTGCTGTCAAGGTAGGGCTTTTTCACTGGCGGACAAGCCGCCAGTGGCACCCCAATACACTCCGTTGCTATTACAGTCTAGCTTCTCACACGCTTTCTAAGGTCCAATCCGCATGACCGTCGGCATCGTTTCTTCATCCTTTACCGATCCACCTGTCCCATCACGATGTCGATTGAGCCGATGATTGCGGGGACGTCGGCGAGCAGCACGTCTTTGCACACCGCCGTCGTGACGGAGAGGTTGCAGAACGTCGCGGCGCGGGCTTTGCAGCGGTAGGGGATGGGGCCGCCTTGGGATTCGAGGTAGAAGCCGAGGATGCCGCGCGGGTTTTCGGTTTCGACGTAGACCTCGCCGGCTTCGGGCTTGAAGTTGCGTGGGAGTTTCACACGGTAGCAACCGGCGCTGTTGCCCACGCCTTCCGGGGCGGGGAGCATCTTGATCGCCTGGCGGATGATCTTGCAGCTCTCGACCATCTCGCGCATGCGGATGATGTAGCGGTCCCAGCAGTCACCCAGCGTGCCCATTTCGCCCTTGGCGGTGATGACGTCGAAGTCCATCTCGTGGTACAGGCCGTAGCGTTTGGAGGCGTCGTCGGGGCGACGCAGGTCGTAGGCAATGCCGCTGCCGCGGATGACCGGGCCGGTGAGGGCGTAGTCGATCGCCATCTGTTTGGGGATGACGCCGACGTTGGCGGTGCGCTTGATGAAGATGTGGTTGTAGGTGAGCAGGTCGTTGTATTCGGGGATCTTCGGCTCGAAGTAATCGAGGAACTCGATGATCTTGTCGGTGTAGCCGTCCGGCAGGTCGTGCGTCGAGCCGCCGACGGTGAAGTAGGAATACGTCAAACGTGCGCCGCAGACCATCTCGAACAGGTCCAGCACGTACTCGCGTTCACGGAAGGCGTAGAGGAACGGCGTAAACGCGCCGATGTCCAGGCCGTAGGTCCCGAAACTGACTAAGTGTGAGGCCACACGGTTGAGTTCGCAGATGATGATGCGGATGAGTTCCGCCCTGCGTGGCAGCGTGATGCCGGCTAACCTCTCGGCGGCAAGGCAGAATGTCCAGTTCTCGTTCATGCCCGCGAGGTAGTCCATGCGGTCGGTGTAGGGGATGTACTGGAAATAGGCGACGTTCTCGCCGATCTTCTCGGCACAGCGGTGGAGGTAGCCGATGTGGGGGATGGCTTCGAGGACCATCTCGCCGTCGGTGCGTAGGACGACACGGAGCACGCCGTGCGTCGAGGGGTGCTGCGGCCCCATGTTGACGAGCATCTCTTCGGTCTTGACGTCGGCCTGGTCGGTGGCACCATCACCGGATGCCCGGTCGTAAGCTTCCGGGGGGGCGTCTGGGGTCTGGATGCGGAAGGATTGTTCGGTCTGGGATTGGGTCGTGGTCATAGCTGGGACATTGTAGCGGGGAGGGGGAATGGATGATGGATAATGGATGATGGATGATGTAAAACCAGCGGATAGCAGGCTGCGATCTTGTTGATCCTCAAAATCCTGTGATCCTGTCGGACAATTTCAGGTCCCGATGCGTGTGACCTCGATCTGTCCGACGGTGCGGACGCCGGGGTCGGTCTGGTTGGGGCGGAGGTCTTCGACAGGGCCGAAGGCGAGGCAGCTTACGGTTTGCGGGCCGGCGTCGAGGGTCAGTTCGGTGGTATAACAGGTTGTAGGGATGGTGAGGATTTTTTCTACTGATCCGCAGCGCAGGACCCACTCGCGGTTGAGCGGGCCGTTCCCGAGGTGGATGTCGAATCGATACCTTCCGGGGGCGTGGACATCGACGAGCCAGTAGCCTGCGTAGGTCGTGCCCCAGCTCTCCTGCGTGCCGAGCAGGCGTGCATCTTGAAGTGAGAGCAGGACCGTGGGCGAGGCGGGGTGGCCCAGAACGATGCGTGGCGGCGCGTAGTTGTCGGGCCTTTCGGCTGCGACTTCGTCGAACCATTTTTCGTAGTGTGCGATCAATGCCGCCACGACATCCGGCTTGCGTGGGGCAAGGTTGTGTTCTTCACCGGGGTCGTTGTGGATGTCGTAGAGTTCGTCGGGCGCAGTCGAGTCGGGCCGATACCACTTGTATTGTTGCGTGATGGTCGTGGCGTTCTTGAATCGCTTCGGCTCGTCACCGCGGTGCCACTGCATGCAGACAGCCCGGTCGGTCGGGGGTGATTTTTTCCGCATCACGGGCAGCATGTTCGAGCCGTCGATCTTTTTGTTTCCAGGCAATACGAAGCCGCACACGCTGGAAAACGTCGGGACCCAGTCGATGGGGTTGGCCAGCGCGTCGCAGTCGCTTGCGGGCAGTTGCCCCGGCCAGCGGACGAGGCACGGCACACGGATGCCGCCCTCGTACATCGTGCTCTTCATCCCGCGCAGGTTGCCGTTGTAGCGCAGGCGACCGTCCACCACCGAGCTTTGGCACTGCCCGTGGTCGCTGGTGAAGACGACGATCGTGTTGTCGCGCAGCTTGTAGCGGTCGAGCGTGTCGAGGAGTTTGCCGACGTTGTGGTCGATGTTGGCCACCATGCCGTAGATTTTCTGCCACTTCTCGGGCAGGTCCTTGCCTTTGACACGCTGGACCCACTCATCGCCGATGATGTGCGGGGCGTGCGGGGCGTTGTAACCGACGTACGCAAACCACGGCTGGTTGTGTTGGCGCTTGGCAATCCAGTCGGTGGCGGCGTCGGTGAAGATGTCGGTGCAGTAGCCTTTGCTCTCGACGGTGTCGCCGTTGCGCAGGAGCAAGGGGTCGAAGTAGCCGCTGCGTTTGTCGAACATGCCGGGGTTGCCGTGTTGGCCGAGTCCGCCGCTGGCGTGCCAGAGGGTGTCGTCGAAGCCCTTGTCGCAGGGTCGCATGGGGTTGCAGTCGCCCAGGTGCCACTTGCCGAACATGCCCGTGTCGTAGCCGACGCTCTTGAGCATCTGGGCCAGGGTGACTTCATCGTGGTGCATCATGGCGCGACCGACGTAGGTGTCGATGGCGCCGGTGCGTTGGGGGTGTCGTCCGGTCATGATGGCGGCGCGTGCGGGTGTGCAGAGCGGCCCGGTACAGTAGCGTGTCATGCGTGTCGACTCGTGGCCCATCTTGTCGAGGTGGGGCGTGTCGAGGTGCGGGTTGCCGTGGAGGGAGAGGTCGCCCCAGGTCAGGTCGTCACAGATGACAAAGAGGATGTTGGGTTTCATGGTGGGGATTCCGTTGCGCTGGGTCGTCGGGGTAGTCGGACGGAGGGTGTGTCATAATGCGGGGATTTCCAGCCGTCAAACCGTGGGGGAAGAAAGTAAAATGCCTGCGTGCTGCGTGAGCTACATATCTCGAACCTCGCGGTGATCGAGGACGTGCGACTGGACCTGTGCGACGGGCTGAACTGTTTCACGGGCCAGACGGGCGCGGGCAAGAGCCTGATCCTCGGGGCGTTCGAGGTGTTGCTCGGGTTGCGCTCGACGGAGCTGGGTCAGATGCTGCGTCCCGGTGCGCAGGAGGCGCGGGTGTCGGGTGTCTTCGAGGTCCACGACGAACGCACGCGCGCCGCCGTAGCGCAGGTGGCCGACCTGGCCGAAGGCGATGCCCACGAGCTGCTCATCACACGAAAAGTCTTTGCCTCCGGTCGCACCAGCGCCACGGTCAACGGCCAACCCGCGACCGCCGCAATGGTCCGCGCGATCGGCGAGACGCTCGTCGATATTCACGGCCAGCACGACCACCAGTACCTCCTGCGTCCGTCTAATCAACTGTCTATCCTCGACGCGTATGGCCGGTGCGAAGACCTGCGCGAGCAGTTTGCCGAGCACCACCGCACGCTTGGGCAACTCCAGCAACGGTTGGCGGAGCTGAGCGCCTCACGCACGCTCCGCAAGCAGCAGCTCGACCTTTACGAGTTCCAGGCCGACGAGATCGACGACGCGGCGGTCGTAGCGGGGGAGTATGAAGAGCTGCGTGCCCGACAACGGATGCTGGCCAACGTGCAGCGGCTGGTGAAGGACGCCTCCTCCGCGCACGCGGCGCTTTATGAAACGGACGGCTCGGTCGTCGAGCGTCTGCAGATGATCGTCCACCTGCTCAACGAACTGACCCAACTCGACGCGGGGGTCGGTCCGATCGCCGAACAGGTGCGCACCGCGACGCTCGTGCTCCAGGACAGCAGCTTTGATTTAAGCCGATATGTGGAACGGCTCGAAGCCAACCCCGGCGAACTGGCCGAGGTCGAAGACCGGCTGGACACGCTCAACCGGTTGATGGCCAAGTATTGCGACACCTCTTCGACGACCGACGCGGCCGGCGAACTGCTAGCGTATCGGCAGGACCTCGAAGCGGAGCTCACCCGACTGCGCGGGGAAAACGAAGACCTCACGCAACTCGAAAAACAAATCCAGTCGACGCGGACACAGATGGACCTCGTCGGTCGCAAGCTCACCAAGGCCCGCCACGCCGCGGCCACAGACCTGTGCCCGAAAGTCGGCGAGCACCTCAAAGAGCTGGGCATGGCCGAGGCGGAGTTGTCCGTCGAGTTTGTTGAAGATCAAGCATCCGCCACGGGCCTGGAATCGATTGAGATGCTCGTGCGGACCAACCCCGGCCAACCCGCGCGGCCGCTTCGCAAAATCGCTTCCGGGGGCGAACTCTCACGCATCATGCTTGCGCTCAAGTCGATCCTGGCACAGAGCGACCGCATCAGCGTGCTGGTCTTCGATGAGATCGACGCGAACATCGGCGGACGCATGGGCACGGTGATCGGGCAGAAGCTCCGGGCGCTCTCGCGTCAGAGTCAGCAGGTTTTATGCATCACGCACCTGCCACAGATCGCCGCGTATGCCGACCGCCACCTGCGGATTGCCAAGCGTGTCGAGGGCACCGGCCCCCGGAAGCAGACGGTCACGGGTGTCACGGTGTTGGAGGGGCAGGCGCGTGTGGAAGAGCTGGCGGAGATGCTCGCCGGCAACGCGGTGACGCCGACGACGCGCAAACAGGTCAAGGAAATGTTGCAGGGAGCCAACTAGCCATGCCCAGTCTCGTTGCCCGGTTACTGCTTTCGATGTCGGTGATTCTTTTTGCCGCGGCGGTTTACGTGCCGATTTTTTTCTTCTTCGACCAGGTCGCACGGTTGCGAGACGCGGCCGGGCTCTGGTTTACGAGTCTCATCACGATGGGCGTCCTTGTTGCGGGCTGGTTGTTGACGTGGTTGTCCCTGGTCCGGTGGAACACCATGCGGATGGGACTGACGATCGGTTCGGTGTTTGCGGCGATGGTGCCCGCGGCTTTTGCGGCGGCGATCCCGATGATGGGCCGATCCGATGAAGAGTTGATCCCGATCTTCGGCATCCTGGTCTGGGCACCGGTCTGGCTGGGTGCGACGGCCCTGATCTGGCGTGAAACCAAGGCCGAACGCATGCAGAGGCTCAAGCACGCCACGGGCAAGTCGGAACTGCCTTGCCCCGAGTGTGGTTACAACCTCGCCGGCCTGCGCGAGGCAAAATGCCCCGAGTGTGGCTGCACGTTCACGCTCGACCAGTTGGTGGCGTCGCTCAACAAGAGCGGAGAATTGACGCAGGGGTGAGGGGCAGGGGGGTTGCATCACATCCCGATGTGCATCGCGGTATCCCTGAACCCCGCCGCTGGACGCGGCGGGCTTTGCAAGTGACGCGGCGGGCTTTGCGTGTCGATAAAATATCGTTATTGTTCGCATTGCAAAGCCCGGGGCGTCCAGCCCCGGGATCACACGCACCCCATTCCCGCGGGCCTGCTCATGCCCCTGATGCTCCGGCCGTGGAACAACTTCTTCCACTGCACGGGGTCAACGTATGGGGTGTGGCTCCCGGGCGACGCGCGCGGGTGGCGCAGCAGGGACCACCGCGTCCATGTCGAGGGTGACTACAAGAACCCACCGCCCGAAGGGCAACACGCACACCTTCACGACGATGTGCAAGGCAGACTGTCGGACGATGCGGTCCGGTTCACATCCGCACAGTGCCGGGTCGCTTGCGCCGCGTGGGCCGAGGCTCTCGGGCATTACCACACCGCGTTCATCGATCTCGCCATCGGACCAACCCATTGGCATTTGCTTGTGCAATGGTCCGAGGGTCAACCCAAAACACTCGTTGGCAAGTTAAAGACGTGGAGTGTGAAACAACTTCGAGAGCGGGGTCATGTGTTTGAAGGTCCGGTCTGGGCGGCGGGTTGCCGGTGTCTGCCGATACGGGATGAAGGCCACTTTAATAACGTGTCGGCCTACATCGCGAGGCATTTGCACGAGGGTGCGGCGGTGTGGTCAGTCATTTCCAAGGAAAATTGATTGGGGTGTATGCGGCGGTGATGCGGGTGTGTCCCGCCGCGGATCCCGCTGCGGATCCCGCCGCTGGACGCGGCGGGCTTTGCAACGGGAAGTGCAAAGCCCGGGGCATCCAGCCCCGGGATCGCCCCGGGATCACCCCCGGATCGCCCCCGATGAACTCCCTCACTGCGCCGCTGTGGGATGACGCTCCCGCTCACGGCCTCTTGTCTTGCACCTTGTCGAGCATTCTGCCGACGGCGACCTTGATGCGGTCGGCGGTTTTGCTGACGGTGAGGTAGAGGTCTTCGCCCCGCTCCTCGACGATGACGGGGTGGAGTTTCTCGAAGAGCGCGGTGGCCTTGCAGATTTTATCGACGCCGCCTTTGGGGCCGTTCACGTCTTCGAGCACGACCTCGACGCCCTGGACGTGTTTGTCGTGCTGGTTGAGGGCGTGGGTCATACGCTGCTCAACGTGCTCAGCGATGGCGGGGGTCATCTCAAATCGTCGTGCCTGGATGTCGATCTTCATGGTGTGCTCCTTTGACGGTGGATAGCAAAGTACCAGATGAAAAAGCCCACGGGCCTTCGTGAGAAGGACGGGTGGGCTAAGGAGAAGGTCAAAACACGGGCATTACGGGTTGTTCACCTCGATCAGGACATAGCGGTCGTACTTGCCGTCCGAGACGCTCAGGCGGACGCCTTTCTTGAGGTCGGCCTTGGCCAGTTCACCCGCGAGTTGTTCGACGGAGGACACGGCGGAGTCGCCGACCTCGGTGATGATCGAACCGCGCTGGATGCCGACAGACTGCGCGACGGAGCCCGGCCGAACATTGAGCACGACCACGCCCTTGTCGACCGTCGTGTTCATGCGTTTGGCCAGTTCGGGCGTGAGGTCGGTGGCACCCTCGATGCCGATCTTCCGCAAAGCCTGTTGACCGGCTTCGGAGGTGTTGGACTCGTTATTGGATTGGGTGGGGTTCTCACTCGAGCCGGCCACCGCGTAGGTGTCGGGCATCTCGGCAAGGGTGACGGGGATGGTCTTGGTCTGACCCTTGCGGAAGACATCGAGCTTGACCGTCGCGCCCGGCGGGTAGGCGGCGATCATGTTGCGCAGCTCGGTCTGGGTCTGCACCGGCTTGCCATCCACTTTAGTCACGATGTCACCGCGTTCGATGCCGGCTTTGGCGGCGGGGAACTGGGGGTCAGCCCCGGTGACGAGCACGCCCTTGCCCTCGAAGCCAAACGTCGCGGCGAGCTTGGGGTCGAGGTCCTGGTCGCTCATGACGATGCCCAGAAATCCCCGGCTGACCTTGCCGGACTTGAGGATCTGGTCCGCGACACTCTTGACCATGTCGATGGGGATGGCAAAGCCCAGGCCGTTGAACGCCCCGGTGCGCGAGGCGATCGCGCTGTTCATGCCGACGACCTGGCCGTATACGTTCGTGAGCGGCCCGCCGGAGTTCCCGGGGTTGATGGCGGCGTCGGTCTGGATGAAGTTTTCGTATCCGCCGACGTCGCTGAGGATGTTGAGCCTGCGTCCCTTGCCCGAGACGATGCCCTGGCTCATCGAGAAGTCGAACTGGAACGGCGCACCGAAGGCAAAGACAATGTCGCCCTGCTGGACGTTTTCGTCGGCGAGTTTGGCAGGGTGCAGGTCGTCTTTATCCATGTCGACCTTGATGACCGCGACGTCGGTCTTGGGGTCGGTGCCGACGACGGTGGCCTTCTTGGTCGTGCCGTCAACGAACTTGACGGTGATCTCGTCGGCGTCTTCCACGACGTGGTTGTTGGTGATGATGTGCCCCTCTTTGTCGTAGACCCATCCCGAGCCGGCACCGGTGGTGCGGGGGACGTTGTACTTGTCAAAGTCTTCGTTCTGTTGTGGGTTGTTGTCCTGCGGGCCGAGGGGGTCTTGCGGGTTGTTGAAGGGGTCGCCGGGCGTGTTGAAGCGCGGGCCGAAGAATCGGCGGAGCAGGTCCTGCTCGCTCATGCCCGAGGTTCGACGGACGGTTTGCTTGCTGGCGACCTGGATGAAGACAACGCTCGGCTCGACGAGCTGCGCAACGTTGCGGAAGGTCTTGCTGAGTTCTTCGAGTGAAGAGGACTGTTCGAGCCCGTCGCGGATGTTGATGAGGTACTGGTCCTTGTGTGCCGACTCGATACGCCGAACGGTCGCGGGTCCAGCGATCATGACAAAGAGCACGGTGACGAGCAGCGCGACGGTCGGGCCATACCACTTGATGCGGTTCATCGACGATCTCCTGAGGGTTGTTGCGGTTTGTCTTTGCCCCTCCGGGCTTCTGTGAATCATACGCAGCGTGTTGGCCGCGGTTCGCAAGGCGGTTCACCTTTTACGCGGTTTGCGTGTGTGGGGTTTGGCGTGTCTGGGGGGTTGTTCGATCATCGGATACGGGTGGTCTTTGAGCAGGTAACGCCCCGAGGCCACGAGCCGTGCCCACCGATCGGCTGCGCGCGACAGTTGCTTGCCGAGGTCCGCAATGGGCTTGACGAACGGGGGTTGCCAGTCGGTCATGCCCACGAGGTCCTGCAGCACCACGACGTGGCCGTGGCACGCCGGTCCCGCGCCACAACCGACCACCACCACGGGGCGGGGGTAGGGCGACGACCCCGATATGGACGCGGCCCGCTCGACGACCCTGTCAGAAACTTCTTGGGGTGTCGCTTCGAGCAGGATCATCGACACGCCGGCGTCGATCATGGCGCACGCAGCGCGGACGATGGCGTCGGCGTGGGCGGGTGTCCGACCGGCGCTGTGGTAGCCGCCCGTCTGCCGCGCAGCCTGCGGGCGCGAGCCGAGGTGTGCCACGACGGGAACACCGGCGTGGACCATGCGCGATACCAACGGCTCAAAAGTTTCATCGACTTCGAGCTTGACCGCGTCGGCGCCACCCTGAGAGAGAAAGAGCGAGGCGTTGCGCAGCGCCTCATCGTCGCCGCACTGGTAACTGCCGAACGGCATGTCCGCCATGAGAAAACATCCGGGGGCGCCCCGACGGACCGCCGCGGTGATCTCGAGCATGAAGGGCATCGACGCCGGCAGCGTCGAGTCGTGGCCGAGGATGAACTGTGCCGCGGTGTCGCCGACGAGGAAGGCCTGGATACCACCCTGCCACAGCCACCGCGCGGTGGTGGCGTCGTAACAGGTGAGCATGGCAAACTTCTCACCGGCGCGCACCTTGGCGCGGAGCGTCCGTAATGTCACACGTTCGGTATGGGTTTGTTCGGGCATCCCATGATTATAAGAGCACAAACAAGATGAAAGCTAAGCGCCGCGGAGTAAAGCGGGTGTCGATACAGAAACCGCAGATTGCACAGATTTCACAGATTGAATCCGATTGATGACCGTGAAAATCTGCGTTGAATCAGTCTTGAATCTGCGTCATCTGCGTCATCTGCGGATTCTTCCCCGGCCCCGTTTATCCTTTGTGCCCTTATCGGATATGTCGGAAGCTGTTCAAAATGATCCCCGGATGATTCCTGAAAGTTTCAGCGGACATACACCCGGTGATCTTCGACTTTCACCTCGTAATGTTGCACTCGGTAGGTCGGGTTGTCGGGGCACTGGCCGGTGGCCAGCTCGAAGGGCCAGCCGTGCCACGGGCACAGGACACAGCGGGATTCCCCGTCGATGCGTCCAGCCGAGAGCGAGCCGCCGGCGTGCGGGCAGGTGTCGTCCATCACGATCACTTCACCGTTGTGACGAAACACCGCAAGCGGTCTGCCGTGGTGGACGACATAGTGGCCGCCCACATGCGGGATCGCGGTCAGATCACACAATGGCTGCCAATCACTCATCACCATTCACCACTCACTAGTCACCACTCACCCGCTCACGCCTGCGTGGCCAGCACGAACTGCCGGTAGAGGTGGGCGTAGATGCCTTTTTGCCCGAGCAGCTCGACGTGCGTGCCGCGTTCGATGATCTTGCCCTGTTCGAGCACCAACACGCAGTCGGCGTGGCGGATCGTGCTCAGGCGGTGGGCGACGACAAAGCTCGTACGGCTCACGAGCAACCTGCGCAGGGCTTCCTGGATGCGGGCCTCGGTCATCGTGTCGACGCTGCTGGTCGCTTCGTCGAGGATGAGGATGCGTGGGTCGGCGAGCATCGCGCGGGCAAAGCAGACCAGTTGCCGTTGGCCCAGCGACAGCGCGGAGCCTCTCTCGCCGACCTGTGTGTCCAAGCCCATCGGGAGCGATTCGAGCAGGTCCAGGCAATCGAGTTTACGGGCGGCCTCCTTGGCTTGCTCTTCGCTCGAGCCGGTCTTGCCCATGCGGATGTTGTCGAGCACCGTGCCGGTGAAGAGGAAGTTCTGCTGGAGCACGATGCCCATGTGTTTGTGCAGGCTGTCGGAGCGGATGGTGAGGATGTCGCGGCCGTCGATGAGCACCTGCCCGCTGGTGGGGAGGTAGAACTTGCTGATGAGGTTGATGATCGAGGTCTTGCCGCTGCCCGTCGAGCCGACCAGCGCGATGACCTGCCCCGGCTCGGCGACAAAGTCGATGTGCTTGAGCACCGGTTTGCCCGGGTCGTACTCGAAGCACAGGTTCCTGAGTTCGACCCGGCCGACCATCTTGTCGATGTCCGTGGCGTCGTCAGCGTCTTTCCACTGCGGCTTGGTGTCGAGCAGTTGATAGATGCGTTCGGCGCCGGCCATGGCCTGCAGCGCGTTGTTGTATTGCTGGCCGAGCATCCGCACCGGGCCAAAGAAGACGCCGGAGAGGAAGAAGAAGGTGACCAGGTCGCCGGGCGGGGCGTGGATGGCGGGCGTGAGCACGCGGTATCCGCCCACGAGCAGGAGGGCCGCCATGAAGAACTGCGTGTTGAGTTCGAGCAGCGGGGAGAAGATCGCGTTGGCGCGGGAGACGAGCATGTTGTAGTTGCTGTGGTCGTGGACGAGTGTGCTGAACATGCCTGCGTTGATGTCCTGGCGCACGAAGCTCTGCGTCACACGGATGCCCGAAACACTCTCGGCCAGTGTGGCGGTGACGCGCGAGAAACTCTCCTGCACGGCGCGCATGGCGCGTGAGAACCGCAGGGCAAAGGCTTTGTTCATCAGCCAGAGCATCGGCCCCATGCACGCGACGATCACGAAGAGCATCCGGTCGACGTAGAGCATGATCGCCGCGGAGACGATCATCTGCCCGATGCCGACGATGCTGACAAAGACGACTTCCTGGACGCCCACGCGGATGGCCTCGATGTCGCTGGTCATGCGTGAGATGATTCGGCCGAGCTTGGTCTTGTGGAAGAAGCTCATGGGCATGGAGTGCAGGTGCTCGAAGACCGCCTGGCGCAGGTCGCGTACGACGTTCTCGCCCAGGATCAATGCGTAGCGCGTGCGGAACACGAGCAGGTAGTGCGTCATGCCCGCCAAAAGAAGAAAGCCGACGGACGCCAGCACGGTCACGAGGTAGTCGCCGTCTTCGATCGGGCCACGGATGATCGAACCCAGGGACCACGCGATCAGGGGCAGGAGCATCGACCGCACGACGACGAGCACGAAAAGTTTGGCCCGCATCCCGGAGTAGGGGCGGGTCTGCGCAAAGAGCCGACGGATCAGCCCCCTGTCGAGCGGGCGTTTCTCAAGCTCGCGCTCTTCGGCGGTGTAGTGGGCCAAAACTTGGACGGGCTGTTTCTTCATGGCTTGGTGCAGCGATCCATATCAACCACAGAGAGACACAGAGAGAAACTGTCGGCAAATTACGCGGATTTCGCAGATTGAGAAAATCACCGCAGAGAGCGCGGAGTTCGCAGAGAGATCATCGATATCCATGATTCAAAAGCTGATCTGACAATGCCCTCTCTGCGTCCTCTGCGCTCTCTGCGGCAAATCGGCTTTCCAATCCGCGAAATCTGCGTAATCTGCGGATCACTCCTGCCCCCTTTGGGTGCATCTGTGTTTCGGTCATGCATCATTCTGTTAGGCGCTCTAAATAGTCAAGCGAGTGGTTCACGGCTCCTCCATGCCCAGGAGTCTTAAGCTCTCGTCATCGGCGGTCTGGAGGTTGGCAGCCTGTTGATAATGACCGCCCGCGTGGTTCATCAGTTGGTCGTGCGTGCCGACCTCGACGACGCGGCCGGCGTTGAGCACGATGACCTTGTCGGCCCGACGCAGCGTGCTCAACCGATGGGCCACCACAAACGTCGTGCGCCCCTGCATGGCCGCGTCCATCGCGTCGAGGATCTCGTGCTCCGTCTCCGGGTCGACCGCCGCCGTCGGGTCGTCGAGCAAAAGGATCTTGGGTTCGAGCAGCACCGCGCGGGCAATCGCAAGGCGCTGGCGTTGTCCGCCGGAGAGGTTCACCGCGTTTTCGGAGAGCAGCGTGTCGTAACCCTTGGGCAGCTTCTCGATGAACTCGTGCGCCGCGGCGATACGGGCGGCCTTCTCAACCTGCTCACGCGACGCATTGGGGTGCCCGAACGCGATGTTGAACGCCACCGTGTTGGAAAACAAAAAGCTCTCCTGAAAAACCAGCCCGATGTTTCGGCGAAGCTCGTCGAGGTCCAGCGCTCGCAGGTCGTGCCCGTCGACGATCACGCGCCCCTTGTCCGGGTCGTAGAAGCGCGGGATCAGCGATAGCAGCGTGCTCTTGCCCGCGCCGGTCGCGCCCACGATCGCCACACACTGGCCCGGCTCAACCTTGAGCGAGATGTCGTGCAGCACCGGGTTCTTCGGGTCGTAACCGAATGTCACGTGATCGAAAACAATCTCGCCCCTGGCGTTGCCCAGCTTCCGGGGGTTGGGCGGGCTTTGCACTTCGATCGGCGCGTCGAGCACCTCGAAGACCCGCTGCGCCGCGGTCAGGCTGACCTGGATCGTGTTGGAGATGTTTGCCACCGTGCCGACCTGGTTGGAGAACTGTTGGAGCAGGCCGGCAAATACCACGAGGCCCGTGCCCAGCGCGATGCCCTTGCTTGCGTCCTGCTCGTGAAGCATCACGAGGTACCCGCCGAAGATTAAAAGCACGAAGAGGTTGACGTTGGTGAGGAAGCCCACCATCGGGTTGAACGTCGAGGTCTTGCGGAAGATCAGGCTCTGCTGACTGCTGACCGAGTCGTTGGCGGCCTTGAATCGCTCGACCTCGCGCCGCTGCATCGCAAAGCCCTTCACGACGTGGACGCCCTGCACGCTCTCGGAGAGCGTGTTGATCATCTGGTCGCGCAGCTCGCGGTTCTTGACGTACTCCGGCCGAACCGTGCGCGAGAAGCGGACGGTGAGCCACCAGAGGATCGGCGTCGTGGCCAGGCCCGCCAGCGTCAGCCCGACGTGGATGTTGAGCATGTAGGTCAGGTAGACCGTCAGCGAGAGCACCAGTTCGAGGATGGCAATGAGCACGCCCGAGACGAACTGCGTCATCGCGTTGGTGTCGCCGGTGACACGGTTGATGATCGACCCGGAACTGTTGGCGTCGTAGAAGCGAAACGACAACCGCTGGAGCTTGTCGTACACGTCGCTGCGCAGCTTCACCGCGATGCGACGCATCGACAGGTCCGCTGCGCTGATGGCCGACCCGTAACCCAGAAACGCCCGCAAGAGCGCCAGCGCCATGATCGCCCCCGCCACGATCGCGATCATGACCATCGGCTCGTAGTCCCTCGGGTCGATCAATCCAAAGGGCGCCTTGGGCACCGCGACCTTGTCCGGATCGACCGCGTGGCGCACCACGTCCACGCCCAACCCCACCAGCCCCAGCCCCGACAGGCCCAGCAGCAGAAGCGAGACGTTGAACGCCAGCACCACCAGACAGCGCACCCTGAACTGCCAGGCCAGCATCAGCAAACGTCCGATGAGCGTCCACTGCGTCAAGGCCCCGGGGGTAACCGTTGCGGTGCTGTTCGTTGAGATGGGTGCCCTTTGGCTTTGCCCAGACACCGGCCGATCACTCCACGCGACGCGCGATTGCCATACACACAACCCCACGCCACGCAACGCAGTTTAACCCGATCCTCACCGGACGCCACCTGATAGAATCGAACACCGGGCAGGGGACTTGATTTACAGACAAGTTTGTCCGACAATCCCCCTCCCGCGCGCAGCCCCGTGCGCGGCTTCAATCCACCCTCAACAGGAGTTTGTCATGTCCGCTTCCAAGATTCACGAACTGCTCGGCTCCGAGGCCGACGCGCTGCTCAACTACAAAGCCAGGGGCTTCGACAAGTCCGCCCTCCACCTCCCCGGGCCGGACTTTGTCGATCGCGTCGTCTCCATCACCGACCGCTCGCCGCAGGTGCTGCGCAACTTCCAGATGATGCTCAACACCGGCCGACTCGCGGGGACGGGCTACGTCTCGATCCTCCCCGTCGACCAGGGCATCGAGCACTCGGCCGGCGCTTCGTTTGCCCCCAACCCGATCTACTTTGACCCCGAGAACATCGTCAAGCTCGCCATCGAGGGCGGCTGCAACGCGGTGGCGTCGACGCTCGGTGTCCTGGGCGCGGTGAGCCGAAAGTACGCCCACAAGATCCCGTTCCTTGCCAAGCTCAATCACAACGAACTGATGACCTACCCCAACCAGTTCGACCAGGTCATGTTCATGCAGGTCGAGCAGGCGTTCGAGATGGGCGCCACCGCCGTCGGTGCGACGATCTACTTCGGATCCGACCAGTCCACCCGCCAGATCCAGGAAGTCTCAGCCGCCTTTGCCCGCGCACACGAATTGGGCATGGTCACCGTGCTGTGGTGCTACCTGCGCAACAGCGGCTTCAAGGTCGACGGCAAGGACTACCACGTCTCCGCTGACCTCACCGGGCAGGCCAACCACCTGGGCGTGACCATCGAAGCAGACATCATCAAACAGAAGCTGCCCGAGAACAACGGCGGGTACAACGCGCTCAAGGGCTACGGCAAGACGCACAAGAAGGTCTACAGCGACCTGACCCCCGGCGACCACCCCATCGAGCTTTGCCGGTACCAGATTGCCAACTGTTACATGGGCCGATCTCCGCTCATCAACTCCGGCGGGGCGTCGGGTGACAACGACTTTGCCGAGGCGTGCAAGACCGCGGTGGTCAACAAGCGGGCCGGCGGCATGGGCCTGATCTCCGGACGCAAGGCCTTCCAGCGCCCGATGAAAGAGGGCGTCTCGCTGCTCAATTTGATCCAGGACGTCTACCTCGACAAGAGCGTGACGGTGGCGTAACCCCTCCGGAAGTTTCCCCGGAAGATTATTTTTCAACTTTTGCTTAAAGCGGAGGGATAGCCATCCCTCCGCTTTGTTAATATGAAAAGATGCCGGGTCCATGGAATAAATGGTGGCACTGCACGGGGCACACCTACGGTTCATGGTTGCCCGGGGACGGACGCGGGTTCCGTACCTGGCGGCACATCGAGCACGTTGAGGGAGAGTATAAGAACCCGCCACCCCCCGGTACCTTTGACGAACGTCTCGCGCAATCACGGGGTGAAATGAAACGAGACACGGTCAAGCTCACCGCAGACGAGCAGGTCTTTATCTGTCGCTCCATGGTTGAGAAACTCAACGAGTGGTCTGTCGAATGGATCGACCTCAGTGTGGACCCGACGCATTTCCACTTGTTGGTCAGGTTTCAACCGATCGATGGGCGGATGATGAATCCCTCGCTCGTGCCACCCTAAAAATCTTCATTGCAAGATGGTCGTGATCCTGTCCCGCGACACGCCATCGGGCTGTTGAAAAAACATGCTTCGCACGCGTTGCGGCAGGCGGGGTTGCAAGCACGCACCGGGGGTTTGTGGGGCAAGCGGAGCATGATTATCCCGATCGAGAACCGTGAGCATCAGTTGGCGACGGTTCGCTACATCCGTCGCCACGCCGAATGCGGTGCGGCGGTGGCATCGAAGTTGTTCAAAACCGGGGATTAACAAAGCGGAGGGATGGCTATCCCACCGCTTTATGGATTTCTGACAATGGACTCTGAAATCGCGGAAAACCCGCCCATAAAAAAAGCTTGGTAAACGCGGCACCTGGTGTAAAATAATGTCAGCGGCCAGATGCATCAGCCGCCCATGTCAAGGTCACGGTTAGTGGGTTAGACAGGTCTGCGACATCTCACGTTCAGTGTCCCGCGCAGCGGGTTTGTCCGATCGACATTTTTACAGGAGCCAAGAAGTATGGCCACCATCCGCGACATCCTTTCGCACAAAGGCACGTCCGTGCAGACGATTCGGCCCGAGGCCACGGTGCTCGAAGCGGCGCAGGTGATGAACCGGCATAAGATCGGTGCCCTCGTCGTCGTGGCGGACAACGAGTTGCAGGGCATCTTCACCGAGCGCGACGTGCTCAGGCGCATCGTGGCGGAGCAGCGCGACTCCGCCTCCGTGCGTGTGGCTGACGTGATGACCACCGAGGTCGCCTGCTGCCGAACTACGACTTCAATTGACGAGGCCCGCGCGGTGATGAAGAACCGTCGCATCCGGCACATGCCCGTGATCGACGAGGGACGCACGCTGCTGGGGCTGATCTCGATCGGCGACCTCAACGCCCACGAGGCCAACGCACAGGAGCAGACGATCTACTTCCTGCACGAATACATCTATGGCCGAACGTGAAGTCGGCTGGGATCGGGTTTTGATCGGCACCCGATCGTGTCGGGTGCCGCAGACGACCACATGATCGAAGGGTCGAGCCTCCGGGCTTTACTTCCGGGTTACGCTTTCGTGTTTCGCTTCCGGGGGGTGGGGGGCGGGCTTGTTCGGAACGCAGCGTGTGGCGATGTCGAAGACTCTACACATGTGATGCGCCCGACGAAACCGGGTGATGCGGATCGATTTTCCCTCACGCGCGACAAGCCCGCTCCCCTTTTTTTGCGAGTAGCGTCTGACGACGGTTCGATGCACAGCCATCGGGGGACGGGGCGGAGTCCGGTCAGGAGGGGCGATTGGCGATGGGCTTCCGGGGCGTTCGCTTCCGGGATGTTCGCTTCCGGGGCTTGCACTTCCGGGGGCCGGGGGTGGGTGGGGAGAGCGGGGACACGGGAAGCGGTCCACATCGTCCTCGCCGGAAGCCGGCCAAACTCGCGGCCGGCTTTCTGTTTACCGGCACACGGATTAACCGCCAAGACGCAGAGAACGCCAAGCAGTCAGTGAGATGGGAAAGCGTCGTGGATCTGTTGAACCACCGCGCGGGCTTCGTCGGAGCTGATATGACTGTTCTGCAACACGGCTACCAGCGCCAACAAAGACACCGCGAAGACCAACGCATACCCCAGGCTCACCATCGAATGCCCCACGCCCCCGATGGGTCCGGGTTGCTCACTTACAACGTGTTTGGCCTGGGTCATCCCCGACACCAGGCACCCATGAAACGACGCCATCACGAGCTCGGCGATCAACACGCCATACAACGGCGCGAGCAGTGCCGCCGCGATGGCCGGTCCGATCTTCGAGGGGTCGCTCATGTCCCGAAGCATCACGATCAGGTTCACCATCAATCCCGTCATACCCGCGCCCCACGCCAGTTGGTACCCCCGCTCGAACACCTTCGCGCCGGCGTACAGTTCGACGGAAGTGGAGGCGTCCGCCGACCAGACGCACACGAACGCCCGAAACACACCCACCGGGCCGTGGCTGACCAACCAACCCCCAAGGATGATCGTCCCCACCCATAACACCGAGGGCAGGTCCACGAAATACCACAGGTTTCCACTGGACCACGAAGCCCACGCCACCGCGGAAGCCAGCACCCCAAAACCCAACACGATCCGTAAACGTGTGACCATGACAAGCCCTCGGGTTCCGCGATTGTCCGTTGACATAAGATCGGCTGTCCGATAACGCTCGCTTGAAACCCGGCCACGATTCCGCGAAGCTTTACGCTTTCCTCACGACGCACACGCATGGCCGACAAACCCTACACCAACCTCAAAAACACCGACCTGCTCACCGTCACCGGTCTGCACAAGCACTACCGCACCGGCGGGCAGGACCTGCACGTCATGCGCGGCGTCGACATGACCGTCAAGCAAGGCGAGTGGTTAGCGATCCTCGGCGCGTCGGGGTCGGGCAAGAGCACACTGTTGCACCTCGTCGGCGGGCTTGATCGTCCCGACGGCGGCACGGTCCTCTTCAAGGGCCAGGATGTCTACGACTCGGGCGTGTTGGACCGCAACGTCTACCGTTGCAACACCGTCGGCTTCGTCTTTCAGTTCTACCACCTGCTGCCCGAGTTCACCGCGCTGGAGAACGTGCTGGCTGCGGCGTTGGTGAGGCACGGTGTGTTTTCATGGCTCGGTCAGAAGCGTCAGGCCAAAGCGCGGGCGCAATCGCTGCTCGAACAGGTCGGCCTCAAGGACCGCACGACCCACAAGCCCAGCAAGCTCTCCGGCGGGGAACGCCAGCGCGTCGCCATCGCCCGCGCCCTGATGAACGAGCCCACGCTCCTATTGGCTGACGAACCGACGGGCAACCTCGACGCCGAGACCGGGGCGCAACTGCTCAAACTCTTCACCGACCTGCACAAAGCCGGCCAGACCATCGTCATGGTCACACACGACCTGCGTGTGGCTGACACCGCCGACCGCGTGGTCAGACTCGAGCGTGGCAAGGTCGATCAGGCCGGTGTGCGCACCTGATGGGGTCGTTCGCCGTGGGTCATCGGGAGCGGGGAAGGAACCGCAGATGACGCAGATGACACAGATTGGAGACAGGAGTTAGGGGTTAGGAGTTAAGAGGTTGCTTTCATTTAGCCCGGTCGCTTGCGACCGATGGGCTAACAATCAACCGGGATCATCAATCCTCAGGGTTCCTCTACTCTGGCATCATCCATCATCCATTCCTCCTCCCCCCTCTGTGTTCTCATCGGTGAATCCCGCCATTATCTGCGTCATCTGCGGAATCTGCGGTTTCTGTCTCGGCGGAACCGGTTATTCCGTGACGCTCGACCCCACCCGGCGTGTGCGGGGGAGGTCGGCGCAAGGCGTTTGCGGGGCGGTCGGGGGGGTGGTAAGATACTTGGCTCGAATCAACCCCCCACGAGGTGGCCCATGTACGCGATCATCGAAGACAGCGGCACGCAGATCAAGGTTTCCGAGGGCGATGTGGTGAACGTCGCCATCCGCGAGTTACCCGCCGACGTGGCGACGCTGACCTTCGACAAGGTCCTGGCTGTCTCCAAGGCCGAGGGCGAGCTTTCGGTCGGTCATCCGCACGTCTCGGGTGCCAAGGTGACGGCGGATATCCTCTCTCGTGAGCGTGGCCCGAAGGTGCGCATCTTCAAGTTTGCCCGCCGCAAGAACTACCGCCGAAAGAAGGGCCACCGCCAGGACCTGATGCGCGTCAAGATCACGTCCATCCAGGGCTGACCGGACGGGCAACGCCCAGTTTGTGACCATGTTGTTCAGGCCGCCAGTGACGTGGCGACTTCGAGGCTGTATCTGTCGACGATCAGCGGGTTGAACTGCGTGCCCCTGCAGCGGTCGAGTTCGCGCACCACCTGTGCGGGGGACATGGCCTTGCCGTCGAAGTTCTCGCGGAGGTCGGGTTCGATCACGAAGAAGCGAGGCAGACCGCCCGCGCGGTTGGCCGTTGGGGGCATGGAGGCTTCGGACTTTTTTCCAGGCTCCTTGCGCATACCGTTGAACCATATGTCCGTACCATCGCCGCCCCTGACATGCGAGCGGCCACCGACAAGGAAGCGGTAGGCGTGGTCGTCTTTCATGGCAGGCAAGTCGATGACGCAGCGCATGAGCAGAACTTCTTTATCCCAAAATGTATTGGGAGGATTGCCGCAACCGCAGAAGTGATGCTCACCGATGCAGTTGCCGATCGGCGCGAGCTTGCCGTTGTGATGGGCGAAGGGAGCAAAACCCGTCTTCCAGCCCGCGCCCTTGGCGTCGAAACCGGGCGTCATCCACTGCTGGGCACCCTCGGGCAGCGTGACGGGGCGGTAACGCAAGCCTTGCTCCCACAGCTTTTCCTCGGGCGGGTCAAACGTGAGGTAATCCCACTCGATCTTGTCGCGGGCCGGTCCCCAGGGTTGCCAGTTGTAGTCCGTGACGCCGATCTTCTGGTAGAGATCGACCAGGCCATCCACGTAACGGTTGGTGGTCTTGGTTTGCAAGGCCGAGTTGATCCATCGGAGGTTCTCCCCCACGTATTGCCAGATCACCTTGTCGCGCATCACCGGCTCAAAGACCTCCTTGAGCTTGGGCCCGAACTTCTCCGGGTCTTTGCGCATGTACAGGTCGAGGTGCGGCAGCGGCTCATCGGGGAAGCGCTGCTTGGACGCTTCGTAAAGGACGTCCGCACCCCCGGGCACCTCAGCCAGGAAGCCAGCAAGGCCGTTGAGCACGTAGTCCACGCCGTTCTGCATGTCACGGTTGCCGGGCGTGTCGAAGGTCCTGGGGAACTCGGCGTAGGCCTGCCCGAGCGTCTGCACGGCATACATCTGCACCTCGGGGCTTGCGCTATTACTAATCGGAGCATGATATAGTGAACATTCGGGGTATGGGTTTCGTAGAAGGGGGATGAAGCGATACGATGCACGGATGCTGACGGCCCAGGCCAAGGAACAATTGCGGCTGCGTGTGGCACATGCGGTCGTCGAGGAA
>WGMF01000009.1 GCA_016125215.1 Phycisphaera sp.
CGCCCATCCGTTGGCTCCTTGAACACTCGACCGTGAGTGTGAGCACAACGTACACGCAAGCCGCCCAGGGCGCAATACCTAACAAGCGCCGAACGCGCTACGGATGGGTTGGGAATGCTCTAGGCTGACATGAACACAACGCAGCGTTATCGGCTGCCCATGACCGCCCGGCTGACCAAGCGGGTGAACCCCGGCTCCCGACGTGGAGGCACGCCGACTGAATCGTGTGGGACTACTGGCGGTAGATCGGCCAGTAATAGGTATCCGAGCCGTATTTCCAGAACAGCTCCGCGTTTTTGAAATCGACCCACAGGGCCGACCCGTCGCTCATGGCTGCATTAAGCCCTTTTGGGTTTGCCATCGAGCGATCCTGTCCGTGACCGTTCACGACCCCCGGCTTGATCTGAGCCAGGCAACCCCAGAGCGGGGCACAGCCCTTGATCGTGTGGAGTGACCGCAGGTCCTGCCACGGAATCTGCCAGTAGAGGCTCTTGGGATAGACAAAGTATTGATAACTACAGAACCGCTCCTCGAACGCGCCGGGGTTGATCGTCGGGCTGATGACATCGAGCATGCCGGGGCAGAAAACGATGCGGTTGCGTTCGCCGAGGTAGGGGATGAGGAACGTGGTGTTGAGGTCGTACTTGCCGTTGCTGGTGCGTTTGGTCTCGTGCGGGTAGCCGTAGCTGACGGCGGCCCGCGACGGGAAATACCGCTTGTGGTCCGAGGCGTAACTCGGCATGGCCACCACCAACTGCCGCAACTGGCTCATGCACTTGACCCGGATCGCCGCCGCTCTGGCGCTTTTCAACGAAGGCAAGAGCAAGGAGATCAGGATCGTGATGATCGTGATGACGACGAGAAGCTCGACAAGGGTAAAGCCTTTGACGGTGTTCCGATGCGTTTTCATGTGGCCGCCTTTACTAGGATATTCGCGGCATAGGTTTTAAGATTGATCTGTATGACGACGTTAGAAGTGGATAAAACGCCGATTTACAAAACGCATTTTCTATACACACACGTCATGTTGGCCGGGAGAGCACACAAGGCCAATAGGGTCATCACGGCGATTCTCTGGCCCACTCTTTGGGGTACAACGTGGCCTGTGCGCCGCCTTCGGTGTTGCCGGCCATATTCATCCAGGGCCGAAAATCCTTCTGGTTATAGCTGTAGTCCCGTACGCTGCCGTCTGTGAAGGCGTAGTTCGATGTGGCCCATCCCGATTCCCACGCCGTCGTACCGCCGCTGATGTAGCCTTCGCCGTTGCTGACGTGATTGGTCTTGGAACTGGATGTGCCGAAGATCCGGTCGTCGTAATCCGATGCCAGGAAGTTGTACCAGCCGTTGACCGCGGACCACCCAAAGTTGTTCTTGTAGGCCACGCGGTACATCGAGTCGCCGGGCTTGCGCAGCAGTTTGCCTGGAACCTCTGCGTAATAAGGCGGTACCCCGCCCGCAACAAAGTGGTGGGGCACCTGATTGGTGCCTGCGGCGTTGAAGCGGTTGGCATAGAAGCAATATTGTTGATAGTTCGATCCCACACCGCCGAGATTGCTGGTGGCCTGAAGGCACCTCAAGGCCTTGTTGTAACGGGGGTCCATCGATTTGGCCGAGAGGTAGGACGCCAGCATGGGGGAGGTGATCGGATTGGTGCCTGTGGGGTAGAACTGCCTAAACATCCCATCGACATACGCCGGATCGTGTGTTGGGTTGAAGGGATACCAATTCTTCGAGTCGATTGCGTAGGTGTTGTGTGCCAGTGCGATCTGCCTCAGGTTGCCTTTGCAGGCCACCAACCGCGCCGCGTAACGGGCTTTGTTCAATGCGGGCAACAGCAAGGCGATTAAAAGCACGATGATGGCGATCACCACCATCAATTCCACGAGCGTGAAGCCTTTGGCTTGAAGTGAATCTCTATCCATTATTCTGTAAGCAGCTCCCAATTTGGGATATCGGCGCTCATTCATTCATAAACATTCAAGACGCCGTATCAGGACCTCAAACGAGATGACCAGGTCGACACAAACCAACGTTTATTAACAAGACACTGGGTAGTCTGATTTGGATGTATCCGCCCTCATGAATGAATCATTGATCGCACCTGTTCAACCTAACAGACATGAGCTGTTGAACAGCGGTTTAATGCGGGCGACGGTCATAACCCCAGTCTCTTGGGAAATAAACCGAGGGTGATCCGCTCTCCGTGTCCATCGAGAAGTTGGTGTTAGCCAGGGTTTTGTTTTGAAGTGTGTGTTCTCTGACGCTGTTGTCTGTGAAGAGATAATTGATGGTTGTGGTTCCGGGTCCACCTTGAGGCGTTTCAACGTAACCGGCTTCGTCGTATAGATTGGCTTGCCTGAAGTGATTGCTCCTGAGCTTGTAGAAGTTCCATGCTCCCGTGGGTGAAATGCGGTAGGCGATGTCAGACGCCAGGGTTTTGTAGAACGCCGAGTCCTGTGTTTGAAAGAAGTGGATGAGCATGTCATCACCCGGACCGTTTAACATCAGGCTGCGCTTGATGGCGTAGTATTCGGGGTGCGCGATCTTGACCCAGTTGGTGCTTTGCCCGATTTTGTTGTTGGCGTAGTAGAAATAGCTCAGGGGTGTTGCGTACGCCTGGCCTTTGGGTTTCGTAAGGTCGACGCCGTTGGCAAAGGCTTGCGGGCATCCCATCGTCGGGTTGTAGTAGGGGTCGAATGTCTTCCAGTCCTGATCGAATCGCATTGTGAAGTAAGGCGCCATGACCCCGTAGTTTTTCGGGTCGCCGTTGGTCCAGATCAGCAGCGCCATACCCGGGGAGTACGTTGAGTAAGTCGGGTCGCCCATGACGGCATTGAGATAGCCGAATCGGCTCCTGTCCGGGTATGAGTTCTTGTTGTCGATCGCGTAGGCATTGAACGCGATGCCTTGCTGGCGGAGATTGCTCTTACATTTAGTTAGGCGGGCCACATACCGCGCCTGCTCGATCGCGGGTAATAGCAAGGCGATGAGCAGAACCACGATCGTGACCACCACGAGCAGCTCGATCAACGTAAATCCCTTGGCGCGTATCAGAGCTTTATTCATCATTACATTATACCTTCGATCTACGGGATATCGGCTGAACCAATTAATCATTTCTAGATTTTGTACCTATTTTCAGCACGAACATGATTTAGGTTGCGTAAAGTACGGATTAATAAATAGATAAACCTTCCCGATTCAGAGGGGATGGTTACAGGTTGCTGGAGGGTCCTGCGGGTGGCTGGAAGACCCGTTGCAGGCTGAGGGGCAATCGGACTGCCTACATCAATCGGCGCGCGGGAAAGATCGCTTTTATGCCTCGTGCCTAATCGCTATACCCCGGCAGGTCGAGGACGTAGCCGGGACGGTCTTGTGTGAGCAGGCCCTGGTTCGGGTCGGGGGAGACTTCGAGTTTGGGGTAGACCTTCCAGTCATCACCTTCGTACGCGGTCGATTCACCGCCGGGCAGCGATGACTTGAGCCAGTCGAGGGTCATTGTGCGCAGGCGCTCGAGCGTGTCATCAGAGTCCGGGAGGCCGGCGTAGTTGCGCGTCTCTATCGGGTCTTGTTTGCGGCTAAACAAAAACTCTTTCTGGTCAGGGGCGCTGTAGGCGTACTTCCAATCCTCCGTCACCGTGGTGTAGATCGCGGTGCCCTTGCAACGGTATTGAGCATGTACTGCCTTGCGGTCGCTGTTGTGGTTGAGCGTGTCCGCAAGGTCGACGCCGTCCGTCTTGATCGACTTGCTCTCAACGCCCGCGGCGGCGAGGAACGTGGGCATGATGTCGACGAGGCTCACGGGCTTGTGGCAACGCCTGCCGCCCTCGAAGCGCCCGGGCAACGACGCAAGCATCGGCACTCGCGCGCAGGCGTCGTGCATGCTTCGCTTGCCGAAACTGTTGAAATCGCCCAGGAGCTCGCCGTGGTCGGAGGAGAAGAGTATCAATGTGTTATCCCGCTGACCGGTGGCGTCGAGCGCGTCGAGCAACCGGCCGACCTGGTAATCGACAAACGAGATGCAGGCGTAGTAATGGGCCTTGATGTTGCGAAGCAGGTTGCGGTCGATGCCCTGGTCACGGCCCTTGTAGCGGTTCTGGTTTCTATTGATGTAGGTGAGCAAACTCTCCCACTCGTGCGGGACGTGCGGCAGCGGGAGGTTGAACGAGCGGTAGAGCTTGTGCCAAGGCCAGGGCGGCGCAAAAGGCGGGTGCGGGTGGACGTAACTCGAATAGAGCATCCACGGCTGCCTGGTTTTTTTTTGTTTTTCAATGAAGTCCACCGAGCGGTCGCCGACCCACTGCGTCGGGTGGAGCTTGGCAGGCAGTTGCGAGACCTGGGGCACGTAATACATCTCGCCGCGCACGCCGTGCGGTTCGGGCAGTTCACCCCAGCCCTGTTCTTCGAGCATGTGCGTGTAATCGTCGCTGTCGCGTCGGGGGACCTCTTCGAGCGACTCGCGCGACTGGAAACCGCGCAGGGCCTTGGCGTCGGGTGTGAAGTGGCACTTGCCGATGCCGTGCGTGCGGTAGCCCGAGTCGGTGAGCGCTTGCATGAAGCTCGGCCGATCGGTCGGCATGGGCCATGCGTTGTCGTAGCAACCTGTATTCATCGGGTACTGGCCGTAGTGCAAACAACAGCGCGCGGGGACGCAGACGGGCGAGGGAGAATAGGCGCTGGTGAAGGCAACGCCATGGTTGGCCAAGCGGTCGAGCGCGGGGGTTTTGATGATCGGGTTGCCCAGCGCAGCCACGGTGTCGGCCCGCTGCTGGTCGGTGAGGATGAAGAGGATGTTGGGTCTTTCGGGCATGGGGGAATCAGGTCCTTACAAGTTGTCAGGGGGAATTCAAGTTCGGGTGCCACTGTCGGCTTGCCCGCCAGTGCGTGGACGTGCGTTGTTTTCACTGGCGGGCAAGCCGCCAGTGGCACCCACCTGGATCGTGCAGGACATTTGTGCGTCGAGTTCCGGGGCGTGCGCGTCGAGAGTGATCGTGCCGGCTTGATCGGTGGCTTGAACGAGGGCGAGCATCTTCCCGTGGAAGGTGCGTCGGTGGGGGAGTTTGTAATTGGCGTGATCGAGCGGGTCGCCGTTCTCCAGGCCTATGAGCCTGCCGGGGCCGGTGACGGTGAACTCGACCATCGTGTTTGCATGAGGGACGAAGAACCCCTTGTCATCCACGACATCGATCACGACGTGCGCCACGCCCGTTCTGTCTGCCCGGATACTTTTTTCATCGGGCAATAACCGCAGGCCCGTGGGTTGGCCCGCGGTGTGGTGTTCGCACTCGGCGGCCTTCTCCCCGTCACGGTACGCCACCGCCCGCAATGTTCCCGGTTGATACGCCACGTCCCAGCGCAGGTACATCGCTTGATCGTCCCGGTTTTTCACGCCTAACGAAGTGTTATTATAGAACAACTCCACACGGTCGCAGTTGGTGTAGACGATGACGGGGATCGTCTTCCCCTCCAGCCCCGGCCAGGTCCAGTGTGGCAGCGCATGCACCATTGGCTTATCCGTCCACTGGCTCTGGTAAAAGTAAAACGTGTCCTTCGGGAACCCGCACAGGTCGAGGATGCCGAAGTTCCAACTCTTGCAAGGCCAACCGTAACACTCGCCCAGGTAATCGAACCCCGACCAGCGGAACTCGCCGCAGAACCAGGGCAGTCGCTTCGTGTTCCGCCAGGAATCGATGGCGGAGATGCGCACCATCGCGTTGTCATACGACGACTGATAGTGCTCGTCGAAACCGGTGAAGAGTTCTTCAACGGTCAGGTGCGGCACGTCCTGCCGTTCGACGTTGGGGTTGCGTGCCAGGTCGCGGTACCACGTGCGTGAGCGGTAGACACCGCGCGTCTGCAACGAGTGAGGCACCTCGCTGGCAAACATGGGCATGTCGGGGTACTTCGTGTGGTCTTTCTCGTAATCGAAACACCCGCCGCCGCCGCCGTTGTAGCCGAACACATCCATGAGCGGGCCGAAGCCGGCCTTGAGCGTCTCCCGGCTGTTACAACAGCCACACGTCATCGGGCGCGTCGGGTCTTCACGGTGGCACACGTCGCGCAGCGCCTTCATCATCGGCAGGCCCTCCGCTCGGCCCTCGCGCACCTCCTTGATCTCGTTGCCCACCGACCACATCACGACGCACGGGTGGTTGCGGTCACGACGGATCACGTCCGAAAGGTCACGCTCCCACCATTCGTCCCAATCGAGCTGGTACCCGAACGGCGTCTTGCCGTCGCGCCACTCATCGAAGATGTCCTCGACGACCATCAGGCCCATCTCGTCGCACAAATCCAGCAGCGTGGGCGACGCGGGGTTGTGCGCGGTGCGGATGGCGTTGCAGCCCATGTCCTTGAGGATACGCAGCCGTCGGCGGATGACATCGTCGGGTAACGCCGCGCCGAGGCAGCCGGCGTCGTGGTGCTCATTCACGCCAAGGAGTTTTGTGCTCTGGCCGTTGAGGGTGAAGCCGTTTTGTGCATCAAACCTGATCGAGCGCACGCCAAAGCGTGTGTCGTGGGTGTCGAGGGTTTGACCGTTGTGTTGGACCTCGATGCGCAGGGTGTAAAGGTTCGGGGATTCGGGGGACCACAGGCGCGGCTTGGGGATTTCGAGTTGCAGGCACGTTGAAGCGGTCTCTGAGTGGGAGGGGATTTTCATCGGCACGCGCACGCCCCGACATCCCACAGCGCCGGGCACGTCGGCAACAATCTCCACATCCATGTCGATCTTGCCATCGTTGACCACGGTGACTCCGCACCCGACGACCGCGCGATCGGGGGTGGCCACGGGCGTGGTGACAGATGTGCCCCAATGTGCCACGCGCACCGGGCTGGCTATCGACATCCAGACGTGCCGATAGATGCCCGACCCCGAGTACCATCGGCTGTTGGGCAGGCGCGAGTTGTCCACGCGCACCGCGATCACGTTGGGCTGATCTAACTTAATGTAAGGTGTCAGGTCGTACGCAAAACTGGCATAGCCGTACGGTCTTCGGCCACAGAACTTGCCGTTGCACCAGACCTCGCTGTTGCGGTAGACGCCGTCGAACTCGATGAGGACGCGCCTGTCGCCCGGGTCGTTCGGGAGTGAAAGGTGTTTGCGGTACCACCCGATCCCACCGGGGAAAAAACCGCCGCCGGCCCGCGTCGGGCAGTCGGGGTCGGGCGTCGCTTCGATGGACCAGTCGTGCGGCAGGTCGAGCGTACGCCAGGATGAATCATTGAAGTCCGCCCCGATCGCGGTGGGATGGTCGCCGAGCGCAAAACGCCAATCCGTGTCCAGACAAATACGGCTTCTCATCCCGACAGATTAGCAAGTGCCCCCGGTTTTGGCACGGTGTACGGACGACTTTGATGTGGGGCGATTGCGACAGATTACTTGGCCATCTCGCGCGGGACGAAGTGCGGCATGTTGCCGGGCACCTGGACCCATGCGCTGGAGAAACGGCTGTTCACATCGAAGTCGTATGACCGCACGCTGCCGTCGGCGTCGGCGTAGTTGATCGGGGCGGTATCGGTCGGACTGAGCAACCATCCAAACTGTTCCCTGTTGCCCGAGTTGCCAACTTCACCGAGTGACCCCTTCGGCCCGGGGTGAGTCGCATAAGGCAAGCCGGAGGTGTGTGTCAGCGCCGAATCCGACACGATGACCGTGAACGAAAGATTGGGATTATTGTCGGGTTGCCAAGCCGTGTAGAGTCGCTCGTAACCGGGTTGGGCATACATATCGACCCATTTCATCGAAGCGTTGTTGATGGTGTAGATCGTGTAAGAGCAGTCCGCGCCAAATTGGGTTTCACTGTATCGGGGCGACGAAAGCGGGCACTCCATGGTGTCATCGAGGTCGCCGCCCAGATACTCCCGGTAGAGTGGGCCTTTGTCTTGACCGTGATCGCTCATCTGCCAAGGCCCTTGTTGGTGTAAGTTCTTGGATTGAAACCAACTGTCGGTACCTGTCCAGGGTTCGAACTTCGTAGGGAAATAGAGCTTGGAATCATAGGCGTAGGCCACCGACGCCGTGGTCACGCCCCGCAAAACAGCTTTGCACTTAACCACTTTTGCCTTGTACCGCGCTTGACCAATCGCCGGCAACAAAACAGCGATCAGGAGAACCACGATCGAAATCACCACAAGCAGTTCGACAAGGGTGAAGGCTGGGCTGAGATGATTTCTTCGGTGCGTCCGCATAGGGAACCTCACGAAGTTGACAGACGTTCTATCATCGTTACATCGTCAAGAATTATGCATGGCGTTTGTTATATGGGTTTAGACAATCAGTGGTTTAAACCCTGGTGTGTTGTATGGAATATAGACGGCTTTGGTTAGTCATCGTGTAGCGACCACCTTCCCACAGCGGTCACCGGGGCTACGCCATGCGGTGTCCTGCTATTCCTGGTAGTCCAACGGGATGACACGATTGAGAATATTGATGTATTTAGAGGAGGGAACAGAGTTGGCCGGGATACTATAGTTTTTAACAGCTCCGTCTTTACCCGCGTAATTGCCGGACATCCTCGGAAAGATGCCTGGTATGCCTGGGCTTGGTGGGCTTTGAGTGACCCAGAGCGATCCACTCTGGTAATACTCTGGCTGTAGTTCGTTGTGATTGGTTTGTCGATTCACTCCCGGCCAGCCACCATAATGAATGGCGATGTCAGAAGCCAGCAGGTTGTAATACTTGCCTGTTTTCGCGGGGTAAAGCCAGTTATCCGTCATTCTGCGCATCAGTCCACCCAACGGTTGGTAGTGCCATGTATCATCTTGCTGAGAATTACCGTTGCCGGGGATAGTCACCCCGTCCGCCAGAGGTTGTCCGTTGACGTCGGTTTCGATGATTTTCGGGCCCAACCCCCCGATGTCGGCTCCCGAAGGGTTGCCCTTCATATCGAACATCAGGTTGTATTGCGCGTTGCCACTGTTGGCGGCTTCATCTTTCGGCGAGTTGGGGCATCGGTAAAATGATTCGAGACCGTTAGAGTAATAGGGCTTGAGGATCGGTCGGATATCCATCTCGCTGCCGGCACCAATCGTAATGAATCTGGTGCGGGTGGCACCACGCTTGGGGTACCATTTATTACTGTCCAACGCGTAAGTTGTCAGGCCGGTCACGATCTGTCTTAAGTTTGCTGCGCAGGCCACTTCTCGGGCTTTATACCTCGCCCGCTTGAGCGCCGGCAGCAGCAGCGCAACGAGCAGGACCACGATTGAAATCACCACAAGCAGTTCGACAAGGGTGAACGCACGGGGCTGTTGTTGGGGGGTTTTCATGGCCGGCCGGTCCTGATCTTGACAAACCGTGTGGCGGGGTCGAACGAAAAACCCTCGTCTGCGTGCGTCGTTGACACGCGCAGACGAGGGAGGAGGTTCACGCTTGGTGTGATGCGACTGAACGTGCCATATTCACTTCCGGCGTCGCGGCAGCAACATGGTGCCACCAATGGCCATCAACACCATCGACGCGGGTTCGGGGATGGCGGTGATGTCGACACTCACGTTGTCGATGATGGCTGAATTGGTCGCGCCTTTAAAACGTATAGCGATGTCTTTGCCGAGCAGTCCCGATAGAAACGCTGTACCACCGCCTGAAGTAGCGCCGTTGTTATCTTCGACATTGTCACCCACGGTGTATGCGAGTGTGATGTGTTTATAGATTCCGTCGGTCGTTGCACTACCCGAAGTGGTCTTGAGCACAGCGTAAGTGTTATCTGACATGCTGACGGTGCTGGTGCGGGTTCCAGAGCCGTCATATAGGATGATGCCCGCGTTGTATGGGATTGCTGCAGCCACACCATCCATCACGACATCAAACTTGAGGGTTATTGTCGTGCCGGCGGTAAGGGTACCAATTGTGTTATAGACCGAAGTGAATCCCGAATTGGTGTAACGGAACGCATAGGCCTGTTCTCCCACCGGATCGGTAAAGGCCCCTGCGGACTCATCGACTGTGCCTTGGCGACCCGCACCAAAGCCATTTGTTGCCTTCACCCATTTAGAAGCGGTCACTGCACCACTGGTGTAGCCCGTGCTCTGGGCGGCGGAGACATCCGGGCTCTCGAAGTCGTCTGAGAAGACGATGGCCGCCTGAGCCGCACCGGTCAGGCATGCCACCAGCGTCAGGGCTGCGCTCGTCTGGATGAGTGTTTGGGTTAGTTTCATGCTTTGTTCCTCCATGCGGGATTCAGGGACAGGTCGGTCGATCTTTAATCTGTGACACGGTATTGCGGTCACGCAGATCGACAGGTACGTTGCTTATGTATGGATTAAAGCAGACAATTTTTGAAATACAAGTCCTTTTTTGAAACAATTTTCGTTGCGCATCAAAACATGTGGTATCATCTGGAGATACATAATTATGTTCATGTGAGATTTAAATTATTATATGGATAGAGATTAGACCTGCTATGGATACTAAACCCACGAAACTCGCCAGCAAGCCCAGGCGTGGACTTCGACCCCTGATTCTTATTGCCACACGCCGGGAGTTTTCCAAGCAAGAGGCTTTGGATGACTCGCTCGTCGATGTGCTCGTCGAAGAGGCGGACAAGCGCGGGTGGCGGTTGTTGGACCTGTCGCTGACTTCGGGTTCGCTCTCGGGTGAGCAGGACCCGGCCGGTGCGCTGGTGACCATGCTTCCAGATGAAACTCAGGCGGTGAGGCTGCGTTCCCTGGGTTGCCCGGTCATTCGTCTCGGTCGACACCCCCATCCCGATGACGCGCTGATGCCCGCGGTGGTGCCCGATTACGAAACGGTTGGACGGATGGCGGTGGATTATTTTGCCAAGCGAGGGTTCCGTGACATCGCACTCGTGGGTCACGAAAAGATGCTCATCATCCCCGTGGTTTTCAAGAGCATGACGGAGCGGGCCGCCGAGCTTGGCTGCAGGCTTTATCAGTATTTTTTCCAGGAACCCGAATCGGATTCCCGGAGTGAACAGGAACGGGCAGACCGATATGACATGCGCGGGGCGGGACTGACGCGATGGCTTGCACACCTGCCCAAGCCGGTGGCGTTGCTTGCCGCCAGCGACGGGAACGCGGGTATGGCGATCACCATGTGTCAGCGCGCGGGCCTGTCTGTGCCCGAGGACGCCGCGGTGCTTTCGATCGGCAACCACCGTGCCACCTGCGTGATGAGTCCCATCCCGATCTCCGCCATCGACATCGACCGGGGCGACCTGGGCAGGACCGCGATGCGTCTGCTCGACGACTGGATTCACGGCCAACCCGCGCCGCCGCGCACGTTTGTCCCGCCACGGTCGCTTGTCACCCGGCGCAGCACGGATATCTTTGCCATCGGCGACCCCCTCGTGGCCAGGGCGGTGCGTTTCATCTGGGACCATCTCGACGGGAACGTGTCGGTCGACGACGTGGCGCAGGGCGTGCGTGCCCCACGCTACAAGATCGAAAGGCTGTTCCGTCAGAACCTCAAGCGCGGCGTGAACGAGGAACTCCGCAGGGCCAGGATCGAAAAGTTCTGCGAGCTTCTGCGGACCACGGACCTGACCGTCGACGAGTTGACGCCGATGGTCGGCTACAAATCGTCCAAGAGGCTGCACATGGTCTTCAAGAAGGCCCTGGGCCTGACCCCGCGGCACTATCGTCTGCGGGAGAAGCGTATCGGTGCCGACGGCGAGCGTGACGTGGATCAATCGACAGGGGCTTACGTGCTCAACAGGTAGCGGCGTTCGTCCATGCGGAAGCGCAGGGGCTTGCCCTCCATGAAACGCCTGAGGTTGTCCAGCGCGACCTTGTCCGCTTCACCCAGACGCGGCGGGCGCTGGGGCCATCGCGCGGAGTTGACATCGTGACAGGTCAGGATCAGGTTGGGCCAGGTGCGGGCCTCATGGCCGGGCGGGATCGAATCGCCGTTGGACAGCACGTCCAGGCCCGCACGCAGCCGACCCGATTTCAACTCGGCAAAGAGCGCGTCCTGGTCGATGATATCGCCACGCGCCGCGTTGATGACGATCCCATGATTGGGCAGTTTCGCAAGGAGTTTGGCCGACAACGACCCGCGTGTCTCGTCGGTGAGGCCGGCCCAGATCACCAGCGCTTCGCTCTGCTCGACCAGGGATTCGAGACTGTCGACCACTTCGCAGTTGCCCGGCAGCTCGGCGGCGTACGGATCGTAGATGAACCACTTGGGCTCGAAAGGCGTGAGCAACTGGATGAATCGGCTGCCGATCACGCCGCAGCCGTAGAGCCCGACGCGCAGGCCGCGCAACGTGCCCGAGGGCATCTCCCATTTTGAAGCGCCGCCCCATTCGCCGCCGGCGACCTTCTCCGTGCGCTTGCGCAGGTCCTTGAGCACCGTGAGCAACAAGGCCGCTGCACCCTCGGCTACGGCGTGGGCCGGCGCATCGCCCCAGTTGGTCACCGGGATGCCGCTGCGGATGATCTCGATGGGGATGTAACCGCGACAGGTGCCCGTGAGGTTGAGGATGTAACGCACCTTGCCGGGGTTCTGTGCCAGGGCCGGCGGGATGGGGCGTGACCCCCACATGGTGATGAGCACGTCAGCCTCACGCATGAGATCGAGCACCTGCCCATCGCTGAGGGTCTTGGCCTGTTCCACGATCTTGACCGAGCCGAACTCTTTGAGCGCATCGGCCAAAGGCCCCACCGCCGGGAACTGCGGTCTACCCGAGGCAACGTGCAACATGGTCAGGGATGGTGTCGGTGTGGGGGGGGTCACTTCCAGGCTTCTCGGTAGGCTTTGAGGTCGTCAAGGGCATGAGCATACAGGTTTTCGAGCTGCTCGTCTTTCCCGATGCCGCGCGTAAACTCGACGGCGGCGCTGCCCGTGTAACCGTGCTCTTTGAGGACCCCTACGCAGTCAGCCAGACGCCTTTGTCCCTCGGGCGTGGCGTGCTCGGGTAGACGCTGTTGGATGTGCAGGTGCGCGAGCCTGTCACCCAACGCGGTCAACCATTTTTCGATTTCGGGACAATCCCCGGTCAGGTGTACGATGACGCCGAATCGCTCGGGGTCGAGGTCGTTGAAAAACGCCGAGGCGTCCTCGACCTTCTCCACCGCCGTTCCCCCGTGGCACTCGCAGAGCAACCGCGTCACGGCCGGCAGTTGTCTGGACCACTCCAGCAGGTTCTTTCGGTATTCATCGAGCCTGGCCTTGTCGCGCCCGATGTTGTATTTCACACCGTGGGCTTCGAGCTTGTGGATCGCCTCGGCGGCGGCGGAGCGATTGGCGGTGTCGGCCTCGTCGTCGGTGAAGCCCGTGTAGGTGTTGTAGACCGCCACAGGCCAGGCCCGTTTTGCCAGTGTCTGCCGCTCGGATTCGTCGGCTAACAGGTAGTGGTTCTCCCACAGCTCGATGCCGTCGAACCCGTCCGTCTTGAACCGGTCGAGCCAGTCGCTGACCTTGAACGAGGGTTGCTTGCTCCCCCAGCGGTTGCGTTCGAGGCAAACGGTGGCGATGTAAACGGGGTGTTCGATCATGGGGCGGGGGCGTGCCGGTGTGCGTGAACGTCGGGTGTGACAGTGTAGAAGAATCGCGCTACGAATGACAATCCGAGTCCGGCACGATGCCGTTGCGAAACCCGGATTCGGCAGGGGGCTAACCCGAACTAAAAACCCGCGCCTTCTTCAAAGGCACGGGCTGTATGGATTCAGGATGAGACACACGCATGTCACACGCAAGTCACGCGGGTGGAGCGTGGCTCATGTGTTCAAGCCTTGCGTCGTTTCCCCAGCACGAGCAAGCCACCAAGCCCCATGGCCGCGAGCGACATCGGCTCCGGGATGACGTATTCCGTGCCGGTGATGCTGATGTTGTCGTAGACCACGACGCCGGAGGTGTTGTAGTAATCGCCAGCCCCGAAACCGAAGTAGGCTTGAGCGGAATCGAAGGTGTATCCGTTGTATGAAACCGTCCAGCTTTTTGTTGGGCCTGTGCCACTGGCTGAAAAGTTGCCGGTCGTGCCGCTGGTGGGCGTCCAGGAGAAACTGATGTTGTACCATTGTTGACCGTTTTGGTTGCCCGAGAAACTGGCGACCTGACTGCCGTGACCGAGGATCACGCCGCCGCGGTTGCCGAATGAGTCTTGCATCATCTGCATACCGATATATCCCCCGGCACTCGTACCGGGCAGCCCGGTCTTGATATCGCCGAAGAAGAAGATGCCGCCAAGAGCCCTCTGGTTGGTGGTGATGTAGTAATCGAAAGAGCCGGTGATGGACTGGGTGACGTCGAATGCGTTGCCACCGCTGTTGACGAGGTATGAACCAGGGGGTTGGTTTGCGTTGGTGTTGTTATCCCCGGTGATCTGGGCGCCGACGCCGCCGCCGTTGCCTGTCACGGTGACGTAGGCGTTGTTGCCGTTGTTGATGTTGACGTAGCTCCAACCCGATGGTGCGGAGGAGGTCCCTACGGTCAGGCTCTCAAAGTCCTGCATGATCGTGGCGGCATGAGCGGATGTGACGGTCGACAGGGCCAGTGCCCCAGCGGCTAAAAGTGTGATAGAACCTGATTTCATCTGCGTTTCTCCTTCAATCTGGGGATCATGCCTTGGATATGCGGGAATAAGTTAAGCGTGTTTCTTCCGCCCGATGAGAATGGTCAGGCCGCCTAAGCCCAGGCACAGCATCGACGCCGGCTCGGGGATGACATATTGCGTGCCGGTGATGTTGATGTTGTCGAAACGTGCGGGGCTGGAACCCGTGCCGAAACCGAAGAAGACCTCGGCGCTGTCGAAGGTGTAGCCGGTGATGCTGAAGCCCGGTTCGGTGACATTGGTGGGCCTGACCCATGAGAGGGTGAAGTCGCCCGTCGTGCCGCTGGTCGGTGTCCAGGTGAAGGTCGCTTTATTCCATTGATTCGTGAAAATCTCGCGGTCGTTGCTGCTGTCGTTGATCAAGGCCACGTTCGCGCCATTGTAAAGCGCGGCCCGGGCACCAAACGTTTTTTCCTTGAGCATCGCGTTGAGGAACTCACCGGCCGAGGTATTCGTCAGGCCGTTCTGGACATCGCCCATCACGAAGTTGATGTACGAATAGTTGCCGTCTTCCACGACGTAGAAGTCGAACGTACCCGAGATCGACTGACTGGCGTCAAGGCCGCTGCCGGCGTTGACGAGATACACGCCCGGAGCCGTCTGATTGGCTCCGGTCCAGTCGAGGTTACCACTCTGGCCGGGGTTGCCCGTGCCCGCGGTTGTGGCGTAGGTCCCGTTGGCACCCACACCGACAGTGGTCCATCCGATGGGCACCGCGGGAGCGACTGTGCTTTCAAAGTCCTGCGTGATCGTGGCGGCATGAGCGGTCACCGCCAGACATGCCAGCAGAGCCGTGGTGATAGTCACCTTGCGGCCTTTTAATACGAGCATCAGGTTTTCCTCCAAGATGTGTGATCGAAAATGCGTGAAACGTCTCTGAGGCTGCCTGCAATACGCTTTTTACCAGAGTTCTATGTCGCGCATGACCGTACGTGGGAACATTCACATAAATAACCGACGTAGACGAAATTTCAAGTCTTTTATTAAAACAAAATAAGTTGCGCATCCAAACGAAAATATCTTATTTTGGTCTGATCCGTGGGGGTGCCCGGAGATGGTAAAGAATTATAAACATCTATAAATAAATTGGATAGAAAAATATACGTACAAATTCTGATTGGCTATGAACGCACCTTTCATGAGTTCTGGATTTAGCCAAATCGAATTTGAAAAAATAAAAAAAATCCTCAAATGCGTCATTTGAGGGTGCATGAGAATAAAATATTTGAATGAGATATGCAGGACTACCCGATTACGTGTCACTCATCAAGGAAGATCCGAAAATCCACCGGGGGTGCCACGGGCAATTCCATCGGCTTGCTCAAACACGATAAAGCTTGACAAAAATCATACGGGTAGCGGTACACCCGCTGGGCGTTGTCGGTCAGGATGAATTCCCAGACGATCTCCTTCCCCGGCGTGACCTCGAAGAGCCTTCGGAACAGGGATTCGAGGATGAGGGTGTTGCCATTGGGCAGGCGCTGACAGTTGGCGGTAAATCGGCTGAAGAACTTGTCGCCGTTTTCGTAGACCCACACAAGCGAGTTGTCGCTGGGGTCGATCTCGAGCACGAACGAGCAGCCGCAGTGCGCCAGGTCCTTGAGTGGCGAAGCGCCATTATCGAAGACGAGGATGTTGCCTTCACCCGGCAAACCTTTTTCGATCATGTGCGGTTCGTGCTGACCGGAGAGGCCGCCCTTGTAGTCGCCGGTGTAGGACCAGACCACATTGCCACTGTCACGGTCTATGATGCTGATGGTGTCGAGTTGGCGCAGGCTCTGGAGGATGTTGCCGGGCTTGAACCTCTTGTCGCCGGCGTCAAACCACTTGTTAGGCGGCAACTCCTGGATCGTGTTGGTGTGCGTCCAGTCTGTGATGGTGTTGTTGTCGGGACCGCCGGTCCAGTCGCGGTTGGCGGGCATCGGGTTGCACCGGTTCACGTCGAGGTGTTCGTGCTGCACCCACCGCCAGAGAACCCGCTTGTCCCGATCCACTTCGATCAGTTCGTCGCCGATGATCTTGAGATCGCGGCGCACGGGGTCGGTGATCTTCGCCTTCGCTTCCGGGGGCAGGTCGGTGTTGCAGATGAGAAAGACGGTGCCGCGGTCGGTCGGCCAGAAGTCGTGGTGGGGTACACCGGTGGGTTCGTATGCCCACGTTTCGTTGCCCTCCCAGTCGAATTCCGCGACGTGCCCAGCACGTTTGTGTTTCCCGAACAGGAGCATGAGCTTGCCGTCGGGCAGCAGTCGCGCGCGGTGGATGAAGCCTTTTTCGCGGTTCGGGTCGACGAGCCATTGATGGACGACGCGGCCGTTCATGTCGATAAGTTTCGCGCTGCCTGTGCCGGAGATGAGGTTGTAGCCGCTTGCGCAAAGCGCGGGTTTGTAGAGGGTCGTGCCGATGGGGTAGACGGATTTCATAAGAAACACGTGACAGAGATACTCACCACAGAGGCGCAGAGGACACAGAGATAAAGAGGGACAGAAGGTTCAAAATCCACAGACTTCACCGGGGACAGAGGTATCGCTTCATCGCAGGCGAAGTTCCGAGCTGATCCTGATTCGGCGTGTTGCATCGCCGCGCTTGATTTCAATCCTATAGGTGTCGTGTTTTTCCTTACGAAGCGTGAGGCCCGCCTTTCGGGTACCCGGGCAGAGCGCGACCACGTGCAGGTTGTCGGTCACACGTTCTTTGCCCATCCAGCGGAAGATGGTCGTCTGTTCGCCACGTGGCAAGGGCGGCATGCCGCGTGACAACTGCATCACGCCCCCCTGCATCGCCGCGAAGGTCATCTGCAATTGTTCTTTGCCCTGGGTCAGTGCGACGTGGTTCTTACCGAGTTTGTATTTTGCGTAGGTGTGGTAGCGCGACTCGATGCCCAACTCAACCACCGGGCTGTTGGCCACCACGTGATCGATGACGAGCCAGTAAGCGTCGTCGACAAACAGGAACAAGCGTCCGATGAACTTCGCGGGCATGCGCTGGAGATAAATGCCCGTGGCGTCGATGCGGACACCGAGGAGACCCTTAGCCTTGACGACCTCGGTCTTCTTACACACGGCATCGCTCGCAGGCCCGAGCCCTTCGACGAAAAGCGTGCTCTTGGCCGCGGCCGAACGCGGGTAGATCTCCGAGCCGCGCCTGCCGAACGTCGTGGTGAGATAACCCGTGTCTTTCTGGTCCGTGATAAAGACCTCGCCGTGGGCCTGACAGTGGAAACTCAACAGGTCCACCATGCCGTGGCCCATGACCTTGGCCGACCCGCCGCGGATGGACATGCGCAGCTTCGGGAAGGCCTCGTCATCCGCCAGCGCCGCCCAGTCCATCCCCTTGTAGACCCGCGCGACGGGGACTTTCTTTTTGCTGTGCACCGCTTCGAGCCGTGCGAGCTCATCGTCGGTCGGGATCACGTCGGCTGCGTAGAGCAGGTCGCCGTTGGCGACATAGGGCCCGGGGCGTTTGGCTTTTCTGCGCGGCGTGTTTTTTAGGTAAGCCGCGGCCCGCAGCGCAGCATTTTTGAGTTTCAACCGTTCTGCCATCCGGAAATAGAAACACGTCGGGTGCCAGCCATCGTTGTCGCCAAACGTGATACCGGTAAAGTCGACGGGGAAGTTGAGCGATTGGCCGATCTCTTTGATCTTGAGCGCCGGGTGCTTTCTGCCGGTCGCGTTTTCCCAGCTCAGCACGTAACGCATGGCGTAGTTCATGCCGTAGTTCCAGTAGCCCGTGCCCTCGTGGCAACCCCCGCCGTTGGTGACATAGGAACTGAAATACTCCGCCAGGGATTTCTCGACAAACGGGATCAACGGCTGCGCATCGGGCCGATCGTCGTAGAACGCCAGCGCCATAACGCCCATGCCGCCGCAGCACACGCCGTTCCAGTTCGACCACGCCTTGTTGGCCCACCACGGCGGGGCGGTCAGACACTGCACAGCCTGCTTCATGTGGAAACGATCGATCACCGCGAAGAAGGTTTTCTGTTCGTCAGAGGTCAGGTCGGGACGGAAGTGGTCGTACATCAGGCCGATGGCGGTGGACTGTTCGCCGTAGGAGAGGCAGAAGGGCAGCTTGGGTTCGGCGGGGGTATTGACGTTGGCCTCGCAACTGATCTGGTTCCACTTGAGCAGGCCGGCCAGGTGCTTGATCGCCGCGGCGCGGTACTTGGCTTTGCGTGAAAGTATCCATGCGCACGTCAGGCATTCGAGGTGGCTCTGCACGACGCGCGCCGCCTGACCGTAAGCCGGCTCTTGCCCCTCACGGAATGGCGCGGTGCGTGTGAGCCGATCCGCGTCACTCAAGACCTTGCGTGCGCCTTCGCGCAGGGCGGGGCTGTGCAGCTTGCTCAGAAGGTCCGTAGCGGTCTGTGATGTGACCCAAAGGCGTGGTGAGTTGACCAGATGGAGATTTGCCATGCGTGGATATTACTCTCATGATCAAGTTTTTCCCAGCCCGTTGTCGCGTGGCAACCATCGCCGATCAGGTGTATTGGAAGATCGCCATGTGCTGCACTGTGGCCGGGTCAGCGCCCAACAGGATCTGCACAGCGGGCACCATCGTCCAGAACGCATTGGCAAAGACCTCGCCGAAGATCATGCCCAGGAACAACGGCATCGCCGCCCGGTATGTGCGCGCCCCTCCAAACTGCACGATCAAAACCTTGAGCAGCCAACCGACGAACAGACTCATCATGATCCGCTGTCCGATGGACGAGTAAACGAAGATCAACCCGATCGGATGAAGCGGCCACGCGGGGTATCGGCCACACAAAAACAGCAGCACGCCGGCCACCGACACACCCAGGAGCACCGTCCGAAAACGCCCCGCTTCGAAGGGGGAATCCCGTCCGGACACGGCGTCGGCCACAGGGCTCAGGTCCATGATCTGTGCGCCGCGACCGGTGATCGGGGTGTTCACGCTGTCGAGTGAACTGGTCATGTGGTAGCCCATGTAGAGGTGTACCGCGCCGCAGACAACAAAGCCGACCACCAGAATGGTCATCCCCAACCCGGCGGTGCGACGCTGGGTTTGCCCCTCGGCCCAGGGCGATAATCCCAACGCCAACACCGTCATCGCTGCCGCGCTGACCGCTGACGCGCGGTTGACGAGAATGTAATGCGCCGACTGCAGAAACGATGAAGCCACCGTCGACCACTTCGACGGCATGATGTCGATAAAACGGCCCGCCGTGAAGGGGATGATCCAGACATAGGTAAAGCCCGTCTCTGCCACGATGCGCGTGACCATGAGCATGATGAGCACCGCCGTCACAACAAAAAAGATGGCCCACCCCAGCCCCGCGCCGGCCCAGAGGTACCACGCGAACATCACGACCCCGCCCAGGAGAAACATGCGTCCCGCCATCGCCTGGATGGCGTCCCCCCTCTGGTCCGCCGTCCCCAGACCCAGTGTCGCTCGCATCGTGCGAAGGTAATGCTGTCTGCCCAGCCAGATCACGCCGACCACCATCGCGATCAGTGCGCCGCTGCCCTGGTCGTAGATCGCCTGCGCGTTGAAGGTGGGCATGTACATCTGGGCGTACATCATGAACAAGCCGAAAAACAGCACCGTGAACCACATCGAGAAGCTGTAACGGTTGGCCATGAAGTACGACAAACCGATGAACAGGAAATAGAGCCTTGTGCTCTTCAAGAAGCCGGGCGTGTAACGCCAGACCCCCTCGGTCAGGATACTTGAGAGGTCCCACGACACGGGGAACAACGGGAAGTTGCCGCGCGTGAAGATATTCAGCCCGTTGGTGGAGTGGATCAGAAAGATGGTGATGCAGCCGACCCAGAAAAGTTTTGACTTGAAGATCGGCGGGACATTGTGGCCCTGTCCGGGGTCGTCGAGGATGGCGTTGTAGATGCGAAGGAGTGGGAAGTTCAACCGCTCGACGTGCAGCCACTGCGGGAAGACCATCAACCCCATGCCGACCATCAGCACCCAGAACGCCACGATGAACGTCCCCCACGCGACCGTCGGCCCGACCCACGCCGACCACGGGATCGATTTGCCGGGGTCGAGTTCATCGACGAGTTGCGAAGCGATCGGCGTCGGCTCGTTCAAGCCGACCTTGTCGGGGAACAGCGACGCGGGCAGGCTGGAGTTCGCAATGGCCGGTGCGAGCACCGGGGATTGGTTGATCTGCTCGGTGTCCAGCGCCAGGCAGTGCGGGAAGAAGCGGAACAACCCGTTGCTCGGGATAATCGCCGCGAAGAGCAGCATCCCGCAGATCAGGGCTTTGTGTGGCTGCCCCAGCGCGCCTCCGGGGAACCACCGCCTAAGGAGCGGGTTGACCACCATCACGAGGATGGCCAGGAAAAACACGACGATCTCGGGCAGGTAGCCGTCGCTGATGAAACTGTTGTTGAGAGCGAAGTTGTTGTAGGGCACCGCGACCCAGAGGGTCAGGCAGCACAGCAGACCGAAACAAAATGCGATGAGTGTGCGTCTGTCCGGCACGCGGTGTTCCATCCACGTAATGGGAGTGTTACAACCTGTTACAACCTGTAAGTCTCGCCGGCCTTGAGAGTGAGTGGCCGGTCTTCACCGTTGACGCGCAGGATAAAATCCACGTTGCGCGTGGCGGTGAGGGTGAGTGTGACGACCCTGCCGTCTTCCCAGTTGAACCCCAGTTCCATCCCGCCCCGAGCACGCAGCCCGTTCACCTCACCCTTAGGCCAGGCCCCGGGCAGCGCGGGCAGGACGTGGACCCACGGCTTACCGTATTTCCGTTGATGGCTTTGCAGGAGCATCTCCGTGACGCCGGCGACGTAGCCGAAGTTCCCATCGATCTGGAAGGGCGGGTGTGTGCAGAAGAGGTTGGCCACCGTGAGCTTGCCGATGAACGCGCGGATGTCGTCGTGCGCCGCGTCGCCCTCGCGCAGGCGGGCACGGAAGTTAATCAGCCAGGTTCGGCTCCACCCGGTGTGGCCCCCACCGTGCGAGAGGCGGTAATCCAACGATTTTTTTGCTGCGGCAACGAGGTCGGGCGTGTCCTCGTGCGTGTATTGCCGACCGGGGTGCAACGCAAAGAGGTGCGAGACGTGACGATGGCCGGGGAACTTTTCCACGAGCTCTTCCGACCATTCCATCAACCGCCCGTCGCTGCCGACCCCCGGGAGTCGGAGTTTGGCCAGGGCCTGTTCGACATCGCTGCGCAGTTCGTCTTTCTGATTTGTGAGGTCGAGGCACTCGAGGTAATTCGTGAAGGTGTCCCAGATGATCTGCTGGTCCATCGCGCAGCCCATCGAGATCGCGCTGACGCCCGGTTCGGTGACAAACGTATTCTCCGGCGAGGTGCTCGGGCCGGAGACGAGCTTGCCGGTATGGGGGTCGGTGACGAGCCAGTCGAGGAAGAACAGGCAGCACTCGCGCAGCAAGGGCAAGGCGCGTTCCCGGGCAAAGCCCACGTCCCCGGTGAATCGCACGTGCTCCATGAAGTGCTGGACGCACCACGCGTAACCCATGACCCACATCCCGTAACCCGGCGAACCGAAGATCGTGGACCAGAGCCAGATGTCGGTGGTGTGCGCGGAGTAGGCCCCACGGCAGCCGAGTTTGCTTGCCGCCTCTTTTGCGCCGGGAAGCAGGCGTTCGATGAACGTGAAGAAGGCTTCCTGGCACTCGGCGAGGTTCACGGGAAGCGCCGCCCAGTAGTTCATCTGGATGTTGATGTTGATGTGGTAGTCCGCGTTCCACGGGGCTTCCATCAGGTCGTTCCAGACGCCCTGCAGGTTCGCGGGCAGGCAGTCGGGTCGGGACGAAGTGACCAGCAGGTATCGGCCGTAGTGGAACTGCAGCGCTTCGAGGGCCTTGTCCTCCGCGCCTTGTTGGTAGGCGCGGATGCGTGCGTCGAGGGGTTGGTGCTGCGTGTCGGGGCTGTCGAATTTTAAGTTCACCCGACCAAATAGGGCGAGGTGGTCCTCGATATGCTGTTGCAGCAAGGTGTCATAGTGTGTCTGGGCTGCGATCCGCACACGCGAGCCAGCCACGTCGGTCAAACAATCTGTTAGGGGTTCGGTGGGGCGGGCGTAGTGGTAATCGGTGGCCACCGAGAGATAGAGACGCACCTCGTCGGCGTCGGTGACATTGAGCGTGTCCGTGTCGTGCAGGACCTGGCCCCCGACGGTGACAACCTTGAGCACACCCGCGAACTTCACGCCACGGTGCCTGCCCCGTTGGCTGGCGGTGCCCTCGATGAACAGCGTGTCCTCGGCCACGCACCGTGTCACCGCGCCGCACTCACGACGGAGCTGGATCGACAGGTTCATCTGGCCGGGTTTGTCCGCGCGGTACCGTGCGACAAGCGTGTTCGTTTTTGTCCCACAGAAAACCTCGGAGGTGTACCGCACCCCGTCACGTGACCAGTTGGCGCTCGCCACCGCGGTGCCCAGGTCCAGCTCTCTCCGGAAGCCCGTGACCTCGCCGGCTTTGGCTGGGTAGTGGAAGCTGACGAACACGTCACCGAGGGGCTGTTGCGAACGCGGCGCGATCCTCGGCGAAAGGGCTTTTTCAGCGATGAGTTGGTTGGCCTCGAAGTAGCGTTTGTTGAAGATCAATTCGCGTGCCCGGTCGATGGCCTCCCGCGCACCATCGGGCGTGTAGGGGTAGGGCGGGCCGGCCCAGATCGATTCCTCGTTGACCTGCAGGCGATCATTCACCGGATCGCCAAAGACCATCACGCCGAGATGGCCGTTGCCAATCGGTAACGCGGCGTGCCAGTCGTTTGCGGGTTGGGCGTACCAGAGCTTGTGATCGTGTGAGTTCATCGTTGTGGCTGTGAATGTGGGGTTTAGTAATCGTCCAGTGATCGTGGGTCGACGCTCGGCATGGTGTCGAGTTTCCAGAGATCTACAGGTACGTCGTTGCTTTGTGGCACACCGGGCGTGCTGCGGCCGTCGGCGATGAGTTGCTTGAGCAGCGAGATCATCTCCCGGACCTTCGCCGGCTCCTGCGCGTGAAGGTTTCGGGTTTCGCCTGGGTCATTGTGCATGTCGTAGAGTTGCACCAGGGGCAAGCCGTCCTCCGCCGCCTGTTTGTCTGTGTAGCTCCAACCGCCCGAGCCGGGGCACAAGACCAGCTTCCACCGTTTGTCACGGATGGCAAACTTGCCCGCGATGGAGTGGTGCACCACATGCTCGCGCGTCGGCTTTGTCGGGTCCTTGAACAACGGCAACATGCTCACGCTGTCTTCGCCGGCGTCATCGGACAAACGTTCACCCAGCGCCTCGGCCAGGGTGGCCATCAGGTCAGAGAGGCAAACGATCTGGTCGCACCGGCTGCCGGGTTCGATCACGCCCGGCCAGCGTGCGATGTACGGGATTCTGTGCCCGCCGTCCCACGCGTCCGACTTATACCCCCGGAATTGACCCCGTAAACCCGCACTGGGGTAATGGCCCTGCGGTTCGAGGGCCGACTCGAAATTGCCACGTCCGTCTTCCTTCGCACCCACGTAATGGGCAAAGCCGTTGTCACTGGCAAAAATCACAAGCGTGTTGTCCACCACACCGTGACGCTCCAGCGAATCGAGCACACGACCAAAGACATCGTCCGTCTCGATCATCAGGTCGGCGTACAGGTTGTTCAGTCCGCTCTTCCCGATGAATTGTTTGTTGACCGACAACGGCGTGTGCGGCGAGGTCATCGGCAGGTAGAGTAAGAATGGCTCGTTGTTCTCCGAGCGGGCCTTGATGTATTCATCAGCCTTCTGGGCCCAGGTGGGCAGGAGTTGCTCGAAGTGCCAGTAGGGCATGGCAGGGCCGTAGTTGCTGGCCTGGTCGTCACCGAGAAGACGGCGCGGCAACCACTCTGATGGAACCCCTACGGTGCGGTCGTTCTCGATGAAACAATAAGGCGGCCAATTGGGGACATCGACGCCGAAGTAATAGTCGAACCCCCGCTTGGTCGGACCACCTGTAGTCGGTTTGGAAAACGCCTCTTGCCATTTCAATCGCAGCGTCTCTGTGACTTCCGGGGTTTCGTAAGGCGGCGTACCCTGCCCCCAAGGGAGCACCTCGGGGTGAAAAGTATTCTTGTCGATATCGAAGTCCCAGCCCTGCCCGAGGTGCCACTTGCCGATGCAGCCCGTGTGGTAGCCACGCTTTTTCAGAAGACCCGCGACGGTCAGGCGATCCTTGTCGATCAAGGGGTCGCCGTAGACCTGAACAATGCCGCGTTGGAGCGTCGAGCGCCAGTTGTATCGCCCGGTGAGGATGCTGTAACGCGAGGGCGAACAGACCGCCGATGAAGAGTGGGCATCGGTGAAGACCATGCCCTCACGTGCAAATCGATCAATGTTGGGTGTCTTGATTTTGCCGTTGGGGTTGAGGCACGACGCGTCGCCGTAGCCCATGTCATCGACCAGAAAATAGACCACGTTGGGTTGCTTTTTCATTTGTGGTCGATTGGTGAATGAACCTGGATGCGCGTGGGATGGATATCAACGAGGGTCACAGGCGCGCCGTGCTGTGTTGCGTTGTGTGTTGTCTAACTCATGCCTTGGCGGGCGTCGGTCTCTCCTTGGGCGAGATCGCGTTGATGTCGTTGACGACCGCCCCTTGCGGCGCGGCGATCGGGCCGTTGAGCATCGGGTCGTTTGTTTCCACCATGAACCTGTGCAAGCGGTCGCGCATGTCGTTGGCGGCTTCGTGTTCGGTGGTCGGGGTGATGAGGTTGTTCGTCTCGTTGGGGTCGAAGCACAGGTCGTAGAGCGCCTCTTTGGGAATGGTCTGGTCGGCCAAGCCGTTTTCGAGCCAGTAGGTCTTGCTCTCGCCGTCGTCGATGTTGGTGAAGACCGGTTTGGGACGGGGGTAGAAGCGTCGGATGTATTTCCACCGCTTCGTGCGTACAGCCCGCATCGGCTGGTAGGCGGCGTGGTAGTTGACCTGGAAGAAAAGCTCCCCGTGGAGTGCACGGGTTTCGCTGCGCATCAGGGGCATGAGCGATTTACCTCGCAACCACGGGGGGGCCTCGACGCCGACTAATTCACACACCGTCGGGAACAGGTCCATGTGGGTCGTCATGGCGTCGACAACTTTGCCGCCTTCGAACACCCCCGGGAGGCGGAGCATGAGCATCGTGCCGATGCCCGAGTCCTGCAGGTTGCACTTCATGCGGGGGAAGGCGATGCCGTGGTCGGTGGTGCAGATGACCAGTGTGTTGTCGGAAAGCCCGTTCTTGTCCAGCGCATCGAAGACCTCGCCCATCTTCTGGTCGAGGATACGCGCCGAGGCTTTGTAGCGTGCCATGTCGATCCGGGTCTCGGGCGTGTCGGGCAGCGGCGAGGGGGGCAGGCAGTAACGCGGGTCGTCTGGGCACTCGGAAAGTTCGGGGAACTCTCTGTGCGTCTGACCGTAGCCCACGGTGAGGAAGAACGGTTCTTCGGGGGGGTTGGACAGGAACTCAAGGGCTTGATTTTGACCGTCCCTGCCGAAGTACCGGTCGTAGCCGATGGTCTTCCAGGCTTCGGGGTCGCCGGGCTTGGCGTGCGCCACGTGCTGCACGCCGGCCAGAGCGGAGGTGTAACCCGCTTTCTTGAGTGTGTGGATGATGTGCTGTTTGTAGTCGTACAGTGCCCAGCCACGGTGCGCCAGTCCGGTCATCCCGTTCTCGTGAGGATAACAACCTGTTAGTAACGCCGCCCGGCTGGGGCTGCAGGTGGGGTTGATGCAGAAGTTCTGCCGAAAGAGCACGCCTTGTTCCGCGAGTTTCTGCAAAGCCGGCGTCGGGACCGCGTGGCCGAAGGGCTGGATGTAGCGCCCGGTGTCATGGGAGTGGATGTAGAGGATGTTGGGCTTTTTGTTCATGGCGTGTGTCGTCGTGGTGCGTTTAATCGGGTTGGACTTGGCGGGTGAAACCGAGCATGGCGCGGTGGTTGTGGTAGTCCCAGGGCACGCGGTGGGGCGGGCAGGCACCGGCGGCGCCGATGACGGTGGATCGGCCAACCAGCGGACGGGTCAGCTCGATACGGAACACGTCTCGCCCCGGGATAGCATACCCCTTGACAGGCACGCCGCCCTGTTCGTCCCGCACCACGAAGGGAAACTCACTCGTCGGCCCGCCGTGGTAATCGAGCTGCGCATGAACGTGGTCGAAGTGCAGATCGATACTCTTGCCGTCCGTGCTCACCGCGCGGGAGCACTCGGGGTGGCGGAACACAACGTCGCGTCCGTAGACCGCGCCCATCGCGGTGTCGGCGGCGCGCCGGGCAATGAGCAGGTTGCCGACCGAGCCGTTGTGGATGCCGTCGCTGAGCACGGACTCAAATGCGCTGATGATGTAGACGCGGTCGAGTTCGTGCGTGAGTTGTCGCTGGTATTCACGGATGGCGTCCCAGTCGGCACCGGCGCTGGCGTTGAGGTGGCGGTTGAGCTGGACGGTGATGATGGGCAGTTGCGGTTGTGCGACGGCCTCGCGGACGCCTTGGACATATCGCGTGAAGCGTTCCTTGTAGTGCGGATGGTTTTCGGGTCCGGTGTCGGATTCGCCCTGATACCAGAGGATGCCTTTGATATTTGTGCCCGACGCCTGCACGCGTTTGAGCATGGCGTGGTAAAGATCGCCCTTCTGGCCGGGGTCCCATTGTGAGATCGGTGAGCCGCCGACGGCAGTGGGGATCAGCCCGACGGGGTGGCCCATTTCACGTTTGATCGTTTTGGCAAAGGCGAGCCAGGGGTTGTGCAACGTACGGAAAACAGCGATCTGCCAGCCGCGTCGGTCATCGTATTGATGGATGCCGAACTCGGGTGGGTCATCGATCGGTGATCGTGCGGTGCCCGCCGCGTTGCTCTGTCCAGCGATCAGCCAGACATCACCCACACAGAAAAAGTGGACCGCATCGCCGCCGCGCCGCCAGGTGTCGGTGTCTTCCTCGCTGCCAACGGAGGTTTCAAGCCGGTATGGCCCGCCGGACGGGACGGCGCTGAGCGTGATGCGCCACGTGCCGACCTTGCCCGCGTCGTCGCCTTGGGCATCCGTGTCGATCTCGGTCTGCGCCCTTGTCCAGTCGAGCGACCGGGTGATGGACGAAAGCCCCCCCTCGCGCACGATGCGCACACGCACGTCGGGCTGCTTGCGCCGGCCCATTGTGCGCCACCGCCCACCCAAGGTCACACGTGCGTGCCCCGAGTCATCCTGCTGATGGATTTGCCAATCACACAGGCCGTGGTCGATGCTGGCGGCAAGGTCGGGTTCGTAGGTCATTGTTTTCATGTGGTCGCGCCGAGTTGGATCGGGAACGCAAAATGATACCGCCCCGAGCCGACCGTGAAGACCGAGGCTCTCTCGTCACTGCGGACATGTTCGACGTGGTCCGCCGCTTTGATCGACAACCGACCTTCGGTGATCTGTTCAGGGTCTTTGCAGGGCACATGGACCGTCGCGGTGCAGTTGGCTGGGACGGTGATCTGCCACGACGCGCTTTGGCCGTCGTGCTCCCACGATGAAGCGACCGTGCCACGCAACGTCTTGATGCTCGCTTTTGCCCACGGCAACTCGGCGGGCAAGTAGGGTTTGAAAATAATCCGCTCATAGCCCGGCCCCTCGGCGTCGGGGCGGATGCCTGCCAGGCCCCAGTAAAACCACTCGTCGATCGCCGCGCCCAGCGTCGTGTGACAGAGCGACCCACCGCCGATCCAGTTCTCCGTGATCGTCGTGCGCTTCGGGTCGCGCAGCATATAGCCCCAGCTCGGGTAATCCGTCGCGATCACCCGGTTCCAGATGAACTCATCCCGGCCGGACTGCGCCACGGCATGGACGGCCCACTTGGTGCCGGCGTAACCGGTGGTGAAGCATCGCTGGCGGTGGTTGACGCTGCTGTTGAGATAGCTCTCGACACGTCCGCGTTCACTGTCCGGCACCAACCCGAATGCCAGAGGCCAGGCTTGAGCGTTCTGCGAGCCAGTGTCGTAGTAGCCCCAGGCGCTGTTGTAGAAGCGAGTGTTGAAAGTATCTTTGATCTGCCCAGCCCGGTCGCGGTATTTTTGCGCGTCATCCGTTTTGCCCAGCGTCTGGGCGATGAGCGCCATCGTGTTCACATCCATGTAATAAAAAGCCGAGGCAATGGAGAGCGGCTGGTTGTTACGGGCACCCATCGCGCCTTCGTTGGTGGCCAGATGGTCGCCCCATTGCGAAATCTGCAGGTGACCGCGCCGCGACTCATCCGGAAAACGCTCGTCATACGGGCACCAGTGACGCAGTTTCTTGAGATTCTTGTCGGACGGCTCGGGCTGCACGTCCTTCAATCCCGTGCGCACGAGGTAGTCCATGTACTTTTCGAGGTAGGGGTAGCTCTCTTCGAGTATCCGCTTGTCACCCCGATGCAGGTATTGCCACCACGGCACAAGCACGAAAGCCGCGCTCCAGACCAGGTCTTCCTCCGCGCCGGCCTGTGGGGCGATCATCCCGACCAGACCGTGCTCGTCCTGCTGGTCGTAAAAATCGCCGACCCACTTGGCAAAGACGCGCTCGACGGCGAAGTTGTAATAAGCCTCCTCGGCGTAGCTCCACGCATCGCCCGCCCAGCCCAGACGCTCGGGCCTCTGCGTGTCGTCGGTCGGCACGCCCATCTGGATGTTGCACCGCTGCGACTGCACCGTGCAGCGGTGGACCTTGTTGACCAGATCGTGACCGCACTCGAACGAGCCGACCTCCTCCACCGCGTTGCAGGCAAAACAGCCCGTCACGGAATCCAGCGTGGGCGTGCCGGGGTAGCCGGTGACTTCGACGTATTGGAAGCCGTGGTACGTGAAGCGGGGTTCGTAGACTTCCCGCCCCTGACCCTTGGGGGTATAACGATCTGTCTGCAGCGCCTTGTTATTACTGGCAGGGTTGAGCGAACCGTCGGGGTGCTGGGCCTCGGCGTAGCGCAGCGTGACGGTCTGGCCGGGCTGGTCATCTTTGAGGTTCAGGCGGACGTGACCGGTCATGTTGACCCCGAAATCAAACACATACACGCCGGGCTTGGGCTGGGCGACCGAGACGGGACGGATTGTCTTGACGATGCGTCCGGGTTCGTGCGGGACGGGTTTGAGCTTCCCACCGGGGGGCCTGACGATATGGACGTTTTTCCAGTGAGCGTCGCTGAACGCCGGCGTGTCCCATCGGGGTTGTTCGAGTCTTGCGTCGTAATGCTCGCCATCGTAGATGCAGTTGAATGTGATCGGCGACCAGTCGCCGCGCCACGAACCGTCGCTGACCACGCGCTGGGTCGAGCCATCGTGGTATTCGATCTCGAGTTGCACGATCGCACGCGGTGAGCCGTACCACTGCTGCTGCCAGCCCCAGTAGCGTTTGTGGCCGTTGTACCAGCCATTGCCCAGCAAGACGCTTACCGCGTTCGGGCCGGCGTTGAGTTGTCGGGTGATGTCGTATGTGCTGTAGAGCACGCGCTTGCGGAACTCGGTGCGCGGTGTGGCAAGCAGGTCTTGGCCAACTTTCTCGCCGTTGAGTCTTAATTCGAACAGACCGACGCCGGCCACGAACGCACGGGCACGCCTTACAGTATGTTTGACCTCAAAGGGTTTACGCATCATTGGAGAACGCGGGTCGGGCTCGACCGCTTTGATCTCGTCGGTGACACGGGCTTGTTGGAACGCGTCCGGGTCGGAGACGGGCTCATCCGGGTCGCCCATGCCGATCCACTGAGCGTGCCAGTCAGCATCGTCGAGCAGGGCGGTGCCGAACGAAGTGGATTCGAGAAAACCGCTGGGATTGCCCGCTTCGTCCCACAGTTGAACGGTCCAGAAATAATCACGGTTACTCCGCAGCGGCTTGCCGTCATAGACCACGTGCATCGACTGCGACGAGTCAACCTTGCCGCTGTCCCATTGGTCCGCCTTGCCCGGCACGAGCAAACGCTTATCGGTGGCGACCAGGACGTGATATGCGCTTTGTGTCCGACCCCGTCCCTCGAAGGGAACAAGCCAGGAGAAGCGGGGCTTGCGTGTGCCCAGGGCCGGCGGCGCGTCGGTGAATTCAGTTTTCAACATCGCGGGTTTCTGTTGGGTTTGAATGGGGATGCTCAGTGTGACTTCACGGGGTGCAGCTCGACCGCCATCAGCCTCAGGCCCCGCTTGGCGGTCGGGTCGAGTTTCACGGCTCGGATGCTCAGCGTCTGGTCGCCCGGTGCCAGTTTGATCTTGCCCAGCACGCTCGTCACATTCCCGAAGACACGCTCATCGGTCGGGGGCTTCATATCCCGGGTGCCCGCGTTGCCCGCCACGGAACATTGACCGATGTCGACTCGCACTTCGTGGTTGCCAAACTCCTCCGGGTGTTTGCGGTTGACGATCGTGATAACACGGACCTCGTAATCCCCCGGCTTGTCGACGCGGAGTGTCCACGACACCGCATACGACGTGTCATTCCAACCCTCGATCCCGCGTGTCCGTTGGACTTTCAATGCCGATCCCTGGATATCCGCCAGTTGCACCGGGAGTTGAGCAAACCCGCCCGTTTCCACAAAGACGCACTGGTCGGCCTTGGCCGGCCCGTCGAGTTTCACCGCGACGACCGACACGGTTTTCTCGGGTGCCTGGTCGGGGAGCGTGAAGCTCACCGTGTCGCCTTGCTGATTGAAGGTGACATGGGCCTGATCCGCTCCGAGCACACGGGCAGAAACAACCTTGTTGGTCAGCCCGCGGAGTTTGACGCCGTCGTTCGACCATATTTTCACGAGCAGATAGATCGTATTGCCCTTGGTTGTCACACGACCCCACGCAGGGTCGGTGAAGAAGGGGCTGGCCTGTGAGCCATAGACCGCTTCGCCGTTGCGTTTGAGCCACTGACCGACTTCCCGGAGGCGTTCGACGCTCGGTTGCGGGATGACGCCCTCCGCGGTCGGGCCGACGTTGAGCAGGTAGTTCACGCCTTTGGAAACACAGTTGACCAGCAGGTCGAGGAGGAAATCGACGCTCTTCCAGTTGTGGTCGAAGTGCTTGAAGCCCCAGGTGTCGTTGAGCGTGGCGGGCGTTTCCCACGCGCCCTCGATCTTCCCGATGGGGTGCTCGTTGTCGCCGAGGCTGCCGTAGTCGCCCACGTCGTTGCCGATGCGTCCGCTCACGAGGCAGGCGGGTTGCAGCTCGTGGACAAGGTCGCGCAGCGATTCACTCTGCTCTTTGGTGACGGTCACGGGCACGTCGAACCAGATCAACCCGATCGGCCCGTAGTTCGTGAGCAGCTCGCGCAGGTTGGGCTTGACGACATCGTCGAGGTACTTCTGGAAGTCTTCCTTGGGACGGGCGTAGTTGAGCCAGTTAGGTCCTTCGACGGCTTCTTCCCAGTGACCGGCACCGCCGGGGGCGTGCCAGTCGAGGTCCTGCGAGTAGTAGAAGCACATCTTGATGCCGCGCTTGTTGCACGCGGCGGCGAGTTCCTTCATCGGGTCGCGCTTGAAGGGCGTCCTGTTGACGATGTTGTACGGGTTGCTCGGCGAGTTGAACATGCAGAACCCGTCGTGGTGCTTGGAGGTGATGACGAGGTACTTCATGCCCGCGTCCTGTGCGACCTGCGCCCACTCGTCAGCGTTAAACTTCACGGGGTTGAACTGCGCCGCGAGCTTCTCGTATTCCGTGATCGGGATTTTGAGGTCGCGCATAATCCATTCGCCAATTCCCTTTGTGCGTTGCCCGTTCCACTCACCGGCGAGCACCGCGTACAGCCCCCAGTGGATAAACATGCCGTAGCGCGCTTCGTTCCACCATTTCAGTCGTTCTTCCGAAGTCATGGACATGGGTTGATTCCTTGGCAGGGTTGCCATCTTGGGTTAAGGGTTGGGGATCACGAGTTCCTGGGGTTGCTGGTCACGGATCAGGGTGAGCGTGATGGTTTTTCCAGCCGGGACCTTGCCCACCTCGGCCAGAAACATCTTGACATCGCGGACCTCCTGCCCGTTGACACGCTGGATGAAATCGCCTCGACGCAAGCCCGCCTTCTCAGCCGGGGACGCCTTGTCCACCTCGGGCACAAGCAGCCCCGTCGCGTCGGCTGCCACGCCGACGGCGGAAAACTCCGCGCCCCGCAAGACCCGGAGCGTCGCCCCGCGCCACCGCGTGATGGCGACATTTTTTTCCGGTTGTTCAACGCTAGCATCGAGCACGGGTAACTCCGGTGTCCGGGCGAGGGCGCGAAGCCGCTGTGAACGGACGCCGAATTGGTCCATCGGAAAATTCACGAATCCCAGTTTCAGGGCCGGCGAACCTTCCTTGACCCGGAAGTCGCCTTGCACCGGGTCCACGAACATCGGGTCGCCCACGAGCGAGTGCGCGTCGCAGCCGTTCTCCGCATACTTTGCGCGGTCGGCCTCGTTGGTGGTGAAGAGGTTTTCGTCCACGTCCTTGCCCCACGTGGGCGTTTGCATCAGGGTCGAGCGGTAAGCCCCCATCCAGATGTTGTGCTTCACTTCATCATCACTGTTCGCATACCAGACGTGCGGGTGGAACGTGCAGTTGACCGCGATGTTGTTGTAGACCTTGCGGTGGAAGCCCTCGCGGAGTTTGAGCCCGCCGTGGAGGAAGACGTTGTTGTAGATTTCGTAGTTGGACGAACCGTCGTCGAGGTCCACGTCCCAGCCGTGGTCGCAGCGCCATCGGCTGTTGCGGATCACGTTGGGCCTGACCATGTCCAGCTTCGCCAACGCCGGCAATTCTTCCTCCGGGGCCTCGCCCAGATGCCAGTAGCGGTCCCGGCCCCACGAGTTGAAGCTGCCGTGGTCGCCGGTCTCGAGCACCGTGTCGAACACGTCGCAGAACTCGATGACGTGCCCGCCGAAGGTTCCTTCGTTGATGTTGATCCCCGCGCGGGACGTGTCGTAGATCGAGCAGTGCGACACCGTGACACCCATCGACATCGATATCTGCACACCCGCGGCCTGCTTTTCCACCGTGCCCACGCCGCGGATCAGGCAATCCTCGACGAGGCAATCGGCCGGGTAGTCGTCGCTCTGCGGGCCTGGCGTCTTGTCGATCTCGCTGTACTTAAAAGTCTGGCTGTACTGGAATCGCGGGCTGCGGACGGACCTGGTGTCACCCACGAACGCGACAGCGCTGGCGCCTGTGTCGTGGAAGTCGCAGCCACGGATAGTGATTCGGCGGTTGCCACCGCTGACGAAAACCGCGTTGCCGCCGAGCTGGTCGAACTCGCAATCTTCAAGGGTGCAATCTTCCGCACCGTTGAAGAGCACCGCCCCACCGCGGTAGATCGTCCAGTCGCTGCGCAAGAGCGGCTCTCTCGTCTCCATGAACGTGCGGGCCGCGTGACGGAAGATCAGACCACACAGGGCAACCTGACTCACCGAACGCGCGTTGGTGCGGTTGAACTCGAAGAGGTGACGCTGGCGGTCCACCTCGACGCGCGCGGTGGACAGGTCCACGTCTGGTGTGGGGTAGTAATAAAGCATGTTGGTCTTGGCGTTGTGGTACCACTCGCCCGGTGCGTCGAGTTCCTCGAAGATATTTTCCACATAACGCTGCTTGGGATTGATCGGCGTGGGTCGGTTGTTCTGCCAACCGCCCTCGTAGGTCAGTTCACCCTTGTCGTTCTTGCCGTTGATGCGGTAGTGCAGGCCTCCCCATCGGTGTCTTTGAAGGGAGTGGATGTAGCCGCCGGTCGGGTCCGCCCACTTGGCGACGCGCTCGGGACTCAGCGCATCCGCCGCCGCACCGCCGAAGGGTTGAACACCTTCGGTGTAATTCGGGTAACGGGCCATCCTTTGCAGGCGACCGTTGATAAAGAGTTGATCGATGGTGATGCCCGGGGGGACTGGGGCTTGCATGATGCCGTCGCGGTAGGGCTGCCACTTCACATCCAGTTTCGAGCCGCCGCTGAGGACCGCCGTTTCGCCCGGTGCCGCCGCGTAGGTGCAGCCGGAGTCTTCGGCGGTGAAGCGGATCGTGTCGGGCAGGTAGTAGACGCCCTCGTGCAGCCAGACTGTCACCGGTCCCTGCGCGGTGAGTGTGCGGGCCACGCATTGCGCACCCGCCACCGAGGCGAGCGGCTTCTCCAGCGATCCGGGGTTGTCGTCGTCGCCGGTCGGACGGACATGGATTTCCGCTGCTTGCATGATTGTTCCCCAGCCCACACACATTATGACCAGAAGCACCCGTTGTAGTTGTATCCAAGACCACATCTTCATGACCTCCTGACGTTGGTGTGCTTTTTTTACCGGAGTCCTAAACTGGAAACCCTGAACCCGGCACGATCGCGCCGTGTTGGCGCAGCATGTCGCGGATATCTTCGATCGCCAGTGCCTCGGGGTCGAGGCCGCTCTGGGCACTCAGCGCCGCCATCGCGCCCGCGGCCTGCCCCATGGCCATGCAACTGGCTTGCACACGTAACGCCGAGTTGGCAAGCCGATCGCTCGACACGCACCGGCCGGCCACGATGAGGTTTCGGCTGCCCGCGGGGAGCAACGCGCCTCGCGGCACCGTCGGTACGACGCCTTCCTCAAGAGGCTGTTTGTTCAGCCCGTCGCCCTCCGAGCGGTGCAGGTCGATGGGGTAGAAGGCGTAGCACAGTGCGTCGTCCCACACCCGACCGTTGCGGTAGTCGCCGACGGTGACGGTCTTCTTGCCCTTGATCGTCGCGGTCTCCCGCACGCCGCACTCGGGGCAGACGGATTCGATCTCGAACTTTTCCAGACCGGGCTGTGTGCGGAGAAAACGATACAGCCGGAGCAGGCTTGCGCGGGCTTCGAGTTCGAGCTTTGTTTTACCGCAACTGTCACGGGCGCTGATGTGGTGGATGTGGTTGGCGTTGGCACCGCGCACGCGCAGCCACCTTCTCACGTCCGGCTCTTGTGTGTTCCAGCCCGCGTCGGTGTATTGAAGTCGGCCCGCCTGGACCTGTTCCTGATAAGCGCTTTTGATGGCATCGATGTCGAGCTTGTTGAAGTCATACCCCCCCGCGCGGCAGGAGAGCGTGGCGGGCTGCAATGTGTCGGGGATATTCAACTCAAAACCCGCAAGCGAGACCGCGTTGGCGTCGCCGGTGGCGTCGATGACCACTTTTGCGGTGTAATCCTCCAGTCCGTTTTTGGTGCAGAGCGTGACGTGCCAGCCGGTGTTGCCCGTCATCGGCTTGAGCGCCGCGGGCATGGCGTGGAAAAGAATACGTGCGCCAGACTGCACGACGGTTTCATCGCACAGTGCCGCGTAGACGAAGACGTTCACACGGATTTGCAGCTTGCTGTGGTGGTGTCGGGCATAGTCGCCAAAGTCGGGAAGGGTTTGTCCGGTCTCTTCGACGGTGCGATTGACGACTTCCCAGCCGATGCCCGCGATGACCTGTTTGCCCCATGCGTGGAACAGGCCGGGGAAGTTCACGCCGGCGGTGGTCGTGGTGCCGCCGAGCATGCCGGTCTTTTCGACAAGCAGCGTACGCGCGCCGACCCGGGCGGACTGCGCGGCTGCAACCCAACCGCCGCTGCCGCCGCCGATCACCATCACGTCGTATTGCCTGTCGTCGTTGTGCATCTCGATAGATTATTTGCCTGGGATGTGGATGCCCCAGAGTCCGGGGTTGTCTTCGATGACTTTGATGAGTCCGAGCAAGCCGCCCCAGTGGTAGAAGGCGTCGCTGTTTTCCTTGCCGCAGCCGTCGCCGGTGCTGGCGTCGTAGTTCTCGTGGACGTGGCCGTGTTCGCGCCACTCTTTGAGCAGGATCGCCTCGGACTTCTCGACCAGCGCCTTGCGGGCGTCGGGCAGGTCGTAGTTGCACAGCCCCAGGTAGACGAGGAAGTTCATCGGTGCCCAGATCGGGCCGCGCCAGTAGTTTTGATCGGGGAAGGCGGGGTCGTTGCGAGCGATGGAGGGCAGGACCCACTGGCCCCAGAACTCTTCGGGGTTGAAGAGGTGTTCATCGACCATGCGTCGGGCCTGCTGCTGCGTGGGGACTCCGGCGAGCATGGGGTAGAAGTGCGTCGGGGAGAGTCGCGTCTGGAACTCGCCGGTGTCGAGGCGCTTGTTGAGGAACAGCCCGGTCTTCTCGCACCAGAGTGTTTGGAGATTTATGGTGTAACGCTCAGCCCGTTCGTGGAGTTCGTCGATGACTCGATCCCGACCGATGCGTTTGGCCAGGTCCGCCATCGCGTTGCAGTCGGCGATGTAGAACGACATCAGCCCGACGTCGGCAAACTGCATGCGGTGGACGCTGGCGTCGTAGGGCATGTCCTGGTACATGGGCGAGTTGTCCAGGCCCGATTCGAGCGCGGAGGCAAAGCGCGTGTTGATGGGCATGTCATCGGGCGCCCAGGTCGGGTTGGCGGTGTAGGGCGTCGATCCCCAGCAGAGGTAGCCGTCCTGTTCGCGGTGCTGCGGCCACCAGCGGTTCCACGTGAGCAGGTTGTCGAAGAGGCGTTGGGCTAAAACATCTTCCCCGAAGCGTTCACACAGGGCTTTCGTGGTGATCGCGCCGACGGGGGGCTGGGAACGGTCGAGGGTTCGATAGCCCCCGCCCTGCGCGAAGTTGGGGATAAAGCCCCGTTCGGTGATCTCGTCAGTGATCGCGGTGGCGTTGGAGTAAGCCAGTTCCTTGTTCTCGATGCCGGCCATCCACGCGGCAAAGTAGGTGTCCCAGTCGAAGAGCACCCACCCGCCGCGGTTGCAACTCCAGATGCGACTGACAGGCGAGATCACACGCTCGTTGAACGGGTCGTAGATCGTGTCCCACGCCAGGCAGGCCTGCATCGCGTGGTGGCTCTCGCTCAGGTCAGATCGGCTGTCGTGATATGTTTTGGCAACACGGTCGATCACCCGGCCCGCTTCGTCCAGGCGCGATGCGTTCGACGTGATGCACACCGGTTGATCGAGCATCACAAGCAGGTAGGGTGTGCTGAGTTCGACAATCGGCTCGTTGTGCCGGGTGTTGCCGGTGACCGCGACCTCGAGGGTGGTCTTATCATTGGTCACGATAACCTTATCACCCTTGCGTTGCGCGTAACCGGGTCGGTTCCACAGGACCGAGGCCGAGACTGTGAGCCCCAAGACCTGACCCGTGGTGTGCAGGGGGGTGACACGTGCGAACCAGTCGCCATCATCGACCGCGGTTTCAATCTTGTGCCTCGTGTCAGCCCATTCAATCTCTAATGAAGTGTAAGACCCGTCGTAAGCGTGCGGGCCGGGCATGATCTGCTCGGTCCTGCTCTTGTCGCGTGGGCGCGGCCCGGGCTTTCTGCCGATGAGCGCTTCGCTCAGGTACATCGTTCGGCCGTAGGTCTTCAAGCCCAGCGAGATTGCGAAGCTTTCAGGCAGCAGAACGTGTGATAGCACGCTGCGGACGTTCCAGGTGTTCCAACCGTGGGATAGCTGATTCATGGTTCTTACGGCCTTCCGTTGGGGAAATAAAGGTCGATGATGTCTTGCACCCGTTTGCGTGCCAGTTCAGCCGATTGGGTGTTGTACCGGCCCCATTGCTGTTCGTGCTCGTGCTTGGACTGCACGTCTTTATCTTTAGCAATGGGCTGCTGCCCCCACCACTTGACGGCGAAATCCCGGAAAGCTGCGTTGTCCGGGGGGACCAGCGTTTTGTAATGCACAAGTGTGTCGTAGACCTTGGCTGACGGGGGCAGGTTTTCCTTCTCCACCACGGCCTTGAGCGCCTCGGGATTTTGCGGGTGCTTGCCCCAGAAGTGCATCAATGGCCTGAGGTCTTGGCCGGCACACCTTGACAGACGCAGGGTCAGTTCATCGTCATCGGGTTTGTGTTCACCCGATGTCCGACCCGCCTCAAAGTCATCATTGAGCTGTTTCCAGGATGCGCTCAGCACGTCCCAACCGTACAGCCGAACGACCTCCACGTACTTGGCAAAACCCTGGTGCTGGTACCTGCAGAGCTGCGCGTCCATCGGCAACCCCTCTTCGAAGCTTGTGCAGGTCATCCAGGAAACCGCGGTGTTGTCGAGTGTGCAGGCGGGGTTGTATTTATCCATCTTCGACATGGCAAACGCCCGCTCGAGGTCCTGGCCGTAGCCCTTATTCATCACCGCGATGTGGAGCAGGTTGACCGCGGCCTCTTCCTCGCCCGCATACTTGGGGAACTTGTAGTTGTGGCCCAGCTCATGGAAGAACCAACTCGGGACCAACTCCGGCCCCTTGAGCAGGTGGTTGTTGGCCACCCCGTCGATGACCTTCACCCCGTGCATAGCGTGGTTGCCCGTGGGGTAGCCCGGCTTCATCTTCCCGGTGACCCCTTGTTGGATGTCCACCGATATGTAGTAGGATTCGCGAGGCTGCTCACGGGGCAGGCCCAGCAGGTCGTTGCAGATGTCCATCGCCTTGTCCCACTTGTCCAACAGGGCCTTGGGGTCGTCTAGGCCGACGATCCAACTCGTGGGCACCAGCATCATGAACTTTTCGGAACGGATATCCGCCCACGGGGCTTTGAGGTTGCGTTCGACTTTCTGCCACTGTTCAAGCGAAGTGGCGTTGAAACTCTCTGTGGTGAAATAGGGCGAACGGACCGCGTTGCGGATCGAGACCTCGACCACCCCGGCCGCGGCGTTCACGGGCACCTCGATATAGATCCCCCCGCCCAACGGATTGGCCACCGATATCTCACGCGACTGGATTGGGTAGGTCAGAGAGATCGAGTTGAGCCGTAACGCCCTGACGGTGTGACCTTGGTTGTAGGAATGACCACCGACGCGGACCCGGAAACCCTTGCCCACCAGTCCGTCGGGCACGGTGACGGTGGCGATGGAACCCGGGGCGAGGAATGCGCCGGTCGGCCGACGGGCGAAAGCGGTCCACTTCTCATCTCGACCCCAGACCCTCGGATTGCTCGCGTTAATCCTGGAAATGATCTTTTCGTTGGGGTCGCTCGGCGGGTCCACCGCGCCGGGGAAGTTCGCTGAGCAACCAAAATTGTAACCGTCGAGCAGGTCACGGTAACGCGTGAGGGTTTGGCTGTTGTAATCCTTGTTCAGGATCAACTGCATCACGATAAAGTCCACCCAATGGATATCCGTGGCCGGTGGGTGGATGTTGTCGCGGTCGTCACGGTTGAACTTTCTTCCCGAGACCCAGAGTGGCCCGTAAACCTTGTCGTAAGTGGTCGCCAGCTTCAGGGCCGCCTCGATAGTCTGCTCATCGTGTGCCATGAAATCCGCGTTGGCCTGGATCGTCTTGAGCGCCGAATCGATCTGGGTGTCATCGAGTGGGTTTTTCCCGTCGAGATGGTCCTGCAGCAAGGCGAACGCCGAGATCAAAGACCCTCTGCCCCGGGGCACGGACGGTGTGTCACCATCGTCTTGCGTCGCAAGCGTGATTCCCCCGGCCAGACAGGTCATGACGAGGAGCAGTCGGGAGACCCATTTGATGAGATGTACTCTGAAATCCGACATTATGGATCAACAGCCAATAAGCCAGTGCGGGTTTGAGGTTCAATCGTATGAGCAAGAGGAGGATTTTATCCGCGCTGAATGTCCCGGGGTGTTTCGATGCTCACGGCCTTGGTGTCCCAGCGCACGTGGACGTTGCCCCGGGGTGTGGGATAGGTCACGTCATAAGCGAATTCAGCGCGGTAGGGGTCCACCTTCAACTTTGCACACCCCGGTTCGAGGATCTCGATCCCTGCCAGGCCTGTGATGAGGAACTCGGCTGGGCAGGCGCTCCAGGCGTGGGAGTGGGTGCGTTGGAAGCCCTGCCAGTCGCCGTTGCGCCACGAGCCGTTCTCGTACCACTCTTCGGTGCATGATGTCCGACCCCGGTCAACCATGCGATGGCCCCAGCGTTCGTCGATGAGCCGCAGCGCCAGGTCGGTCCGGCCGCGCTTACGCAGCGCTTCAAGCACAACCACCATGAAGAAGGGTTGGGCTTCGGTGGTCTTGACCGAGGGCCTGTCGAAGACACGATCGATGATGCGGTCAGCGGTGGCGTCATCGACACACCCGAACGCGATGGCGGCGGCGTTGCCGTGCTCGCTGCGGAGGTCGGAGAGTTTCCCTTCGTAGATTGCGTCGGCGACGAGACCGGTGGCGGGGTCGATGAATGTGCGGGCAAAAGCGTTGCGTACGCCGTCCGCCGCCTGGGTGTAGGCATTGACCGCCCAGTCGTCGCCCTTGAATCGCGCGACCGACGCCGCCGCGTCGCACGCACCGGCGAAAAGCGCGTTGTACGGTGAGCAAGGGCCTCGGGTGTCGATGTGTGCCCAGTCGATGAAGACCCATCCGAACATCGCGTCGAGAACACCGTCGGGCGTGATGCGTTCGAGGTGGGTGCGCATGATGCGCTGCATCTCGGGGTAACACTCGTGCAGGTATCGCCCGTCGCCCGTGTAGAGGTAGTGCCGCCACAGACACACGACCCACCACAGCGAATAATCGGGGATGTCGTGTGTCCAATCGGTGCTGGCGACGTTGGAGATGTTGGCAAGCAGGCCCGTGGGGCGGGTGTTCATCGCGGCCTGACGGATGAACTTGCCGGGCAGGGCGGTGTCGCCAAAGGCGGTGTAGATCGCGGGCACGGTGACCGCCGCCACGTCGCCGAGCCACTGGGCCTGCTCGCGGTAGGGGGTGTCCATGATCGACTCGATCGAGCAGAGTTCGAGTGTGTTTCGGCTGATTTCAAAGATGCGTTCGAGTCGTGTCGGCCCCTTGATCCGGCCTTTGTACGCGTAGGGGTAACGCACCTCGACCGCGCGGCACGCACGAATATGCAGGCCTGCCTCGCAGTGCTTGACACGCAGGCGCAGGTAACGGAACGACCGCCAGATGAGCGGGCGAAAAACGTTGTGGCCTTGCGCGAGGGTCGCCTTGTCCGCGAAGGGGCACTCCAGGGCGATGTTGAAGCGGCCGTCCACGAGGCGTTCGGCGTAACCGATCTCGATGATCGCGCCGGCGGGGGCTTCGACCTCGACCTCGGCATACCCCGTGAGCACTCGGCCGAAGTCGAGCGTGATGCACGGGTCGTAGCGTCCGTCGGTGACGCCGTCGCGGTGGCGGTCGCTGCAGGTGAGCGTGGTGAGGCCACCGGGGGTGAGCAGGTTTTCGGGGTGCTCGACCCCGGACCACTCGACGGGCCTGCCGACCTGGGAGAGTGACGTGCTCAGGTCGCCCGTCCCACGACGCGAGGTGAGGTCGAGGCATTCCTCGACGCATTGCAGCTTGGCGGCGTTGGTGTGCTTGACTTCGAGCGGTTCGATGTCGCGTGGGACCAGTCGGCACCAGGGCGGGATGATGGGCGGCAGGTCCTGCGTCCGTGAATCGATCGCCTTGACAAGGGGCCAGTGGCTGTCATCAAACCCAGTCTGTTGCCAACCGGACGGGATGGCACGCAGGTCCACGTGCTCCTGGTACGGGCCGATCTTGTTCATGCCGTTGAACTGCGTGTCCACCCGCCACGGCCCGACGATACCCCGCCAATCACCGGTCGTCGCACACAAGACCCGACCGTCACCCGCAACGACTTCCGCAAGCAAGCCGCCGCGTGCCGAGTCCTGAACGCCCTGGTGCTGAACGAGCACCGCCAGGCAGACCGGGCCGGGGCTAACAAGGTGTGAGATATCGTGCTGGTCGTAGTACTGGTGGTAGGGTTGGGACTGGATCGGCCCGTCACCGATGAGGTGGCCGTTGATCCAGACTCGGTAACGCGTGTCTGCGCTGATGAACAGATGGATGTTGTTTGGGTCCGACACATCGAAGTCGCGTCGGAACAGGACCCACGCGTTTTTAGCCGGTGCGTGCGGGTGCCAGACCCATCGGGCCGACCACTTGCGTGAGACGGGGAAGAGTTGCATGGAAGGGGTGTTCGGGCTGGGTTTGTTTTTGTTCATTGTGGGGGGGTGTGAATCGTCAGTCTCAGACAGTCACCGCGCCCTCGGGTCGGTTGAGGTTGTAACGGAAGGCGTCGGATTCGTAGAAGTCAACGGATTGGCCACAGGTGCGTGCCCACCAGTCGTCGGCCAGAGCGGCGAGTTTGTCTTTTTGCTTCTTGTATGCGGGATCGAACGCGACGCAGTGCAACTCGTCCGGGTCTTTGGCCAGGTCGTAGAGTTCTTCGGTGTTGTCGTCGCCGTAGTAACGGACGTATTTCATCGTGGCGGTGCGGACACCGTAGAACGGGTGCAGGCCCCACCACGCGGCGTAGTGCTCGAAGAAGACGTGGCCGTCTTCGGGTGCGTGGTCCCTGTGAAGGGCGCGCACCATGTCGTTGTTGTCGAAGGGTTCGGGGCCTTCGATACCCGCCAGTTCCAGCAGCGCCGCACCGAAGTCGGTCGAGACGATCACGTCGTCGATGGTCTTGCGCCGGCTTGCCATGCCCACGGGGAGTTTGAGTATGCAGGGGATGTTGTAAAGCTCCTCGTAGGGCATGGTGCCCTTACGTGTGAAACGGTGGCCGCCCATCATGTCGCCGTGGTCGGAGAGGAAGAGGACGACGGTGTTGTCCCACAGGCCCTTTTGTTTGAAGAGTTCGATGACCTGCCCGCAGGCCTTGTCGACAGCCGAGATCATGGTGTAATACTGCGCCATCTCTTCGCGGAGTTTGGATTCGCTTTCAAGCTTGTGCGGGCCGCGCTCGACGTGTTTCTTGAGGAAGGCGGGCTTGCCCTCGAAGGTTTCTTCGTAATAGCTTTTGGGCAGGACCATCTCATCGGGTTTGAAGCGTTCGCGCCACTCGTCTTCAAAGTAGAAGGGGGGGTGGGGGAGGTTGGTGTCGAACATGAAGAGCAGGGGCTTGCCACCCGGTTCGTGATTCGTAAGCCAATCGAGGCCCTGTTTGAGGTACTTGTAGTGCGTGGAGGTCTGGGGCCACTCGCCCTGTGTGGAGTCGATGCCTTGTGAGTGGAGTTCCTCATGCACACGGATGCGTTCGATGGGTTCGTGACCCTTGGGGAAGTGTCCGTCGAGGCACTCGCCGACGTCAAAGCCCATGGTCTTGAGCGGCGAGCCGAGGTGGCTCTTGCCGAAGTGGGCGGTGGTGTAGCCCGCGTCGCGGAAGACGTTGACAAAGGTGCGGTTCTTCGTGGTCAGGTGGCCGCAGTGGTTGAAGAAGCCGTAGTTGACCATGACGTTGCATTCATGGGGCGACATGCCGGTCATGAGCGCGCAGCGCGAGGGCACGCACTGTCCGTGGACGGTGATGGCGTTGGTGAAGTGGACGCCCTCAGCGGCGAGGGCGTCGAGGTTGGGCGTGTAAGCGATGCCGTCCACAAAGCCCATGCGTCTGGCTTGCATCTGGTCGCACATGAGGATGAGGATATTGGGTTTCGTCATGGCTGAACGTGAGGGGTTGAGGTCGAAATAACAGTGAGGATTTTGCAGAGCGAGTCGTATTCTTCCTTCAACGGCGCGAGGCGGGTGTGGAGGTATTCTTCGATCCACGAGGGTTCAACGAGCCCGTCCAAGCTCCTGCGGACCTCATCCCCCACATGCCCGGAGTCGTCGATCATTTTGCCCAGTTGTGGCAGGACTTTCATCCCCATCCTCGTGCTTTTAGCGCTGGGACGCCGTGGGTCCACGCCGGCAAGTGTCAACTGTTGACGTGTGAACTGGACCTGTTGCCAGGCACGCCTGCGCAGGTCGGTCAGGCGTTCCATCGCATCACGGCAGGATACAAAACGCGCTTTCTCATTGAATGTCTGAAGGGCTTCGACGCAGCTGGCCAATCCACCCTCCGGGGGTGCGCCGTCGTGGAGGATCACCGCGACCAGTGCGAGCGTGTCCAGCGCCGCGTCGATGGGGATGCACTGCACGGTGTCGGTGGCCCATCGACTCCAACCGGTGGCGATCACGCCGACATAGTCCAGACGTTGTGCGATCTGGGCCCAGGCCAGCGCGTTGACCTGCCGCTGCGTCGGGTCGGGTCGGTCGGCCATGTGTCGTTCGGGGGTGTCGCCCGCCCCCTTGTAAGCGGTCGCGCCCCAGAGCGTAAAGCCGTGGTCCTTGAAGCGTTGACAGTATTCGCTCTTGTAATGGCTCTGCGTGTGGTCGGGATGACCGTAGTAACCCCATGTCATGAGGTCGCACTTTTCTGCCAGTGCGTGCAGCGCATCGCTTTGCCAGTGGGTCATCATGTCGTGCCAGAGGATCGGGCGGATGCCGCGTGCGATGAGCGCGTCGAGGATGGGTTCGACGTGTTGCAGGTAGAGCGCGCCCTTGCCGTACTTTTCTATGTAGGAAGCGCATCGGGGGTTTTGGCCGAACGTCCACGACTCGTCACCGCCGAGGTGGAAGTGCGTAACGCCGGGCATGAGTCGCAGCACGTCGTCGACCATCTTTTGAACAAGCTCACGCGAAGCGGGGTCGAGCGGGTTGAGGCTCGATGCAACGTCGGGGACTTCGCGCAGCTTCTCATAGCCCGGCACGGAGAGGGGCGTCTCCATGTGTCCGAGGCACTGGACAAGCGGGATGCAATCGAGGCCCAGTTCGCTGGCCACACCCATGAAGCGCTGCACATCCGCCGGCGTGTAAGCGGTCGGGCTTCGGAAGCGTTCGTCGACCGTCCACGGGAAAGAATCTTCCCATTCGATGAGCACGGTGTCGTACCGCAAGCCGGCTAAAAGCCTGAGCAAACAGACGAAGCGTTCGGGCGTGGGGGGCAGGCCTTTGAGGTCCAGGTGGACGCCGCGCCGGGGGATCGCGGGGGTGCTGCGATGGAATAGCCCAGCGGTCATCGGGTGCCCTCTCCGTCGGTGCGAGTGAGCATCACCGCTTCATCCGGGTTGATGCTCAGTGTCAATCGTCCGCCCTCGACGGTGACGGTTCCCAGGGGCTTTGACGGCTCGGATGAAAGTCGGCTGATTGCAAGCTCGCGGGCATTTTGCCAGCCCTCGGGGAGCGGCCACGTCTTGTTTTCGCAGCCGTCTTTGCTGTACGCGATCAGGGTGGGCTTGTCGCACCACAGCGCGGGCATGCAGATGTCGTTGCCGTCGATCAGGCCCTGTGGGGTGTCGCCGCCACCGGGATTGTTTTTGTAGTACCAGGGCAGGACTTTAAGGTAAAACTCCCGCTTCCAGGCGGCGTGTCGCTCGTCCTCGGGTTGGCCCCACAGCTCGCGTGCTTCTTCCATGACGTTGGAGCAGTAAAGATCGTCGGGCAGGTGGGCGACGGCCTCGCCGCCGTGCCACGTCCAGGCCTGCAGACCGACGAACATGTCCCCGCGGAAACCGTTGGGCCACTCGGAGGTCACGTCGATCCCCCGGTCACGCCAGTAGCGATAGATCCGTCGCTGCGTGGCGACTTCCTGCTCACGCGGGTAGCCGAGGTAGGGCGAGATCAAACCGTGGCGTTCGAGCGGTCGTGCGCCGAGGAAGGCGTCGATGTGGACCGTCTTGCCCTCGACGAGTTCGGGGACCCTCTCGATGAGACCGTCGATGCGTTTCTGAGCCAGGCCGAGCTTCCACTCCCGGGTGTAGCTGATCTGGTAAGAGGTCATGCCGCCCCACGCCTTGCCGGGGATCACTTTGCCTTCGATGTCTTTGGCAATGATGTCTTTAGCAACATACTCGTCCCAGAGCGGGCTGTCCTCGTAGGCGTCGAACATGTTCAGGTGGAGGCTGACGGTGGCGCGGTAGCGGCGGGCCTCACGGATGAGCCAGCGCAGGCTGTCGAGCGCGGTGGCGTCTTGCTTGCGTTTGAGGTGCGGGTTGACCTCGCTCCAGTCGGGGTATTTCGAGTCGTGGCCCTCGTGATGCCAGCCGATGAGATAGACAATCTGCGGGATGCCTTGCGTCAGGTTGTGGACCTTGCGGATGGCGTCGAGGGTGCCCTCGAAGGTGAGATAGCACTTGTCCATCTTGCCGTTGCCGTCGCGGGTGGCAAGCATCATGAGATAGACCAGGCTCTGGTGATAGGGCAAGAGCCACGGCCGCTCGGGCTTCATGGTTTTGGAGTAGTCGTAGAGTTCGCCGCTGGGTTCGGGCATGATCTTCAATCCCATCTAACCGCAAATTTACCACTTATTGTGGGAGGGGGCATCACCGCTCAACGGCAATGACCTTGCAAGGTTGCGACAGGCTTTCGCTCTGCGGAATAAGTTTCGCACACAAGACGCCTCAACTTGTCAAATCCCTTTCGATCAGCCCGTAGGGTCATGGGTCTTTATCATCCCCGTAATGGAAGAGTTCACTTGTGATGTGCTCCCCGTCTACGTTCACAAGGGCAAACGTGAAAGGGGATTCACATAGGGCGGGGACCACCATCGTCGAAAAACCACCACCGTCAGCCTCACGAAGCGGCCGGCCGCGGTGGAAGTGACCGCTCACCGCGAGCGAGTATCTCGACCGACGCATGGCCTCGAACACCGCTTCGTGATTGGTATAGCCGTAGGGTGTTTCACGACGGGGTTCACCCACCGGGACATGCTGCAAAGCAATCCGGGGTCCGGCGTGACCTTCCACCTGTTGGGCCATTCTCCTTAGCCCATTCGGGTCCCTCTCCGCGTTGTAACCGGGTCGCTCCGGGTCAACAAAAGGTACAAGACGTACGTCATTCAAATCGAGACGGTTGTGACGTTCGAAGATTCCGAAAAACTTCCGCACGTTGGGGTCGTGGTTGCCGGGGATCGCAAGCCAAGTACAAGCCAGACGTTCAAGAATCTGCCGGAGTTCTAAGAGCAACCCCTCGGCTTCCGGGGCTTCGGGGTCATCGATCAGGTCTCCCAAGACCGCAACGCCATCGGGTTTGATATCGTTGTTTAACCGATCAACCGTTCGCCTCAACAGCGCCGCGCCACGCTGGCTCTTGCGGTTGGCCAGAGCGCTGGGTGTGCGACTGTAATGGATGTCCGTGATGAGAGCGATACGAGTAGCCATGGTCCTGGAGCAGACGAAGTATTAGCCGAGGTGTTCACTAGGCGTGCGGTGTGATTCTGACGGCCTGTTTTGGTTGGAGAACAAGGAAGACCTCGCGGTTTGAGACGGCGAGTGTGGTGAGTGGCTTGGGGCCTTCGACGGTGAGTGAACAGACATCAACCTTGCCCTCGCTTTGCCAAGACCTGGGCAGTCGCCATCGCCTGTGGGCGTAACCGTGCTTGCTGTATGCAATGAGCGCGGGCTTATCGCACCAGAGAGCCGGCATACAAATATTTTCGTTGTCTCCAAGCCCGCCGTAATCGTAATCCGCGGCGGGGTGGTTGCTATGGTAATACGGCAGTGTTTCGAGGCAGAAGCGCTCAACAAAGTCGGGCGGCGGTTTCACGTCATCAAACTGGGCGTGGTAAGGCGAAGTGGTGTACAGCGCGTCCGGCAGGTCGGAGAGATTCCGTGAGTCCGCGGCGTAGGGAGTAAGCCCGACGCAGCGATCCACACGCATCCCCCACGCGTGTTCCACGGCCGGATCGACGCCGTGTTCCCGCCAGTAGCGCAGGATTTTTCGGATGGTGTTTGCCTCTTCCTCTTTGCTGTAGCCGAGGTAAGGGCTGATCGGACCGTTCTGGTCTTTCATGCGAGCGCCGAGGAACGCGTCGATATACACACAGCCGTTTTCGCGCAGCTCGGGGACCATTTCAAGCAGGTTGTCGATACGCTTCTGAGTCAGGCCGTGCTTCCACTCCTGCGTGTAGCTGATGTGGTAGCAGTCCATGCCCGACCACCGGTTGCCGATGATGGGTTTGCTGTCCGGGTCCTTGGCGATGATGTCTTTCTCTAGGTATTCATCGAAAAGCGGGCTGTCGGCATAAGCATCAAACATGTTGACGTGGAGCGTGACCAGGCAGTTGTACCGACGCGCCTCTCGAAACAGCCACCGAAGGCTGTCGAGCGCGGTGGCGTCTTGCTCGCGCTTGAGGTATTTGCACACCTCGCCCCAGGCGGGGTACTTCGAGTCGTGCCCCTCGTATTGCCAGCCGGTGAGCAAGACCATCTGCGGGATATTGCAGGTGATGTTGCTCACGCGACGGATCGCTTCAAGAGAGTCCTCGAAGCGCATACAGACCTCTTGGATGCTGCCATCGCCAAAAGTCCACCTCTGGCCGCGTGGCCTGTTGGCCGCCATGGCGGGGTCGCCGCTCTGAAAGCCCGTGCCGCTGCGTGACGCGTTGAAGTGCCGATAGACGAAGCGCTGGTGCCAGTCCACGATCCAGGGCCGCTCCGGCTTCATGGTCTTTTTGTAATCGTAGTACTCGCCGGTGGGTTCGTGTTTCATGGCTAGTGGATTCCGTACCCCTATCGTAAGGTATTCATTGGTGAGTGGCACCACAATCGAGTGACAATCGAAGCCCTTGACGCGACAAGAGCGCCCCGGCGGCAGAATCTACTTCACGTCGGGGGCGCGTGGGTGAAACGGGCGACCTGTTGCGCCAGCAGCCGGTAGCCCTCTTCGGTGAAGTGAACGTCACCGGGTTGCGTGAAGAGATCGGGGGTGAAGGTCGACGAAAGCGCGTGCAGGTCGTTGATGGGGATGTTGTGGGCTTGCATGATTCTGCGGGCAACATCGTTGTAACGCCGCTCGTCTCCTTCGAATCGACCGGCTTCGCCTGGCGGGACAACGGTGGTGCTGGCCCAGATCAATCGTTTGGCTGAGGGTTTCATGCGACCCACGAGCGTTTCGAGGTTAGTACGGTATTCCTCGATCGGGACCGAGATGGTGCCCCTAATCTTGTCACGGTTTCCGTAGACCTTCGAGTCGGGGTGGCGGTGGCAAAGGTCGTGCAGGCCCCAGTTGAAGTGGATCACGTCCCACCGTCGGCCATCCAACCACTCGTCAAGACGTTCGAGTCCAAGGCGTGTGTCACCGCAGTTGGCGCGGGGACGCTCAACGTTACAGCGGCCACGCAGCATCTCACGCACGATCGGCGTGTAGCCCTGCGAGATCGAGTCGCCGATGATGAACAGACTCGGCAGGCATGCGTCCGGGCCCGTGGCGTTCGAGGCATCGAGCCTGCGATTGTCCCGCTCGGGGGTGTAGAACTCCATCGCGATAAGCACCTCGGGCCGCCTGCATTACCCTGTATAATTCGACGCCCTTTCGCACCGCACGGGCGGCATCACGACAACATCTTTCTCCCTCGACGCCGGCTTAACAACCAGGCCGGTCAGCTTGCCCGCGGTGAGCCTGCCTTGCACGGTCGTCTTCTCGGGGGCGTGGAGTTTGAAATCGACATCCCACTCGATGGGCCACGCGGGGAAGAGACGGATCTCACTGCCGAGGGTCTGCATGAGCATTTCCTGCAGGCCGATCATCCCGCTGCCGCCCCAGTTGTGGTCGGGGACCCAGTCGTGACCGGGGCCCCAGAAGGTGGGGTATCGCCGATCGCTGTCGTCGAGCTTGCGCGAGTTGAAATCCGCAGCTTCTTGGGTCATGCCCATGCGTGCGAAGAAGATGCCGTCCTGGTGCCAGCTCACGACGTTGCCCTTGCGAAAGTCGCCGAGCGTGTAAGTATCCTTGAAGACCCGCATGTCGTCGCGGCCCAGTGCAAAACGGTCGAAAGGGAAAAGCGGGTACAACTGCGGCAATTCGGCGTTGGAGTATTCGTGCCAGCTCTTCGCGGGGAGGATGACCCTGTGGCCCTTGTTCTCGCCGAATGGCAACGGCGGGACGGCTCGCAGCATGTCCCGGTAATACGCCTTGTCGCGCAGATTCAGGAGTGAATCATCGAGTGTCAGGATCAGTTCGAGGCAGGCGCTCAGGCCCGCGATCAGGTCCGCGGGATTGGTCGCGCCGCGGTAACTCTCGCACGCCTTGGCGGGGTAGACCACCAGGTGGCCGTTCTCATCAACTTCGCGGCCGTTGCGCATCACCTGTCTTTTGCGGAAGTGCTCGTTGAAGAACAGCACCGCGCTTTCAACAAAGGTCATATAGCGCGAGATGTCCGCACCCGTGAAGCGGTGGTATTCGAGGATCATGTAGGCGTGTTCGACCTGCGACTCCCAGTGATACGCGATGGGTTTGCAAGCCATGACACCCTTTTCAACGGGGTCACCGTAGTGGTGCATGGCGTCGGCGCGTTTGTCGCCAAAGGGGATGTCTTCACCCCGCTGGCGGTCGCCGGTCGGCCAGCCGTAGCCCATCCCCAGCGCGATGCCCGGCACGGTGATGTATTCACTGAACACCGCGCCGTCGTGGCCGAAGTTGGCTTTGACACGGGCCGTCGCGCCGGGTGTGGCCTTACGGTAGAGCTCGAACTGGCCGAGGATCGCATCGGTGTCGCCGGCCTTGAGCATGGGCCAGTAGAGCAGGCGCTGGTTCTGAGCGGTGAAGCACCCGCCGCCCCATTGCCGCCAGTCCGGGCCGTGCTGTTTGAAGTTTTCACCGACGAGGTTGGCATCGAACGTGAAACTCCCGCCGTTGAACTTCGAGGGGTATTCGCCCAGCGCGTTGCAACCGAGCTGGTAGCGGAAGAGGTTGTAGTTGCGAGCGACGCGCCAGGCACGGTCCGCCGCGTCGGGCTTGTCGGGGTGGATGACGATCCAACTGCGTTCCCAGAAATGCCGCCACCAGTCGAGGGTGGTTTGTCTTGTTGTGCCCCAGTCGCCTTGCGAGCTGTCCGCAAGAGCGTTGAGTTTGTCCCGCCACTGTTCGAGCGTCTGGGTCTGTTCGATGTGCGTGACGATACGAACGCGGTGTCGGTGCGAAGGTATTTGCGATTTCAAAACCCACCCCCGGAAGGTGCGGGTCTGATAGCGGCCATCGGCTTGGCCCGCTTCGACGAAGCCTTCCCCGGTCATGAAGCCGCCGAAGGTCCGGTTCGAGAGGTCGTCCGCGATCTGGTCACGATACGCTCCGAGGTCCTGTTGCTTGATGAGTTCGTTGCGGAGCCAGTTGTCCGGTGGGTTGCGGTGATAGAAGAGCACACCTTGATCGGTGAACGCCACGGTGTCCGCGGAGAGGTGGACCTCGCCAGGGTATTTCATCAGGTCGAAGCTCGCATGTCGCCGGGTGTCATTGGCAAGCTGTTCTTCTTCCAGCCGCCAGTTTTCATAGGTCGCGGTGGCGTTGAGTTCGTGGTCCGATTCAACTTCGACGTGAACAATCGGTCGATGGACCTCGGCCCAGATGCGCACGGTCGCCTTCAAACCCGTGCCGTCTTTTCCGCCGATGACGCCTTCGATCTCGACGTAACCCTCACGGAGCCTGAGCGTCTGTTTGAAAGTCGCGCCGGGGGTGTTGAACGGGTTGGGGTCAAGTTTCAGCCGGACGCGGCCGAGCTTGAGGTATTCATTCGTCTCGGCGAGGCTGCCGCTGCGCGAGATGTAGAACAGCACGTCGCCGTTTTCGACCCAGACATTCAGTGCGATATCACCCCCACCGCAGGGCATCGATTCGGACGAGTCCCCGCTCGGCGAGTCCCATACAACGTCGTAGTCATCAATCGGAGAGACGGCCATTCCGAACTCCATTGGGGAGTGCTTACTTTCGAGTCGGCCTGCTCATCACGCGCACCGCGTAGTGTTCGAGTGTGAGTTTGCCACGCAGGGCCTTACCGCTGAGCACGTCGGTGTAGTCCGTGTCGAGCGCGACCTCGACGGGCTGCCTGTTGTAGTTCTGCAGGAAGAGATAGTCAGTCTTGCCGTCGGTGCGGAGCTGCGCGGTGACGCCTTTGGGCAACTCCGTGCTCATCACCGGCTTGATCGACAGGTCGCCGATCAATTTCTTGTAAAACAGCGTGAGGAAGTCCTGCCCCATCCGCGCCGCGAGGTAATAGGCTTTGCCTTTGCCGAATGTCTTGACGGTGACGGCGGGGGACCCCGCAAAATACTGGTCGCCATATGTGGCCAGCACTTTCGACCCCTCGGCGTGGATCACCGAACAGGTGTCCACCGCCTTGAACTCGCCCGAGATGCCCAGCGCGTTGCCCTTGCTCATGGCAACCTTCACCGACTCGTGCGGGTAGTAACTCTGGCTCTCTTCCTCCCACACGCCAAAGACTTCACGCAACCCCCGGCCCGGCACGCCGCCGAGGAAGCACAGGTCCGACTCGTCCACCACCGCGCTCCAGTAGGTCATCACCGCCGTGCCGCCACGCTCGACGAACGCCCTGAGCCGATCCGCAAAACCGTCACGCAGCATGTAAGAGAGCGGCAGCGTGACGAGCTTGTACCGATCCAAATCCCCCGTCTGATCGATCACGTCCACCGGCACACCCATCGACCAGAACGGCCGGTAGTGCGAGTCGCAATCCTGTCGGTACTTGGTGTTCTCACCGAGATAGACCCGCGCGCCCTCACGGATCGCCCACTCGTTTTCCCAGTCCTGCACGAGTGCGACGCTCGGCTGCACCGAAGTGCCCACGACAGCGTCGAGCTTCGCAAGCGCTTGCCCAACCTCCGCGACCTCCTTGAACTCGCGCGTCTTCTCCGTGCCTTCATGGTCCACCACCGCGCCGTGGAATTTCTCCATGCACCCCCGGCTCTTGCGCCACTGGAAGTATTGCACCGTGTCCGAACCATGCGCCACGGCCTGCAAACTCGAAAGCATGTGCATCCCCGGCTCCTTGCGTTTCTTCACACGCCCGCGCGTCGGGATGCTCGGCACGCTCTCCATCAGCATCCAAGGCTTACCGGCTTTCATCGTTCGGCACTGGTCGTGCATCCGTGCGGTGGCGACCGCTTCGCCCAGTTCGTCGGCGTGTTCGTGCCAGTTGGGGTACGAGTCCCATGTCACCACGTCCACCGCGCGGGCAAAGGCCCAGTAGTCAAGCGTCGTCGTGCCGTTCATGAAGTTGGTCGTCACCGGTACGCCGGGCGTCAGTTCACGCAGCGGCACCGCTTCCTGATTGAAAAAGTCGATGGTCTGATGCGTCTTGAAACGATCCCAATCGATCATCAAGCCGTGGATGCCTTTGTCGGTCGGGAGGATGTCTTCCCACGTCGGGAAGGCGTGCGACCAGAAACTCGACCAGTAGGCGTGGTTGAGTCTGTCGAGGTCGTGCTGGTAACGATCGCGCAGCCATTCCTGGAACCACTTGATGCACAGCTCGCAGTGACAGTCCCCGCCGTTGTATTCGTTGGAGACGTGCCAGACGAGCAGCGCGGGGTGGTCCTTGTAACGCTCCGCGAGCTTGCGATTGATCGTCTGACACTTCTGCCGGTAGACGGGTGAGGATCGACAGTGGTTGTGGCGACCGCCGTGGGGTTGGCGCGAGCCATCGGCGTTCACACGGCGAATCTCCGGGTAGGTCCGACTCATCCAAGCGGGCTTGGACCCGCTGGGCGTCGCCAGCACGGCATAAGCGTTGTGGGCCGCGAGCTTGTCCATGATCGTGTCGAGCCAACCGAACTCGAACTGCCCCTCTTGCGGTTCGAGCGACGACCAGGAGAAGATGCCGATGGACATCGCGTTGCAGCCCGAGAGCTTCATCAGTCGCATGTCCTCGTCCCAGACTTCCGGGGTGCGGATCCACTGGTCGGGGTTGTAGTCTCCGCCGTGGAGCATGTGCGGGCACTTGGGGTGGATCGGGGGGTAACGTGTTGTCATGGTGGGGTACTCTACTAGGAAACCCAACGGCGATTAAATCCGCCTTGGGCTTGTGGATGATTGTGTTTTCTTCCCGGTGCGGATTGTCCTGTATTCTCCCTTGAGGCTGACCAGCCCCCAGCGTTCCATCGCCTGTTCACCGGTGGGCAGATCGTCGCCGTTGCGGTCGAGTCGGGATTGCAATTCTCTGTCCATCGAATCGCGTAGCGCAGCGTGCCCGGGGTCGTGTACGAGATTGTGCATCTGGTAAGGGTCGTTCAAATTGTCATACAACAGCCACGGACCGTCGGTGTCGCGGACGTAGGTGTAACGCGACATGCGCAGGCCGCGGTAAGCCTTGAAATCACCCCGCCTGTCGAAGGGGACGACGGACATGATTAGCGCGGCTCGGTCCTTGTCGGTGTCGACGCCTTTGAATTGTGGCGAGAGGTCTTCGCCCTCGACCGTGTCCGGGATCGGGATCTCACACAGCGCAAGCAAGCTCGGCAGGATGTCGAGGATGTTGATCGGCGTCGTAACCTTGCGCGGGCCCTCGTGAATCTTCGGGTAGAGGCACAGGAACGGCACGCAGGCCGACTCGTCCCAGGGGACCTGTTTGCGGTGTGAGCTTTTGCCGTGCGAGCCGTGCATGTCGCCGTGGTCGGAGGTGAAGATGAAGATCGTGTCGTCCGCGACGCCGGCTTCTTCGATTGTTTTATAGAGGTCGCCGACGCAGCGGTCGATGGCGGTGCAGTGGGCGTAGTAACCTTGGAGTTCCTTGCGTGTGTGTTCTTGCTCTTCGGGCGGGACATTGGGCCGGAGAGTGAGCTTGTCCGGGGGATAGAGCGCCTGAAGCTCTTGCGGCGCGGTGTGGTGTGGGAAGTGCGGGCCACCGAATCCGATAAATAGAAGGAAAGGCTTGTCACCACCGGCGTGGTCTTGGATGTAGCTCTGTGCGTCTTTTGTCTGGGCGTAGGCGTCATATCCCTCCCACGTGCGCTTGGTCGGGTCGTTGTGCGCGTAGTAGTGGGAGTGGTTGTAGTCGTGCGTGCATTCGAGGACTTTCCAGTAGTCAAAGCCCTGCCTGCGTTCGGGGGGGATGTAGCTGTCGCGTCCGTGGCCGTCGAGGTGCCACTTGCCGATGTAGGCGGTGTCGTAGCCGGCTTGCTTGAAGACCTCCGCATAACACAGTTCCTCAGCCGGGAGGTAGAGGTCGTTGTAGAACATCCCGGTCGTGGTGGGGTAACGTCCGGTCATCAGGGCTGCGCGTGCGGGTGTGCAGACGGGGCAGACGGAGACCGCGTTGGTGAAGTTGATCGCGCGCAAGGCCAGCGCGTCGAGGTTCGGCGTCTTTACGTTGGGGTCGCCTGCGTAACCCGTGGCCTGGGCTCGCCACTGGTCGGTCAGGACAAAGACGATGTTGGGTTTCATGGGCAACGCAGGCTCCGGTGGGATGCGGACGATAGGCCAGCCAAGATTACCCGCCCATCACCTGCGTGTCGGGAGTGTCGTAGGCCGCGACGATGTAGGGGTGGTTTTCGTCGTAGGTTGCCAGGGGCTTGGGGTTTTCAACGCGGCCAACCTCCCGCACGCCTTTGCCTTCGACACCGGTGAGTTTGTCGCCGAGGTCGGCCCGGGCCATGTCTGCCAGAGCATTGAGTTCCGCAACGATCTCCGGGTGCTGTTCGATGACGTTGTGCTCTTCGCCGATGTCCGTTTCGAGGTCGTGGAGTTGGGGGAAGGTCATGCCCTCGGCTTCCGCCTGCTTGCCCTTGGAAAAGTGGAGCTTCCATCTGCCTTTGCGGACGGCTTCGAGTTTGTCGAGGTGGTAGTGATAAAAAACCTCATGCGGAGATTGGGCATCGGCCTCACCCGTGAGCAGCGGGCCGATGTCTTTTCCATCGATCACGCGGTCTTGCGGTTCGGTGGTGCCTGCGATGCGTGCAAGGGTGGGCATGAGGTCCATCGAGGTGACCAATTCATCGCACACCTTGCCCGCCGGCACCTTGCCCGGCCAGCGGACGATAAAGGGCACGCGCTGGCCGCCCTCCCACGTAGTGAACTTCGTGCCACGAAGCGGCGCGTTGCTGCCGCCCTCTCCGCGCGCTCGTGAGCCGTTGTCACTGGTGAAAATGACCATGGTGTTGTCATCGAGGCCGAGTTGTTGCAACTCGTGGAAGAGCACGCGCGTGACCCAGTCGATGCACTCGACCGCGCCGCCGTAGCCGCCGTTGCGGGACTGCTTAAGGAAGCGGTGCGGCACAAACAAGGGCACGTGGACGTACATGTGAGCCAGGTACAGAAAGAACGGGCCGGCCTTGTTGTCACGGATGAATCGCACGCACTCGTCGGCGTAACGCTCGGTCAGACCGCGCTGGTCGGGTTGCTGCTGGATGACTTCGCCATTGCGCATGAGCGGGAGTGGGACGCGGTTGGCCCTTTTTTCCGGGGGGCCCTGGATGCCCATGTCATTGCTGTAAGGCAGGCCGAAGTATTCATCGAAGCCGTGCCGGGTCGGGAGGAACTCGGGCTGGTCGCCGCAGTGCCACTTGCCGACGATCTTGGTGCGGTAGCCCCGGGTCTTGAGCACGTCGGCGATCGTGCGTTCATTGGGGTGAAGGCCGATAGGGTCGCCGGGGAAGAGCACGCCGAGGATGCCGACACGCTGGGGGTAACACCCTGTTAGTAGCGCCGCGCGGGAGGCGGAGCACACGGGCGACATCACGTGGTAATCGGTGAAGCGTGTGCCCTCGTTGGCCATGCGGTCGAGTGTGGGCGTGGCATTGACGGTCGAGCCGTAGCAACCCAGGTCGCCGTAGCCCAGGTCGTCGCAGTTGATGAGGATGACGTTGGGTTTACTCATGATGGGGGGCATCATAACCGCATGTGGTGAAGGGCGAGGCGGGCAGGCCGTCCTTGTTGTAGAGCAGCGTTCCCGTGGGTTGGTTGGTGTAGGCGTAACGCGCAGCGACGGGGTGCGTGACACCCTCGGCCCGGACGATGAGGTCCTGTCCGTCGATGGTGCCCTTGGCCCAATGCCACGAGCCGTTCTGGTCCTGGATGGAGAGCCAGTCGAGGTCGGCGTCGGGTGTTTCGTGTGGGGGCGTGGTGCCATTTTTAGTGGCAAACATCAGGCCGTGATCGGCAAACTCAAACTGGATACGCAGTTTGTCGCCCTCGGCTTGAGCGCGGGTATAGAGCGGCCCGGTCGGCGGACGGTCGCGTAGCCCGTAGTCGAAGTAGGACGCGAGGCGTGCGAGGCGGATTCCGGTGTCGAATTTGTTGGGCGGGTGTTCGCGCACATCGCCGACATCGATCGTGACCGCCATGCCTGTGTGTGAGAGCGCGAGTGTTTCGTATTGCGCTTGTCTGATCTCAGCCCTGCCGTCGCCCATCTCGGGGTTGTCGCGTGTCGAGTTGCCGATGCCCGGCAGTTGCACGAAGTAGAACGAAAAATCCCCGCGCGGGCCTTGGGCATCCTTCGAGTCGGGCTGTTCCCAAACCTTCCGCCAACCCACGATCAACGACCGCAGCTTGGGGGCATAGTCACGCTTATCGCCGACGTTGCTCTCGCCCTGGTACCAGACGACGCCGCGCATACCCAGGCCGACAATCGGCTCGATGTAACGGGTGAAGTGTTTCCCGGTCGGGTCGGGCGGTTGATAGAGCCAGCTCTCGATATTCGACCCACCGACCGCGGCGTTGATGATGCCGATGGGCACGAGCGTATCGTGCAGCAAGGAACGAGCGAAGTAGAAACAGACCTTCTTGACCTCACTTGCGTTCTGCCCGGTGCAGATCAGCCAGGGTGCATCTATATCCGAGACCATCTGACGCAGCGCGGGGTAGTCGGGCTTTTCATCCGGGAAGTCGGGCAGGGGGGTGGGGCGGGTTGTGCGGAGCTTGCCCGCCATGTTTGACTGCCCCGAGCAGAGCCAGACCTCGCCCACGATCATGTTATTAACCTCGGTGGTGGCCTGTTGGCCATCCATCTCACAGACGATCCGCAACGTGTGCCCCTCCGGCGCGTCGTGGACGGATCGAAGCTTGGCTGCACGCATCGGTTCGAGCACAACGCGCCACACGCCCCGGGCGTCGGCCAAGGTGGGCTTGGTCTGATCCATGAAACCGACCGTCACCTTTGCGCCGGGCAACGACGTGCCCCAGATCGGCAGCGGGATCAACTGTTGCAGCACCGCGTTGTCCCGGAAGGGCAACCCGCACCGCGCCTTCAACGTCGGTTGCTCTTGAGCCGGGGCCTCGTCGGCCGGACAGTTTGCGGGCCCGGACAACAACGTGGCCCCGAACAGGCACAAGCAGGTCATCCAACACTTTGTAAGGGTCTGTCTATTGTGGAGTGGTTGCAGGTCAGGGCCTCCTTCGTCGAAAGAATTTAGTCAGGGGTTTGTGTGTAGGGTGCGGTGATAACGGTCTTGTATCCGCGGACACACAGGGAAAAATTTCTTCGTTAAGGGGCATGTGTCGGTTAAGTTGAGGGATCGGTTTTCATGTGTAAAGGTCCGTGTGTTCAGTGTTGAGGCTCGGGCGTGGGTTCGATGAATCGTCCATCTTTCCAGAGGGCCTCGACCGAAGCACCGTGATAGGCGCGTGCCAGCACGGAGATGCTGCGTTCGTCGCCCTTGAGCTCGGAGACGGGCTTGGCCATGAACCGCTCCAGGGGTACCAGCCCGCTGTCAGCCCCGGGCGCGGTAAAGCCGTACAGCCCGACGCCGGCTTTGATTGCTTCGGGGACGACCTTGATCGCGTCCTGTCCGTTCCACAGCGCCAGACAGGTGATTAGGCGCGTGTGTTCACCCACCATCGAACGGACCGCATCGATCCCCCGCATGTCGCCGGCTTCGTTCATCAGCCAGTCGACCTCTTTGAACATGTCGGAGTGGACGACGTGCGGGTGTTTGACGTTGTTGCACGTGAGCCAGAGGATGCACCTGGGGTTGGCCTTGCGGGCTGCGTCGCGGATCGTCTTCCAGCAGCTGTCGAGAGCCCTTCGGCTGTAGGCGGTGTCCTGCTCTTTGGTCAGCAGTTCTTCGCCGGGGAACGGTTCGTTCATCAATTGTTCGTACAACTTCTTCTCGCAATCGAGCCATTTGCCCTGTGTCGATTGGCGCCGCGGCATCCAGAGCCAGTCGAACATGAACCCGTCGATTCCCGTCGTGCCCACCGCGTCGGTGATGGACTTTTCGAGATAGTCAAGGTATTCATCGGTGTAGGGGATGTGGTAGGTCGTCGGCGTGCCGTAGCTCAAGTCGGGGTGGTCGGTGCCCCATTTCGTGTTCGCTCCGACGCAGAAGTACCCCATGACGAGCATCTTCTGTTCGTGACCCAGCCCGACCACTTCGCGGAGAAAGTCATGCTTGAGCCCGGGCTGCTCGGGAATAAAGCCGTCCTTGTACCAGGCGTACCCGTTGCATGAGACGCAGAAGGTCTGGAGGACGTTGGCCCCGACAGCCTTGTACCACGCGACGTGGGCAGCCGGTTCCGCTTCGCTCCACCGGCCGGGGCTTGCGAAGGGCTTGTGCCTGCGACCGCCCGGTGCCCAGTTGAAATCGATGCAATAAGCCTTGATCTCGTCAACCGGTGCGGGGGCCGGTTGCGCGTCGGCGTGGGTCGCTCGAATGATTGCCATGGATAAAAGGATCCCGAATAGCAGGGCCGGGCGATCGAGTCGCATCGTTCGTTTTACCTCACGGTAGAGATCCAAGTTCGGTTCCATCTCTTGACGTTAATGCGGTGTGCCAGCCTTGATCGCTTGCTCAAAGGTCATCAGCTCGATGGGCTGCGTATCTGGTGTATCGACCGCTTCAACCAATGCGTCCCACCATTTCTTGAACTTGCCCGATTGAAACGTCCGCTCGGAATCGGGTCGGGCCTTGAGTTCATCGAGGTAGGTTCTGGCGTGCGGGCCGTACATCGCAAGCGAGCGCAGCACCATGAAGATTTTGAAGCTGCCCTTGCCGTCGGGGGTCTTGAGTGTGTCGTAGGCCCATGCCAGGCCTTCCTTGATATGGAGGTTGGCCAGCACACGGACGCCCTGTTCGGGACCGTTGCCGGGGTTGTGATACGAACGGTAGGCCGGGTCACGGTTCTTAATGACGTGCTCGACTTTGTCCGCCACACGGTAGAAATCCGACAAAGGCATGTCTGTCAGCAGGCTCATTGCATTGGAGCGGGTGGCTTGCTCGCTGTGGTCGGCCAGTTTCAGGACGGCCTTGTAGAACAGGTCTTTATCCGTAACCAGGCCCGCCGCGAACGGGTCGGCACAAAGATTCACAAGGCTGTCCGCTAACGATCTGTCGATCAACCGCAGGGGGTCGTTGGGCTGGTCGGCCAGGACCATCCTGAGCATCTCGGTGAAACAGGGGTAGGCGGGTTTGCCCATGTAACTCAGCGCCGCCGCCGCCGCGGCACGCACTTCGGCGTCTTCGTTTTCATCGCGCAGGATGCTGACCAATTTTGTCAACCGCGGTTGCGCGACCTCGGGGGGGCAACTGTTGCCAAAGTAGCTTATTGCGCTGATGCGCTGGTCTCGGGTGCCCTTGTCCAGCATCGCGACGAGTTCGGGCATCGTCGGGTGACCACGTTCCCGCAGCGCACCGATGGCCTTGACACGCACCTGCGGCGCGGGGTGGCCGAAGAGTGCGAGCAGTTGTGCATCGCTGAGGTGTTCGTAATCGATCCGGCTGGCGTCGATGACATCCGTGACCTGCCGCCCCTTGAGCCACAGCGATGCGTCAGCGTCTTTGCCGGTGATGCACAGCGCGTGCCTGGGGATGCAAAGATTCAATAGAAGTGAGCCGCTGCTGTTGCCGTCCCCGGATTCACCGCCGTCGTAGGTGAAGCGTCCGTCCCATGTGCGGTAGAGCGTGTAGAGCCACCGCGCGTTTTTCGAGAACGATTGTGTGACCTCGGGCCCAGCGACATTCGCACCCAGCGGGGTCCAGAGCACGTTGAAGTAATAGGTGGCGTGGCCTTTTTCCAGGTCGTCGTAGGATGTGGCCGACTGGTGCGAGAAGAATGCGGCACCCTCTTTGTCACCCAGAAAGCTCATCGCCAGTGCCGCGGTAGCGCTGCTGCCGTTGTTGTTGAAGACGTGGAGGTAAGGCTTGTGGACCCCGTAGGGCAACGCGCCTTTATCGATGTAACTTGCGAAGAACTGGTGCGTCTTCGGGATGGCCTTATCAAAGGCGGGGTTCTCGATGCCGCACTTTTTGGCCAGCAGGATGCCCAGGTAACACGTCAGGCTCGGCTGGTTGATCTGGGCATAACCCGGCAAACGTCCGTCGGTGCGCGGTGTGGCCAACCGGTGTGCCCACAACCCCGCCGGGTCCTGCCCACGCGCCAGCGCGACCGAGTAAGTCTCCAGCCCCGGTAACACGGACTTATCCCCTGTAAGGAGGTAATACTCCGCCAGCGTGATGCACCGGTACCCCCACGACCAGTCGATCAGACCCATGTCCTTCTCGCCGCGCACGACGGCATCGATGTCTTCGGGGTTGGGGTGGACCCAGTCCTCCTTGGGTAATTCTCTCTTCACGATATCGATGTACGGGGCCTCATCCGTCGCCATGAATCCGAGCCAGCCGACGCACAGCGCGCCCTTTTTGTAGTCTCCGGTCTTGACCATGCGGTCGGCCACCAGCCTCACGATCCGGTCGGTCTTGGGGCATTGGTAGGGCGCGGTGTCGCTGTATGTGCCCAACGGTATGAGTTTGAGTTCGACCGTGTGGCCGTCATCAAGCATCAGAGGCAACTTCCCTTCAGCCACGAAAGTCTCAGCGTCATTGATGGCCTCGGCTATCTCCCGGCGCGGGTCCGCGTGAAACCGATTCCCACCGGCACCCACGATCACGTCACCGACCTTGAGTTTGCCGTCCGCCGGTGATCCTTCGTCGATCTTTGTGATGGTGATCCTGTTGGCATCCACCGCCCCCATCAGTCCGGTCGGCCCGAGCAGGTGGGCCTTGTCATCAGCCATGATCGGGTTGACGGGGAGCAGCATCCATACCAGCGCCCACGCCAGCGTCGAGCCGAGTAAGATTCGTAACCGGATCGAGCGAGGCTGCCTGGACTGATTGGTGCTAATGAACATGGCGGTGACTCGTGTGAGGGGTGATGTTCGGTCTGCCAGAAAAGCGTGTGAGATGCATCCGTAACCACACGAGTTCATGGGTTGGAGTGTCGGTCGGGCCAGAGTTCATCGTTGACCGTGCGCAGGAGTACGCGTGCGGCCACAGCGGAGGCTTCGCACAGACCTTTGACAGGGATATGGTCCGCTGTGTCGCCGGCCATGTGACAGGTGCCGCCGGTCGTCAGGCCCTCGCGTCCGCCGCCGAGCGCGAACGCGGGCACACCGCGCCGAACGAACGCGGCATGGTCCGAGTGTTCGTGGTGGAACGTCTTGTAATCCAGGGTCAGGCCCATCTGCTGGCCCAGCGCGTGGGTGTAGCGACGTCGGCTTTCTTCGTCGTGGCATCCGTAGAAGTTGAGCGACCAGGGACCGCTGACCGGGGGCATGTCACAGTTGCACAACGTGCGGATGCGTGTCAGTTGCGCCTCATGGGCCTTGGCGTGATAGGCCGAGCCGACAAGGCCGATCTCCTCGCCGGCGAACCCGATGAAACGGACGGTGCGTTTGAGGTGCAGGTGGCACCTGGCCAGCAAACGGGCCACCTCCATCACCATCACGGCGCCGGCCGCGTTGTCGTAGGCCCCCGGGCCGATCTCGTGCGAGTCGAGGTGTCCACCGATCACAACGAGTTCATCGGGATACTCGTTGCCCACAAGTTCGCCGACGACATTCCACGTCGTGGCGGGTTCGTAGCCACAATCGGTGGTGAGTACGAATTCCGTGTCGGGCACTTTGTGTGCCAGACCTTTGACGAGTTGGCCCGCTTCACGCCCGAGGCTGACGCAGGGGATGGCCCCGGGTGTCGCGTTGGTGACGCTGCCGGTGCGGAATGCCCCGCCGGGGGTGGTGTTACAGATGATTAGGCCCGCCGCGCCCAGCGCCACGCTGTGCTCATAGACATCGTGCCGGTGGCGACCCGTGCCGAGTGTCAGCGCGATGTTCCCAGCCAAGGCGTCTTTGTGGCTGTCCAACTCTTCCGCCAGGCCCTTGCCGACATCGACAATCCTGCCGTGCAGACCCCCGCTCCCGGTCGGTGCGCTGTAGGGCAGGGCGTAGCATTCAAAGGTGTTCGGCGTGGGCTTGATGAAGCTCAGTGACGCGGGCTTGCCCCTGCGCCACGCGGTGAATTCAAACCCCTCCAGGTGTGCATCGACCAGGCCGTAGGATTTGAAACGGTCGAGCATGACATCGGCCGCGCAACGGTACCCCTCGGTCCCGGCGAAGCGTGGCCCGATGTCGACACACAGGGCTTTGAGGTTGCGGCCGACCTCGCAGGCACACTTCGATTCATCGGCAATCCGCTCATCGAACGAAGAGCAGGCGTTACATCTCCCTGTCGTGTGTGAGTCTGTATCCGTGTTTTGCATGGGTCCGGGCGTCATCGATCAGCCGTTGCGTGGAGCGGTGTCGGGGGTTTGCGTTGGGTGTTCAGGGGTAAGCTTTTTCAAAGATCGTCTGCGCGAGCGCCTCGACGGACGGGTCGGGCTTCTTGCCGGAGGGCAGCCAGTGATCGATCGGGATCGCGGCGCTCTTGCCGTGGATGCCCGTGGGTGTGGTGATCTTGTCCGCCAGCGACTTGGCAGGGAGCGTGTAGATGAAGAGCGGGTCTTCACATGCGAATCGCTCTTTCCAACTGTTGGCCAGTGCGTTGAATTGTTCGGCGAACAGTGACCCCCGGTCGTTCTTGACCATGTCCGGGCCGACGAGGAAGACCACGCCCTTGAAGCTCGCCGGCGTGAACGATTCAACTAACACATTGTAAGTCTCGGAGGCATCGGTGTTCACGCTGCCGGCGAGCTGCGGGTAGCTGCCCCAGGGCTTGTGGTCGGGGACGGCCTTGGTCTTGATGATGGCGGGGATGTAGTCGCTCCAGTAGGTCTTCCAGGCGTCCACGTAGCGGTGGACGTTGGCGTCGTAATACTCGTTGCCCGGCCGGAGCGAGGCCAGTTGCTTGTAATCGTCCATCAGGCTCGGGGCGCGGTTGAGGTCCTCGGCCTTGATCCAGCCCTTGAGTTCCGGGCCGAGGTTTTCATTACCGCTGCCGACGGTGTCCATCAGGATGATGCCGACGGGATTGCCGGTCTTGGCGGCGATACGCTGGCCCAGCGCCGCGGCAAAACCCGTGGCTTGTTTCCATTCAGACGCAAAACGGTTGTCGGGTGTGGTCGAGACGGCGATGCTGTAACGCGACGGGTTGCGGTTGCCCGAACGCTTGGCCTGACGCAGCATCATCCTCACGTTCGGGTTGTTGTTCTCCACAGCAAGAGTGTCAAGATTCGACGGCGGCGCGGCGATGTACCACACGTCGCCCACCACGACGTTGTTGCAGACTCGCTCGTGGACAAGCTCGCCGTCAATCGTGAAGGAGACTTTGATGGTCTTGGGCTCGGCGCTGGCTTTCATCGGCGGGACCGTGACGGACCACTCGGTCATGTCATCGGTGACGGGGATGTCCTTCTCGATGCCGTTGAAGCTGAAGTGGATGACGGCCTTGCCCTCCGTGCGTTTCTCTTCGTTGCCCCAGAGGACGTAAGGATGGACCGCCGCCCCCCAGATGGTGACGGGCTGGTCGGCCTGGAGCACGGCGTTGTCGCGGAACTGCGTGCTGAGCACCGGCATCTTGCGGTAGTCGTAAGCCTCACCGATCGAGTTCGGGTCGATCGCGACGCCGTCGATCTTGAGCGCTTCGTCGGGCCAGTCTTTGCTGGTGACGATCTTGCTGTCGAAGTAGATGAAGGGCGTGGCGGGCAGCAGCGCCTGGTTGTAAAGGTTCGGCTGGAACCCGACGCCGAAGCTGGCGTAAGAGACGCCGTGAGGTGCTTTGACCTTGGGCGAAGTCACGATGACCTTATTGCCATCAATCTTGCATGCCGCGGGGTACCAGACCCGGTTTTCGTCGGCAAGGAAGAAGAGCTTGACCTGTTTTTCACCGTCGGGGATGACCGTGGCGATGGCCATGTTTTTCGGGTCGGGGTTGCCCACGATCAACCCTCCGTCGGCGTGATCGAATTCGACGATGAGCTTGTCCCCCTCGACGGTGTACGACTTGAACATCGGGCCGTCGGCGGGCACGTCTTTGCCTTTGCGGTTGGACGTGAGCGGTGTGTCGGCATAGGTGTTGTGCAGGGCCTGGTATCCCAGCCTCATGCCGGGCAGGGTTTTGTTGGAGTAGTGGATGGCACCGCCAATGTCGATCTGACTGGCCATGCCGGTGTGGGGGATGTCACGTGCAAGCCAGGTGCCCAGGCGCATCTCGCTGGTCGAGCTGAAGCTGGGCTTGTTGTCATTGGGGTTGATGGGGCAGTAGAACTGATGGAAATAGACGGGCAATTCGGGGCGGTCCCAGACCAACCGCCATCCGCGGACCATGCTGTGCAGGTTGTTGTAGTAGACGATGCCCTCGCCCATGTTGGCGTAGCCCTGGTTCCAGATGCAGCCCTTGATCGCATAGGGGGCCATGGGGTTGGTGCGTGCGTTGTAGAGCCAGGTGGCGTCGCGGTTGCCGTCCAGGTTGCCGGGTGTTTTCGTCGAGATGTGTTGGGGTTCTTCACCCTTTTTGACCCGCTCATTGTTGGTTTGGAGGGTGTCCTCGATGTCTTTGTAGAACTTGTCCCACGCGGCTTTGAACTCGGGTGTGGCGGGGTCGGTTTCGAGGATTTTCTGGTAGATGCTTTGGGTGTAGTCATCTTCACCATCACGGAAGCCGACGCGCGGGGTCCACGCCTGGATCGCGGTCTGGCTGAAAGAACAGTTGAGGATGCCGATCGGGACATCAAGCTCCTTGAAGAGGGTGTAGGCAAAGGCGTAGGCGATCGCGCTCATCTCGCCGGCTTCGGATGACCACTGGACATTGGCGTGCTCGATGGGGTGGAGCACCGCGAAGTAGTCGGTCACCTTGGCTTCGCGGATCACGGGTGGTTTTTCCTTCCCCGACTCGACACGTTCATTGATCCCCTTTTGCAGGTCACGGCCGACGTCACACTTGCTGGCCTCCCACTGCATGTTGGATTGCCCCGACGCCAGCCACACCTCGCCGACGAGGATGTCCCTGACCTCGACCTTGGCGTCCTTGGTCGAGACACTCATCACGGTCGGCTCGAAACTGGCCTTGAGCGGGGCAAGTTCGAGCATCCACTTGCCATCGTCGCCGGCTGTTGCGGTTTGACTCTGGCCGGCAAAGGCCACCGTCACCTTTGATCCCGGGTCGGTCCAGCCCCACACCGGCACCTTCGTCTCACGCTGAAGCACCGCGCCATCGGTAAAGGGCGCGCCCATCTCGATCGCCCCGGCTTGACATAACGTCACGCAGCCGAGGCCGGCCATGAACACGGCGGCCAGTGCCAGGGCCCGGTGCGTGAGCGTGGCGCAGCGGGTTTGTGCGCCGCGAGGAAGGCGTGTCTGAGGCTGTGTGCAATAAGTCATGGTGAATCCTTCTGCTTGGTATTCTGGTTTAGATGGTCAGCCGACTTTTGTCGGTTCGGGGTTGATGATCATACCCCGTTGAGCCATTGACGGATCAAGTTTTCCCCCAGCGTGTGGCGGGGGTCACAATCCGTTCCGGACGCATAACGGTAGAGGCACGATAAAAATTGCCTGGCTTCGGGTTGATTTTGGATTTTGTGCAGGTCAATCGAGCAGACGATCAATCGGCCTTTGCCGACTTTGGCTTCGTAGAGCAGGCCGAGTTTGTGATTGCGGTCGAAGCCATCGATCACCTGGATGATGGGCAGGAAGGCTTGCGGGGCGTCGTCGAGGATCATGGCCCGGCTGTTTTTGACGAGGTGCCACCACTGCCAGTTGCTGTGGAATTCGGTGGGGAATTCATGGAACAGCGGGTGGTCGGGGTCGAGCAGGATGCCTTGCGTGCCCGGTGTTTCACGTCCGGTGGCGGGGCACAGGCGTCCCTTCATCCTGAACATCGGCGACCAGAAGCCGGACTGGAACGCCATTTCGACGGTGTGTTTAAGTTTGTCGGGTTCTGCCAGGAAAAGCACGCGCTGGCCGTCAACGAGTTTTTTCTCGACATCGCTGGACCACTGTCTTGTTACGGTGAGATTGTTCGGTGGCGTGGTGTCGATCTTGGACGGGTAGACCCACACGTCGTAACCGTTGCGGTAGGGTGTGTCGGGGAGGGCAAGTTCGAGTCGGAGTTGCTGGGGTGTGTCGATTTGATCGAGCGGTGCGTGGAAGGTGTCGATCTCGGTCACCTCACCGGTGGGGACCTTGTCCACTTCGATCACACCGTGCGCGATGATTTTCTCTGGGGCTTGGAGTGACCATGTGACCTGCTGTCTGAGCATGTCGCGCGGGCCGTAGTGCGCGACCTGGATGCGCCCCCGGAAGGATTCGTTGTTTGACCAGGTGTATTTTTTCATCACGAGTAGAGGCACCGTCTCGCAACAGAACTCGCGCCACTGCTCGGGCGTGGTCAGGCCCTTGGAATCCATGAACACGTCGAGGATGCCGATCAGCGCGGTGCCCTGTCCGGAGAAGTCCTGGATGTCGAGCAACTGGAAGCCACCCATGCCGGGGGTGCGGAGCTGGGCCTCGATGTCTTCCTTTCGGCAGACCACCGAGAGCAGGCCGGAGGCACGTTGAAAATCTTTGGCTTGATCGAGCATGCCCGCTTGATGCAGCCGATCACGGAAAATCTCCAGATTCCGGGGGCGTAAAACGCCGGTGTATTTTTCGATCTCGGTGTAATCGGGGTAGACCTCGAACTGGGCCATCTCGTGGGCGACGACCGGCACGGGCACGCCGCGCAGCGAGTCGGCGTAGGTCTTGGTCGTCGAGGGCGGGTCAAAGTCAATATGCCCCATCTTGTCCCACGACGCCCCGCGGATGTGCGTTTCTTCGCGTGTGCCTTTGATGACCCAGAAGTCGTCGCCCTTGCGGTGGCGCAGAATCCAGTGGAAGTGGTTGGTGCCCATCGCGTAGAGGTGTCGGCTGTCCAGTGCGCGGAAGCGGTCGGTCATTTTTCTCATGACCTCTTCGTCGCCGCCGATCTCGTTGCCGAGGGTCATCATCATGAACGAGGGGTGGTTGCCGAATTGTTTGAGGATGCGTTCTCCCTCACGTGTGAGATAGGCGGTGCGGGTCGCGGGGTCGCCGGCGTCGCCCTTGAGTTCCTCGAGGGTTTCGTAGGCCTCGGCCGGTGGGGTGTAGTTTCGGTTCTCCGGGTGGGTGATGCCGCGCTTGTTGGGCAGTTCGACCTGGAAATAGATGCCCAGTTCATCCGCCGCCGCAAAGGCCGCCTCCGGGGGCGTCCAACTGTGAAAGCGGTAGTGGTTCAGGCCGTAGTCCATGCCCGTGCCGAGAAACTTGAGCCAGAATTCCTTATCCATCGGCGCGTAGCCGGTGATGGGGAAGAGTGCGCAATCGTTTTTGCCGCGCAGGTGGGCACGCCGGCCGTTGACGACGAACTGCCCGCGTGACGTGCCGAAGCTGCGCAGGCCGCAGGTGATGGTGAGACTGTCGCGCACCCATTGCGTTTGGGGCATCGCCTCGGATTGCATCGTGATGCGCAGGAGTGTGGGGTTGAACTCGTCCCAATGCGGCACGCCCGCGGGCAGAATCAACCGGGCTTTGACCTGTTGCTTGCCGTGCTTGACGAGTGTGCCGGACTCGACGGTGGGGATGGGGTATTGCGATTCGTGGCCGATCACCTCGGCTGTGAAAGTAAACCCGCCCTTGCCGGACCATTTTGTGTCGTTGACCAATTCCGCGACGAGTTCGATGGTGGCCTGTCCGGGCTTGAGGCCGAGGTTGATCGGTTCGTCGTCGTGTGGGTTGGGGACGTTGGCGGGTGTGAGATCGGGGTAGGCCTGCAGGCTCTGAATGTAGATCGGTTCGCACACCTGAAGCTCGATCCGACCGAGGATGCCGTTCCAGTTGGTCTGCGTGCGTTCGTCGACCTGGTGGCAGGGGCCGACGGGCGGGAGCTTGGCGTTGTCGATGAGCAGGGTGATGCGGTGCTCACCGGGCGTGAGGTGTCTGCTCAGGTCAAAGACATGTGACGTGGAGAGCGAGTCGTCGCTGCCGACCCACCGGTCATCGACCCAGACCTGGCTGTCCTTGGTGCGTTCGAGGAAGAGGAAGATTTTTTTATCCGCCCAGGCGTTGTCGATGGTGACGCTGCGCTGGTACCACGCCGGCCCGATCCATCGCCAGAGTCGTGAGAGGCGGTCTTCGCATTGCTCGTCAACGAAGTCGCCTTTATTCGCTTCGTCGGTTGAGCCGGGGAGGGTGATGGTCTCGTCGAGCGAGCGTGTGAACCAGCGCTCTTTGATGCCGATGTTCTTCCTGTCCAGCGCAAAAGCCCACGGGCCTGCGAGCGAGAGGGTTTCACGGTGGCCTGCCATGTACGCTTGACTCCTTGGAGGATGATCGATCCGGGTGGGCACGGTGTGAGTCAAAAGGATAGACGCATTGCATCGCCGCGTCGTAAGGTGACGGTTTGCGATGTGTTGAGGTAACGCACCGTGCAGGCGTCCGATGTATTGGACACGCCATGCAGGGTTGCGGAAATCAGCTTGCCATTTTGCCACGCCATGTCGAGTTCATACCCGCCGCGCACGCGCATCCCTTTGACGCAGCCGGTGGGCCAGTCCTTGGGCAGGGCGGGCAGGAGGTCGATCACACCCAGGTGGGATTGCGCCAGCATCTCGTTGACCGCCGCGGCGTAGGCGAAGTTGCTGTCGATCTGGAAAGGGGGGTGCGTCGTCCAGAGGTTGTCGCGTGTGCAGGTCTGGATGACATCGGAGATGAACCTGTAGGCGTTGTCGCCGTCGAGCAGGCGGGCATAGATGCAGGCCCGGAAGATTCGGCTCCAACCGCTCATGCCCCGGCCGCGTGCGAGGAGGCTGACCTTTGCGGCTTTAGCCATTTCGGGTGTCGTGGTCGGGTGGACCTGACGACCGGGGTAGACCGCGAGGAGGTGGCTGATGTGGCGGTGGGTGTCTTTGGGGTCATCGATGTCGTCCATCCATTCCCGCAATTGGCCCCATGAACCGACCTTGGGGGCTAACAGTTTGTTACGTTTGTGTGTCAGTTCGTCGCGCAGGGTTTCATCGACGCCCAGGATCATGCTCGCTTCGATGGTATTGGTAAACAAGTCCCAGCAGAGTTGCTGGTCATAGGAAACCCCGTCGACATGGATAGGCCCGTGTTCGGGCGAGCGTCCACCCGGCGCGACGAGCGTGCCGTCTGGCAACTCTTTGAGGTGGTCGATCCAGAACTCGCTGATCTCCTTCATGACCGGGTAGGCGTAGCGTTCGAGGTAGTCGCGGTCGAGTGTGAAGGTGTAGTGGTCCCAGAGATTCTGGCAGAGCCAGGCCGAGTCGCCTTTCTGGATGTGCCACGTCGACCCGCCGAAGAGATTGTTCTCCGACCGCATGAGCCAGCCGCGTTCGACGCCCAGAACACGTCGTGTCTCCTCTTTGCGCACATCACGGATGGAATCGATCCATTGGGCGAGTGGCGTAAAACACTCGGATAGATTGGCCTGGTCCACGAACCAGTAGTTCATCTGCACGTTGATGTCGGTGTGAAAGTCGCATCGCCAGGAGGGCTTTTTCGAGTAGACCCAGATGCCCTGGAGGTTGGCGGGCAGCGCGCTGTCGCCCGGGCGCGAGGAGGAGATTATGAGGTAGCGTGCGTATTGATACATCAGCGCTTCGAGGTCGCGGTCGAATGGAACACCGTCGTGCGTCTGGGCCTGCTGGGTGTAAGCCGTGACGCGCTCAGCGGTGGGTTTGTCGGTGATTTCGGTGGGCGTGTCGCCGAGTTGGATTTCAAGGCGGTCGTAAAGACCCCGGTAATCGCGCACGTGTTCATCGAGAAGCGCATCGAATGGGCGTTTTGCCGCGGCGTCGAGTTGGTTCACGACACGCCTGTGCGGGTGCTCACCCTTCCACCCCTGATCGCGCCTGTTGACGTAATCCGTGCCCGCCGCGAGCAGCAGGGTCAGGGTATCGCATTGCTTAAACTCGATCTCGTTGCCCACCCCCCGCACCGCGCCGCCCTCGTGGACCACGCGCACCCGGGCCTCAAAATCCAGTGGGATGATCTGCTCCGAAGCGTATTCCCGGTTGGCCAGAAGCTTGGTCTTCGTGATGAGCTGGTCCTTCCAGTACCAGAACCCGCTGGTGTCGCCTTTCATCACCAGCGTCGAGCCTTCCGCCGTGATCGGCACCTCATGCAGGTTGTCCATCGAGACCCTGCCCGACAGCGAGCCGGCCTTGCTCGCGGTGAAGCGAACCACCATGACCTGGGCCGGGGCGCTGACGAAGTATACTCGCTGGTATTGCAAACCGTCGTGCGTGTAACTCACCGTCTGCACGGCGAGGCTGATGTCGAGTTCCCTGCGGTAGTCGGCGTAGCTTGCGTGACCGACTTCGATATAGAGATCGCCGAACGGTTGGTACGCGCCGGTGTTGTGCTCGTTGCCGACCCACAGCGACTCTTCATTGAACTGCACCCGCTCAATCGCAGGATCGCCGAACACCGTGCCACCCAGCCGGCCGTTGCCGATGGGGTAGACCACACGTTCCCATTCCCTGGGGAGCACGGGCTCTTCGCGGTCGACCCGCAGAGGTTGCGTTGCCCACAACACCCTTTTCATTCCAGCCCTTTCATGGGAACGCCCCGATTCCCGTCGTGCCATCCCAAAACGAACACCCGTCACGTCAAAACAGCAGGGCATCGTATTCAATCTGGCGTGAAACTCCAATTCCGGACCCGGCTTTGTCGCTATTTCACCATTGCGATGGTGAATCGTTTTGATGAGCAATACTTGTTGTGTAATCTATGATGCTCACATCGGAACTCTCGCCACGGGTGGATGCTTTTTGAGAACCGCACCAATCAAAAGTCAGTTGAAATTTGTCCTTGGTGTGCTCCTGATGGGTGTCGCATCGGTGGCGTGTGTGTGGTTGCTGGGGGTGTTCTTCAGGCCGAACCTGACCACGGGTGCGCCTCACTACGAACAGTCGGAGATCGACGCCGCGGTCAAGGCGCGTGACATCAGCTTCGACCCGAACAACCCACTGGTGCTCCACCGTGACGTCGATTACTCGCAGGGCGCATCGTCAACATGGTGGCCCCGGGGCGAAGCGCCGGTGCTCAAGACGCTCGTCGATGAGGGCAAGCTCCCGCCCGTGGCCCAGCGCGTCGGGCCCGAGCCGATCGTGATGACGCCCGTGGACGGTGTGCGAAACTACGGCGGGACGTGGATGCGATTGGCCATCAGCCCCAACGATGTGAGCGTCATCACGTGGCGGTTGAGTTACGCTGCGCTGGTCCGTTGGTCGCCTTACGGTTATCCGATCAAGCCGCACCTGGCCAAGTCGGTCGAAAGCTCACCCGACAAGCGCGTCTGGACGGTCACGCTTCGCAGGGGCATCCGTTGGAGCGACGGTGAACCGTTCACCGCGGACGACATCATGTATTGGTGGCAAGACGAGGTGCTCGACGAGTCGCTGGGTTCGGGTGATCCGCCGGACTGGATGAAGACCCAGGGCAAGGCGGGGACCATCGAGAAGATCGACGACTACACGTTGCGCTTCACGTTCCCCGAGCCGCACGGCTTGTTCCTCGAACGGTTGGCCAAGAACAGCGGTTCGATGCTCACGCCCAGGCACTACAAGATCAAGTACCACCCGACGCTGGGCGACCCGGCTTTCCTCGACGCGGAGATGAAAGCCTTCAGCCTGCCCAGCCGACAGGCGCTGTACGGCTACATCGGTCACTTCAACAACCCCGAACACCCCCGGCTCTGGCCCTGGATCGCCCGGGAGTTTCGAACCTCGCCGCCCTATGTCTACTACCGCAATCCTTACTACTACGTTGTCGACGACCGGGGCAACCAACTGCCGTATGTCGACCGCCTCCAGTTCGAAGTCGCCGACGCCGGCACGATGGCGCTCAAGTTCTCCAAAGGGTACACCTCCATGCAGACGCGCCACGTCCGCTACGAGAACGTGACCGAACTGATGGACCGCCGTAGAGAATACGGCACGCGCATCCTCTTCTGGTACCCGGCCTCAAGGAGCAACTGGGTCATCAACCCCAACAACAACCGGGCAGTGCCGGGCAACCCCAGGAGCCTCGAAGAGTGTCCCGATGAAGCGACCCGCAAGCTGTTCTACAAACAGCAACTGCTCTCGAACAAGGTCTTCCGTCAGGCGCTGTCGCTGGCGATCGACCGGGCCGAGATCATCAAGGCGGAATACAACAATCAGACGCGCCCGTCGCAGGTCTCACCCGGAGCCGAGTCGCCGTTCCACCACGAGAAACTGGCAAACGCTTTTATCAAATACGCCCCCGAACGCGCCGGCGCCATGCTCGATTCGATCGGGCTGACGCGGCGCGATATCGAGGGGATGCGGACGTTCCCCGATGGGTCATCGATGACATTCTTCCTGGACTTCTCGCCGTTCACCGGCGTGGGGCCGGCTGAATTCATCGTGGATCAATGGGCCGACGTGGGCATCCGACTCGTGGTTCGAGAGCGCAGCCGAAGCCTGTTCTACAACGAGAAAAACGCCCGTGACTTTGACTTCAATATCTGGTCGGCCGAGAGCGATTTCTTCCCCGTGATCCAGCCCCGCTACTTTGCCCCGCCCGACACGGAGTCCTTCTGGGCTGTGGGGTGGGGCAGGTGGTATGAACTGGGCGGGTTCTACGATTCACCGCGGAGTAAAGAGATCAAGTCGGCCATGCAGCCGCCGAAGGACCACCCGATCTACGCCGCCTACGTCGCGCTGGAGAACGCGATGCGGGCGACATCATTGGATGCCCAGGTCGAGGCCTTCAAGCCCGCGCTCGACATCGCCGCGGAGAACCTCTGGACGATCAACATCAGCGAAGCGCCGCCGCAATTGGTTGTGGTCGCCGATGGGTTCCGCAACGTGCCCCACAACGCCCTGTACGCCGCGGAGCTGATGACCCCCGGGAACGCGGGGATCGAGACCTACGCCTTCGAGTCCCCCAAGACGACCCAGGCCACCGAGCGGGACACACTCGAACAATTACGTGACATCAAGCCGATGCCCCGCGCCGGCGGCACAAGCGATCCTGTTACGACGGTGACCGGTCGTCGGCTAAGTCAGATCGTCCGTTGGACCGTCATCGGTATTGTCGCGGCGCTGCTGCTCATGGTCGCGGTGAGACATCCTTTCATTGCCCACCGGCTGCTCATCATGGTCCCGACGCTGCTCGTGATCTCCGTCGTGATCTTCACGATCATCCAACTCCCGCCGGGCGACTTCCTCACCAGCCGAATCATGCAACTGCAGGAGACCGGCGACGAGCAGGCCCTGCGGCAGATCATGGACCTGCAGGCGCAGTTTCATTTCGACGAGCCGGTGTTTAAGCGTTACCTGCGATGGATGGGTTTTGAGTGGTTCATCACTTTCGACCCGAGTGATGAGGGCCTGCTGCAGGGCAACCTCGGCCGATCCATGGAAACCACGCAGCCCGTGGCGTCGATGGTGGGCGACCGCATCCTGTTGACCATGGCGATCTCGGCGGGCACGATCCTCTTCACGTGGATGCTGGCAATCCCGATCGGCATCTACTCCGCGGTTCGGCAGTATTCGATCAGCGATTACGTCTTCACACTTGTCGGGTTTGTCGGCATGTCGGTGCCGGGGTTCTTACTGGCGCTGGTGCTGGGGGTGATGGCCGACGTCGAGGGCCTCTTCAGCCCGCAATACGCGGCGCAGGTCGGCTGGACCTGGGACAAGTTCTTCGATCTGCTTCAACACATCTGGGTGCCGATCATCGTGATGGGCGTCACCGGCACGGCTGGGATGATCCGCATCATGCGTGCCAACCTCCTCGATGAACTCAAGAAGCCTTACGTCACCACCGCCCGCGCCAAGGGCGTCCGCCCGATCAGGCTCCTGCTCAAGTACCCCGTGCGCGTCGCGCTCAACCCCTTCATCTCCGGCATCGGCCACATCTTTCCCCAACTCGTCTCCGGTGGCGCGATTGTCGCCATGGTGCTCAGCCTGCCGACAGTAGGCCCGCTGCTGCTCTCGGCATTGTTCAGTGAAGACATGTACCTCGCGGGCTCGATGCTCATGGTGCTCAGCCTGCTCGGGGTCTTGGGCACACTCGTGAGCGATTTGCTCCTCCTCTGGCTCGACCCGCGCATCCGTTACGAGAGGGCCGGCGGATGAGCCAGACGCCAACAACAATCAAAGCCGACGCCCCCACAGCGCCCAAGCGCGACAAGGGCGCGATGTCGCAGTGGCAGTTGATCCGCCTCAACTTTTCCAAGCACAAGCTCGCGCTGGTGTCGTTGCTCTTCCTGATCTTCCTCTACGGCGTGGCGGTCTTCGCGGAACTCTTCGCTCTGCAGGACCCCAACCTGCGTAATGTCAATTACGCCTTCTGCCCGCCGCAGACCCTTCGATTCAATCTCGAGCACGGTCTGCACGTTCTGGCCATGAAGCAGGAGACCGACCCGATCACCTTCCGAAAAGCCTACATCGAAAAGCCCGACGCGGTGGTCGAGCTGTCACTCTTTGCGCCGAGTCAAAAGAGCTTCCATCTCTGGGGCCTGGTCCCGATGCACAGGCGGATCGTCGGCGTCGACCGGGAGGCCTGGACGCATGATTACGCTGAAAAATTCAACGATCTGATGCCCACCGCTTACCTCCTGGGCGCGGACAAGTACGGACGCGACATTTTCAGCCGAATGATCTACGGCTCACGCATTTCCCTGTCGGTCGGGCTGATCGGGATTGCGTTTACCTTCGTCCTCGGCATGACAATCGGCGGCGTCTCCGGTTACGTCGGCGGGTGGACCGACATCTTCATCCAGCGCGTGATCGAGGTGCTCCAGTCGTTCCCACAGTTGCCGTTGTGGATCGCCCTGGCGGCGATCCTGCCTGACGACTGGTCGGCGCTGCGTGGCTATTTTGCGATTACGATTCTCCTGAGCCTGCTCAACTGGACGGGGTTGGCCAGGGTGGTGCGGGGCAAGATCCTGAGCCTGCGTGAGGAGGACTACGCGGTGGCGGCAAGGCTGCTCGGGGCCGGCCACGGGCGTGTGCTCTTTCGGCACCTGATCCCCGGGTTTGCCAGCCACATCATCGTCGCGCTGACATTGAGCATCCCGGCGATGATCCTCGGTGAGACGAGCCTGAGTTTTCTGGGTCTGGGCCTGCGTCCGCCGATCGTGAGCTGGGGCGTGATGCTGCAGGACTGCCTGGATGTCAAAGCGGTACGATACTACCCGTGGCTGCTCTCGCCTGTGTTTTTCATCGTCGCCACCGTGTTGAGCTACAACTTCATGGGCGACGGACTGCGCGACGCGGCCGACCCTTACAGTTCGAGGTGATCGTGAGCAAGACAGCCCAATCCAACCACACCACTCAAGCTGCGCCAGTGAAAACCGATAGCGATACGGTGCTGGAAGTGGACGGCCTGCGCACCTACTTCCGCACGCACGAGGGCGAGGTCCGTGCCGTCGATGGCGTGTCGTTCAAGATGAAACGCGGATCGATCCTGGCCATCGTCGGCGAGTCGGGCTGCGGCAAGTCGGTGACGGCTTACTCGATCCTCCGCCTCATCCAGCCTCCGGGCAAGATCGTCGGCGGGCGCGTCACGCTGCGGCCAGTGGGAGAAGAACCCATCGAGATCACGGCACTGGGTGAAAAAGACGAACGCCTCTACCACGTGCGCGGCGGCCTGGCGGCGATGATCTTCCAGGAACCGATGAGCGCGCTCAGCCCGGTCCACACGGTCGGCAACCAGATCATGGAGGCGATCTTCATCCACCAGAAGGTCACAAAGCAACAGGCCCAGCAATTGGCAGAGGAGATGCTCTCGAAGGTCGGCATCCCCAACGCCGCGGTTCGCCTCAAGCAATACCCCCACGAGCTGTCGGGCGGTATGCGGCAGCGCGTGGTGATTGCCATGGCGCTGGTCTGCCGGCCGCAGTTGCTCATCGCCGACGAACCGACCACCGCGCTGGACGTGACCATCCAGGCGCAGATCATGCAACTCATGAAAGGCCTCCAGTCGGAGCTGGGCACCGGCGTCATGCTCATCACGCACGACCTGGGCGTGGTGGCGCAGTTGGCTGAGGAGGTCGCGGTGATGTACCTCGGGCGCATCGTCGAGAAGGGTTCGATGCGGACGATCATCAAAAAACCGCGTCACCCCTACACGATGGCGCTTCTGCAATCGCTCCCGAGCCTGCACGCGCGGAACCAGAAACTACCGTCGATCAAGGGCAGTGTGCCCGCGCTGACCCGTATCCCCAGCGGCTGCCCGTTCCACCCGCGTTGCGAACACGCACAGGCCGGCCGATGCGACGTGGGCGGACCGCCCCCGCTCGAACAACTCGACCCCGACGGTGTGGGGCACGAGGTGGCTTGCCTGCGTGTGCATGAGATCGGTCCAACACTCAAAGCCCAGGCCCCTTCATGAAAAACGCGATCACGCCCATTCCGACCGATGAACCGATCCTCCGGGTCCATGACCTGTGCAAGTATTACCCGATCTACTCCAAGGGCCTTGTGAAACGCAAGTCGGGCGAGGTGCGTGCGTGCCACAAGGTGACGTTCGACCTACGACCGGGCGAGACGCTTGGGCTTGTGGGCGAATCGGGCAGCGGCAAGACGACAACGGGCCGGGCGATCCTCCGCGCGATCACCCCGACCAGCGGGAGCGTGCTCTTTCACCACAACGGGAAGACCGTGGACCTTGCCAGAATGCCCGCCGGTGAACTCAAGCCGTTGCGTCAGAAGATGCAGATGATTTTCCAGGACCCGTTCGGCTCGCTCAACCCGCGCATGACCGTGCAACAGATCGTGGCTGAGCCGCTGCGCATCCACCGCTTGGCCAAAGGTTCGGAGCTTGACGACCGCGTGGTCCAGATGCTCGAGCGAGTCGGCGTTCGGCCCGAATACCGTACGAGGTACCCCCACGCCTTCAGTGGCGGGCAGCGGCAGCGCATCGGTATCGCCCGCGCCTTGGTCATGCAGCCGAGCCTGATCGTGTGTGACGAGGCCGTCTCCGCGCTGGATGTCTCGGTGCAGGCGCAGGTGGTGAACCTGTTAGCGGAGTTGCAGCAGGAGTTCGGGTTGACTTACCTGTTCATCGCGCACGACCTGTCGGTGGTCAAACACATCTGCGACCGCGTCGCGGTGATGTACGCCGGGAGGATTGTGGAACTTGCCGACACGGAGCAACTCTTTGGCGATCCCAAGCACCCCTACACCAAGGCGCTGCTCAGTGCCGTGCCGCAGCCGGACCCCGACGTGCCGATGAACTTCGAGCTCGGGGGCGAGGTGGCGGACTTGACCCGGCTCCCGCCCGGTTGTGCGTTTGCCCCGCGCTGCGGTGAGTGCATGGACGTTTGCCGAGAGAAGACGCCGCAGCTCTTGACCCACGAGGGGCGGCACGTGGCGTGTCATCTATACGAAGGTTAAGCACCCGGCTATACACGGGGCGTCGGCGATTGATTGACCCTCGACGCACCGGTCGTCGCGTCGCTTGCCCGGGGCATAAAAAAAGCCCCGCGCGCTGGCGGGGCTGTGTGGTGAGATTGGATAGACGGCGTTAGGCTTACTTGCCCTCTTTGAGCAGCTTGACCATCGCCTCGCCCATGGCCAGGCCGACGTTCATGTAGGTCTTGGCGTTGCCGCCGTAGTGGGCGTTGGAGGCGCTGCCCATGGAGAGCGGGTGGGTGTAGACGGTGGCGACGCTGCCCTTGAGATCGGGGTGCTTGGCCGGGTCGCTGATGGCCATCATGGCGTCGAGGAGGGTCTTTTCATTGCCGGGCTTCTCGTCCTTGGCGGTCTGGCCGAGCGTGGCACAGACGAACTTGGCGTTGGGGGCGTTGAACTCTTTACGCAGCGCAGCGATGAGGTTGACGAGGTTTTCTTCGTACTTGGAAGAGAGGCCCGCGTCGTAGCGGTCCTTGTCGCCCTGCCACCAGAGGAAGCCGGCCACTTCGTACTTGGTTGCGCCGGGGTAGTACTTGTCGAGGTTGTCGAGGACTTCATGGGCACGGGCGACGTCACCGGCATACTGGATACCCGCGGTCCATCCGATGGGCTTGGGGTCGGTGCCTTTTTCCCACTTCATCGGGCTTTGGCCGAAGCCGGCGTAGACGTAGGTCTTGCCGTCCTTGGGGTCTTTGAATTCGAAAGACTTGGAACCCGGGGGCAGCAGGTCCCATCCGAGGCTGCGGTTGCCGATGGAGCTCTTGAGGATGAGCACGGGGGCGTCGAGGGCGGTACCGAGCTCTTGGCCGATGCCGATCTCGATGCCGATACCCTTGCCCGAGACGGTCAGCCAGTCGTTGCGCTTGATGCCGCCCTTGCCGGTCGGCCCGCCGCTGCCCTGGGTGTGGACGTTGCGGACGTCCTTGCGGACGGTCCAGTTGCCTGAATCATCGACCATAAACGGGTAGAGGCCTTCGGACTTGACCGCGTGCTCGAGCGAGCCGTCTTTGTCCGCAGGTCCGACGTGACCCATTTCGAGCGTGTTGGACTGGCCCATGATGATGAAGACCTGCACGGGCTTGGACATGTCAGCGGGTTTGCCGTCGGGCTTGGGGAGGTCGGCACCGGGCTGGGCCGCCATCACGGCCGGGGTGCCCGCGAGCAAGAGGCCCACAAGGCCGGCTGCGAGTTTCGTTCTGTGAATCATGATGTCTCCTAAGGTTAGAAACGGGGGTGACGGGGATTGACAGGGAACGCTCCCTGAATCAAACGGGACATGGGGGGTGCGGGTGAGCGACCCGTGTCCTTTATTCTACGTATAACGCCCGTGGAGGGTTTCTTATGCGTCCAAGCGGCGCTACCCCGGTACGCCAGAATCCCGATAGCATCACCCCGGGCCCCACATCGGTAAACACGGTGTGCCACGCAACAACGTGACGTTCGGTTGTTACACCTGCCCAAAGGACGTGCAGCACCGCAATCGATGTCAAGCGGGCGGAATGTGTTGCGCTGTAAGCAGGCAACGATAAAGTCACAGCCGGTTATTGCTTGCCTCAACAAAACGAGCTATTTAATACCAGTCCGGTGTACCGTCGTCACCCATGAGCAGGCTCAGGCCCTCATCGTATTTTGCCTGACCGTAGGCCGTCTTGTACCACGACGAGGGGTCCGCATCGAACTCGGCGCGGAGTGCGACCACCTCGGGTGAGACCACGGTGTGTACGCTCGTGTCGCCCCACATGACAGGCCACCGGTCGATGTGGGCCGTGGTCAGCGACATGGGGTTGGACAGGAAACTGTAAGAGCACACCCCGAGCATCATGTCGGTTGGCTTGACGGACTGGCTGATGTTTCGCCACAGTCGATCGTGGACGACATTATCCCGCATGAGGTTGTGGTCATAGCCTGCCCAGATGGCTGGGCCGTAGTCCGGCGTGTATGACGGGAACGAGCCTCCGTAGAGGTAAGGTTCTCTGGTCAGGGGTCTGTATGTCTGGCTGGGGCAGTACACCAATTTCCCGCTGGGATCGCCCAGGTAGCCATTGGTGTAGAGGATGCCGAGGTTGGCGCGGTAGGACTGGTTGATGGGCCAGGTGTAATCCTTGTTGCCGGTGTTCTGGAAGATGAACTGTGCCGACCGGAAGAACTGGCCCAGTCCCCAGCGGTCGCCGGGGTCGTCGGGGTTGCTCGGGTCGCTGTTGAGGTGGTGCCGGATCTTCGGCAGGTAGCCTTTGTAGTCCGACGCAAACACCATGGTCGCAATACCCTGCTGGCGGAGATGGTTGGAGCAGACGGAGATGCGGGCTGTCTCCCTTGCTTTACCCAGGGCCGGCAGCAGCACCGAGACCAGCGCGGCGATAATCGCAATCACAACGAGAAGTTCGATGAGCGTGAAACCATGTAGGGGCCTGGGGCGGCACAATGAACGCTTGGGTTCATGGGTACGGCGTTGGGCTTGTGGCCCACGCGAAGGTCGCTTCGAGCGACGGACGTGCTCACCCGCAACAGCCCCCACATGGAGAACACCATCATGGCTTACATCGCCCGCCCGATCAACGACCGACTGTGCGTCGGCATCGACCTGCACAAGGACTCGCTCTTTGTCGTCACACTCCAACCGGCGACCGGCGAGGTGCGTGAAC
>WGMF01000017.1 GCA_016125215.1 Phycisphaera sp.
CCTGAGCAACCGCGTGTTCGAGGACGGGGCTGACATCGATCGAGCCTGCCACGATAGTTGGAACAAACTGACGCCCGAGCGGCTCAAAACCATCACTGCGACCGAGTGGCTCACGCACGAGAATTAAATGGGATTGGTATAAGGTAGACCATATGTTAAAGAGCGCGTGACATGAACGCTTATTCAATTGGATGATTGTAGAACCCGGCCCGGTTGGGCTAAAACCACTACGGAGGCATTGAAATGACAGCAAAGAAAAACTACTCATACTACCTCGCCGCCGCAGTCATTTTGGCCATGGCCAGCTCGGCTCACGCTGCGATCATGGTCACGTCGTCGGATAGCATCGCGACCGGCAGCACCACGATTGCAAGCGGTTCTCTGCCGAATTTCAATCCTGTCGGGGCCGACAAACTGATCTTGACAATTGTTTACGAACAGAATAACAGCGGCGGCACCGTCAAATATGACGGCGACAGCATGGTTCAGATCGCCCAGAACAACAATCAATGGGGAAACGCTCAGATTTGGTATCTGGACGCATCGAGCGCGACGGGTGGTGCATTCTCCGCGGGTGATCTGGTTCTCACTGGCATGGATGATAATTTCAACGTCCTCGCGATCATGTCCGTTACCGGCACCGAAGACGGCTTTGTCGCGAAAGCTGACGAGAGCTCCGCAAGCATTAATTTCACCCCCGGAGTTGCTAACGCTCTTGTCGTGTCAAGCTTTTACAACAACGGGACAACAGGCGGTCCAACCGTCAGCGCTCCATCCGGCTCAACATCGCTCATGAGTGGTGCCACTAGTAGTGGTGGTGGTTACCTGTATGGCGCTGCCTATTGGGAAAATCAGCCTGCTACATCGACAACCTACACCTTCAGTGGTGGCAACAGGGATTCTATGGCCATCGCCTCGTTCGAGCCCGTCATCCCCGAACCCGCGTCACTGGCCCTGCTCGCCCTCGGTGGCCTGCTCGTGATCAAACCCCGCAGTGGCAGGAATCGCGTCTGATGGATTCTCTGATCCTCCTCCACGGCTGGGTTATCCGCTAAACCGGGTTGCTCAGCCGTTTTTATTACACCGGACCACCCCACTTCCGATCGGACAGGTCCTATGCGTAGAGCGTTTACCTTAATTGAGCTACTCGTGGTGATATCGATCATCGCATTACTCGTGGCGCTCCTGCTGCCGGCGCTGGGGTCGGCGCGGGAAAAGGCCAGGCGGGTCGTCTGTATGAGCCACACCCGGCAATTCGGCATGGCGACCTCGACTTACCTTCTGGACAACATCAAACGGATGCCACGCGGCGCGGAGGGCACCGATTACGCTGGTGATTTCGGTGCCCAAAGCAGGGGCATCCCCTTTGTACGCATGGCGGAATATCTCAACCTCGCACCGGTCTATCCAAATTACAACAACACCCTGCGAGACAATTACTACAAGTCAAGCGACATCTTCCGTTGCCCGTCAAGGACGTTCGACAAAGACAGGCTTTTGGACTACTCCGTCAACGCGCTGCATTTCAAGATCTTCTACATCAACGGCGGAAACACGGAATGTGGCTGGAACGGTGGGGGCAAGCCCAATGAGTTCGTCTGGCCGATCAAATTCGTCAGCGATATGACCAGGACCATCCTCTACGCCGAGAACAACCTCGCCAACTTCCACTATTACAACTCAACCCAGTTCTTCTACCGGACCCACCTGCCGTGGAACAGCGGTACCCCCAACACCTCGAACAACCTGCGCATGATGGGTTACAACGACGATACGCATAAGGGCGTGATGAACTACACCGCGTTCGACGGGTCAACACACCAGATCAGCCTGAAGGATCAGAAAGAGTGGCCCAGCAACAACGCCCGGTATACGGGCAACTGGTGAACGAAAGTGCCGATGATCCGCTGATTGCTCTGAATGCCCATGTATCCCGTGCGCGCGCCTGAATAGCCTCACATATCCCGAGCGTGGCGTGGAACCTCGAAGCGTCATCGGCGATGCACGCGGCGATGTCGACTGGCAATTGGAGAGTCATCCCTGTCATCCATGGGTTGCAGACAAGCCCGACACCGCACGGATGGGATCAAACGCCCGGGTTGGAAACTCACCGCCGTCTTGACCGCAGCCTCGACCCGAGTGTCTTGCGTGGCAGTGACGAGGGGATTTTTCCGTCGGGGAACATGCGGGCGAGCTCTTCCTTGGTGTATTCGCCGGCGGCGCTGGTGGGGGCGGCCTGGCGTTCCTTGAGCTTCTGGGCCTGGGGCTTGGCGCGGCGGGACTGGTCCTTGCTCCTGCGTTCGGCGATGTCCGAGGGGACCGGGCCGGGCGTGAAGTCGGGGTATTCCATCTTCTCGATGAGCGTGCCGGTGAGCTTTTCGATCTCGGTCAGGAGTTGGCCCTGTTCGGAGGTGACAAAGCTCCATGCGGTGCCCCTTCGCCCCGCCCGCGCGGTTCGGCCGATGCGGTGGACGTAGACCTCGGGGTCTTCCGGCAGGTCGTAGTTGATGACGTGCGAGATGTGCTCGATGTCCAGGCCACGCGCCGCAAGGTCGGAGGCAATGAGCACGTCGAGGTTGCCGCTGCGCAACGACTCGATCACCTTGTTGCGCTTGCTCTGGGGCAGGTCGCCGTGGATCTCGCGCACGGAGATGCCTTTGTCTCGCAGGTATTGCGTGACACGGTGGACGGTCGCCTTGGTCCGACAGAAGACGAGGGTCGTGCCCGGTTGCTCGTGACGCAAGAGGTGCAGCAGCAGAGTCTTCTTGTCCCACGGTTCGACGGGCAGGTGTTTCTGGTCCACGAGCGAGACGGTGAGCGAACCCGAGTGGCTGACGATCTTGACGGCATCGGGTTGCATGAACGACCGCGCGAGGCGTTCGATCTCGTCGCTGATCGTCGCGGAGACGAAGATCGTCTGGTGGTCGCTGCGGACGAGCTTGAGGGTCTTGCGGATGTCGTCGCGGAAGCCGATGTCGAGCATGCGGTCGACCTCGTCGAGCACGGCGAAGCGGACGTTGTTGAAGTGGATCTCGCCCCGGCTCTGCATGTCCATCACGCGACCGGGTGTGCCGACCATGATGTGAGCACCGCCCTGGACGCTCTTGATCTGGTGCCGCATCGATTCGCCACCGATGATGCAGACGCTCTTGATCGTCGTGTGCTTGCCCAGCTCGGCCAGCTCGGCGGCGACCTGCACCGCCAGCTCGCGCGTGGGCACAAGGATCAGGGCCTGCATCGGGATGCTGGGGTCGGCCAGGTGGAGGATGGGTAGGCCGAACGCGGCGGTCTTGCCCGTGCCGGTCTTGGCCTGCCCGATCACGTCTCTGCCCGCCAGCGCAGCGGGGATCAGGTCCTTCTGGATGTTCGTCGGGTGGACGAAGCCGGCCTCGGTGACGCCCTTGAGGACATCGGGTTTGAGGCCCAACTGGTCGAACCGTAAGGATTCGTCGAAAATCTCGCTCATAGAGTGGTACTTCGTGCGATAGACTTGGTGGTGTCCGTTTCCGCCCTCTGTGTGTCCGTCTCTATCGCAGAGATGACCGCCGAGCAGAGCGATTGATTCTAGAATGCCACGCTTGCCGATACAAATGGGATGAAGCCCCCCACCCTCAGCGCGTCGTCGATCAGCAGGACAGGCATGAACGAAACTCGCCCCGAACCGACCGCGAGTGGCCCCGTGGCCAGCCGACTGGAAATCGACCTCGAAGCGCTCGACCACAACGTCGCCGCGTGGCGAAAACACCTCCACCACGGACCAAACCCCACACGCATCTGTGCCGTCATCAAGGCCGACGCCTACGGCCTGGGCGTGCTGCCCATCGCACGCAGGCTCGATTCCCTGGGCGTTGAGATGTTCAGCGTCTACGGCCTGGACCAGGCGTTGACGTTGCTGCGCGACGGCCTGCGAACACCGATCCTGCTTCTGATCCCACAGGAATACTTCAACGGCGACCCGGTCGTGCAGGCGGCGCTGCGCGAGCAACGACTGCAACCGAGCGTGCACGACATGACGCAGCTACGCAGCCTCAACAGGCTCGGCGAAAAACTCGGCGCGAAAGTGGGCGTCCATCTTTACATCGACACGGGCATGAGCCGGGGCGGCTTCTCGGTTGACCAGGTCGGCCAGGTCCTGCGCGAGTTGCCCAACATGCGAAACCTGAACCTCACAGGCCTCTACACCCACTTTGCCACCAGCGACAGCAACACCGCCTACCTCGATGAGCAGCACCGGCTGTTTGTCAACGCCATCGAAGAGCACCGTGACGTGATCCCGCAGTCCACGCTCATCCACGTTGCCAACACCTGCGCCGCAGCCCGGGGCACGCAATACCACCACGACATGGTGCGCATCGGCCTGGGCCTGCTGGGCTTCGGTCCCGACCTGATGACCGACAGCGCCCCGGCCCACAACACCCCCTCGCTCAAGCCCGTGATGCGCTGGGTCAGCGACATCCGCCATATCCATGCCCACCTGAAAGGCGAAACGGTGGGTTACAACCGCACACACACGCTCGAACGCGACAGCGTGCTCGGGTTGGTCCCCGTCGGCTACGCGGACGGCTACCCCGTCGCACTCTCCAACCGCTCTATGGTCAGGGTCTTCGTGCCCGGCGAACGCACGCCCTCCTTTGCCCCCGTGCTCGGCCGCGTGAGCATGGACCAGGTCGTCATCGACCTCACCGACGTTGCTACCCACGACCCGCAGACGCTGAGGCACGCGGCGGTCGAGTTGATCTCGAACACGCCCGACACGCCCACCTCGCTCCCGACGCTTGCGGATCAAGCGCAGACGCATTGTTACGAACTGCTCTGTCGAATCTCAAACCGGATCGAACGAATCTACCTCGGTTAACGTGCCCGTTATGATGGGGGGATGATTAAACAACTCGCCCACGTCTGCATCGGATGCACCGACCTCGACGCAGCCACCCGTTTTTACTGCGACTGTCTCGGGTTCACGCGCGTGTTCGACTTTGTCAAAGACGAAAAGACGATCGGCTTCTACCTCGGCGCGGGGGGCAATACCTACATCGAGTTTTTCAAGGCCGACTCCGTGCCCGACACCGCAAGCCCGATACGCCACCTCTGCCTCGAAACCGACGACATCGACGCGGTCATCGCACAACTCCACAAGTACGGCTACCACACCGGCCCGAAAAAAGTCGGCGGCGATCAGTCCTGGCAGGTCTGGGTCAGCGACGCGCCCGACCACGTCAAGATCGAGTTCCACCAATACACAGACCAAAGCTCACAACGCACCGGCAAGACCTGCTATGTCAACTGGAAGTGAGGCTTGTGATGACTCGCACAAGCCACCATGCCCCGGTTGCGACCCTCACCCCGCGATCTTCTTTGCCTCCGCCACCAGCACGTCGCCGTCTAGCCGGGTCTTGTAATCCGGGTCGCTGTGGACGTAACGCACTACACCCTGTGAGTCGACAATCACCACCGCGGGCACGGGGAGCACGGGACCCGTCGCACCGGGGGGCGTGACAAGAGGAATCTGGTATTGCTCGTACTTCGCAAGCGTGGCCGGGTCGAGATAAAACGCCAGCCCGAGCTTGCGGATGAAAACCATGTCGCGGTCCGAGAGCAACTGGTAATCGAGCTTGTCGTTCTGGACAGTGGGCTGCAACGCATCCGGGGTGTCGGGGCTGACCGCCACGACCTTGAACCCCATCTTGACCAGCTCCGGCTCAACACGGCCCACATCGCTCAGATGCTTGTTGCAATAGGGGCACCACCCGCCGCGATAAACAATCACGACCGTAGGCTGGCCTTTCACCATCGCCGATACCTCCACGGGTTTCCCGTCGGGCTGCACGAGCGTGGCTCCGGGTAACTCGGTCCCCGCAGAGATCGGCTTGATTTTCTCGGGCGAATCGGCGATCCCAAACTGCATGGGCTGACCCGATGCAGCCGGTGTAACAGTCTGACTTGCTTCCGAACCCCCGCCCCCCGAAACCGGGCACGAACCGCCGCAGCCGATGAGGAAGTATGAAAACAGAGCAAGCGCGGGATAAATGATCATTCGCATCGCAAGAGTCCTTCCGATCATTCGGTGAGGCGTGGCATCCATTGCACAACGTACCCCGGTTAACTGAGGCGCGGGGGGGATTATTCCCCGAACCGTCACCCGGTTTATTCGTATCTCGACAACGGCGTGATATGATCGATCGCGTAGACCCTGGCCTCGGCGTCGAGAACACAGATCGACTTGCCCGGCCATAACCCCTGCCACAGCTCAAGCTCACCGCCGATCATCACCGTTGGCCGACCGTTCATCGAGGCGCGTGTCAGGTCGGTGTCCTCAAAAAAATCATACGCACTCGTCCGACTCCCGAACCACCCCGCCCCCGACGCGACGATCGGCTTGCCCGGCAGGTAGTACGCCATCGCGCTGGCCATGTGGTAGTTGTCCGTCACGATGAGCAGGTCCGTGTGGGCTTCACGCAGGGGGCTAATCAACTGTTGTACCTGCTCCGCACGGCGCGCGTTCTCGTTCAGGCGTTCGAGCAGACGGATGTTCATCGCCCCGGGAAGATAAAACAGCACCGGCAACAGCAAAACCAGCACGCCACAGGCACACCCCACCGCGACGTACCAGTCCCAGCAAACCTGAAACACCGACTCGGGCTTGCGACGCAAAAAACCCTCTTTCGGTCGGGGTTCGGGCATCGCCAGCCAGTGCGCCACTCGGTCACGCTGCTCGGATAGCTCCCGCACCGCAACGCAACCGGCCCACGCCAAGAGCGGCAACACCCCCGCCCACGGCCAGTTGGCCAACACCTGACGCATGAAACTCACAACAAGATAGAACCCCAGCACGCTCACGCTCGTCCACACCACAAACGCCCGACCCGCCGCGTCACCCCCCGACCGCCCACGCAACAACGCGTAACCCATCACCACCGCCCCGAACACACCCGACAACCCCACCAGCACCAGCACGTAATCCAGCACCCAGTAAAGCGTGAACGTGCGCGGCGAATCACTGACCGCATCACCGCCCGGCGCGTGGACATACCCGAGCAGGTGTCGGAGCGTCGGATAGCTGTGCTGGTGGTTCCAGATCAAAATCGGACCGATGGCCACGAAGAAAAACGCCAACGCCAGCAACACATCACCCACACGACAGCGCCTGATTGCCCTGCGCTTGTGGATGTAGAACGCAAGCAACCCCGGCACGACAAGCAGGCAGGTGAACTTGAAAAGCACACCGACACCGACCGCCAGACCCAATCCCGCCATCGGTATGGCCGCCCCGCGTCCCTCCGTCATCGCACGGTACGCACGCCAGCCGGCCCAGCACGACAGGGCGTAACACATGAATAGAGGCGGGTCGGTCGTGGCAAAGTCCGAGATCACCGTAAAGAACGGCAAGAGACAAAAAGCAGCCGCGGCAAAGAAGCCGGCGCGGTCGTCACCCCCCGAGAGGTCTCTTGCCAATCCCGCCAGCGCCAGGGCTGTGATGGCGCTGAACACAGCCGAGGGCAATCGCACCGCCCACTCGCCATCGCCGAACACCGTTGTCGAAGCCGCGATCGCCCACGCCACGCCCGGCCCCTTGGTGTAGTAACACAGCGACGGCCTGCGCGACCAGTCCCAATACTGCGGCTCCTCGCTCGAGAGGTCGGCTGGATTGAAGAACACCTGGTAAACCAAGCGCACCACGAACACCGACAGCACGAGCACCCACGTCGCACGCCCCCGAAAAGCTCGGCCGGCCCATGCAAAGTGCTCACGCGGCTTGGTCTGCGGGGTGTCCGGGGTCTGTCTCACGCTGGAAGACTATCACACAGCCGCGGGCAAGGCATCGATGAGATGGTCGATCTGGTCCGGGGTGTTGTAGAAGTGCGGGCTGGCACGCAGCCGACCCTCGCGCAAGACGATCACGATGTTTTGTGATTCGAGATCGTGTACGATCCTGTGGGGGTCGAGTTTCCCGGGTGGGACGAAGGTCACGATCCCGCTCTTTTCACTTGAAATATCGCGCGGGCTGAACACGCTGTAACCCCTGCGCCGCAGGCCATCACACAATCGATCCGTCAGCGCTTCGACACGCGCCCAGATTTGATCCAGCCCGATGTCGAGCAACATCTCCAGACTCGCGCCCAGACCGAGGATGCCCGGGATGTTGTAGCTGCCCGGCTCAAAGCGTCGCGCGTCGGGCTGGAACTGGAATTGATAATTCCCGTAGTCGCTGGCGTTGACCATGTTCATCCAACCGACGACCGCGGGGTGCAGTTCTTCGCACAAATCCTTTCGGCAATAAAAAATTCCACAGCCCTCCGGCCCGAGCATCCACTTGTGCCCGTCAGCCGAAAGAAAATCCACGCCCATCTCACGCACGCTCACGGGCATCACGCCCAAACTCTGGATCGCGTCCAGGCAGAGATACCCCCCCTTCTTGTGGACCACCTCTGAAATCGTCCGGGGGTCGATGCGGTGGCCGCTGGCGAATTGAACGTGTGACAGCGAGACCACACGCGTCCTGTTCGTCACGGCTTCGATCACGTCGCGCTCGTGGATGCGCCCGTCGGGCCTCTGCGGGACCTCGACGAGACGCACGCCAAACCGCTTGAGGTCCTCCCACGGATAACGGTTGGCGGGGTACTCGGCATCCGTGATGACCACCTCGTCGCCCTCCTGCCAGGTCAGGCCCCGCGCCACCAACGCGATCCCCGTCGAGGTGTTGGGCACAAACGCAATCTCTCCGCCGCTCCCGGATGTTTCCCCCGCGTCGATCAGGTGTGCAGCCAACTGTTTGACTTCGAGTGCCCTTCGGTACCAGCCGGCGTTGACGTAAGCCTTCTCACTGGCCTGCTGCGCGTATAGCCGCATCGCCCGTGCCGCCGGCCCACTGATCGGCGCGACGCCGGCGTGATTGAAAAAATCAAGCTTGCCGAGGATGGGGAAATCCGCTTCGCTGATCCGGGTCATCGCCCCACTTTACCCGATCAACTCGCCCTAGATATTCGACATGTTCTCGATGTCGGCGGGGTCGCTGTCCTGCGGGTGGTGGGTGTCGGCGGACTCGGGGACGCGGTCGACCGAGGTCGGGAAACCGAGCGTGAATGTCGTGCCGCGCTTGTCCGCTGTGGGGCTTTCCACTTCGATGGTCCCGCCGTGCTCGTCGACGACTTTCTTGGTCACGACCAGCCCCAGGCCCGTGCCGCGCATCCCCTTGGTCGAATGGAACGGCTCGAAGAGTTTGCGCTGGTTGTGGGGCGGGATGCCCGAGCCGTTGTCCGCCACGATGATGCGCACGAACTGCCCGTCGTCGGTCATCTCGCATCGCAGCGTGACGACGCCGGACTCCGGCTCGCAGGCTTCGAGTGCGTTGAGCAAGAGATTGTGGACGGCCTGGAGGATACCCGCCGGGTCGACGGGGACGGGCGGTGTGTTGGCGTCGAAGTCGGCAATCAGAGCGACCTTCTTGTCGTCGAAGGGCTTTTGCACCATGGCAATCAACTCACGCAGGAGCCTCGAGAGGCTCGTCATCTCCAGCTCGGGCCGGCGCTGCTTCGAATACGTGAGCATGTTGGTCGTGAGGTTGTAGATACGTTCGAGGTTGCGTGTGACGATCTCCCAGCCGCCGGCGATGACCTTGAGGCTCTGCTTGCGCATGCCCAGGTCGACGACGTCCGCCCCGCCGCGCAGCCCCTGGAGCATGTTCTTGATCGAGTGCGACAGCGAAGCGACCGTGTGCCCGATCGCGGCCAGGCGTTCCTGCTGCAGGCCCTCCTGGTAGAGCTCGATGTTCGATAGCGCCAACCCCGTCTGCACGCCGATCGCGGTGAGCAGGTTGAGCTGGTCCTCGGTGTACGTGTAGTTGGCAATCTTGGAGTCGAGGTGGATGACCCCATACAACTTGTTACGGAACTTGATGGGCACGCACAACGCCGAACGGATGCCCAGCTCATGCACGCTCTCGCCGCTGGAAAAACGCTGGTCGGTCATGGCGTTGGACGAGAGCACGCCCTCGGCCTTACGCATCACGTGCTGCACGATGGTTCGGCTGATCGTGATCCGGCCGGCTTTCTTGGTCGTCGGGGCAACACGGTGACGCACCACGATCGGGTCGGGCCTCTCGTCGGGGGATTCCTGCAAGAGCACAAACCCGCGGTCGGCCTGGAACGTCTCGAACACCACGTCCATCACTTTTTCCAGCAGCACCCGGCGGTCCTGGATCGACCCGATGAGCTGCACCATCTCATAAATCACGCGCAACTGGGCCGCGGCCGCTTCGTTGGGCTCGGGCACCGCCATAATCATCGAGTCGTCGTTGGAGGGCGTGGTGGCCTCGACGTGGGCCTGCATCTCACCCGACCGCGCGACGCGCACGCCGTGGCCACGGACCTGCAAAGGGGAGTGGCCGTAGGTGAAGATGGTCGACCCGGTGCGGACCTGGTCGCCCAGTTGCAGGCGCCAGCGTGTGGTCAGACGCTGACCGTTGACGTAAGTGCCGTTGGCGCTCTTGAGGTCACGGATGTACCAGCGTCCCTGGTCGGGCGTCAGCTCGGCGTGGCGACGTGAGATCGTCTTGTCGTGCAGGGGCAGCGACTCACTCGACCGCCCGATGAGCTGCGGCTCGTTGTCGGGCAACTCGAACACCCGCCCCTTGTCCGGCCCCTTCATGACGGTGAGGATGAGCATTCGCGTTCATTCCATGAGCATCGTGAATCTCTATTTACCGCAGAGAGCGCAGAGGTCGCAGAGCAAGCATAGTTATTGAAGGGAACGGCTTGTAGTGAACATTAACTTCCACGGATTTTGTGGCTTTCGCCCGATGTTTTCCACCGTGTTCAATACATGCCGACATCCCGCTCGGAGTCATCATTGTCTTCTCTCTGCGAACTCTGCGTTCTCTGCGGTGAATCACCGCGTGTTTATCAAGACAGCCGTTTGTCCCACTGCTTGAGTTGTATCTCAAACCCCGACACGCCCGCGTTGCCGGCCGAGCGGTAGCGTTTGACGACGTTGGCGGCGCCTAACCAGTCGTAGACATCGCTCTGGCACGCGCGGGGGTGTTTGGCTTGGGCGCAGGCATGATTGAAGTCTTCGAGTTTGAGTTGCGACAGTTCGTGCAGGTTGCGCTCTTCGCAGAGGCGCACGAGTGAGCCGACGATTTGATGGGCGGTGCGGAAGGGGACGCCGCGCACGACGAGGTACTCGGCCAGCGCGGTGGCATCGAGGAAGCCGCGGCCGAGGGAGGCGGTGATGGTCTTCTCGTTGAACTTCGTGGTGGAAGCGATGCGGGCGCACATCTCGAGGCTGTCGCGGACGGAGTCGTAGGCGGCAAAGAGGTGGCGCTTGTCTTCCTGGAGGTCGCGGTTGTAGCCGACGGTGATGCCCTTACACATGGTAAGTAACGCCACGAGCGAACCGTAAGCGGTTCCGGTGCGTCCGCGTGTGAGTTCGAGCATGTCGGGGTTGCGTTTCTGGGGCATCATGGACGATCCGGTCGTGTAGCGCCCGTCGAGCGTGATGAACGAAAACTCGGTGGAGGCGTAGATAATCCACTGCTCAGCCCAGCGTGAAAGCGTCATGGCGGTCACCGCGAGGGCGTAGGCCATGTCGAGGGCCGCGTCGCGTGAGGCGGTGGCGTCGATGGCGTTAAAGGTGGGTCCGACGAGGGCGTCGAGCTGGTCGGCGGTGGCCTTGCGGTCCAGGGGCAGGCAGCTCCCGGCGATGGCACCCGAGCCGAGGGGGTTGTCGCTGTTGAGTAAACGCAGCGCGTGGAGTCGGCGCTGGCAGCGTTCGAGCGCCGCGAGCCAGGCCATGATTTCACCTCCGACGACGATGGGCTGGGCACGTTGGAGGTGGGTGTAGGAGGGCATGACGATGGCACCGTCGCGCTGGGCAAGCAAGACGAAGCCACGGAAGACTTGCGCGAAGACCTTGTCGAGTTCATTGACGGCGTCGGCGACCCAGAGCTTGAGGTCGAGGGCGACCTGGTCGTTGCGAGAGCGCCCGGTGTGCAGCTTACGTCCCGCGTCGCCGACCTTTTCGATCAGCGCAGCTTCGATGCACATGTGGACGTCTTCGAGTTCGATCTTCCAGCCCGGCCAGGCGTCGCCCTGCTTGTCGATCTCCTTGCGGATCGAGGCCAGTCCTTTTTCGATGGCGGCCAGGTCCTTGACCGAGATCAGCCCGACCTTGCGCAGCATCCGAGCGTGGGCGATCGAGCCGGTGATGTCATGTGTGTAGAGTCTGCGGTCGTAGGAGAGCGACTCGACGAAGCGCGTGGCCAATTCGTCCTGGGCTGAACCGCTGCCGGTGGGCTTGGCGTGTTCCCAGGGCTTGGGGCCGGGGGCGGGAGATGATGTATTGGGTTTATGGGGTGGCATGGAGGATGTCTGATGTGAAGAATTGATGATTGATGATTGATAATCGATGATTGAAGAAGTTGATTGTATTGTGCTTTTCAGATCATCAATCCTAAGTCATCAATCATCAATCTCCTCACCCTTCTTCCGGGGATTCGACTGCGATTCGTCGAGCAGTCTTGCTTGTTCGGGGGGGATTCTTAAACCGCACTTGGGGCAGTTGGCGCCTTTGTGGTTGCGCAGGTCGTGGTTGCAGCGGACGCAGTGGAGGGTGCGGACACGCTGGAGCCTTTGACGGGGTTTGCTGCGGGTCTGACGGTAAAGAAACCAGAGCAAGCCAAGCACCACCAGGACGCCGACGACAAGAGCCCCCCACCGGACCAGCGCGATGAACGTCGGGCTGGTGAACAACGGATTACTCTGGTCCATGTCGTCCCTCTTGCACCTGCTTGATGAGGGTCTTACGCAACGGCGATCACGGGTCCACGCGGGGGGGGGGGACCCTGTAACAAACGGTGAGCCTTTATCTTAGCGTATCAATGGGTTTGGCGTGGGATGTGCGAAAGCCGATGTCGAGGTGGCGGGTTCATCACGCCGCGGCGGGGGGCGGGCTGTCCATGAGCGAGATCTCGGAGTTCTCCAGCAGAAAAGCACGCAGCACCGCGAGGTCTTCCTGCGACACCGCGGCCATCTTGGTGTGGGTGTCCTCGGCGTGGAGGGTCAGTTCGATGCCCCTGGCTTGGGGGCAGGCGACGAGGATGGCGGCTTCGTCGAACATGACCTGGCCACCGTGGTGGAACTTGTGAAAAACGAGGCGGTTGCTGGTGATGACGATCCCCGCCAGGCCCGCGTCGGCCTTGCCGAAGTCCACGTCGGGCAGGTAATGGATAAAACGCTCGCCGCCCTCGAACGGGCACCACACGCCCAGGCGGTCACGCACGCGCTCGGGCAGCGAGAGCCAAGCGTTGCCCTGCAGGTTGGAAAGGTCGTATTCGAGTTGAAGGTAATCGTCGCCACAGACGCTGTTGACACGCGCCATCCATTCCAGCGCGGTGCCGCCCTCGGGGATCAGCACGGTGCAGTTGAACTTCCCGTCGCTGCGCTTGACGGAGTGGCACGACAGCGAGGACGAGGTGTGGTCGATCGAGACGTAGTAGGGCACGCTGTGGTTGAACGGCCGATGCAGGCCCTCGATCAGCCCCATGCGTTGCAGGACCGAGCGCGGCGAGGCGCCGACCGTCAGGCGCTGCTCGTTGGGGGTCTCGAGGTCGCGGGGTGATCTGAACGTGGCGCCGGCCTGGTCGGTAAACGCCAGCGGTCGAGCGGAGAGGCTTGTCACGTCGGTGCGACCGGTGAAGGCACAACGCATCGGCATGGAGGCGCGGAAACCCTCGTGTTCGAGCCAGCGCGAATCGAACTCGAACAACACGCCGGCCGGCGTACACCTGACGACAGAGAGCCGGGGCATCGACTCGGGGGCCCCCACGGGCACGGGCTTCCTGATGGGTTTTCTCAGTGCGATCGGTTCGATCACATTTTTTTCGGTGCCGACCGGCGCGGGGTCGGCGTTGGCCGCGGGTGGCGATGGGCGTTTCTTTTCACCCCGGGATGTTCGCTTCTCGTAATGGTCCGGCGTCTGGGGGGTTTTGAGTTGGCCGATGCGCAGTTTTTTACGAACCGGTCGGGCCTGGATCGGGTCGGGCGTGTTCTGGGTAGGGCTGGCAGCCTGAGGGGGCGAACCGGTCAGGATCTGCTGCTCGTGTTCCTGTACGAGGTGGTCCACGTCTTCTTCGATCCACGTCGAGGCGGTTTCTTCCAGCAGTTCGGTCAGTGGCGGAACGACAAAGACAAACGAACAAGCCGGGCATCGTGCCAGGACACCCGAGGCCCGCGCGGGCACACGCAGCAACGCCTCACACTTCGGGCAGTGGAGGCGGGCGGTCTGGATGTTGGGCTTGGGATCAGACACGGTCTGGCCCTTGATCTGTGCGGAATCGGACAAGCGGTGGAGATGGTCGAAAACAGGTGCCGCTCTGCTCAGAGCATACAACGTGTTACGCACGGGGCAAGCGTGATCTCGATAAATGATTCACCGTGCAACGCCTGGGCAGACGGGGGAAACTTATCTGTCGTTTGTACCGTCCAGGCCGGCGGCCCTGCGCAGGCGGGTGATTTCCACGCCCGTGAGCATCCGCCAACCGCCGCGGGCCAATCCCTTGATCGAGATCGGCCCGATGGCCACACGCTCGAGCCTCCGCACCTTGTGGCCAAGCTGCGCGATCATCCGGCGGACCTCGCGGTTCTGGCCCTCGTGGAGCGTGATCGAAAGGTCGGTGCGGTCGCCCGATGAGTCGTCGCGCTGCGAGCCGAGCAGCTTCACCTCGGACATACGCACCTTGCGGGCACCGGTGCGACGCTTGCGGTCGGCAAGGTGCAAGCCGTCCTGCAGCTTGTGGGCGTCGTCCTGCGTGAGCCGACCACGCACGGAGACCCGGTAACGCTTGGCCACGCCGAAGCTCGGGTGGGTCAGGCGGTGCGCCAGATCGCCGTCGTTGGTCAAGAGGATCAGCCCCGTCGAGTCCGCGTCGAGCCGACCGACGGGGTAGAGCCGATGCTTGTTCGTCACCTCGTCGGGAAGCATCGCAAGCACGTCCCTGCGCCCGTCGGGGTCGTTCGTTGTGGAGATCACGTTGCGCGGTTTGTTGAGGGCGATGTAGATGTGCTGATGCGCGGCGCGCTTGTTATGGCTTGAGCTGCGCGATCCGCCGGGCTTTTTCGTTCGCCGGATCGGTTGGCCGTCGACTTCGATGCGGTCTTCGCTGGGGCTGACCCAAGCGGGCAGCGCGGTGAGACGCTCGCCGTTGACCGTCACACGACCGGCCTCAATCAGCGCTTCACACTCGCGCCGTGACGCCACACCCGCCTCGGCCATGACCTTCTGCAGGCGAGGCCCACGCGCGTCGTCGGTGTAGGGGTGGGGTTTAGATTTTTTTGTGGTTCGAGCCATGAGTTCACCGCCAAGACGCCAAGGACGCCAGGAAGAATATGACAGGATAACAGGATGGGGTGGATCAACAGGATCAGGAACCGTTCCCTTGATCCAGCTTATCCCGTAAACCCCATCAGCGAGCACGAATTCTCATTTTCGGTCTTGGCGCACTTGGCGTCTTGGCGGTGACATTCAGTGCCCAAGCAACTCGTCGAAGAAGTCACGCATCGCTTTCCACGATCGGCGGTCGGCTTCTTCGTTGTAACCCACGCCCTCGATGCCCGATTCTTCCGAGCCTTTGCGGGTAAAGCCGTGCAGCGCTTTGGCGTAGTCGATCCAGACATAGTCCGTCTTCGCACGCGCCATCGCATCGTGGAAAGCCGTTTTGGCCTCGGGCTTCACAAACGGGTCGGCGGCGCCGTTGCACACGAGGATCGAGGCCTTGATGTTCGCGTCGTCTTCGGGCATCGGCGGCGTCGGGTTGCCGTGGAAACTCACCACCGCCCGGACATCCGCGCCGCTGTAGGCCAGTTGCAACACGCACGTGCCCCCGAAACAGTAACCGATCGCCGCGGTGTGCATCGCGTCCACGTGGGCGTTGTTCCTGAGTTGCTCAAACGCCACCACGGCGCGCGTCCGCATCAAAGGCTTGCCATAGAGTTCCGACGCCCACGCGCCGGCTTGCTTGGGGTCGGTCGTCACCTTGCCCTTGCCGTACATGTCCGCGGCAAACGCCACGTAACCCAGCCGCGCCAGTTGCTCGGCTCGGCTGCGCACGTAATCGTTGTGACCCCACCACTCGGGAAACACCACCACACCCGGGACCGGTTCGGTCAGGCCCTCGGGCATGGCCAGATAACCCTCCAGCACCACGCCGTCCTGTTCATATTCGACAACCTTCGTGGTGATCGGCGGGCTGAGTTGGGCAGACTCTTTTTCCTGGGCAAACGCCTCACGCACCAGCACGCCCGTGTCCGGGATGACGCCCACCGACAACGCGGCAATCGCCAGCATGCAAACCCAGACACCCAGTGAACGAGAATTGTTTTTCACCATGACAAAACCCTCTGTGAGTAACCGATGAATCGACCGGTATTGTAGTCGCCCAATCAGGAATCGGACACACTCAGGTATCATGGAGCGGTCGTGGCACAACGCCCGGCGATCCTCTCCCACATTCCCATCGGGTTCCTCTCATGCAAAATATCACACACACACTCACAATTTCACTCTGCCTCACCCTCGCGCTGGTGTGCCCCACACACGCCCAACCCCTGGCCGACCGGCTGCCCGCGTCGTCACTGGTCTACATCGGCTGGGCCGGCGTCGACGACATGGGGCCCGGCTACAAAGGATCGCGCTTCGAGGCGATCCTCGAAACGTCCGGCATCAAGGACATGGTCGCCATCGGCATCGACACCGCAAGGCAGAACATGGCCCAGAACCAGGGCGACGACGGGCAACGCGAGTTCGAGGCCGGCCTGCGCGTCGCTGCGCTGACGTGGCGTAAACCCTTCGCCTATGCCCTGCTCGACATCCAGCCGCCCGCCGACGGGAACAACGCTGCGTCAGACGAGCCGACCATGACCAGTGTGTGCGTCTGGAACGCCGGCGACGAGAGCGACATCCTAATCAACGCGCTGCAGACCCTCGTCGATCTCAACGATGAACCCCAGACCCATCTAGCCATCGTCCGTGAACAGGGCCTCGTCGTGCTCACGATCAACCTGCCCGAGGGCCAGACCGGCCTGACCGCCGACGTGAAGAACTCGATCATGCAGACCGCGCGATTCAAGGACGCGCTCAAGACCGTCGGCAGCGATTCGCCCTCGCTCGTGGCGTACTCCGATGCCAGCGTCATCCTGGGCAAGGCCAGGATGTTTGCCCTGACCCGGGGCCCCGAAGAATCCGAAAAGGTCAACCGCACGATCACGGCCCTGGGCATGGACACGGTCGGCCGGGCTGTTTACGTCGGTCAGTTCGCCGGGCGCGAGTGGGCCACCCGCGCCTGGCTCGAAGCCCCCGCGCCACGCAAGGGCCTGCTCGCGCTGCTCGACCAAGGCCCCGCCGACCCCAACATCCTCAAGGAAACGCCTCGCACAGCCGACTGGGCCGCGACCATGCGAATCGACCCGGCCACGGTCCTGCAAACGATCCAGAAGATCGCCGACGAGATCGACGAAAATGACGGCAAGGAGATGCGCGAAGGACTGACGCAGGCCAAAGAGGAATTGGGCTTCGATATCGAGAAAGACCTGCTTGCGTCCTTCGGCCAAAACTGGCTGCTCTTTGGCGACCCCTCCGTCGCCGGCCCCGGCGGGCTGGGCATGTGCGTCGTCAACCCCGCTCGCAACGACGACAAACTCATGGACTGCCTGCTCAAGCTCGAAGCCCTGCTCAACAAAAACATGGCTGACGATGGCCCACGCAACCCCATGTCCAGAGGCTTCACCACAGTGAACCTTTCGGGCGTCGAGGTCCACACGATGAGCCTCTTCATCGTCTCACCCTCCTGGGCCATGCACAACAACCGCTTCTACCTCGGCCTCTTCCCGCAGGCCGTCACCAGCGCGACGATCTTTGCCGACCCCAACCAGCCCTCCATCCTCGACCACCCCGATTACGCCCCGACCGTGGCACGCCTCACCGACACGCCGGCGACTTACAACCTGTTTGTCGACCTCAAGCTTACCGCGCCCCAGAGCTACCAGATGCTCATGATGCTCAGCAACATGATCGCCTCGGCTGCGCCCGACGCGGGGGTTCAGAAGATCATGGCCGCCCTGCCCCCGCTCGGGAAGATCATGCCCCACCTCTCGCCCATCGGCCAAAAACTCTACGTCGACGGCACCGGCTGCCATTACGAATCCATCAACCCCTTCCCCGGCGCCAACATCCTTGCCCCCAACGCCACCATCAACTCCATGCCCACCACCGCCATGGCCGTCGGCATCCTGCTCCCGGCGATGGGCGCAGCCAGACAAGCCGCACGGCAGACCGTGGCCGCCAACAACGCCCGGCAGATCATCATGGGCGTCATCCTTTACGCAACCGACTTCGAGGACAAACTGCCCGAATCGCTCTCCAGGATCGTCGAGGGCGGATACATCACCATCGACCCCTTCACCACACCGGCCGACGGTAACAAAATCCCACAGGATGTCCGCAACGCGCCGCTGCCCGAACAGGCCAAGTGGGTCGAGGCGCACGGCTCGTTCGTCATGGTGCCCGGCTATAAAACGATGAACGACCTCAAAGGCGACACCGTGCTGATCTTTGAAAAGTACGCCCAACGGAAGCGCACCATCGCGGTCGGCTTCGGCGATGGACACGTCGAACAACTGGAAAAAGACGAAGCCCGCAGGGTCATCGAAGCCTCGGCAGGCAAAACCGTCGAACAACTCGGCGGCGTGTGGGGTGAACAAGACCCAGATCAACCCGCGTCCGCGCCTTGATAAACACCATCCCACTCCCTCACCCCCGAACGCCCACGGACTCCAGCCCGTGGGTCTTTCCAATTCACCCCACGCGCACCTTCACCACAACCTTACACACTGTTACAGCCTTGCGTGATCCATCCGCCCACAAACTCGGCGAGTGAACATCCTCCGGCATGAACACCACGAATTCCCCCGCCGTCACCTTGAACGCATCGCCCGGCGAAGGCAGGTCGTAAAACACCGCGTCCCTTTCCGGGTCGTACGGCGTCTTGACCGGCAGGTCCGGCACCAACTTCCTCCACCCCATCCACTCCACCCCGGATGCGACAAACTGCACGTCGGCGTATTTGCGGTGCGACTCCCACACCACGTCCCCCATCGCACGCGGCTCGTACCGCTGCACCATCGCAAACAGGTCTTCGCCCTCGATCGCGTACCGACCGTCCGCAACGTCCGAGAAATCCGTCTGACGCAGATACGCCAGCGCCCTCGCAAACAAACCCCCTAGCTCACGACCGGCAGCGGCACGGGACAGTTCATCCATCAGCATGTTACACCTGACAATTGATTAGGTATCGCCACGACCCTTGAACGCTTTGAACGCGATGCGCGGCGCAAATGCTGCGCACAGGCCACCATTGTAATCCGCTCACAAACTGCCGAGTGACTGCGCGGCCACACGCCCAACGCCTATCCGCCGCGCAGCCGCGGGAGCAATCAAAGCTTTCAAGCCCGCCGGCAGGAACGTGGCACGGGGTTTGCGATTTCACAGCGTCCCCACGAGGCGTCACGGATGACGCTGTCCGGCCTGCCACAACCCTCCCCGGCGAAGATCGGACGACTGTGCTTCGAGATGTTCGGAAGACACACACCCACTCACACACCAAGGACCCCCACCATGAACCACGGTTTTCTTATCGATATGGACGGCGTGATCTACCGCGGCAGCAAACTCATCGAAGGCGCGGACCTGTTCGTCAACAAGCTGCGCGAACTCGATATCCCGTTCCTCTTCCTCACCAACAATTCCCAGCGCACCCGACGCGACGTGGCGACCAAGCTCCAACGCATGGGCATCCACGCCGAGGAAAAACACATCTTCACCTGCGCCATGGCGACCGCGCGGTTCCTCGCCACACAAAAACCCACCGCCACCGCCTACGTCATCGGCGAGGGCGGCCTGCACATGTCCATGCACCGCAACGGCTTTGCCATCGTCGACCACGACCCGGACTACGTCGTCGTCGGCGAGGGCCGAACCATCACCTTCGAACAGATCGAGGCGGCTGTCCGCATGGTCACACGCGGTGCCAAACTCATTGCCACCAACCCCGACCCCAACTGCCCCACCGCCGACGGCCTGCGCCCGGGCTGCGGCGCGATCGTTGCCATGATCGAGGCCGCCACCGGCGTCAAGGCGTTTAGCGTCGGCAAGCCCAGCCCGGTGATGATGCGGCAGGCCAGAAAAGAACTGGGCCTGCGCACCGACGAGGTCTTCATGATCGGCGACACGATGGAGACCGACATCCTCGGCGCCGTGCAGATGGGCTACCGCAGCGTCCTGGTTCTCTCCGGCGGAACGAGCCTGCGCGACATCGACCGCTTTGCCTACAAGCCCGACATCATCGTCAACTCGGTGGCGGACCTGTGTACCACCAAGTTCCTATCCGGCGAACAGACCACCTTTCCCGTGATGGCGCTGGCGACGGCAGAGAGGAACTAACGGAACACGCTAAACAGTGGTCACTCCGTCACGCGGACGGTGACGAGGGTGAGGTCGTCGCTGCCACGGTTGAGGCCGACGTAGCGGCGCATCTGCCAGAGGACGTGGTTAAGGGCCTGCTGGGCGGTCATGTCTTTGGCGTCGAGCAGGGCTTGGCGGATGCGGTCTTTGCCGAACATGCGCTGGCCAAAGTCCATCGCTTCGGACAGGCCGTCGGTGTAGATGAGCAGGAGGTCGCCGACTTCGAGTTGGAGCAGGCCTTTTTCGTATTGCTGGTGTTCGTCGATGCCGACGATCATGCCGCCGGTGTCGAGTTCGATGAACATGCCCTTTCGCAGGAGCAGGGGTGGCTCGTGGCCGGCGTTGCAGTAGGTCAGGCGGAGGGTCTGCGGGTCGAACACGCCGTAGAAGAGCGTGGCAAACTCGTTGTCGAGCGTGTCGCGTGTGAGTTGGATGTTGACGCGGGAGATGATCTCGTCGAGGTCGTAGACATCCTGTGCGTAGGCGCGGAGTGAGGCGCGGACGGAGGCCATGAGCAGTCCCGCGGCGATGCCCTTGCCGACGACGTCGCCGACGGCCACGCCGGTGTGCCCGTCGAGTTGGATGAAGTCGTAGAAATCGCCGCCGAGTTCGAAGCTCGGGACGTAGCGTGCGGCAAACTGAAAGTTGGGGACCTTGGGCGGCGCAGCGGGGAGCATGCGTCGCTGCACGTCGGCGGCGATGACGAGTTGTCGTTGGATGCGCTGGGACTCGGCGGTCTCGGCGTCGAGTCGTGCGCGTTCGATGCTGGTGGCCAGCAGGCTGCCGACGGACTGGATGGTCTGGATTTCACTGGGCGTGAAGACGCGTTTGACGCCGGTGTAGATGCGCAGGACGCCGATCGGTCGGTCGTGGAAGACCATCGAGACGTTGAGCATCGAGATCAGGCCCTCCTCGCGTGCCTGCTCGGGGTAGGCGATGCGCGTGTCGGTGGCCATGTCTTCGACGTAGGACCAGCCTTTTTCCAGCGAAATCTGGAAGAACTCGGACTCGTTGATGCGGACGGGGCCTTTGTTGATGTATTTTTCCGAGAGGTTGTGGTAGGCCTTGAGGATCAGTTCGTCGCCGTCGTCGTCGAGCAGGCGGATCGTGGCGGCGCGGACCTTCATGACCGTCACAACGCTGCGGACCGCGGTGTCGAGCACGTCCTGCAGGCTGCGTGCGGTGGACATGAGGGTGCTGATCTGGTGTAGCGAGGAGAGTTCTTCCACGCGCTGGCGTAGCTGCTGTTCGTCGTAGCACAGCCGGGCAATGGAGTTGGCCATGATGTAGAGAAACTGCACAGCCGCGGCGCGGTTGGGTGAGCAGGCCTGTTGCAGTTCGCAGACGACCGGGGTGAGTTTTTCGATCGGCACGGCGAGCTTGTTGGCAAAGGCTTCGAGCTTCGCGCGGTCGACCGGGCCAGTAGCGGGGCCGGCGGTGGGGCTGGGGGTTGTCTCGACACTGATCGACCCGAGCACCTGGCCGTCGACTTCGATGGGCGCGGTGAGGGGCTGGTTGCTGTTGAGGTCGTCTTCGAGGACGAGCTGGTCGATGATCTGCCGTTCGCGTTTGCGCTGGGCGTCGGCCGGTGCGACGAGCCGGTGGCCCTGGGCATCGCGGATGACGGTCTTGAGGCGAGCGACGGAGGCAAAGCTCTCCTGGATATCCACGAGCGTTTGCACGTCGAGGAAATCGGTCAGGACGAGTTTGGGTCGGCCGTCGGGCGTGGAGGGTACTTCTTCGACTTCCGAATGCGCAGCGGAAACCCCGTTCGTCTGGGGAACGGTTTGTGTGCGGGGGTTCTCCGGGGGAGCGTCCGGGGTTGTGGTGAGATTTGTGGAGCTGGAACTCATTTATTGATAATTTTTTATAGTTTTAACGGTCTTGCGGGTATGCGTCTTCAAAGGGTATTATCGGGCCAACTTGCCCGGCTTCTGCATTAGGCCAACTGAAGCACGGGCATGGTTTTCAACTGTTGACTCGGTTCAATGATTCCCCTGGACAATGGCCCGGGTCTGCCTGACGAGGGGATTATATCCCCGATCATGTTGAGCCACGGGTTAGCGAACCGTGACTTGTGTGTGTTTTGATGCAAATGGATGGCCGATCAATGTCTAGCACCGATGGGTCGCGGTATGCTGGCGACCTATCCTTTAGACGCACAGTCCCCCCACCCGTTTGCGGACGCGACGCATGGCCGTGAAAAAAAATCAATCTTTGCCCCCCCTGCCCAAGGCTGACGAACTGATCCGCTTTGTAGACAAATGGTCTGCCCGGCAGCGCAGGCACGTCGTCGTCCTGGGCGACTACATGCTCGACCGCTACACCTACGGCAATGCCGAGCGACTGAGCCCCGACGCGCCGGTGCCGGTGCTCGCGGGTGAAAAGACCGACGACCGACCGGGCGGGGCGGCGAACGTCTGCCTCGACCTGCGAGCGCTGCACTGTGACGTGTCGTGCCTGGGCGTGGTGGGGAACGATGCCAACGGCAAAGTGCTCAAGGGTTCACTCAAAAAAACGGGCTGCGATGTCTCGGGCATGGTGGCGTCTCCCGACCGCCCCACCACCGTGAAGCACTCGTTCATCGGCCTTGCACAACACCGTCACCCGCAGAAGATGTTCCGTGTCGACGCGGAAAAAAAATCCCCCATCCCCGCCGCAATCGAAACAGCCGTGCTCGCACAGGCGATGCGGTTGCTCCGCACAGCCGACGCGCTGTGCATCGAGGACTACAACAAAGGCGTCGTCAGCCCCGCGCTGTCGCAGGGCGTCATCAAGGCGGCGCGGAAGCTGGGCGTGCCGGTGCTGGTCGACCCCGCGGCGATCAGCGATTACTCGAAATACACCGGCGCGACGACGATCACGCCCAACCGCACCGAGGCGGCGCTGGCCACGGGTCGGCCCTACTCCGACGCGTCGGACGCCAACCTGCACGCGATGGCCAAAGACCTTCTGACCAGACTCAAGCTCGACAACGTCGTGCTCACGCTCGACAAACAGGGGGCGTTGCTGCTGGAAAAGCAGCAAAAACCGCTGCTCGTGCCGACGGTGGCCAGGCAGGTTTACGACGTGACCGGCGCGGGGGACATGGTGCTGGCGATGCTGGCGGCCGCGGTCGCGCAGGGCGCAGCGTGGCCGATGGCCGTGGATCTGGCCAACACCGCCGCCGGGCTGGAGGTCGAGAAGTTCGGCGTCGTCCCCATCGAGCTCGATGAGGTGTTGCTCTCGTTGCTCCACCGGCGCCACGAAGAACTCGGCAAGGCGCGCACGCTCGAACAACTGCTGCCCGAGCTGCAGGCCCACCGCAGGCAGGGCAAAAAAATCGCCTTCACCAACGGCTGCTTCGACATCCTCCACGCCGGCCACGTGCAGTACCTGCGGGAGGCGCGTCGCACAGGCGACTTACTGGTTGTCGGGCTCAACTCCGACTCCTCGATCCGCAACCTCAAAGGCCCCGACCGCCCCGTCAACCACGAAGCCGACCGCGTCATGGTGCTCAGCGAACTCCAGAGCGTGGATTACGTCGTGGTCTTCGGTGAACAGACGCCCATCAAACTCATCCGCGCGATCAAGCCGGACACACTCGTCAAGGGCGCGGACTACAAGAAGTCACAGGTGGTCGGCGCGGACATCGTCGAGAAGCACGGCGGACGCGTCGTGCTCGTCGACCTGGTCCAAGGCCGGAGCACGACGAACATCATCGGGAAGATCCAGATGCAGAAGCGCGGTTGATCTGGTCAACCCGAAGGCGGGACACAACACAGAGGACACAGAGGCAAGGCAGGAGACAGGAGACAGGAGACAAGAGTTAGGATTTAGGAGTTTTGAAGAAACGCTCAATTTAGCACGGTCGCTTGCAACCGGTGACTCACCGCTGAATACATTCACTCTCGCTGACCGGTGCGCTCACAGCCTTTCGATCCCCGCAAAATCCCCTCTTTTTCTCTCGGTGTCCTCTGTGCCCTCTGTGGTAAATCTGTCTTTCTATAAAGTCTATAAACCTATATTTTTCAATTGATTAATCATTGAGCCAACCCCCGCGATCAATTTCGGGCATGTTTTCGTCATGGGGTGCAGTCGTAAAAAAGATTTATTGGTGTTATCATGTCGATGTTTTGTGGGGCGGGCCTCATCGGGTTGAATCCTCGACCCTTGGGCGTCGGCCCCCGTATCGGTTGTTTTAGCCGACAGGAGCCAGCCCATGATTGCCACACCCACGTCCGATCCCGCCACCACCGACCCCGCGAAAACCCAGGGCGACATCCGCACCGTCACCGTCGACGGCAACGAGGCGGTTGCCTCCGTCGCGCACCGCACGCACGACGTCGTCATCATCTACCCCATCACGCCCAGCAGCCCGATGGGGGAGTTCGCTGACGAGTGGTCCGCCAAGGGCAAGAAAAATATCTGGGGCATGGTCCCGCGCGTCACCGAGATGCAAAGCGAAGCCGGCGCGATCGGTTCGGTCCACGGCTCACTCCAGGCCGGCGCGATGACGACGACCTTCACCGCGTCGCAGGGCCTCTTGCTCATGGTCCCGAACATGTTCAAGATTGCCGGCGAGCTGACGCCCTTTGTCATGCACGTGGCCGCCCGCTCGATCGCCACGCACGCGCTGTCCATCTTCGGCGACCACAGCGACGTGATGACCTGCCGATCGACAGGCTTTGCGATGCTCGCGTCCAACAGCGTGCAGGAGGCGCATGACTTCGCGCTGATCTCGCAGGCCGCCACGCTCCGCAGCCGGGTGCCGTTCCTCCACTTCTTCGACGGCTTCCGCACCTCGCACGAGGTGGCCAAGATCCGCGAACTCGACGACGACACCCTGCGCGCAATGCTCGATGAAGAATGCGTCACAGCCTTCCGGTCAAGAGCCCTGACGCCCGACAAGCCACGCATCCGCGGGACCGCGCAGAACCCCGACGTCTTCTTCCAGGCACGCGAGGCCTGCAACGGGTTCTACGACGCCTGCCCCGCCACCGTGCAACGCGAGATGGACCGCTTTGCCCGACTCACCGGGCGGGCTTACAAGTTGTTTGAATACACCGGCCACCCCGACGCCGAGCGGGTCATCGTCGTTATGGGGTCGGGTGCGCAGACCGTCGACCAGACCGTCCAACGGCTCGTCGAACGCAACGGTGAAAAAGTCGGCGTCCTCAAGGTCCGCCTCTACCGCCCCTTCTCGATCAAACATTTTGTCGACGCCCTGCCCGCAACCGTCAAGAAGATCGCGGTGCTCGACCGCACCAAGGAGCCCGGCGCGCTGGGCGAGCCGCTCTATCAAGACATCGTGACCGCTCTCGTCGAAGCCGGCCGCACCGAGTTGGCCCAGAGTGCTGTTGGTGGACGCTACGGCTTGTCGAGCAAGGAGTTCACCCCCGCGATGGTCAAGGCGGTCTTCGATGAATTGTCGAAGACCCAGCCCAAGCGCCGCTTCACCGTCGGCATCACCGACGACGTCACGCACCTCTCGCTCCCCGTGGACGAAAGCTTCTACATCGAGAGCGACGACATCGTCAAAGCCGTCTTCTTCGGCCTCGGGTCGGACGGCACCGTCGGCGCCAACAAGAACTCGATCAAGATCATCGGCGAAGAGACCGACAACTTCGCGCAGGGTTACTTCGTGTATGACTCCAAGAAGTCCGGCGCGATGACCGTCTCGCACCTGCGCTTCGGCCCACGCGCGATCCGCTCGCAGTACCTCATCACCCGCGCGGATTTTGTCGCCTGCCACCAGTTCGAGTTTCTGGCCAAGTACGACGTGGTCGAGATGGCACGCCCCGGCGCGACGCTGCTGCTCAACAGCCCCTACTCCCCGGAAGAGACCTGGAACGAGCTGCCCTGCGAAGTCCAGAGGATGATCCTCGACAAGAAGCTGCGTGTGTACGTCATCGACGGCTACGCGGTGGCGCGTGACGCGGGGATGGGCGGGCGTGTGAACACGATCATGCAGACCTGCTTCTTTGCGATCTCGGGCGTGTTGCCACGCGAAGAGGCCATCGCACGCATCAAGGCCGCCATCAAGAAGACCTACGGCAAGAAGGGCCAGCACATCGTCGACGCCAACTTCGCCGCGGTCGACCAGACACTGGCCAACCTCCACGAAATGAAACTCCCGGCCGGCGCCACGTCAATCAAACACAAGGCGGACTTCGTCTCGAAGAACGCCCCCGACTTCGTCCAGCGCGTCACCGCGGTGATGATGGCCGGCAAGGGCGACCTGCTGCCTGTCTCGGCCTTCCCCGTCGACGGCACCTGGCCCACCGGCACCACCATGTGGGAGAAACGCGCTATCGCGATGGAGGTCCCCCTGTGGGACAATGAGGTCTGCATCCAGTGCAACAAGTGCGCCTTCGTCTGCCCCCACGCCGCCATCCGCGCCAAGGTCTACGACAACGACGCGCTGAACAACGCTCCCGAGTCCTTTAACAGCGTGGACTACAAGGCCCCCGACTTCAAGGGCATGAAGTTCACCATCCAGGTCGCCCCCGAAGACTGCACCGGCTGCGGCTTGTGCGTGAGCGTCTGCCCCGCCAAGAACAAGCAGTCGCCCAAACGCAAAGCCATCAACATGGAGCCGCTCACCCCCGTGCGCGACCGCGAGAAGACCAACTACGAATACTTCCTCGACCTGCCCGAGGTCGACCCCTCGCGCATCAAGCGCCTCGACACCAAGGGTTCGCAGTTCCTCCTGCCGATGTTTGAATACTCGGGCGCGTGTGCCGGCTGCGGGGAGACGCCCTACGTCAAATTGCTCACGCAGCTCTTTGGCGACCGCCTGCTCATGGCCAACGCCACCGGCTGCTCATCCATCTATGGCGGCAACCTGCCCACCACGCCCTACACCACCAACCGCGACGGCCGCGGGCCCGCATGGTCCAACTCGCTCTTCGAAGACAACGCCGAGTTCGGCTTCGGCATGAGACTGGCTGTCGATGAACTGGCTGAACAGGCTGTGCTGCTGCTCAAGCAACTGGCGCCGCAGGTCGGCGACACGCTGGCCACGGAGCTGCTCGACAACACGCTCACACGCGACGCCATCGACGCCCAGCGCCAGCGCATCGCGGCCCTCCGCAAGGCTCTAATCAATATCCACACCCCCGAGGCCAAACGCCTGAACCTGCTGGCGGATTATCTCGTCCGCAAGAGCGTATGGCTCATGGGCGGCGACGGGTGGGCCTACGACATCGGCTACGGCGGGCTCGACCACGTCATGTCGATGGACCGCGATATCAACATCCTCGTCCTCGACACCGAGGTCTACTCCAACACCGGCGGGCAGGCAAGCAAGTCCACCCCCATCGGTGCCGCGGCCAAGTTCGCCGCCGCCGGCAAGGGCCTCAACAAGAAAGACCTGGGCCTCATGGCCATGTCCTACGGCCACGTCTACGTCGCCTCCATTGCCATGGGCGCCTCGGACAACCAGACGGTCAAGGCCTTCCTCGAAGCCGAGAGCTACAAAGGCCCGTCGATCATCATTGCCTACTCCCACTGCATCGCGCACGGCTACGACATGTCGTTCGGCCTCGACCAGCAGAAACGCGCGGTCGACTCGGGCGTCTGGCCCCTCTACCGCTACGACCCCCGGAAGGTGGACCAGGGCCTGCCGCCTCTGGAGCTCGACGCCAAGGGCGCCAAGAGTTCGGTCATGGATTACATGCGAAACGAGACTCGCTTCCGCATGGTTGAAAAGATCGACCCCGACCGCTTCAAGCTGCTCGCGCAGGAATCCCAACGCCACACCACCCGCCGCATCGAACTCTACGAACACATGGCCCACCTCACCCTGGGCAAGAAAGAATCTTAAGACGTACTCTCGCGAAGGCGCGAAGGCCGCGAAGCAAGACTGATGAATGGAGCTGAATTGAAATGACTCTTGTCGGTAAAGGTTTTTCTCCAGACCAGGTTCTCATCAGGCTTCTGACTTGTCTTCGCGCTCTTCGCGCCTTCGCGAGAACTTTCCGTATGCAAAGGAATCCATCATGGACATGAGCACGACCTATCTCGGTTTCAAACTCGATCACCCCTTCATCGCCGGGGCTTCGCCGATGTCGGAGACGCCCGACGGGGCCAGGATGCTTGAAGAGGCCGGCGCGGGATTGATCGTGATGCCCTCGCTCTTTGAGGAGCAGGTGCGCAGCGAATCGGTCGCCACCACCCGCGCGGTGGATTCGAGCCAGAACCAGTTTGCCGAGGCCTTGAGCTACCTGCCCGAGCCCGAGGGGTTCTCAATCGGCCCTGAGGATTACCTCGAACGGGTGCGGAAGATCAAACAGTCTGTAAGTGTGCCGGTCTGCGCCTCGCTCAACGGCCAGACGCCCGGCGGGTGGGTGCGTTACGCCACGATGATCGAGGAGGCCGGCGCCGACGCGCTCGAGCTCAATCTCTACCACGTCGCGGTCGACCCGACCGTCACGGGACAGGAGATGGAACAGCGCGACCTGGACCTCGTAAAGATGGTGCGCGACGCGGTCAAGCTGCCCATTGCCGTCAAGCTCAGCCCGTTCTATTCCTCACTGCCCAACTTCGCACGCAAGCTCGACGGACTGGGCGTGCGTGGCCTGATCCTCTTCAACCGTTTCTACCAGGCGGACATTGATATCGAAGAACTCGAGATGAAGCGGACGCTCCACCTGTCCAACTCCTCCGACCTCTTGCTGCGTCTGCGTGGCGTGGCGACGCTGTGGGGACAGGTCAAGAGCGACCTGGCCATCACCGGCGGGGTCCACACCGTGGCCGACGCAATCAAGGCGGTCATGTCCGGGGCGGACGCGGTGCAGATGGTCTCGTCGTTGCTGCGTCAAGGCCCACGCCACCTCTCGGCGATCCGCGACGGCGTCGAACTCTGGCTCACCGAGCATGAGTACCGCTCCCTTTCCCAGGCACGCGGCAGCATGAGCCTGCTCAACACCCCCGACCCCGCCGCCTACGAACGAGCCAACTACACCCACATCCTCCAGAACTGGCGGGCCTCGATCTCGGGCCTCGACGCCTTGGCGTGGTCGGTCTCCTCCGCGGGGTAACGCCGACCGAGGGGTCGCCCCATTTCCAGGTCATCGTGATACCCATCCGGGTGTACCTTAAACTTCCGGGTGTGCCTTAAACTTCCGGGGGTGCCTTAAGATTCCGGGGTGTGCCTTAAACTTCCGGAGGTTGCCTTAAACTTCCGGGGGTTGCCTTAAACTTCCGGGGGTGGTAATCTATAGGGCTTGGCTTGATGAACTTTCGTCACCTGTAACCCCCGGACTTACCCATGCCCGTACGACTCCGCCTCAAGCGTTATGGCCGCCGACACGAACCGCACTTCCGCCTCTGCGCGATGGACGTGCGCAAGCCCCGCAACGGCGAGGCCCTTGAAGAGCTGGGCTTCTTCAACCCCACGGTCCACGCCGACAACAAGGTCCAGAACCTCAACGTCGAGCGCGTGCAGTACTGGCTGAGCGTCGGTGCCCAGCCCAGCGACACCGTCCGCGCGTTGCTCAAACAATCCGGCATCGAACACAAGGCCCTGGCTGACCACAAGGCCCCCAAGAACGCCAAGCCCAAGAAGACCGCCAAGGCGGCTGAAGGCGACGCGGCCCCGGCGGCGGAGTGATGCGGGAAGAAGTGGCCGAGTGGCCAAGTGGCCGAGTAGCCGAGTGAAGAGACAATTCAACGCGCAGCCGGATTTTGCGTCTGGCTGCGTTTTCAATAGATCAACGCCAAAACCCCGCAATCGTTCGTTTATCTTCTACTTGGCCACTTGGCCACTCGGCCACTTGGCCACTTCTCTCCTCCCCCCCATGCGCATCGACGTGCTCACCCTTTTCCCCGAGATGTTTGACAGCGTGCTGTCAACAAGCATCCTCAAGCGCGCCGCGGACGCTGCGCTCCATGCACCGAGCGCACCGCCGGTGTCGTACCACGTCCACGACATCCGTGCCTTTACCACGGACAAACACTCGAAAGTCGACAAGCCCCCCTACGGCGGCGGGCCCGGGATGGTCATCCAGTGCCAACCCGTGTGGGACGCGGTGCAACACGTGGAGCTTGTCAATCTAATCCCGCCCGTGCGCATCCTCCTCACACCGCAGGGCGAGCGACTGACGCAACAGCGTGTTGAAATGCTCGCAGGTACCCCGCGCCTTCTCCTGATCGCCGGCCACTACGAGGGCTTTGACGAGCGCGTCATCGACCGTCTCAAGGACGAGGGCGGCCTGCTCGAACTCTCCATCGGCGACTACGTCCTCTCCGGGGGCGAGTTGCCGGCCATGGTGCTCATCGACTCCGTCGTCCGCCTCCTCCCGGGGGCGCTGGGCGATGAAACCTCCGCTTCGCACGAGAGTTTTTCCGCCACGGGCCCGACCGGTGAACGGCGCGGGCTGGACTACCCCCACTACACCCGCCCCCCCGAATGGGCCGGCCGACGGGTCCCCGACGTGCTCCTCTCCGGCAACCACGCCCAGATCGAAGCCTGGCGCACGGAACAGGCCCAAACCCGCACCGCCCACCGCCAACCCCCTCCCCCACCCCCCACCCATCACTAGTCACCCGTCGCTTGTCACCCGTCGCTTGCCGCGGTATATTGCTTGGCTCGATATTGCCCCCCACAACCCCTGCCCCCTGGGTGTCCCATGAGCAACGCCACCGTCGAAGCCGTTGAAAAGTCCCAACTCAAAGCCGACCTGCCCGTCATCGAGGTCGGCGATAGTGTGGACGTGTCCGTCAAGATCGTCGAAGGCAGCAAAGAACGCATCCAGGTCTTCTCCGGCGTCGTCATTGCGATGACCGGCCAGGGGATCAGCCGATCGATCACGGTGCGTCGCATTGTCTCTAACGAGGGCGTCGAGCGCATCTTCCCGCTCCACAGCCCTCGCGTGGCTGGCATCGAGGTCAAACGCCACGGCCACGTCCGCCGATCCAAGCTCTACTACCTGCGCGACCGCGTCGGCAAGAAACGCCGACTCCGCGACCGCCGCCGCGGACTGGGCAGCCTCGAAACCACCGAGACCACAACGGAACAGGCTGCTCCCGCAACGACAGCGCCGGCCAAGGCGGATTAACCGCCAAGACGCAAAGGTCGCCAAGGTCAGAGAAGTCTATTAGTGAAACCAAACTGCCTTCGAGCAGTTGTCTCTATTGGTTTATCCAATCATCAACATGACGGCTAGCGCTATTTGGCGTATTCTTGGCGGCCTTGGCGTCTTGGCGGTTAACCCGGATTCAAGCATGAGCGAACACCCCCACGACATCGAAGCCGACCGTCGGAACAAGCTCACACGCCTGCGCGACGAGTTCAAGATCGACCCCTTCGGCCAACGCACCCCCGGAATAGTCCCGCTCGATCAAGCGCGTGCGAAGTACGACGAACAGGCCGACGCCGACCACAAGGCTGACCCCACGCAACAAGACCGCAGGCCCGTCGTGAAAGTCTCCGGGCGCGTCATGCAGCACCGCGAGATGGGCAATCTTATTTTTATGTCATTGCGTGACGCAAGTGGCGATCTTCAAGTCGCGGTGAGCAAGAAGGCGGTGCCGATCGAGCAGTTCAAGCTTGCCAAGATCACGGACCTCGGGGATATCGTGATCGCTCAAGGGCCTTTGGCGAAAACAAAAACGGGCGAGATCACGGTCTGGGCGGCTGCTTCCGGGGGGGGTGATAGCGCCTACGCGATGGCGTGCAAGAGCCTCGCCCCGCCCCCCGGCAAGTGGCACGGCCTGCAGGACCCCGAGCAGCGCTACCGCAAACGCTACATCGACCTCTACGCCAACCCGCAGGTGATGGACCTCGCGCAGAAGCGCATCCGCATCATCGACGAAATCCGGGGGTTCCTGCGCGAGCGCGGGTACCTCGAAGTCGAAACGCCCATGATGCAGGCGATCGCCGGCGGCGCGGCGGCGCGGCCCTTCATCACGCACCACAACGCGCTCGACATCGACTTGTATTTACGCATCGCGCCCGAGCTTTATCTCAAGCGTCTGCTCGTCGGCGGGTTCCCGAAAGTCTTCGAGATCAACCGCAACTTCCGAAACGAAGGCATCTCACCGCGACACAACCCCGAGTTCACCATGCTCGAAGCGTATGAAGCCTTCGGGTCGTGGGAGACGATGGCGGGCATGGTCGAGGAGATGGTCTGCACCGTGGCTGAACGTGTGTTCGGGACGTTGGAGATTAACCACCGAGACACCGAGGACACCGAGAAGATCACCAAGACGATCAACCTCAAGCGACCGTGGCGACGCGTGAGCATGGCGGAGTTGGTGGCGGAGAGAACGGGGTGGAAGTTTGATAAGCAACCTCTGTCCGCCCAACAAATCGATGCGTTGCGTGACGCCAACAAGGGCAAAGACCTGAAACTCGACGGCACCGCGGCTGAGCAACTCGTCGAGGTTTACGAAAAGCTTGTCGAACCCACGCTCATCGACCCGACATTCGTCACGCGCGTGCCGGGGGTGATTATTCCCCTCGCTAAACGCTGCAGTGACGACAACGACTTCGCCGACGTCTACGAACTGGCCATCAACGGCCAGGAGATCTCGCCCGGATATTCGGAACTCAACGACCCCGATGAACAAGAGAAACACTTCCGGGGGCAAGTGGGCGACTCCGAAGAACAACAGAAAATCGACGAAGACTTCCTCGAAGCGTTGCGTGTCGGCATGCCCCCCGCCGGCGGGATGGGGCTTGGCATCGACCGCCTCGTCATGATGCTCACCGGCGCCCCGAGCATCCGCGACGTGATCCTCTTCCCCCTGATGCGGCCACGCGGGGGCGGGGATTAACCGCCAAGACGCCAAGGACGCCAAGATGAGCGCAGAGCCGAGTGCTGAACTTGATCGATTGGCGCACGGGGTGATCGGTGCCGCGATTGAGGTCCATCGACATCTTGGGCCGGGGCTTCTCGAATCCGTGTATGAATCGGCTCTGGCGATTGAGCTTCAGGACCGGAATGTGCGTTTCGAACGACAGGCTGTCATCCCCCTTCAATACAAGGGCCACCCCATTGGTGACGGAAGAATCGATCTCTGGATCGAGCGATGCCTCGTCGTGGAACTCAAAGCCATCGAACGATTCGACCCGGTTCATACCGCCCAAGTCATCTCCTATCTTAAAATGACCAATTCGCCCCTGGGACTACTCATCAGTTTCAACGTCCCCGTCCTCAAAGAAGGGATCAAGCGCCTGGTTCTCTCCTCATGATTCACCCATCTCTTCTCATGGATCGACCTTGGCGTCCTCGGCGTCTTGGCGGTTAAACTCCTCCCCATGTACTCCCTCGCCCTCATCCTCCGCTACCTCCGACGCAAGCTCGCGCCGCTCTTTGCCATGGTCGCGGTCACGCTCTGCACCGCGATGGTCATCGTCATCATCTCCATCATGGGCGGCTTCCTCGACATGATGCGGAACTCCGTCCGGTCCATCACCGGGCAGGTCACCGTCCGCTCGTCTCTCGAGGGCATCCCCCACTACGAGAATTTGATTGAAGACTTACGCCAACTCCCGGGGGTCGACGCGGTCACGCCCGTGATGCGGTCGTTCGGCCTGCTCAAGCTCCGCGACGAGGTCCACACCGTCGAACTCGTCGGCATCGAACCCGCTGGCTTCGACAGGGTCATGACCCACTTCGACACGCAGGCCCTCAAGACCCGCAGCTACCGAGACACACTCTACTGGTCGAGCAAGGACATCCTCGACTACCTCAGGCCCGAGGACGACGCCCCGCCCCTCGTCTCCGAGACCTACCGCAAACAGGTCGAACTCTACAACCGCATCGACCTGCGCGACCTGGGCATGACCATGAAGCCCCCAGCCGAGTGGAACATGGGCACAACCATCACGCGGGGCCTCGTCCCCGGCATCGAGATCAGCAACTTTGCCTACCGCGACGACAAGGGCCGATACAACATCGCCGCTAGCTCCGTCGGCACCGTGGCCACGCTCACCGTGCTGCCCATCTCGCTCTCCGGCGCCCCCAAGGCCCCCGAGCACCAACAGTTCGCTGTGGTCAACGAGTTCAAGTCCGGCTTGTACGAGGTCGACGCCAACCGCGTTTTCGTCCCCTTCGACGCGCTGCAACAGATGCTGCAGATGGACCGCTACGAATCGCCTAACTTCGACCCCGAAACGGGCAAACCCCTTCCGGGGGCGGGCCTCGTCACACCCGCACGCACCAGCGAGATCACCCTGCGCGGCCACGACGGCGTGCCCCTGGACGTGCTGGCTGACCGGGTCCAACGCGCCGCGAACAAGTTCATGAACGATAACCTCGACGTGCCGCCCATGCGCGTCATCACCTGGAAACAGATGCACGCCACGCTCCTCGGGGCGGTCGAAAAAGAAAAGGGCATGGTCACGTTCCTCTTCGGCTTCATCAGCATCGTGGCCGTCATCATGATCGGCGTCATCTTCTCGATGATCGTCATGCAGAAGACCCGCGACATCGGCATCCTCCGCGCACTGGGCGCGACGCCCACGGGCATTGCCTCGATCTTCCTGGGCTACGGCCTGACCATCGGCGTCATCGGCTCGGTCCTCGGCACGGCGCTGGCGGTGTCGATCGTGTGGAACATCAACGAGATCCAGGCGCAGCTCTACGCGTGGTTCGGCTTCCAGATGTGGAACCCTCAGGTCTACTACTTCGACACCATCCCCCACCAGGTCAACGTGGTCGAGGTCGCGTGGATCGTCACCGTCGCCATCGTTGCCAGCGTCTTGAGCTCCATCATCCCCGCGATCCAGGCGGCCAGGCTCGACCCGGTCGTGACGCTGCGATACGAATGACCTCTTGAGAGAGGGTGTCTCTCATGGACACGATCCCCACACCACAGATCGCACTTGAACAAGACGCGAACGGCGGCGTGCGGCTGGTGTTGCCCGAGCGGCCGCGGGTGCGGTCGGTGGGGGCGGGGGTTTTTCTGTTTGTTTTCGGGCTGGTGTTCGGGGGTGGGCCGACGTTGGGCATGTTCGGGGGGCCGCTGCCGATGGTGTTCTTTGCGCTGCCGTTCTTGTTGATCGGGCTGGGGATGATCGGGGTGGGCGTGCTGTTGCTCATCGGGTATTACGGCCGGACGGAGGTGTCGGTCGGTGGCGGGAGGGTGCGGAGCACGGAGCACGTTGGGCCGATGCGCTGGACGCGGGGCAAGGCGGTGGCCCCAGTGAAGCGCATCGAGGTGACGAGCGACCCGATCAAGATCAACAACAAGCCGATTCAGAATGGCTTCTGGGCGGATGCGTCAGCCATGCGGCTGGTGCTGGAGGGCGATAAGAAGTTCATCGTCACGGCGCTCTACCCCCGCGTGGTGATGGACGAGCTTGCGTCGCACATGTCGGAACTCTTGAGCGTGGGCAGTCAGCCGATCGCGGTCGTCGAGTTGAAGGAAGGCGAAGAGGTTGTTGCGGACCCGGCGATGCTCAAGCCCGAGAAGAGCGTATCGGTGGTCGAGCATCGGCCCGACGGGATCACGATCACCGTCCCGCGCGCGGGGATGAGGGGGACCAAGGGGCTGGGGTGTTTTGCGGTGTTCTGGCTGGGGTTCATGGTGCTTTTCACGGCCCTCGGGGGCAAGGGATTCTTTTCCAGTGTTCAGGGCATCGGCGCGGTGCTGGCGCTGGTCGGTTTCTTTGCCTTGTTCTGGGGCGTGGGCATCGGGATGGCGGTGTATGCCTGGCACCTGGCGACGCGCACGGCGATCCTCGACACCGTGGGGCAGACGCTCGTGGTCACACGCAAGGGGCTGTTCGGCCTCAAGCAGCAGGAGTGGGCAGCGAGCGAGATCGAAAAGATCGTGATGGGCCCCAGCGGCATGGAGGTCAACGACGTGCCGGTGATGGAGCTTCAGGTCCACCCGCGCGGGGGCAAGAAGGTCGGGCTGCTCTCGCAACTGGACAACGAAGAGCTGCGCTGGCTGGCGGCGGAGTTGCGCGCGGCGCTGGGGTTGTAAGATTTAGACAAGGTTGTATCCGACTATCAAGCGGTGAGAACACGGTATGACCACAGACAAAAGACCGATCGACTTGAAGCGGGAATACGAGCGGGATGGCTACACAATCGTGCGCAGCCTGTATACCCCATCGGAGATGGCAACGTGGAAGGCAGCGCTGCGCCGGGCGATGGAGGACGAAGGCTTTGACGATCCTTCGGGCGTGCGCGTCTGGATGGGACGCTCGCTACCGGGACAGGTGTTGTCAGCCATGTATGAACCGAGGGTCGGGACGATCTTGAATGCGTTGATCGGTGAGGACGTGGAGTACCTTTCCGCAAAGGTGGTTTTCAAGAGCGGAAAGACCACGTTTGGCTCACCCTGGCACCAGGACTGGTTCTATTGGGAGGGTGCCACGAAGCTGTCCGTGTGGGTCGCGCTGGACGACGCGGATGAGAGCAACGGCTGCCTTCGGCTCGTGCCCGGGTCGCACACGAAGGTGCTCGACCGTCAGACCGTCAGGAACGACCGGGGTTTTAGCAATCAGGTGCGCGAGAGGGACATCGCGGATCAGCCCCTCGTTACCGCGGCGGCGCGGTGCGGCGATGCGATCTTTTTTCACGACCTGCTGGTGCATGGCTCACACCCCAACCGGACCGGAAAGGATCGCTGGTCGCTGATCTCGACGTATCGCAGCGGAAAGACCCCAGACCCATCTCAGGTCTGGAGGCATCCGCTGCTCGTCAGCGGAGTGAGCGTCAACAACGCGGAACCCATCTGATGATCCTTCTGGGTTGTCGCTACAATTGCTGGCTCATGGTCAAGCTTTTTCAACACCGGTTTCCCAACGGTCTGTGGCTGGTCGGTGAGCGGTTGCCGAACGTGCAGTCGCTGGCGGTCCACATGCTCGTGCCGGCGGGGGTGTGTCACGAGCCGGCCAAGAAGCTCGGGGTGGCACAGGTGCTCTCGGAGATGGTCAACCGCGGCGCGGGGGATTACGACGCAAGGCAGCACTCCGATGCGCTGGACATGCTCGGCTTGCGGAGAGACACGGGCGTCGACACACGCCACGCGCGGGTCAGCGCGGTGATGATCGGCGGCAAGGTCGATGAGGCGTTGCCGCTCCTGGTGGACATGATCCGCAGGCCGACGCTGGACAAAGCGCACCTTGAGCCGAGCGTGGATTTGGCGTTGCAGGCGCTGGACTCGCTGGAAGACGAACCGCAGCAAAAGGTTTTTCTTCGGCTGCGCAAGCGTCACCTGCCCGAGCCGTTTGGCAGGACCTCGATGGGTGAGCGCAGCCACCTCGAGGGCTTGAAGATCGAGGACGTGCGCAGCCACTGGCATCACACACACGTGCCGGGCGGGGCGCTCTTTGCTTTTGCGGGCAGGTTCGATTGGGACAAACTCAAAGCCCAGGTCGAGGCGTTGACGGGTGACTGGTCGGGTGAGAACCCGGAGCCGGCGGAGACCAAGCACGGTGAACGCGGTTACTTCCATGAAGTCGCGCAATCGACTCAGGTCCACATCGGCCTTGCGTATGACGCGCCCCCGGAAGTAGACCCCCGGAGCATGGAACAGCGAATCGCCATTGCGGCGTTGTCGGGTGGGATGTCGGGCAGGCTGTTCACGGAGGTGCGAGAGAAGCGCGGCCTGTGTTACTCGGTGTTTGCCAACTACGCCGCCGACCGCAGGCGTGGGCTGGTGCTGGCGTACTCGGGCACGACCGCGGCGCGGGCACAGGAGACGCTCGACGTGCTCAGCGGTGAGATGGCCCGACTGTCACGGGGCATTGAACAGGACGAGTTTGCCAGAGCCGTGGTGGGGATGAAATCGAGCCTCGTGATGCAGGGCGAATCGACCGGCGCGAGGGCGGGCGCGATCGCGATGGACCAGTATGTCTACGGTCGGCCACGCAGTCTGGACGAGGTTTCACAGCGGATCGACGCGGTGACGCTCGATGGGTTGAATGCATTTGTGAAATCGCATGTATTGCCCGCAAAGATGGACCCCGGGAAGACCATCGTCACCGTGGGGCCCGAGGCGCTGAAGGTCGATTGACCACGGGTTGATCTATTACACACGGAACACACGGGTAAAGCGGAGGGATAGCCATCCCTCCGCTTTGGGGTGCTTTCACAACGTGACGAGCATGAAAACAACACCGGGGAAACCTTCCGGGGGTTCAAGAGGACCGTGTAACTCGTCCGATAAGGGAATATGCGGGAGGTTTGCAGACCGTGGCAGGGAGTTGCCCGATAACGGGCAGACGAGGAGTTTGTCTGAAAGTGTCTGCAAGCCAGAGGTACGCCATGAGATTACGCAAACTTATTGTCACGGGATCGATGGCGGGTCTGCTTGCGGTGGCCGGCGGGTGCCAGTCGCTTTACAACGGCGCGTGGACGCTATCGAGCCAGGATGAGGACTCGATCAAGGCCTACCACGACTTCAAGCAGGAGCGTGACAAGCAGGCGCGTGTGAATGAACTGCGTACAACCGAGCCGAGGTTCGACCAGACCGGTGCCCCCGGGAGTCGAGTCACCCCGAACGATCCAGCCCGCACCGCCGCGGACGCGACGCCCAACACGTCCAATAATCCGTCGGCCGGCGCTCAGTCTCAAACCAACGCCGTGAGTTTCGAGGCCGGCCCGGCCGTGTTCGGCCAAACCGCGTCCACCGGCGGGATGCGGCCGCTCAACCTTTACGGCCAACTCCCCATCGAGCAGCCACAGCGTTCCAGCCCGCTCGATTCGCCCGATAACCTCCGACGGGTGAGCTTTGCCAGCGAGGGGGCCGACTTCGACCCCACGCTCGACCCCACAGGCCAGTACCTCGTCTTTGCCTCGACCCGTCACCGCCCCACCTCGGACCTCTACCTGGCCAAGGTCGGCTCGACCACCGTGACCCAGCTCACCGACGATCCGGGCGATGACGTGATGCCCTCGATCAGCCCCGATGGCAAGCGCGTCGCGTTTGCCTCCAACCGCGCGGGCAACTGGGACATCTACATCATGGACATGGCCGGCGGGCAGGCGCAGCAACTCACCAACGACACCACCCAAGACGTTCACCCCAGCTTCTCCCCCGACGGCACGAAGCTCGTGTATTCCACTTACGGCGCCCAGTCGGGCCAGTGGGAACTCGTCGTGATCGACATCGACCACCCGGCTGCCAAGCGGTTCATCGGCACGGGGCTTTTCCCGCAGTGGTCGCCGGTGGACAACCGCATCCTCTTCCAGAGGGCACGCGAACGCGGGACACGCTGGTTCAGCGTCTGGACCGTGGATTACACCAACGGCGAGGGCCTGCACCCGACCGAGGTCGCCGCCAGCGCCAACGCCGCCGCCATCACGCCCAACTGGAGCCCCGACGGCAAGTGGATCGTCTTCTCCACCGTCATCAACCCCGACGCCTCCGAGCAGACAACCCCCGTCCAGGCCGATGTGTGGATGGTGGCCTCCGACGGTTCGAGTCGGCTCAACCTGACCAACAGCCGATTCACCAACTTACAACCTGTTTGGGCCAAAGACGGCTCGATCTATTTCGTCTCCAACCGGGGCAAGGACAGCATCGACAACATCTGGTCGGTCAGGCCCGACCGCGCGGTGGCGCTGGCGCAGCGAAACGCCTCGGGTGAGGCGTTTGCCCAGAAGCCCGAACAGGCCACCCCGACCTCGCCGACCCCGCCGCAGCAGGCCTCGGTCCCGACCGACACGCCGCAGTAAGCACCGGCGTTTGAATAACGTACCCCGCGCATCGGCGGAGCCGATCGCAAAAACAAACCCAGGCAGGACGCCATGACAAGTAAACAGGTCATGCCCATCGGCAAAGCGCATCTGTGTGTTGCGCTGATCGTGTGTGCGTCATGCTGCCTCGTGTCGTGCCAGTACCTCGGCTTCGGCAAGGCCAAACCACAAAGCCCCTACACCTCGCGACGTGTCTGGGCGGTGGCCCCCTTGAGGAACGAATCGGGCACGCAATACGCCGACAGCTTCCGCACAGCCGACCACCTTGCCAGGCAACTCGAAGAGGTCGCCAACATCGACGTGCTCCCGGTCAACCGGACGCTCGAAGCGATGACCGCCCTCAAGATGAACGCCATTGCCACCAAGGCCGACGCGATGAGACTGCTCACCACGCTCGGGGCCGACGCCCTCGTGGTCGGCTCGATCACCGCGTGGGAGCCTTACGACCCACCGAAGATCGGGATGGCGCTGGAGCTTTATGTCGACCCCAGGATCAACCAGCTCGACGCACTGGACCTTCGCAAGCTCACACGGGCTTCGACAGGCCCCGAGACGACGCCGGTCGATCTCGATCAGAACCTCAAACGCCAACCGGTGAGCGTGGTCAGCGCCTTCCTCGACGCGGCGGACCCCTCGGTCCGTGACATGCTCAAGGAATACGCTGACAAACGCGGGCCGGTCGGCAAAAGCTTCGACTGGCACCGATACCGCATGAGCATGGACCTGTTTACGGAGTTCGCTTCGTATGTCATGGGCTGGCGACTGGTCGAAGCTGAAAAGCAACGACTCGCACCGCCCCCCCCGGAAGGTAAAAACCCGGAAGTTGGAAACCCAGAGTCCTCCAACCTCCAGACAACGCAATCGCCCCCGCCTCCACGGTGAGCCGTCCGATCGGCCCACCCCCCCGGAAGGTGGCGGGGACTGGGCCAACGGATGAAACGACGCAACGCACATCAAGACGACCACGCACCAAGCGATCACGCCCACGACGTGACCATCGGCGACCCCGCCGCCACACGCCAGGTCGTCATCGTCAAACGCGACCACCGCTACATCTTCCGATACACCCCCGGTCAGGAGCAGACCCTGATCGACGACTTCACGCGCCTCGTCGAAGACCCCGACAACGACCTCGACTGGTTCGACGCCGCCATGCTCTCGCACCAGGTCGGCCAATCCATGAACCAGCAACTCGCCCGACTCCTCCAACGCCACACCGGCCTCAAACCCACCGGATAACCCCAAAACATCACATAAAGCCGGCGATGGCATCGCCGGTCCCACGGAATCTCGAACGACCCGGAACGGAAACCCAGTCACACCCCACACGCGGGACAACCCCGCCAAGCATGAAGGATCATGACCATGCCAGGAAACACCCTCATCGACCGCTTCGTCAGCTACCTGCGCTTCGAGCGCCACTTCTCGCCCTACACCGCCAAGTGCTACGACGCGGACCTCCGCCAGTACTACGAACACATCGCACACCAGGCCCAGGCCACCACCGCCGCCACCGGGACCGATGGCCTCTCCGTCCCCGCCGCCTCCGTCGGTGCAACCACCGCGCTCGTCGAGCAGCGCGTCACCACCGCCGACGCCATGACCATCCGCGCCTTCCTGGCCCACCTCGACTCCTTCGGCTACAGCCCCGCCACCACCGCGCGGAAGATTGCCACGCTCCGCTCCTTCTACAAGTGGACGCTCAAGAACGGCATCACCCAGTCCAACCCCATGCTCATGATCCGCACGCCCAAGCAGACCAAGCGCCTGCCCAAGGCCATCACCGTCGACCAGATCGAAAAACTCCTCACCATGCCCGACCAGAAGCAGACCCTCGGCGCACGTGACCGAGCCATCCTCGAAACCCTCTACTCCACCGGCGTCCGTGTGAGCGAACTCGTCGACCTCTCCCGCACCGACCTCGACCTCACCGAACAGACGCTGCGCATCAAGGGCAAGGGCAAACGCGAACGCATCGTCCCCCTGGGCACCCACGCCGTGGCTGCCATCAACGCCTACCTCACCCTCCTGAGCACCGACCCGCGCTTCGCCTCCGCCGTCACCGGTGAACAATCGCAAGCCATCCCACTCTTCATCAACAAGAACGGCGGACGGTTGTCTAGCCGAAGTGTGAGAAGGAAACTCGACAAGTACCTCCTCGCCGCCGGCATGGACCCCTCCATCAGCCCCCACACCCTCCGCCACACCTTTGCGACGCACCTCCTGGACAACGGCGCCGACCTGCGCAGCGTCCAGGAACTCCTCGGCCATCAGTCACTGTCCACCACCCAGATCTATACCCACCTGACGACCAACCGCCTGCGCGGCGCCTACGATCAGGCCCACCCCAGAGCCTGACACGCGCTTGGTCTCATCACGATCTTTCATGCAAAAACCCGCTGCACAAGCGGGTTTTTTTATGACACCACAGCTTCACACTCAGCGAGCCGGGCCGTGCCGGCCCGGTCCGGGGCGGCACGCCCCGGCTCACGGGTTCGCAAGGAAAAGTATCACGAAAGTAAAGCGGTCAGAGCGCCGCGTTCTGGGCTTGGGGAGAGTGCTGGGGTGCGGGGGTTTGGGATGCCGCGTGCCACAAGCGTTTGAGCAGGCTTGGGCGGTAGTGTTTGACGCGGTGTTCGACGATGCGCGCCAGGTCGGTTTCACCCCGGCGTCGCAGTGCCAGCGCGAAGTGGGCGTACCAGTCGACCATCCATGTGTCTTTGCAGGTGATCCCTTTGGCCACAGCGCAGAGGTCGCGGGTGGCGCGTTCGGGGAAGGCGGCGCGGGCCTCTTCGAGGACGCCGGCGGCTTCCATGGCAATGATGGTCCGCCTGCATTTTTCGCACACGCCGCAGTTGGGGACCTTGCCGGGCTCGAGGCCGTTGCAGACGTGCGCCATGTCGAGCCAGCGTGCGTGGCCGTTGCGTTTGATCTCTTCGAGCTTGCCGACGCGGTCGAGTTCGCTGCCGATCGTGTGCAGGGACAGGCTCGAACTCGACCAGAGCGGGTCGGTGAAAGCGGATGAGGCGTTGGGCCAGTATTCCCAGTAGGTGATGCTCGCGGCGATGCAGGAGGTCGAGAGGTGGCGGGAGAGTGCGTGCGAGACAAAGGCCATAGCCGAGCCGTAGCCCTCCTCGGTCCAGCGGACGGTTTCGCGGTAGAGGGCGGTGACGAGGTTGGTGGTGACGGGGATCACGCTCCCACCGATCTTGATCGCGATGTGTTGCGCGGTGGTGGCGACGCGGTCGTAGGTCTTGGCGCTCGACAGGCGGGCGCCGTCGTAGTGGACGGGGATGAGCGTGACGGGGCGGTTGTTGTAGGCCGGCGTGGCCAGGAGCCTGCTGACAAGTTGCATCGAATCGACGCCGCCGCTGAAGAACGCGCCCAGCCCGGTCGGTGGGGTATTGCCGGTTTCCATCGCTCGACCTGACAGGTGGACGCCGATGGGTTTAAGCCGATCGGGGTACCACATGTGATAGACCCGCATGAGTTCATCGAGATTCCGCAGGAGGTGTTCGTCGTGGGGGACGCCCGCGTGGAGGTCTTCGCCGAGCTTCATACAGGGAAGCAGCGCCGCGATGACAAAGGCTGTGCCCGAGGTGTCGAGGGCCGTTTCGTGCTCGCGTGCGACTTCGATGTAAAGCTCGCGCCTGCCGACGGGGTCGTTGAATAACAGTTCCCCGACGAGGCGGGAGCGGTCAACGTGTCGCTGGATGTTGACGTTGAGTAAACGCATTCAACCCTCTGCGCAAGCCGACCGTGCTGACCGGGTACGGACGGTCAGCGGATATATCGGTCATTCCCGCGGATCGATAGAGTCCGATATCGCAAGGCGCGAGCGGTCACATTGGCCGGGAGAACGGGGGGTGGGATTACGGGGTGTTGCTCGCGTCCATTTCCGGCGCGTTGAGCGGGCGCGGGGTTTCTTCGATGGGGTTGATCTCGGCGGGGAGTTCCTTGGGCGAGTCGGCGCCGAGTTCCTTGAACTTGCGTGCCTGCGGGAGGACCTGGCGTTCGACAGAGCCGACGAGGTTGTTGTAGTTCTTGAGCGTCGAATCGATGGACTTGCCGAGCTTGTCGAGGTGGCCCAGCGCGGTGGCGATACGGCTGTGCAGGTCTTTGCCCAGGTCGCTCACGTGCCGTGCGTTCTCAGCGATCTTCTCTTCACGCCAACCCAGGGCGACGGTCTTGAGCATCGGTACGAGCGTGGTTGGGGAAGCGATGATGACCGACTGCTCCATCGCTTTTTCGAGCAGGTCTTTCTTGCGTTCCACCGCGGCCTGCAAAAACGCCTCACCGGGGATGAACATCACGATCAGGTCCGCGGTCGGATAGTGGTCCTGATAGCGCTTGGAGGAGAGTTCCTTGACCTTGTCCTCGATCTGCCTGACGTGGCGGTCGAGGTGGACCTGCCGCTGCGTCTCGTCGGAAGTTTCATTGGCGGAGAGGTAGGCGTCGATGGGCGTCTTGACGTCGATGACAATACATCGCTCGCGCGGCAACTGGACGACCTTGTCAGCCCGGAGCGTGCCATCGGGGCTGGTCACCTGCGAGTCGTGGCAGTAGCTCGTCAGGCCCGCGAGTTCGAGCACGCGCTCGATGGCCAGTTCACCCCAGCGCCCGCGCACCTCCGGCCGGCGGAGGGCCTTGACGAGGTTGGCGGTCTCACCGCGGAGTTTTTCCTGTTCCTCGCTGAGCGACGTGACCTGCTGCCGAAGCGCCCGGTAGGCCCCCTCGCGTTCTTTTTCCATGTCACCCACCGCCTTGGCGTGCTTGTCGAGCGACTCGCGGATGGGTTTGAGTAATTCCTCGATGGCCTGCTTGCGCTGGTCGAGTTGCGCCTGGGCGTCTTTCTGTTCGCCGTCGAAAGTTTTCCTGGCCAGTTGCAGGAATTGTTCGTTGGCCTGCGTGAGGGCTTTTTGGGCCAGGGAATCGAACGCCTCGCGCGCCTGTTGCTGGGCCTGTTTGTGCTGCGCTTCGATCTCCATCACGCGCCGGTCGAAGCCGGCGATTTTTTCGTGGGCCGTGGCCAGGTCAATGCGTGTATTGGAAAGCTCAACGGCTTGGGCTTCGATCTTGTCGGTGTAGCCCTCGATGGCCTGCTCGCGCTGGGCCAGGTCGCGCTGGGTCTGTTCGAGTTGGTCGGTTGTGTTGACGAGGGTCGACTGTGTGGCGTTGAGTTTGATGTAGAACCGCAAGGTGAGAAGGGCAACCCCGAACAACACCATGAGCGATGCGATCAGTGCGTAGAGCATGGTCATAGTTTAACCGCGAGAGGCGATCCCACACCCGGAGGGTGTGGGCTTTGCAAAGAGGGTGTGGGCGTTCGGGGGGTCAGACCGTCTCATTGTTGACGGGTTCGGGTGACGGGGGGTTCCCCTCTGAACTTCCGGGGGGGGTGGGGGCATCGAGGTTTTTGGGGATGTCGAGTTCGTCGAGTTTGCGATACAAGCTCGAGACGCCGATGCCCAGTTGCTGGGCGGTCTTGGCCTTGTCCTGGTTGTACCGGCGGAGCGAGGCGATGATGTGTTGACGCTCGAATTGGCGGAGTGTTTCCTTGAGGTTTTCCGTGTCGCCGGCCGGGCCGTGGTCGGTGGCAAAGGGCAGGTCGGTCGTGTCGATCTCGCGTCCGTCCGCAAAGATCACCGCGCGTTCGACGACGTTTTCGAGTTCGCGTACGTTGCCCCGCCAGGTGTGGGCCAGCAGGGCGCGCATGGCGCGGTTGGTGAAGCCCTTGACGTTGCGGTTGAGCTCTTTGCAATACTTGGCCAGGAAGTGCTCAGCCAGGGCGGGGATGTCTTCGACGCGCTGGCGCAGCGGGGGCAGTTCAACCTTGACGACGTTCAACCGGTAGAGCAGGTCTTCACGGAACTCGCCCTCCTCGACCATCCTTTCGAGGTCGCGGTTGGAAGCGGTGACGATACGGAGGTTGACGGGCCTGGGCTTGGTGTCGCCGACGGGTGTGACGGTGCGGTCTTCGAGGACGCGCAGGAGCGAGCTTTGCACGTTGACGGGGAGCGTGGAGATCTCGTCGAGGAAGAGCGTTCCGCCGTGCGCCGCCTCGAAGTAGCCGACCTTGTCGCGGATGGCCCCGGTGAAGGCCCCGCGTCTGTGGCCGAAGAGTTCGGACTCGATGAGGTTGTCGGGGATAGCGCCGCAGTTGACCGCGACGAAGGGCTTGTCGCGTGTGACGCCGTTGTAGTGGATGGCGCGTGCGAAGAGTTCCTTGCCCGTGCCCGACTCGCCGACGAAGAGGACGCTGGAGCGCACGGTGGAGAGCGTGCGGACCATGTCGAAGAGTTTGAGCATGATCGGCGACTGGCCGACGAGGTTGTGGAAGGTGTTTTCCGCGGCGAGTTGTTCGACGATGACCTTGCGTTGCCGGGAGAGTTCGCCGAATTGCAAAGCGCGTTCGACCTTGAGCAACAGGTCGTCGAAGTTGACGGGCTTGAGCAGGTAGTCGTAGGCCCCGGCCCGCATGGTGGCGACGGCGGACTCGACCGTGCCGTAGGCCGTCATGACGATCACGGGCGTCTGTGGCATGGTCTGCTGGAGGTGGCCTAACAAAGTGTTACCGTCCATCTGCGGCATGCGGATGTCGGTGATGACCAGGTCGAAGGCCTGTTCGACGGCGAGCTTGAACGCGACCGTCCCGTCGCCGGCCTGCGTCACGTCATAGCTCTCGCCCTCGAGCAGCTCGGCAAGCGATTCACGGAGGACCTGTTCGTCCTCGACGATCAGGATGGACTTGGGCATGGGAAGGTCCTCAAAGACAGAGCGGGTTTTCGCCAAGCCCGCCAAGAGCGCCAAGGAGGAAAAAGGCGATTGATGATTGATGATTGATAATTGATGATGTGAGAACGGTCATTGGATTTGCTGTTTGGCCTTGTTTTTCCTGGCGTGCTTGGCGGGTTTGGCGTGAAAATCCGATTGATCGGGAGATATCACATGTTGTTAGGCCCCGCTGGCGTTGGCGGCGCCGGTGGCGGCGGGGTCGAGGGTGACGTTGTTCTGGCTGAGGATGATCGGTTCGCCGGCGATCTCTTCGTCGGTGAGGTAGCAGCCGGGGTCGGCGGCCCAGGGGTCGCCGGTGGACATCTCGGCTCTAGCACGGAGAGAACCGCCGCAGACGTACTTGAACCGGCACGATCCGCATCGGCCCTTGAGCAGGTCGAGGCGTTCCTTTAAGCCGGCCATGACCGGGTCGGAGGTGTCCTGCCAGATCTCGCTGAACTTGCGTTCCTTGACGTTGCCGAAGGATCGGTACATCGAGAACTGGTCGGCGTGGACGTTGCCGAAGAAGTCGATGTTGGAGATGCCCACACCGCTGGAGTAGCGGCCGCCGCCGTTCCACGAGAGCATTTCGAGGACCTGCTGGGCGCGGGGGTGGTTTTCCTTGAGCATGCGCAGGTAGAGATAAGGCCCGTCGCAGTGGTTGTCGACGGTGAGGACCTCGACGCGCTTGCCCTCTTCGACGAAGCGCAGCGATCGCGTGAAGATCGTGTCCATGGCCTGACGGGATTCTTCGGGTCGCAGCGCGATGAGGTGGCTCCCCCGGCCGGCGGGGCAGAGGTGGTAGAAGCATGAGCGGTCGATCTTTTCACGGTCGATGAAGTCGAAGATGGTGCCGAGGTCTTTGCAGGTCTGGCGGGTGAGTGTGAGTCGCAGCCCGACTTTCTGGCCGGCGTCGACGCAGTGGCGGAAGCCACGCATCGCACGGTCGTACGCGCCCTTCACACCCCGGAACTCGTCGTGGACAGCGGGGAAGGCGCTGTCGAGGCTGATGCCGATGTAGGCAAACTTGAGCTCGACGAAGCGCTTGGCAATCTTTTCATCGATGAGCGTGCCGTTGGTGGAGAGCACGACGTGCAGGCCCAGTGACCGCGCGTACTCGGCCAGCTCGAAGACATCGGGCCGGGTGAGCGGTTCGCCGCCGGAGAAGAGCACAGCGGGCACCTTGAAGTCCGCCAGGTCGTCGAGCACGGCTTTGCACTGCTCGGTGGAGAGTTCGTAGTTGTAGCGTTTGGCTTCGGAGTCGGTGTAGCAATGGACGCACTTGAGATTGCAGGTGCGTGTGAGATTCCAGACGACGATGGGCCGACGCTCCTTGGCGGACTTTGCGACGGCCATGCGCTGGTGCTCGGGTGGGTCGATCTGGGTGATCTTGCGACCGTATCGGTGCGGGGTGCTGGGGGTTTCCAGGCCGCCATAGAGGACACTGACGTCAATCATGATTGCACTCCGCGTAGGGGGCCAAAGGTGCGAGTGGACGGTCGCACGGTTGGCCCAAGGGTCCATTTACGCTTCAGGCATCCCGAAATGCCTGAACCAGCATAATCTCAAAAAGAGTAAACAAACCCCATGCCTGGCATAATTTTTCTCGCTTACGAAAAGTATTGGCTGGATCAATCCCAGAACGGAGTTTTATCTTAATGCCATTTCGCTTTATTGAGATTGAGAGCCTCCGTCGAATCATGTTCTTAAATATGAGATACGACTGGCATAAAACCCTGTCTCGAACCCGTTTACGCATCTTCTCGGTGGCACGCCATGTGCAAAACAAACCTGATGGTCCTTTGTTGATCGATCTCAGGGTGCGCAATGGGTATGGGAAACTTCAATCCAAATAAAAAGGCATTCCTCGCACCGACGCTTGCGCTGCTTGTCGGACTGTGTGTGTGCTGGAACACCCAATCCACACTGGCACAGAACACAGCCTCACCCGAAACCCAGAACCGACGCTGCTACAACTGCCACGGCCAAGACCACATCGCTGACCTCTCGCCGGCTCAACGCCAGGCCATGGTCAAGGCCCCGGAAGAGGCGCCCAGCGCATCGCTGAGCAATAAACCCGACTCGCGCCCGGAGCTTTATGTCTCCCCCGACGCCCTGGCCCACAGCGTCCACGCGAATATCTCCTGCGTCTCGTGCCACCCGTCCGCGAACGACCTGCCCCACCCCGAGAAGATGCCCGCCGCCTCGTGCAGCGAATCCTGCCACACCCCGCAACACGCCGACTACCGCCGCGGCATCCACGCCTACGCCCGTGCCAAGGGCGATACCCGTGCCCCGACCTGCACCTCTTGCCACGGTGGACACGACATCCTCAAACACAACGACCCCAAGTCGAATCTCTACCCGCTTAATGTCATCAAGCTCTGCGCCGGTTGCCACGAACAGCACAACGACGCGACGCCCAACGGCTCGACCGAAAAAGAACACGTGGCCAACTACATGGCCAGCGTCCACGGCAAGGCCATCACCGACTCGGGCCTGATCGTCGCCGCCACCTGCGTGAGTTGCCACAAGTCTCACGACATCCTGCCCTCGACCAACACGGAATCCTCCGTTCACCGCGACCACATCCCCGACACCTGCGGCAAGTGCCACACCGGCGTGCAGGTGGTCTACGCCAAGTCGATCCACGGCAAACAACTGGCGGCGGGCAACGAGAAGGCCCCCGTCTGCTCCGACTGCCACGCGTCCCACGCCATCACCCGGGCCGACACCAAGGCCTTTGAAGTCGACATCGTCAACGAGTGCGGCTCCTGCCACAACAAACCCATCAACGGCGGGAAAGCCTCGCTCTACGAGACGTTCCGCAAGAGCTACCACGGGCAGGTCGGGAACCTCGGCTCCGTCCGCGCCGCACGCTGCAGCGACTGCCACGGTTCGCACGAAATCCTCCCCCCGGACGACCCGGACTCCACACTGCACGGCCTGGCAAAAATCCAGACCTGTGCCAAGTGCCACCCCAAAGCCAACGCCAACTTCGTCCAGTACGACGCACACGCCGACTTCCACGACGGCAAACGCTTCCCCCTCCTCCACGGCATCTGGCTCTACTTCGTCATCATCATGTCCTTCACCTTCACCTTCTTCGGGCTGCACTCGGTCCTCTGGTTCATCCGCTCTTCCATCGAACGCCTGCGTCACGGCAAGATCGGCCACCACCACGAACACGCCAAGCTCGCCCGCGGCGTCAAACGCTTCACGCGCATCAACCGCATCAACCACGCCTTCGTCATCATCACATTCTTTGGCTTGACGCTCACGGGCATGCCCCTGTTCTTCTCCGACCAGGCCTGGGCACAATCCCTTGCCAAATGGTTCGGCGGGGCACACCTCACCGGCATCTGGCACCGATGCTTTGCCGTCATGCTCATCGGCAACTTCGCCGTCCACATCTGGTTCGTCTCCAAGCGCATCACGGAGCACGGCCCACGGAAGATTCTGCTCGGCCCCAACTCGCTCTTCCCGCGGTGGAAAGATGTCACCGACTGCATGGGCATGTTCAAGTGGTTCTTCGTCGGCGGGAAGAAGCCCCCCTTCGACCACTGGGTCTACTGGGAAAAATTCGACTACTGGGCTGAGATCTTCGGCACGTTCGTCATCGGCGGATCGGGCCTGATGCTCTGGTTCCCCGAGTTCTTCTCGAAGTTCATCCCCGGCTGGGCGTTCAACGTGGCCACCATCATCCACGGTTACGAGGCGCTGCTCGCGGTCGGCTTTATCTTCACCATCCATTTCTTCAACGCCCATCTGCGCTGGGAGAAGTTCCCCGTCGACGACGTGATGTTCACAGGCCAACTCCCCGAAGCCGAGTTCGCCGAGGAAAGACCCGTCGAATACGAACGCCTCAAACTAGAGGGCGAACTCGACAAGCTCTACGCCCCACCGCCCAAGAAGTGGTACCGCCCCGTGGCCGTGTGGATCGGCATCCTCGCCATGCTCATCGGCTCGACCATCGTCGTGCTCATCATCCTCGGCGGTCTGGGATGGCTCTAGCAAATCTCGGAGACTGTTATGCCCGACGATCAAACCTCACAACCTGTTAGTCAAACAACCCCGTCGCCCACCGGCCGCCCGCTGTGGTGGAGGCTGCTGGGAATCAAACGCAGACAGGGTCGGTTTGTCCGGGTCAAGCCCTCGCTGTGGGGGTGGTTGCTCATCCTCCTTCTCGGAGGCGGCGTGGGGTTTGCCGGTTTCGTCGAGTATTCGATGCAGCCGGATTTCTGCAGGTCCTGCCACATCATGGAGCCTTACTACCAGGCGTGGCACCAGTCGACGCACAAGAACGTTCCCTGCACCGATTGCCACTTCGAGCCGGGCCTTGAAAAAACCATCGAGGGCAAGTGGCAGGCCAGCAGCCAGGCTGTCAAGTTCATCACCAACACCTACCAGTCCAAGCCCCACGCCGAGGTCCGCGACGCATCGTGTCTCCGCGAGGGCTGCCACGAGCATCGGCTGCTCGAGGGTTCCGTCAACTGGACCATCAAGAACGAACACGGCGAAGACGTCACCATCCACTTCGACCACAAGCCCCACCTGACCGAACTGCGACGCGGCAAGCAGCTGCGCTGCGTCTCCTGCCACTCGCAGATGGTGCAGGGCCAGCACATCGTCGTGACGCTCGACACCTGTTTCCTCTGCCACTTCAAGGGCTTCGAGCACGGACGCAACGACCAGACGCTCGGCGGGTGTCAATCGTGCCACGACGCACCGGCCAAGACCGTCCGCCTCTCCTCAGGCGAGTTCGACCACGCCAAGTTCATCGACCGCGGCGTCGAGTGCATCAACTGCCACGCCGACACCATCCTGGGCAACGGCAATGTGCCCAGGCAGGTCTGCTGGAACTGCCACAACCAGCCGCAACACCTGGCGAAATACGGCGAGACCACGCTCATCCACAAGAAGCACGTCAGCGACAAGAAGGTCGAGTGCGCAAGCTGCCACGTCCAGATTGAACACCGCCTCGAAGCGGCCGGCCCGGCGGGGATCAAGCTCCTGGGCGGCGGCGCACAGGGCATGGCCGACACCGGCGCATGCGGGCAGTGCCACTCGCAGACCCACAACGGCGCGCTCGACATGTACCGCGGCGTCGGCGGGCGCGGCGTCCCCGACATGCCCAGCCCCATGTACCGCGCACAGGTCGACTGTATCGCCTGCCACAAGTGGGGCGAGCACCCCGAACAGACCGCCGAGGTGGTCGGCCAGACCTTCGTGGCCAACCAAGCCTCCTGCGACCATTGCCACGACGCACGGTATAACGATGTGTTAGCCGGCTGGCGTGTCGCACTTTCGCAGCAACTGGCCGAGGCGCATCAGGCCATCGACCACGCCCAGAAGGTCATCGACAAGTTGGCCAACGACCCCACCGTCGAGAGCGACAAGAAACTCGAACTCCGCAAGCTCTTCGACGACGCCCAGTACAACACCCGCATCGTCGAACTCGGCCACGGCGTCCACAACATCACCTACGCCACCGCCCTGCTCAACGTCGCGCTGGACAACTGCAACCGCATCGCCCCCGGAAGTGCCCCCGCGAACACGCCGGGCTACCTCAACCCGTTACCCCAACAGGACGCGCCATGACCCGCCCCGTGCGCATCCCGATCACGGGTGCCACTGGCGGCTTGTCCGCCAGTGCCAAGGCGATGCTCTTCACGGTGATGCTCATCTGCGTGTTGTCGACCCCCGGTTGTGGCAAGAAAGAACCCCCCTCAATCCCGCCCGGTGAACAACAGAATGAAGCCGACAAGACCAAGGGCGAGACCGAAGCCGACGCCGCCGGTCGTTACCGAGACGACGCCGGTGCCACCGACCCGCGCCGGGCCACAAAGATCATCAAGGCCGCGGTGCTCGCCCCCAAACCCACCGGCCCCCTCCCGCCCGACGCCAGTTGCGTCACACCCGCCTGCCACGTGAACGCCCTCGAAATGGCCTACGTCCACGGACCCATCAACGCGGGCCAGTGCGGCGTGTGTCACGACGAAGACAAGGGCGGCCACACCTACCCGCTCAAGCGTCCGGGCAACGAGACCTGCACCTTCTGCCACGCCGTCGTCGGACACGAGAGCGTCGTCCACAAAGCCGTCACCACCGACGGCTGCACAAGCTGCCACGACCCGCACGCCTCGCCCACCAAGTACCTGCTCAAACGGCCCAACACCGAAGAGATGTGCAGGCAATGCCACGAACTGCCCAGACACAAGTTCGAGCACGCCCCCTTTGCCATGGGCCAATGCACCCTCTGCCACTCGCCGCACGAAGCGGATAACAAGTTGTTACTCCGTGTCGGTCCCGCCCCCGGAACCCCCGGTAGCCCGGATGGCAACGACCACTGTTTCTCCTGTCACGGCGATATCCAGCGCCTGATGGCCAACGCCCCCCACCGCCACGAGCCGGCTGAGAAGAATTGCCTGACGTGCCACGACGCCCACAGCACCGACCACGACTTCCAACTCACCACCGCGCCCCCGGAAGAATGTTTTGCGTGTCATGAGAATATGAAGACGAAAGTCGAGTCGGCCGCGGTCTCGCACGACGCGCTCTTTGAAAAACAGAGCTGTGCCAACTGCCACAACCCCCACGCCGCCGGGCGAACGGCGCTGCTGGGCGACCGTGAAGACAAGCTCTGCATGACGTGCCACAACGAGCCGGTCAAGGCCCACGACGGCCGCGAGATCGCCTCCATGACCGACACGCTCAGCCGAAAGTTCCTGCACGGCCCGGTCCGTTCGGGCGATTGCACCGCCTGCCACAACGTCCACGGCTCGTCCTACACCCGGCTGCTCACAAAAGCGTTCCCCGAATCCTTCTACGCCAAATTCGACCTGCGGAATTACGTGCTGTGCTTCTCGTGCCACGACAAGGAGCTGGTCCTCGACGAAAAGACCGCCTCGCTCACCAACTTCCGCGACGGCGATGAGAACCTGCACTACGTCCACGTCCACAAAGCCGAGAAGGGACGCACGTGCAAGACCTGTCACTCGATCCACGGCTCGGACCTGCCCAACCACATGGCCAGCGACGTGCCCTTCGAGGGGTCCAACTGGCCCATGCCCATCAAGTTTGAAAAGACGACCGATGGCGGGTCGTGCTCGCCCGGATGCCACGAACCCAAGACCTACTCACGCGACAAGAAAACCGGCAACCCGCCGGCCCCCGCTACCGCCCCCAATGTCCCCCCACCGACGAACCCCGAGGTGCGTCATCATGACTAACAAACTGTTACATACGCTGTCCCGCAAAGCCGGGTGCCACTGGCGGCTTGCCCGCCAGTGTGAAAATCGAACGTCTACGGCACTGGCGGGCAAGCCGCCAGTGGCACCCCTGTGGCGCAGCTCGGTTCTCATCACCGCGGTGTTATTTGCGTTGAGCGCCCAGGCTCTCGCCGTCGCTCCGCCCGATCAGGAAGTGGAGCAAAAGTCCTGCGTCACCGCCGAGTGTCACACCGGCGTCAAAGACCACCGTGAAATCCACGGCCCGGTCAACGTCAACGCCTGCGACGCCTGCCACACCGTCAGCGACGTGAAGACGCACAAGTTCACGCTTGCCCGCAAGCCCGAAGAGCTTTGCACCTTCTGTCACGTCATCGAGACCAAGGACGCCACCTCCATACACGAGCCGCTCAAGAAGGGCCAGTGTCTCTCGTGCCACGACCCGCACGGCGGGTTTGACAAGGGCTTTCTGAAGGGCAAGTCGACAGCCGACCTCTGCCAGCAGTGCCACGCCGACACCACCGCGGGCAAGTCGCACATCCACGGGCCCGTCGCCGCGGGCGCGTGCGTGGCCTGCCACACGCCGCACACCTCGACGCACAAGAAGCTGCTCGTCGAGACCGGCCAAACACTCTGTTTGAACTGCCACCAGGAGATGGGCAAGCAACTTGAAAAGGTCCGCTTCAAACACAAAGCGGTCGAAGACGACTGCACCAATTGCCACGACCCGCACGCCTCGAACTACAAGATGCAGGTCAAGGCCCCGCCGATGCAACTGTGTACCGACACCTGCCACGCCGACGTGAAAAAAGCCGTCACCACCGCGACGCACAAACACTCCGCCGTCACGCAGGACAGCGCCTGTGCCAACTGCCACAACCCGCACGGCTCGGACCTGGCGCGGCTGATGAAGAGCAAGCCCGTCGAGATCTGCCTCACCTGTCACGACAAGCCCCTGACCACGCCCGAGGGCGAGAAGGTCGCCTCGGTCAAGGAGATCGCGGCACCCAACCTCATCAAGCACGGCCCGGTTGCGGACGGCTCGTGCGGCGGCTGCCACAACGTCCACGGCTCGGACGTGACAAGGCTGCTTAAAGACCCCTACCCCGAATCGTTCTACGCCCCGTTCAAGGAATCCAACTACGCCCTGTGTTTCGAGTGCCACGACAAACAACTCGTCGAACTGGAAACCACCTCCACACTCACGGGCTTCCGCAACGGGGACAAGAGTCTGCACTATGTCCACGTCAACAAAGCCGACCGCGGCCGCACCTGCCGCGCGTGCCACTCGACGCACGCCAGCACCAACCCCGTGCACATCCGCGAGTCGGTCCCGTATGGCAACTGGGAACTGCCGATCAACTACACCAAGACCGAGCACGGCGGGTCGTGCGCACCGGGCTGCCACCAGCAACTCTCTTACGACCGTGACAACCCCGTGCCCGTGAACAAGCCCGAAGACGACACGAAAAAGGAGACGCCCGATGGCGAGCAGCCAAAGAATAACCCGTAAAGCGCAACGGTGTGCCACTGGTGGCTCGTCCGCCAGTGCAAGCGACGGCTGGCTTTTTCACTGGCGGACAAGCCGCCAGTGGCACCCGATCCACAACCTTACAACCTGTATGGCCAAGGGGTGCATTCTGTTGTTGATGGTTGCTAGTTTAGCGCCGCCAGCCTTGGCAGACGACGAGCCCCCGAAGGTTGCGTGGACGGGCAAAGACCTCTCGGGCAAGGCCCTGACCGTGCCCGACGCGAACAAACCTACGGTGATTGTGTTCCTCATGGCCGGCCAGGAACGCAGCGAACGGGCCGCGACTCAACTGCTCGAACAGGTCAAACCCAGCGATGACGTGAACGTGATCGGCGCCGTCAGCGGTGAAGCGGCCGAGGTCAAGGCCCGTTCCGTGCTGGACAAAATCCCGGGATGGAAATACCCGATGGTCGCGGACGAGGGCTTCGAGGCCTCCGGCGCGATGGACGTGCATGTCTGGCCGACCACGCTGGTGATCGACACACAGGGGCACGTCGTGGCACACCTGGCGGGGCTGAACGATTCCTATGCGGGCGACCTGTCTGCCTACATCGATTTTGTCCTGGGCAAAACCGACCGCCAAGCCCTTGAGCAGGCGCTGAACAATCACAATGAAGTCACGGACTCGGGTGAACAGGTTGCGCAGCGTCACCTGCGTGTGGCAGAACGGCTGCTGGAAAAGGACCGGGTGCGCGAAGCGAGGCTGCAGCTCGAAGCGGGCCTCAAGCTCTCACCCGACGACGTATCGCTGCAACTGATGATGACCGACGTGCTTTTGTTGTCGGACGAACCGGCGCAGGCGCTGGCGTTGCTCGACAAGGTCAAGGCTGATGGGATTGCCCCCTGGCGCATCGGCACGCTGCGCGGGCGGGCACTTGTGGCGCTGGGTCGCTTCGACGAAGCGCGCCCGGTTGTCGAGAGCGCTGTGAAACTCAACCCGCACCCGGCGATGGCTTACTACCTCTCAGGCCGTGTCCACGAAGCGGCGGGCGAGTGGGAACAGGCGGCCCAAAGCTACCGGGCCGCGTTCGAGCACAGCGGCGAGGGCAAAGACCTCTCGTCCAAAGAACGGCAAGGAAAATAACGCTCGTATCACGGATAGGTCTGTTAAAGCGGAGGGATGGCCATCCCTCCGCTTTGTTTTGATCTTTGACGTGGTGTTTGCGTCCGGGTCAATAGCTCTCGTTGATGTGGTTTTCGCCGTGGCAACTGAGTGTGCACGACCCGCGGCGGTTGCCCAGGTCGGTGAAGGTCGGGCCCTGTCCGTTGGAGGCGGCGCTGACAACGTTGCGGTCGAAGTTGATCAGATGGGTGTTCTCACGGACGCCGTGCGGGTCGTGGCAGACGGAACAGGGTGTCTTTTTGCCGTCGATGTGTTCCTTGTGCTTGCGGAAGCTCTGGTCTTCGAGGATCGACGTTCGGCTGTGGCACTTGTAACACAGGGCGTAGGCCTGGGGGCTTTCGGGGGTACGGTCGGTGACGCTGTAGTTGGCGCCGAGCATGGGCGAGTAGGCTGACCCGTGCGGGCCTTTGCCCTTGTCGGGGGTGTTGGTGGTGTGGCAATCGGTGCAGTAAAGGACGGTCGCGGTGGTGTAGCCGGCGATGAGGCTGGGCACGCTGGAGCTTCGGCCCTGGGTCTGGACGGGGTGGAAGCTGGCGTTGGTGGTCTTGAATTCATCTGCGATGTTGTCCGTGCCGAGCCAGCGGTCGACGACGGGGGTGGCAAAATTTTTGACGGAATGGCACTTGTAACAGACCTCGTATTCGTTGTTGGCCTTGTCGAGCTTGAGGCCCGTGTCGCTGAGGCCCGAGGCCCCGGCCATGCTCGGTCGGATCACGGGCGCCTGCGCGGTCCCGCTTGCGGTCATGCTGTGGGGGTTGTGGCAATCGACACACTCGACGTGCTCGCGCATGGTGAGCGGGTTCTCGGTCGGGTCGTGGACGCCGGTGGTCTGCTCGACGGGGTGTTTGGAGATGCTGTTGAGCAGCGAGGCGATATCGGTCCTGGCCACGGTGGCGTTGTGGCAATCGAGGCAGTTGTTTTCCTCGGGTTCGTAACGCAGCAGGCGCTGGTGCCCGCCGGCGGTGTGGGGACGGTGGCAGGATTCGCAGCCGGCGTCGGCGACGGTCTGGGCCTTGAGGTTGGTCCAGCTTGCATTCGTGGCGGAGGCGAGAGAGGCGCTGGAGTTGGCGTGCGAGGAGTTGTCGAACCCGTCGATCTCGTGGCACGTTCGGCAGAGGGCTGAGCGTGTGTTGTCGACGCGCAGGAACTTGCCGAAGCGGTCGTCGTGTGGGTCGTGGCATGTGGTGCATTGGAGGACCTGACCGCTTTCGAGCGGGAGTTCCGTGGGCAATGCGTTGGGGTCTTTAAGCTGACCTTTTTCGGTGGCCAGGGCCGAGGTGTATTCAAAGGAGATCGGGTGGTCGTCGCTCAGGTCGGTGCCGAGGTAGCCGGCGTCGCCGGGGGCGAGGTAGACCTGGGTGTGGCCGGGCGAGTTGAGCGGGTTGAGAGTCTGTGCCAGCGCGATGGTTCCGTCGTGGCAACTCAGGCACAGTCGTGAGGAGCCGGTGGGTTGGCCGACGCTTGCGACGAGCGTGGAGCTCTCGTATGTCTGGTAGTAGGTGCCGGGGTCTTCGCGGTTCCACAGGGGCGCGATCGGGCTTGCGGCGTGGGGCGTGTGACAGAAAGCGCAGGAGTTGGCGCTGCCCGAGGTCTTGACCGATCCCGGTCCGGAGGCGGCGAGGTTGTGCTTGGTTTCGGCGATGTTGGAGCCTTGCTGGGCGTGCGCGGGCAGCGCGATAATGGCGGTGACCAGCAGCGCACACGTGAGCCACGCGGTACGGGTGTTTGATAGAGGTATTCGATTCACTGGCGGGCAAGCCGCCAGTGGCACACCGCGCTTTACGGCTGACATTTCCGGGGTGGGTTTACTTTTCATCATGGCTGGCTCCCGTGAACTGGAAGACCTGGACGCGCTTGTTGAAACTATCGCAGACAAACAGGCGGTCCTTGAGGTCGATGGACAAACTCATGGGCAACTGGAACTGGCCCGGCTCGCAGCCCGTCTGGCCGAAGTTGAGAAGGAAGTTCCCGTCTTTGTCGAAGACCTGGATGGTCGAGAAATAGGAATCGACGACGTAGATGTGGCCCTGCGAATCGACCGCGACGCCCTTGGGCACACCAAGATGTCCGGAGGCGTCGCCGTGCTTGCCGACGTCGAAGCGGTATTGTCCGTCGCGTGAGAAGGCCTGAACTCGGAAGTTGAGCGAGTCGGTGACGTAGACCAGTCCATTGCGGACCGCGATGTGCGTGGGGAAGTTGAACTGCCCCGGCTCGCCGCCCGCCGAACCGAACGTGCGTAGAAGTTGCCCCTTCATGTCGAAGACACAGACCTGCCGTGCCAGGGTGTCGACGACATACAACTCGCCGAAATCGGGGTCGTAGGCCAGGCCCGTCGGCCGACCGAACCCCTCGGGTTTGTCGAGGGTGTGGACGAGCTGATCTTGTCGGTCGAGCAGGTAGACCTTCCGCAGCGCGCTGTCGGAGACCGCGACCACCCCGCCGCACACCGCCACGTCCACGGGCGAGACGAGGTAGGTTTGGCCGACCTTGTTGATGAATCTCGCCTTGCCGGTGGCAAGGTCGAAGACGTGGACGCCCTGGAGTTCCTGATCGGTGACATAAAGTTGTTCACGGTCGTCGACGACCGCGGCGTGGGGTCGGAGCATGGCCTGCGTTCGTGACCCGGTGATCCACCGCCCGATGGCGTCGCCCAGGTCGCCGCCGCCCAGGTCGCTTGCGTCGTGGAGGTTAAAGAGGTGGACGACACGCGGCGTCGCGGTGGGCGAGGGCCATGCGGGGTGCGGGCCGTCCCGGTTGATCCGCGCTGTGGCGCAGCCGGTGACCACGAGGGCAAGGCAAGCGTATGTGAGAATCGTTGTCTTCATGCCGTAATCCATTATCCCCGGCGGGCCTTCAAAACCGCCTGCGGACATTGATGCCGATGAAATCGGTGTTGCCGTTGTCCCCCTCCTGCTCGTAATACTCGTGGTATCCGTTGATATCGATCGAGAGCAGGCCCTTTCGCCAGGTCAGGCCCAGGCCGCCGCGGATTCGGGTGTTGTTGGATCGTCCCTCGGACTGGTAGTAGAGGCCGTCGGCTTTGACGATGAGGTTGGCGTTGATGCGTGAGGTCAGCGTGGCGCCGGCGGAGATCGTGTCGAGCGTGTCCTCGCCGGGCAAGAGCAGCAGGGATGAGCCGTCGCGGTATTGCACGGTTTCGTAGCCCGCGTTGACGGTGAGTGTGACGGTCTGCTCGAAGGTGTGGTGGTATTCCGCGCGGACGCGCAAGGAATCGGAGGAGAGGTTGAGGCGGTCTTCCCTCGTCTCGATTTCGCCACGGAGGGTGAGTTCCTCGATGGGTCGGACCTCGACGCCCCCGAGGAGGGAGCGTATCGAGTTGAGGTTGCCAGGGTCGAGGCCCGTGGTCAGCGTGTCGGTGCGTTCGCGGTATTCGGTGTAAATCGAAACGGGGACCATGTCGAGGTCCAGGCGCATCCGCCAGACGATGTCGTCGGTGGTGTATTGGGCGTCTCGCGCGATGTCGACGGTGTAGTCGACGAAGACGGTCTGCCCGTCGGCGATGGAGCCGCCCACGAGCCTTTCGATCTGGACAGTTGCACCGAAGGTCGTGAGGGTGTAATCCAGTCCCTCGACATAGATGACGACGTTGCTCGTGTCGGTGACAACGACGCTGCCGGTGACGACGTTGGGGAACGCCAGTGAGACGGGCGGCGCGCCGGAGAAGGTGACCGCCTCGTCGATGATCCTCCGGATGCCAGCCGCGGAGGTCTCGGACTGGTAGTTCCTGCTGAAACTCAGCGAGGAGGTGAACTGTCCGATCGGCGTCTTCTTGCGGTAGTCCAGGTCGAGTTCGCCGCCGAGTTCTGAGGTCGAGCCGTCGGTGAAGGTGTCGTCGGTGTAGAAGAAGAACCCGACGATGTCGAGGCTGTCGTAGATGGACTTTCTAAAGCCGATTTCGCCGCCGATCTCGCGGTCGCTCTGGCCGCCGCTGGTGTCGTCGCGGTAGCGGACGGTGTAGAAGGTGCTGAAGGTCTGGGTGTGCTGGAGGTTGAGGGATTGGTTGATGCGCAGCAGGGTGCTCTCGAAGGCGCCGCTCTGGTTTCGGAAGGTGAACTGGCCGTCGAGCGTGTCCTTGCGCAGGCCCTCGCCCCACGCGTAACGGTTGACGAGGTTGACCTCATCGACGGACTGGGGCAGGTCCTGGGGGGTGCCGAGCGAGCCGTTCTGGGCACGGGACTGGATGGTCTCCTGGACCTCTTCGTGTTCGAGGGTCAACTGGGTGTAGTACCCGCGGTGGACGTTGTCTTCGATCTGGAAGCGTGTGTAGAGCTGGGACTGGTTGTCGAGGCGGGTGTCGCTGGTTTCGTCGTCCTGGGTGTATTCGAAGTAGATGGAAGCGGGGTAGTCGCCGTGGTAATTGACCTCGAAGCCCTCGCTCTGTCGTGTGAGTTGGATGGTCTGTGCAAAGCTGCGGTTGACGGTGCGGTCGAAGCGTTCGCCAAAGACCCTGCCAGAGACGAGCTTGTTCTTGAGCAAGGTGGCGTTGAGGTTGAAACCGACGAGGAAGGCGTCGGAGGTGCGGTCCATCGCGTTAAGTTCGGTCCAGTTGTTGGTCAGGCCCAGGTCGATCTGGCCGGTGAACTCGAGGAGGTTGGGGTGGTAGACATAGCCCGAAGCGTCGAGTCGGAGGCCGTAGTTGAGCATCAGGTCCTGGCTGGTGACCTGCCTGCCGGAGAGCGAGTCGTTGTCCCTGCGGAATTCGGACTCGACATAGAGTTCCCCGCCGTAGTCGGTGAGCTGGAACGAGGAGATGGGGTTGCTCTGAGCCTGGAGCGAAGCTGCAGACCCGATCAGGGCCAGGGCTGACATTGCCACGAAATGCAGGGGCCGCCTCCTGGTCATGGCGTGTTGCCCTCCGGCTCAACGGAGAGCGGTTGCGTGGAGGGATCGTCGGTCGGGCCCGGTTCGTCGGCGGGTCGAGCCTCATCGTTGGGTTTGTCCGTGTCCGCCTTGATCTCGGGCGGCCTGCGGTCGAAGTCCAGAAGTCTCTGTGCCACGCCGAGGTCTCCGCGCAGGAGGTGGGGCTGTTCGGTGCGGTGCCCGCCGTGGCAGATCAGGCAATCGACGCGTGTGACATCGGGGTGTTTGGGCGGTGCGATCTCCTGGGGCTTGTGGCACTGGTAGCAGACCTTTTCACCGCTTGTGCGCATGAGGTAGGGCCGGGACGATTTATGCGGGGTGTGGCAGACGGTACAGGACCCTTGCTTGACCGCCTCGTGCAGGCCGGGCGTATCGCTTTGTGCCTGAATGGAGTCGCCGTGGCAGTCGAGGCAGTGTTTGTCCACGTCTTGTCGCAGGACGTTGGCGTGCTGGGTGTCGTGGCACTTCTCGCAGGTGTCCTGGCCCCACATGTTGTGGGCGCTGCGGGAGATTTTCATGTCGCGCGTGCGCCTGCGGATGGTGCGTGAATCGACGAGGAGCAATCGGTTGCCCGCAGCGTGGGGGTCGTGACAGGCGGAGCACTGCACGTCCTGAGGCAGGTGCGAGTGCATGGAGTCGTTCTGGATGAAGCTCTTATCGTGGCAGGTGTAGCACAGGTCGGGCTGTTTAACGGTGAGCAAGCCGGCAAACTCGGACTTGTGCGGTTCGTGGCACCGCCGACACTCGCCCAGGTAAGCCGGGCCGTGGGCCCAGTCGTCGGGTTCGAGTTTGAAATAAGAATCGTGACAGGTGACGCACAGGTCTTTGCCGCCCGTCGGGGCGCTGAAGCCGCCGGTGCGGTCGTGGCAGCCAAAACAACTCCGGTCGGCGTAGGGCCGGTGATAAAAATAAGTGACGGGCTTGGGCTTTTCGGGCAGCCCCTGCGCCACGGCGGCGGCCTGCTGCTCTTTTTCGATCTGGTCGAGCATCCACTGGGGCATGGGCACGCCGTCGAAAAAAAACGAGAGGGTTTCGTAGTCTTTCTCCGGACTGCACCCGACGTAGACCGCAAGCAAAACCACCGTTGCGACGCCGACAAAAATGACACGCCCCCACGACGACGGGCCGACCGGTCGTGCGAGACAGGATCGAATACTTGGCGGAGTCATAGGCAGCATGGCGGCGTGTTCTTATCTATGAAAATGGCAAACCGTGTGCCCGACCCGAGGGATTTGAACAGCCTTGATCGCTCACAGGGGCCGACAAATACTGGAGTTAGACCCGGCATTCCCGCGGGTGGTAATAATAAGATATACCAATCCTAATTATGAGAAGCAAGCCCCCCGCCCGCTCTCGAAAACGCCCACCACGATCACGTCAAACCGGGTCGGGCCTGCATCGTGAAATGGAATGAACTTTGCACTGAACTGGGGTATCCATCCGATCACCGGAGGCTCACGATGCCACGCACGATCCAATCCCCACTGACCCCGCCGCTCGTCCTGGCGTGCATCCTGCTCGGCGCGTGCGCCTCGACGCCCGTCGACACCACACCCCAAGCCAACAAGGAGCCGGTCTACTTCCCAGCCGCACCCAACCCGCCTCGCATCCAACACCTTGTCAGCTTCGACAAGACCAGCGTCTGGGCCAAGTCGCAAGCCCAGGAAACCTCCTTCTCCCAGTGGGTTGTCGGCGAGGAAAAACCCAGGTTCGGCCAGTCCGACCGCATCGACACGCCCTACGGCGTCGCCGCGTACAAAGGAAAAATCTACATCTGTGACGTCGGGCTGGATAAGGTCCACGTCATGGACATTAAAAACGGCACGGTCGGCGTCCTCGGCTCCCCCGACATGATGGGCAACCCCGTCAACATCACCATCGACACCGACGGAACAAAATACCTCTGCGACACCGGCAAGCGACAGGTCTTCGTCTTCGACGCCAACGACAAGTTCGTCCGGCAGTTCGGCGACGTCGACCACCTCATGCCCATCGACCTGGCCATCGAGGGCGACACGCTCTTCATTGCGGACCTCATCGACGGGCAGGTCGAACTCTGGAGCAAAGACGGCACATTCCTGCGTGCCATCAGCTCCAAAGGCACCGGCCCCGACCAGCTCAGCGAGCCGACCAACCTTGCCATCGGCCCAGACCACCGCATCTACGTTGCCGACACCGATGCCCAGCAGATCAAGGTCTTCGACCAGGAGGGCAAGTACCAGGGTTCCATCGGACGCCCGGGCAACCAGGTCGGCTCGTTCGCAAGACCCAAGGGCATTGCCATCGACCCGCACGGCAACGTCTACGTCGTCGATGCCCAGTGGAACGTCGTGCAGGTCTTCAACACCGATGGCCAACTGCTCGTAGTCATCTCAGGCATGAACGGTGCCGCCCCCGGGTTGCTGCTGCCTGCCACCGTCTGCCTCGACGCCACCAGCATCGATGCGTTCCGCTCCTACCTCTCCCCGAACTTCGTGCCCGAGTACCTGATCTTCCTCGTCAACCAGTACGGGCGCAACAAGGTCTCCGTCTACGCCTACGGCCGCGACAAAAACATCAGCGAAGCCGAGTACCTGCGCGTCATGGACGAAGCCCGACAACGGCAGGAAGAACAACGTAAAAAAGCGCAAGAGGCAGCAAAAGAGGCCGGGAAATAGCGGTTTTCAGCCTTAAAAGTCTCTTCAAAATGACTTGAAAAACACAGGACCATCGGGGCCGGGGAAGTAACCGCAGATTGCGCAGATTTCACAGATCGATACAGAATCACGAGCAGGAACATCTGCCTTGAATCTGCGTCATCTGCGAAATCTGCGGTTTCTGTCTCGTCTCTGACCTCTTTCTCTTGTGCAAATGATGTCTTGGGTGTTGACCTTCTGTCGGGCGTTCTTAGCCAATTTTTAACATCGTAAATCAACCCCTGACGCTGCCGGTGGGGGTATTCTCCCTTGCATGTCGTTAACTAAGCCGAATCAGCCGGTGGTCGTTCAGATTCACGATCACGACACCGATGAGGAACACACCCCGGTGACGGAAAAATCTGAACACGCCGCGTCTTCAACAGGCCCGATTCACATCGATCGGCCCGGCCGACACTTCGACAACATGATGGGCCAGACAAGGGCCCACCACGTCCAGCTCAGCGTCATGGCCGACCAGAAGGCCGGCATGCTCATGACCCTGTGTACGATCGGTATCCCCCTCACACTCAAGTACCTCGAAGACCCGACGCTTGCGATCCCTGCCATCGTCCTGATCTCCTGCAACCTGCTGACCGTCTTCTTTGCGGCGCTGACCATCATGCCCAAGCTCACGCCGATGAAGCGTGCCAACACCTCCGCTCGGCTCTTCAACCCGCTGTTCTTCGGCGACTTTGCCAAGCTCACCTACGACGAGTATCTCGAGTCCATGCAGCGTGTATTCAACGGGCACGAACAAGCCTACGAAGCGCAGATGCGCGAGGTCTACGCCATGGGGCAGTACCTGGCCAAAAAGAAATACTTCTACCTCAAGTGCGCGTTCATCACGTTCCTCACCGGCGTCTTTGCCTCGGCCCTCGTCTGGCTGATTATCCAGTCCCTCCATGTCGCCAGGGGGGCGTGAGCCTCCCCGGGGCCCCCGGGGTCCCAGGTGTAGACGCGGCTGAGCAAATCTCTCGTTGTGGGGTATCCTTGAGGGCATCCCCATGATCGACAGCGACCCGAGATTGCAGGGCTACGTGCTGCTCGTCCTGACGGTGACGCTCTTTCTCGTCGCCCTGATCGTGCTCGTCCTGCTCATGGGTGCGTGGCGAAGGTCGCTGCGTCGGATGCGAAAAACACGCAAACGCGAGCAGACGCCCTACGTCGATGCCTGGAGCGAATCGGCCAAGCGACTCCCCACCGAAGAACACGACCCCGACGACATGGACCGCCCCCCGCACGAACCGGGCAGCGACGACCGCGACGCCGACCAGGAGTCAGACTTTGACGACGAGGATGACGATGACCACCCCCCACCGGGATTTAATCGGTAAACATGCCCTGGTCACCGGCGGCGCTAAGCGTGTCGGCCGCGCGGTCGCGCTGCGTCTTGCCCAAGCCGGCCTGGACGTGGCCATCACCTACCAGCACAGCAAAGACGAAGCTGACCTCGTCACAAAAGAAATCCGCGCGATGGGTCGAAAAGCTTTTGCGATCCAGGCTGACTTTGCACAGGTCGATGCCGCCCGCCACGTCGCGGACAAAGTGCTCGACGCATTCGGCAACCTCTACGCGCTGGTCAACAACGCAAGCTGCTTCTCGCCCACGCCCATCGGCAAAGTCACACCCGACGACTTTGAAAAAAACATGGCGGTCAACGCGCGGTCGCCCATGCTCCTGCTCCAGGCCCTCGCCCCCGCCCTTTCGTCCCACGACACCCCCGGCCGCGTCGTCAACTTCGTCGACATCCACGTCATGGGTCAGCCGCTCGTTGGCTACCTGGCGTACAACATGTCCAAGGCGGCGCTCCACGAACTGACCATGACCGCCGCAATGGAACTGGCCCCCAAAATCACCGTCAACGCCATCGCGCCCGGCGTCGTCGCCTGGGCCGACGCCTACAGCGAACAAGACCGCAAGGACTACATGCGCCGCGTCCCCCTCGCCCGCCCCGGCACACCCGAAGACGCCGCCACCGCGGTACTCTTCCTCGTCCAAGACGCAGACTACTGCACCGGCCAAATCCTCCGCCTCGACGGCGGGCGATTGTGGACTTAAGAATTTCAACACAGAGGGCACAGAGAACACAGAGGAAGGCAGGGGAGAGGAGACAGGAGACAGGTGACAGGAGTTAGGAGTTAGGAGTTAGCGGCCGTGCAGGAATAACTGCAACAAATGAAAGGATCGCCCACGTAACGGGGAGACACTTCCCCGGTGGGGCAGAATCGGCAGGAAAGAGTCTGTTCAACGCAGGCGAAGACGTTTCGGCACTGATGCGCGGCGCC